>NZ_JBIVYX010000001.1:0-24826 GCF_044759225.1 Streptomyces sp. NPDC101132
CACCCCGGTCCGGAAGGCAAAACCCCTCGGCGGACAACCCCCGAAAAACGCCCCGGAGCAACACAAGCCACCACCCACCCCCACAGCCATCACCCGGCACCAAGGGGGAGGCATCCCCAGTGCCCCAGCACGCCTCCGGCCCCGCCCATGCGGGCGCGCACCCCCGTCCGTAGGCCCACCGCCCGGCTCAGCGCCATCCGGGCCGTCCGTGCCCCTTCATAAGCCGCCACAGATCGCTACGCGCTCCGGCCGTCACGCGACCCACGGTCCGTAGTGGCCGGACATAAGCCGCCACAGATCGCTACGCGCTCCCGCCGTCGCGCGACCCACGGTCCGTCGGGGGGACAGAAGGCGGCCAGGATCGCCCGGGGGGCCGCCGTCGGGTGTTGTCAGTGGCCGGGGCGGGGTGGTGGGCCCGTGGTCGGGTTTCGGGGGATCAGGCGGAAACCGGTGATCAGGTCCGGCTTGATGCGGAGGGTGCCGTGGGTTTCCTCGGCGACCCACGGCGTGAGCGTCCGCGCGTAGCGGTCGGCCGTCTCGGGGTCGGCGACCGGCAGCGCGTAGCCGGTGGCGACGACGCTCCAGCCGAGGCGGGTGCGCGGGTCGATGACGTCGGCCTCGTAGGCGACCACCACGCCCTGGGGGTCCGACGGGGTCATGAGGGAGGAGAGGGCGCCGTCCCCGTGGACCCGGACGATGATGGCGTCGCCGTCCATGAGGTGGTTGACCGGGCGCACCATCGGCAGCGCGTGCTGGGTGAAGACGATCCGGCCGAGCTGGACCGAGCCGAGCAGCCGCAGGGCCTCGGTGCGGTCGAGTTCACGCAGGCCCCGGGGCCCGGGCCGGTGGCAGACCGGTCGGCTGGTCGTACGGTTCATGGTCACATCCTTCGCTCGCCCGGGTGGCCGGCCCCGCGGCCGTACCCTGCCAGCGTCGCAGTGGCCCGCCCGCCGCGACCAGGGCCGAACGGTCCCGTCACGACGGCCGGTAGGCCAGGAACCGGTCGGCGCCGAGCAGTCTGAGGGCCGTGGCCGTCAGCTGCGGTACGCCGGTGAGCCGGAGGCGTGCCCCGGCGGCCCGGCAGGTGCGGTCCAGGTCCAGGAAGAGGTCGATGCCGGAGCTGTCGCAGAAGGTCAGGTCGGTGATGTCGAGGACGAGGTCGGGGCCGCCGGGCGCGATGTGGCGGGTCAGCGGGCCGCGGACCTGCGACGCGGTGTGTATGTCGAGTTCCCCCGAGAGCGCCATGCGGGTCGCTCCGTCGTGGTCGACGGCGGCTTCCAGAGCGATGAGGTCCGTGATCATGGCAGCTCCTTGCCGTGCCACCCGGCCGCCGTGGGTGGGCGCCGGGGGTGGTTCGTGGGTCTGACGTTGCCCACCCCATCGCACGGGAGGGGGAGTCGAGAAGGACCCCTGGGGCCCGGAGGGAGGGCCGAAGGTCCCTGTTCGGCCGCGGGGTGAAGAGGGACGTACGGCCCTGTCCGTTCGTCCCGGGGGCCGCCAGGATGACGTCGGGTGCCCGTCCAGGCGGGAGGGGCACCGCCGGAACGGAGTGCTGGGATGACCTACGACGACGGCGCCCGCGGGGCGGCAGCCCCGGTGCGGGTGTTCCTGCTCGACGACCACGAGGTGGTGCGGCGGGGGGTCCTCGACCTGCTGGAGGCGGAGCCCGACCTGACGGTGGTCGGGGAGGCGGCCACGGCCGAGCAGGCGCTGGCCCGGGTGCCGGCGCTGCGTCCGGACGTCGCCGTGCTCGACGTGCGCCTGCAGGACGGCGACGGTGTCTCCGTCTGCCGCGAGCTGCGGTCCCGGATGCCTGATCTGGCCTGCCTGATGCTGACGTCGTTCGACGACGAGGAGGCTCTGCTCGACGCGATCATGGCGGGGGCCTCGGGTTATGTGCTGAAGCAGATCCGCGGGACCGATCTGGTGACCGCGGTGCGGACGGTGGCCTCCGGGAAGTCGATGCTCGACCCGGGTGCGACCGCCCGGGTGATGGCGCGGCTGCGGGGTGAGCGGCGGCGGGAGGAGGAGACGGTGCCCGCGGGGCTGTCGCACCTGAGCGAGCGGGAGCGGGAGGTGCTGGGGATGGTGAGCGAGGGGCTGACCAACCGCCAGATCGGCGACCGGCTCTTCCTCGCCGAGAAGACCGTCAAGAACGTGATCTCCCGGCTGTTCGCGAAGCTGGGGGTGGAGCGGCGGGTGCAGGCCGCGGTGATCGCCAGCCGGCACCTCGGTGGTGGGGCCGGGGAGGCGGGGGACGATGCCGAGCGCGCGGAGCGGCGTACGGGGATCACGGGGATCGCCGGGGGGCTGCCCGGGGCTTCTTGATCTGGGGCCGCGGGGGGCCGGCCGGGTGTCCGTCTGGGCGCCCGGCCTCGTCGCGCCACCCCCCTGGCCGGGCGGGCGGCCCGCCAGGCCAGGGGGGTGGGGGACGGTTCAGGGGTGCGGGACCACGGCCACGGGGCAGTGTGCGTGGTGGAGCGCGGCGTGTGCCGTCGAGCCGATGCGCGGGCCGACCGGCGTGCGTCGCACCCGGCGGCCGACGACCAGCAGTGCGGCGCGGCCGGCGGCGGACAGCAGGACCTGGCCCGCGCTGCCGATCTCGACGTGCTCGGTCACCTGGACGTCGGGGAACCGTTCCCGCCAGGGTGCCAGGACGGCGCCGAGCGCCTTGCGCTCGTACGGTTCCAGGCCGCCGGCCTCGTCGGCGAGGGCCAGGGAGCCGGGGCTGTAGGCGTACAGCGGCGGCAGGCTCCAGGCCCGTACGGCGCGGAGGCGGGAGCCCCGGGCCCGGGCGGCTCCGAAGGCGAAGCGCAGTACGTCGGCGCTTTCGTCGGCGCCCCCCTGCACCCCGACCACGACCTCGCCGTCCGCACCGGGCCGGAACTCCTCCCCGCCGGGCGCGCGACGGCCCGGCCCTTCGGGGCCGGACACCAGGCGGTCCGGCTCCTTCCCGCCGGACGCGACACCGTCCGGCTTCGCGGCGCCGGACGCGACACCGTCCGGCTCCGTCCCGCCGGAGGCGTCACGGTGCGGGCCCCCACGGCCCGGCGTGGCGTGGTCCGGCAGGTGGTTCAGGTGGGTCCCGGGGCCGCCGGGGCGGCGGACGGACACCACCGGGCAGTGGGCCTCGGCGATCACTTGCTGCCCGTACGAGCCGAGCAGGAAGCCCAGCACCGCGCCGTGGCCGCGGCTGCCGAGCACCAGCAGTTCGGCGTCGCGCGACTCGCGCAGCAGGGCCGGTACGGCGTGCTCGGGCACCACGGTGGCGGTGACCTCCAGCTCCGGCCGGCGGTCGCAGACCCGGGTGAGGGCCGCTTCCAGCAGGACTCGTGCCCGCTCGGCCTCGGTCTCCGGGTTCTGCACGAGCGGCAGGTCCAGCGGTTCCCAGCGCCAGGCGTGCAGCAGCCGGAGGCTCGTGCCGCGGCGTACCGCCTCGTCGGCCGCCCACTCCGCGGCGGCCAGGCTCTCCGGGGATCCGTCCACGCCTGCGGTGATGCCTCGGGTGGTCATCGTGCTGCCCTTCGGGTCGTCGGGTGCCCTGTGCTCTTGCGGTCCCCCGGTCGTGCGGTGCCGCGGCCGTGCGCGTGCTCGCGCTCGCGCGGGGTTCCGTGCGGAGGGGCAGACGGGGGAGGCGCCCCTCCGCACTCCCAGCCTGTCGCGCCGCCGCGGCGCGGGCACCGGCCCGAAGGTCCCGGGACGGGGGACGGTGTTCCCTTGCCGTCGGGGGCGTGCTGTGCGAACCGTGCGGGCCCGTCGTGGTGGAGGGGAGACGCTGCCGAACGTATGTACCCCGGGCTGGAGACCCCGGCTCCGCTTGCGCGGGAAATCGAACAGGTGGCCTAATTCCGTCATGGCGCGAACCACCTTCCCCGATGACCTCCTGCTGACCCAGATCCATGTGATCCGGACGTACGCCGCCCTCGCGGCGCTCCCCCCGACCGCCGGCGCCACCGCGCTGCGGCGGCGGCTGATCCAGGAGCTCCGGTGCCTCTACGCCCACCCGTACTGGTCCGAGCCCGGCCACTCTTCCGCGTCCCTGGTGGAACTCCGCCGCCAGGCCCGCAGGCTCGCCTGGACGGTCGCGGCCTGAGCGCGGCGTCCTCCCGGCGTCAGCCGACTTCCCCAGACGGGGCCCGGGGCCTGGGGCGGGTCCGGGGCCTGGGCCGAGTCCGGGGCCTGGGCCGGGCCCGGGGGGGCCGGGGCCGGCCCGCCCGCCCTCCGCGTCAGCAGCGCGTCAACGGGCGGGGGGTCGGCATCAGGGTGGCGTCAGGGGTGGGCCGGATGCGGGACCCGGGGGCGAGCGGGCGGGCATGGTTCCGGTGGTGCGCCCGGCACCGCCTCCCCGCGACCGGGACGCCATCCTGCCGTCACAGGCCCCGAGGAGGCCCGCATGTGCACGTTCCGGTACGACGACGAACCCGACCCCGAGGAACGGACCCCGGCCGGACCCCTCTGCGTTCCGGTCCGGCCGGGTGCGCGCGAGGTCGCGGTACGCGTGTTCCGCACCCCGCTGGGCGAGCGGACCGCGGTGGGCTTCACCAGCCCCGCCCGGCTCGGCGCGACGCTCGGCGCCGGGCAGGCCTGGATCCGGCTCTCGGAGAGCGCGCTGCGCGCGATGACCGAACCCCTCGGCGTCCTCCTGCTGACGGTCGACCCGACGTTCACCGCCCCCGCCGTGACACCGGCACCCGCCACGCGACCCGTTCCGGGCGGGACGCCGGGCACGGACGGGACGCCGGGCACGGGCGGGACGCCGGGCACGGGCGGGGCGGGGCCGCGCGGCGGCGCGGTCGCCGCGCGGGGGGCCGCCTCGTGACCGCCGGCCTGATCGCGGCACCGGGCACCGGTACGGACGTACCGCTCGCCGTCTGGCCCGCGTCCACCGCGCCCCTCCCCCGCGGGGGCCTGTCCGTCGGCGGGGTCGACCTCGCGGAGGTCGCGGAACGCTTCGGCACCCCCGCCTACGTCCTGGACGAGGGCGAGGTGCGGGCGCGCTGCCGCGCGTACCGGGCCGCCTTCCCCGACGGCGAGGTGCTGTACGCGGCCAAGGCGTTCCTGTCGCGCGCGATGGCCCGCTGGGTCCGGGAGGAGGGCCTGGGGCTGGACGTGTGCTCGGCCGGCGAGCTGGAACTCGCCGTCACGGCGGGCTTCCCGCCCGGCCGGACCGTGCTGCACGGCAACGCCAAGTCACCCGCCGACATCGCGGACGCGGTGCGGCTCGGGGTCGGCCGGATCGTCGTGGACAGCACCTCGGAGATCGCCCGGATCGCCGCCGCGGTCGGCCCGCGCGGCCGCCAGAAGGTGCTGGTCAGGGTGGTGCCCGGGGTGTCCGCCGGCGGCCACGCGAAGATCCGTACCGGTACCGAGGGCCAGAAGTTCGGGCTGTCGGCGGCCGACGGTTCGGCCCAGGACGCGGTCGCCCGCGTGCTGGCCCGGCCGGAGCTGGAGCTCGCCGGCCTGCACTGCCACATCGGCTCCCAGATCACCTCGGCGGAGCCCTACCTGGCCGCCCTGCGCCGTATGACCGGGCTGCTCGCGCGGATACGGGACGACCACGGCGTCGCCCTGCCCGAGCTGGACCTGGGCGGCGGCCACGGCATCGCCTACCGGCCCGGCGAACCCGCCCTCGGCCCGGAGACGCTCGCCGCGGCCCTCCGTACGGAGCTGGCCGCGCGCTGCGGCGCCGCCGGGCTGCCCGTACCGCGGCTCAGCGTGGAACCCGGCCGCGCGGTGGTGGGGCCCGCCGGGGTCGCGCTGTACCGGGTGCTGGCCGTGAAGCGCACGGGCGGCACGGTGTTCGTCGCGGTCGACGGGGGCATGAGCGACAACCCGCGGCCCGCCCTGTACGGGGTCCGCTACGCGCCCCGCCTGATCGGCCGTGCCCCGGGGGCCGCCCCGCCGGTCACGGCCACCGTCGTCGGGCGCCACTGCGAGGCGGGCGACGTACTGGCCACGGACGTGGAACTGCCCGGGGACGTCCGTCCGGGAGACCTGCTCGGCATCCCGGCGGCCGGGGCGTACCACCTGTCGATGGCCTCGGCCTACAACATGGTCGGCCGGCCCCCGGTCGTCGCCGTTCACGAGGGGGCCGCCCGTCTCCTGGTCCGCCGCGAGACCCTCGGCGACCTGCGCCTCAGGGACGTGGGCGACTGAGGGTCTCCGGTGGTGGGCAGGGCCGGGCCGGTCAAGGGCCCGGCCGGTCAGGCCTTGCGGGTCAGGCCTTGCGGGTCAGGCCTTGCGGGTCAGCGGCTGTCCGGCGAAGCTCACGCCGCCCAGGCCGTGGGCGATGAGGTTGCGGATGTTGGCGTGATCGGTGTCGTCCGGCGTCGCCAGCACCTTGCGGTAGTGCCCGCCGAAGGCCAGCAGCGCCTCTTCGTCGCTCAGGCCTTCCAGCACGGCCAGGCCCAGCGTCTTGCAGGAGCCCTCGTTCTCGCCCGCGGCGTTCTCCACGTCACCGTTGCGGAAGGCCTGCGGCTGGTACTCGTAATGCGCGGCGACGAAGGCCAGGGTGTCGGCGAACTCGTGCTCACCCGACGCCAGGCTTGCCCGCAGCGAGTTCAGATCAGTCATGTTGTTTCCCCTGGTTTGAGCAGACGTTCCGATTGCCGTCCGTGACCGGACGACAATACCCGACCGGTTGCGGACCGGTGGGGCCCGGGTATCCGCCGCACGCAGAAGGCGCCGGAGAGGGAATTCCCTCTCCGGCGCCTTCCGGCCGGGCCGCTGGATCACTTGCCGAGCTTCTTCTTCACCTCGGCCTTGATGTCCTTCTTGATGTTCTTCACCGTGCCGCCCTTGCCCGTGCCGTCGCCGCCCACGGCGGTGGCGTCGCCGGTGTTCACGGCGTCCGCGCTGGCGTTGCCGCCGGTGGCGTTGCCCGTGGTGATGGTGCACTTGCCCTTGCAGCTGCCGACGCCGCTGTTCGCGTCACCGCCCTTGGCCTCGCCGCCGACGGTCGTGTTCTCGGCATTCGCGTCGCCGCCGGTACCGATGCCGTCGGCGCTGTCCGCCGGGGCGAGGGTGACGACCGACTGCGGGGCGGGAGCGGCCATCGCGGTCGCGGGGAGGGCGATGCCGCCGCCCAGCAGGGCGAGGGAGGAACCGGCCAGGGCAACGCGACGGGTCAGAGAGATCTGGAACATCGGAATTCTCCATTCGGTTTCGGAAGAAGATTTCGAACCACCCCCAATCGCCGGGGGAAATTCTCCGGCCTCCGGTTTCCCGGGGAGGAATTCCCCGGTGGGGCCGTGCTTCAAATAAACCGTGAACGGGGAACCCGGTCACGCCACTTCAATACGTGACTTGACGGCGGCGAGCGGTGTTGTTAAATTCCGCCGGCCGCGGGCGGGGGCGGGCAGCGGGTACCGTGCGCCCATGAAGATCATCGACTTGGAGCCGGGCGACCCCCGGCTCATCGGGGACCTGCTGCCCGTGCTGCGCGAGCTGCGGCCGCACCTCACGGAGGCGCTGCTGAAGAGCGTGTACGAGGAGGGGCACCCGCAGGGGCTGCGGTTCACCGCCGCGTACGACGCGGACGGGGCGTGCGTGGGGGCGGCGGGCTGGCGCACGATCGCCAACACCGTGGACGTCCGGAAGCTGTACGTGGACGACCTCGTGACCGCCGAGCGGGCGCGGTCGGGCGGGGTGGGGCGGGCGCTCCTCGGCCACCTGGAGGCCAGGGCCCGGGAGGCCGGCTGCACGCTCCTGGACCTCGACTCGGGTACGCAGCGCCTGGAGGCGCACCGCTTCTACTTCCGGGAGCGGATGGCCGTGACGGCGTTCCACTTCGGCAAGGACCTGACCTGAGGGATGCCCGGCCGGCCGCCGTCGGCGGTGGCCACGGCCGCGCCGGCGGCGGCCTCCGCGCCGGACCGCTCCCACGCCTCGCCCGGACGCCCCTGACAGCAGGGCCGGTTGACGCGTCGTCGGGTCCGTGCGCCGGCAGGCGCCTTCGCCGACCGCCCGGGCCGGGGCGTGGGGCCGTGGACCCGGACGGCGCGGGGTGGGTCAGGGGGCGATCGGCAGCTGTCGCTTGTGCTCGGTGGCGCGGTAGCGGTTCACGATCGTCTCGAAGGCGCGCTCCTCGACGGGCTTCCCCTCCAGGAAGTCGTCGATGTCGTCGTACGTGACGCCGAGGGCGTCCTCGTCGGCCTTGCCCGGGTCCAGGGTCTCCAGGTCGGCCGTCGGGACCTTCCACACCAGTTCGGCGGGCGCGCCCAGGGCGTCGGCCACGGCGCGCACCCGGCGCTTGGTGAGGCCGGTGAGCGGGACCACGTCGGCCGCTCCGTCGCCGAACTTGGTGAAGAAGCCGGAGACGGCCTCGGCCGCGTGGTCGGTGCCCACGACCAGGCCGTTCTGGGCGCCGGCCACCGCGTACTGGGCGATCATGCGCTGGCGGGCCTTGATGTTGCCGTGCACGAAGTCCTGGTGGTGGGCGTCGCGGAAGGTCACGCCGGCGGCCAGCGCGGCGTCGAGGGCGGCGTCGCTGGCGGGCTTCACGTCCACGGTCAGGACGTGGTCGGCCTGGATGAAGGAGAGGGCGAGCTGCGCGTCGCGCTCGTCCGCCTGCACGCCGTAGGGCAGGCGCATGGCGTAGAACCGCGCCTCGTGCCCGGCGGCGCGGGCCCGCTCGACGGCGAGCTGGCAGAGCCGGCCGGTGGTGGTGGAGTCGACGCCGCCGCTGATGCCGAGCACCAGGGAGCGCAGGCCGGAGGAGGTCAGCCGCTCGGCGAGGAAGGCCACCCGGCGCTCGATCTCCCGCTCGGCCTCGAAGGTCTCGGCGACCTGGAGGTCCCGGGCGATCTCCTGCTGGAGGGCGATGGACGCCGGCTCGCTCACTTCTGCTCCCTGTTCCGGTCGGGTGGTGCGGTGCACCTGGTGCTGTCGGGCCCCACCCTACCCAGCCGTGCCGCGGGGGTGCCGGTGGCCGGGGCCTGGTGACGGGGGCGGGGGAGGCGGGCTCGCCGCAGGACGCGAAGGACGCCGGAGGGGCCTGGGGCCCCTCCGGCGTCCTGTGCCGGGGCGGTCTACTTCTTGATCTTCTTCTTCACCTGCTCCTTGACTTCCTTCTTGATGTCCTTCTTGGTGACGGTGCCGCCGGTGCCGGTGCCGTCGCCGCCGACCGCGGTCGCGTCGCCGGTGTTCACGGCGTCGGCGCTGGCGTTGCCGCCCGTGGCGTTGCCCGTGGTGATCGTGCACTTGCCCTTGCACTCGCCGACGCCGGAGTTGGCGTTTCCGCCGGTGGCGGTGCCGCCGACCGTGGTGTTCTCGGCGTTGGCGTCGCCGCCGGTGCCGATGCCGTCGGCGCTGTCCGCCGGGGCCAGGGTCACCACCGCCTGCGGAGCCGGCGCGGCCATCGCGGTCGCCGGGAGGGCGATGCCGCCGCCCACCAGGGCCAGGGAGGAAGCGGACAGAACGACACGGCGGGTCAGGAAACGCTGGAACATGGGAATTCTCCATTCGGAAGAAGGTGGTGTGGCGAACCGCCCCGCAATTCCTTTTCGAGGCAATTCCTTTCCCTCTGTTCTCCGGGGAGGGATTCCCCGGTGAGGGCGTACTTCAAATAAACCCTGTGGGCGGCCCGTCGTCACGCCACTTGAATACGTGACTTGACACCGGGAAGGGATCTTGGTTGAATTCGCGGCCGCCCGGCCCGATGCGGCGTCTGGCGGGTCCTTTCGGCCGTACGGGTGGGCACCCGGGGGAAACCGCGCGGCACTCCGCCAGATCGCACCCGGGGCACGACCGGGGCGCTAACGTCGGCAGCACTTTGCCCGAGAACCCCCGGAGAATTCCGATGAACGAGCGTTCCTGGACCCGTCGTCTCGTGCTTGCCGCCGCTTCCGTGGCGCTGGCCGGCGGCATCGCCTTCCCGGCGACCGCGATGGCCGCGCCGGTTCCGCAGTACGGCCTCGACCTCGCCCGCGTCGCCGCGGTCCACCTCGGCGACCACGCACCCGGGTGCCTCGGCGCCTGTCACGGCAGCGTCAGCACCGCCGCGGGCGACGGCGCCCCGGCCGTGTGCGAGGGCCTGTGCCAGGGCAGCGTCAACACCGCGACGGGCCGCGGAGCCGCGGGCGTCTGCCGCGGACTGTGCGGCGACAGCGTCAACACCACGGTCGGGGACGGCGCGTACAGCGAGTGCCTGGGCCTGTGCGGCGACAGCACGAACACCGCGGTCGGCGACGGCGCCTCCGACGCCTGCACCGGGGTCTGCCACGGCAGTGTCAACACCGCGGTCAGCGAGGACGTGCTGAGTCTGGCCCAGGTGGACCGTGTGACGGCGACGGGTCAGGGCGCGCGGGCCGGCCGCGGCGGGGGCGGCGGCGGGGAGGGCGGCAGCAGCAGTGCGGACGCCATCGCCATCAGCGGTGACGCCAACGCGGAGAACACCACGGTCGGCGGCACGGCCACCAGCGGCAACGCCACCTCGGGCGGGGTGGGCACCTGCATCGGCCGGTGCACGATCGTCACCGGGGACGCGACGAGCGGCAACGCCAGCGCGGACGCCGTCAACGCCGGCGACGCGACCGCCGTGAGCGGCGACGCGACGGCGACGGGCGGCAGCGCCTGACCGTCGGTCGTACGCGGCAGGACGCCGGAGAGGTCGTGGCCTCTCCGGCGTCCTGCTGTGTACGGGCCCGCGGTGGCCCGTTTCCTCACTTGTTGAGCTTCTTCTGCGCCTTCAGCTCCGTCTTGAGCTTCTTGACGTCCTCCTTGGTCACCGTGCCGCCGGTGCCGGTGCCGTCGCCGCCGACCGCGGTCGCGTCACCGGTGTTCACGGCGTCCGCGCTGGCGTCGCCGCCCGTGGCGTTGCCCGTGTTGATCGTGCACTTGCCCCGGCAGCTGCCGACGCCGGAGTTGGCGTCGCCGCCGGTGGCGGTGCCGCCGACCGTGGTGTTCTCGGCGTTCGCGTCGCCGCCGGTGCCGATGCCGTCGGCGCTGTCCGCCGGGGCCAGGGTCACCACCGCCTGCGGAGCCGGCGCGGCCATCGCGGTCGCCGGGAGGGCGATGCCGCCGCCCACCAGGGCGAGGGAAGAACCGGCCAGAACGACACGACGGGTCAGGAAACGCTGGAACATCGGAATTCTCCATTCGGGGCGAAAGGGCTGTGAACCGTCCGCCGGAATGACCGGCGGGCAATTCTTGCGCTTCTCGTTTCCGGGGATCCGTTCCCCGGTGAGGGCGTGCTTCCAATAAACCCTGGTCCGCCAGTCCGGTCACGCCACTGCAATTCGTGTCTTGACGGCCGGTGCCGATCTTGGTAAAACTCCGCGGCGCGCGGCGCCGAGGCGGCGGAAACGCTTCTTCCCGGCCTTGTCAAGTAGCGAATAGCCGGGGCTGGGGACCGTCCCCTCCGGCGGGCACGGTGGCTGTCCAGGACTGAACCCAGACGAGGAAGACCCGTCATGACCGACATCGCCATCACCGGGCTCGGCTGCCGATTCCCGGGCGCCCCCGACGTCCGTGCGTACTGGAAGCTGCTGCTGAGCGGGGAACGGCAGTTCTCCGCCGTGCCGCGGGAGCGCTGGAACCACGGCACGTTCCACACGCCCGACGACCGGTCGGCGCCCCACGGGGCGTACACGGACCGGGTCGCCTTCCTGGACGACGTGGACCGCTTCGACGCCCTGCACTACGGGGTGCCGCCCGCCCGGGCCCGTGCCATGGACCCGCAGCACCGGCTGATGCTCGACGTGTCCCGCGAGGCCCTGGACGACGCGGGGCTGGGCCGGGGCGACTTCGACCGCGAGAACACCGGGGTCTTCTTCGGCGTGTCCGTCTCCGACTACAAGGACCTGATGACCGCCCCGCTGCGGGCCGTCGCCCTGGTCGACGGGACCGCGGGCGACGACCGGGGGCCGGCCTTCGACGTGCTGCGGGAGGAGGCGGGCCGGCTCGGCGCGATCCACGCGTTCACCCTGCCGGGCAGCCTCCTCAACATGGCGGCCGGCACCGTCAGCCGGCAGTTCGACCTCGGCGGCCCCAGCTTCACCGTCGACGCCGCCTGCTCGGGGTCCCTGGTGGCCCTGGACCAGGCCGTCGCCCAGCTCCGTCAGGACAACTGCCGGATCGCGGTCGTCGGCGGCGTGTTCGTCAACCTCACGCCGGACGGTCTGGTCGGGTTCTCCAAGCTGCGTGCCCTCTCGCCCACCGGGGTGTGCCGGCCCTTCGACGGCGCGGCCGACGGCTTCGTGCTCGGCGAGGGCGCCGGCGTCGTCGTCCTGCGGCCCCTGGCCGACGCGCTGGCCGCCGGCGACCGCGTCTACGCCGTGATCCGGGGTGTGGGCTCCGCCAACGACGGCGCGTCGCCCGGCCCCCTGGTCCCCACTCCCGAGGGCCAGCTCCGCGCGATGCGGCGGGCCTACCGGGACGCCGGGGTGCCGCCCTCGTCCGTGGGGTTCCTGGAAGCGCACGGGACGGGCACGAGCACCGGCGACCGCGCCGAGATCGAGGCGCTGCGCCGGCTGCGCACCGAGTACCCCGACGACGACCCCGCCCTGTGCTACTTGGGTGCGGGCAAGGCCCTGATCGGCCACTCCCTGTCGGCGGCCGGCGTCGCGGGGCTGATCAAGACGGCGCTGGTCGTGCACCACCGAACGATCGTGCCGCAGCCCCCGACCCGTCCCGATCCCGGGCTGGGCGTCTCCGCCGCCGGCCTGCGGTTCGCCGACACCGCACGCCCCTGGGCGAGCCCGGGCGCCCCGCGGCGCGCCGCCGTCAGCTCCTTCGGGTTCGGCGGCACCAACGTCCACGTGGTGCTGGAGGAAGCGCCCGCGGCCGGTGTGCCGGCCGGCGTGCCGCCGGTACGGACCCCCGCGCCCGGACCGCTGCTGGTGCTGCTGACGGCCGGCAGCCCGGAGCTGCTCGACCGGCACATCGGCGAGGTCCTGGACGCCCTCGACGGTGGCCCGCGCCCGCCGCTCACCGCGCTGGCCCACACCTTCGGCTCCCGTGCGCCGCTCGCCGCGCGGCTGGCGGTCGTCGCCACGGACACGGACGGCTTCGTGCGGCGGCTGCGGGACGCCCGCCGCCAGCTGGCCGACGGGGCGCGGGGCGACCTCGGCGACGGCGCGTACGCCGCCGACGCGCCGCTGCCCGCGGCCGCGCGCGGGGTCGCGTTCCTCTTCCCCGGCCAGGGCAGCCAGCGGCCGGGCATGCTGCGGGACCTGCACGACCGGTTCCCGGCCTTCCGTGCCTCGGTCGCCCGCCTCGGCGCCGTGGCCCGCCGGGACACCGGCCTCGACCTCACGGACCTGCTGTACGGGGCCCCTGCGGGTGGCCGTGCCGGGACCCCTGCCGGGGGCCTCCCCGGGGGTCCGGCCGGGCCCGGCGCGGAGGCGCCGACGGCGGACGCCGGTCAGGACGCGAGTGCCGGAAGGACCACTGACGCCGGGGAGGCGGACAGCGCCGGACGGGGAACCGACAACGTCGGGCGGGGCGGCGGGCACGCGGAGGCAGCCGGGCGCGGATCCGGCGACGGGTCCGTGGAAGGCGACGCGGCGGCGCGGCGGCGGCTCGCCGCCACCGATGTCTGCCAGCCACTGCTCGGCACCGTCCAGCTCGCCGTCACCCGGCTCCTCGCCGACTGCGGCGTCACCCCCGGCCTCACCCTGGGCCACAGCGTCGGCGAGTTCGCCGCCGCCGCGGCGGCCGGCGCGCTGACCTCCGAGGACACCGTGCGGCTGCTGGTCCACCGGGGCGCCGCGCTGCGCCGGGCCGGGGACGGCGTACGGGGCGGCATGCTCGCCGTACAGACCGACAAGGAGACCTGCCGCCGGCTCACCGACGGCATCGACGACGTGTGGCTCGCCTGCTTCAACCAGCCCCGGCAGGTCGTGGTCAGCGGCACCCCGCACGGACTCGACGCGATGCGGCGGGCCTGCGCGGAGGCGGGCGTGGTGACGGTGACGCTCGACGTGTCCGACGCCTTCCACTCGCCCCGGCTGGCCGCCGCCGAGGAGTCGATGCGGGAGGACCTCGCGGGGCGCCGCCTCGGCCGGCCCTCGCTGCCGTTCGTCTCCTCCGTGGACGCGCAGGTCTGCACCGACCCGGAGCGGCTGCGCGACCTGTGGGCCCGCCACGCCTCGGCCCCGGTCCACTTCGGCGACGCCGTCCGGACCGCGTACGAGGCGGGCGCCCGCGTCTTCGTCCAGGTGAACGGGGGCGGCTCGCTGCTCACGTCGGTACGGCGCAACCTCCCCGGCGTGGACGACGTGTACGTGGTCCCGGCCGCCTCGGCCGACCCGGACGGCGGGCACGGCTTTGTACGGGCCCTCGCCCGGCTCGCCGTCCTGGGCGTACCGGTCGACCCGCAGGCGCTGGTGCCGCGGGAGGCCCGCCGCCTGGTCGACCTGCCGGTGGCCCGCCTGGACGGCCAGCCGTACTGGGTCCCCGGCGCCCGCCCGCCCCGCCAGGCCCCCACACCGGCCACGCCCGACACGGCCGCCCCTGCGACAGCTCCGCTCCCGGCCACGCCCGACGCGGCCGTTGCCTTCGCCACCGCGTCCTCCCAGACCCGCAAGGCCCGGGGCAACACGGCCGCCCCCGCCCCCTCCTCCGCCTCCGCGACGTCCCCGGCGGATTCCGGCGTCCCGGTCGGCGTGCCCGCCACGACCGACGCCTCCGGCCCGGCCGGCGCATCTCTCGTGGCCGGCGCCGGCGGGCCGGTCGGCCCGGTGTCCCAGCCCGTACCTCCCGTGGAGGATCCGATGCGCTTCCCCGAGAGCCACCCGATGGACGACCTGCGGCACCTGATCGAGCAGCAGGTGGCCCTGATGAAGCGCCTCGGCGGGGCGCTTCCCGCCCCCGGTCCGGAGGTCCGTACGGACGCCACGCCCGTACCCCGAGCCGAGGCCGAGGCCGACGTCGAGGTCGTCGGGGCCCCGGTCCCCGGGTCCGTCGGGGGTCCCGGCGCCGGGACGGACGCCGTGCCGCGGTCCGGCGGGGTCGTCGACTCGGTCCTCGCCCAGGTGGCCCGGATCAGCGCCTTCCCCGTGGATCACCTGCACCGCGACCAGCTGCTGGTCGACGACCTCGGGTTCGACTCCCTCATGCTGACCGACCTGTTCACCTCCCTCCGGCGCGAGTGGCCGCACTGGAGCTTCGACGAGCGGGCCGCCGACCGGCCGACCGTCGGGGGCCTCGCCGCCCTCATCGCGGCCGGCGCACCGGACACGGCGCCCGCCGCTCCCGTCCCCGGCCAGCGCGGCGAGTACGTGGACCACTCCCCCGAACCCGTCGTGCCCGCCCAGGAACCCACTGCCCTGCCCCCGGAGCACACCCGCATCGAGAGCTTCCCCGAGGTCGCGGCGCACGCCGAACGGTTCGCCGCGCTCGATCTGCTGGGCCTGCCGAACCCGTACTTCCTCGTCCACGAGGGCGGTCTCACCGACACCACCGTGGTCGACGGACGCCGGCTGATCTCCTTCTCCGGCTACAACTACCTCGGCCTGGCGGCGCACCCGCAGGTGACCGGGGCGGCCCGGGAGGCCATAGCCCACCACGGCACCTCCGTGTCCGCCAGCCGCCTGCTGTCCGGCAGCCGGCCGCTCCACCTGGAGCTGGAGTCGGAGCTCGCCGGCTTCCTCGGCTGCGAGGCGGCGCTGACCCTGGCCAACGGCCACGCCACCAACGTCACCGTGATCGGGCACCTCGTCGGCCCCGGAGACCTCGTGGTCCACGACGCCCTCGCCCACGACAGCATCCTCCAGGGCTGCCGGCTGTCCGGGGCCACCCGGCGCCCCTTCCCGCACAACGACGCGGCGGCCCTCGACGCGCTCCTCGGACGGGTCCGCCACCAGTACCGGCGGGTCCTGGTCGTCGTCGAGGGCGTGTACAGCATGGACGGCGACATCGCCGACCTCACCGCGCTGGCGGAGGTCAAGCGCCGGCACGGCGCGCTGCTGATGGTCGACGAGGCGCACAGCGTCGGGACGATCGGCGCGACGGGCCGCGGTGTCGGCGAGTACACGGGTGTCGGCCGGAGCGACGTCGAACTGTGGTCCGGCACGCTGTCCAAGGCCCTGGCGAGCTGCGGCGGGTACGTGGCCGGGAGCGCGGCGGTCGTGGAGTACCTGCGGTACACGGTCCCCGGCTTCGTCTACAGCGCCGGCATGACCCCGGCCGACACCGCCGCGGCGTTGGCGGCGCTCCGGGTGCTGCGGGCGGAGCCGGAGCGGGTGGCGCGGCTCGCCGAGAACGCGGCGCTGTTCACCCGGCTGGCGCGCGAGGCGGGCGTCGACATCGGCGAGAGCCACGACACCCCGGTCGTGCCCTGCATCACCGGCGACTCACAGCGGGCGCTGCGCCTGGCGGAGGCCCTGTTCCGGCGGGGTGTCAGCGTGAACCCGATCCTGTATCCGGCGGTGCCCGAGGACCTGGCCCGACTGCGGTTCTTCGTCACGGCCGAGCACACGCCGGAGCAGATCCGGCGGACGGTGTCCGCGCTGGACGACGAGCTGCGGCGGCCGTCGGCGGCCGCTCCGGCGGCCTGAGGCGGCGGCCATGTTCTCGGATGCGGTCACGGTTGGGCAGCCGGTCACGGGGGCGGACGCGGTCACGGGTGGGGAGGCTGTCACGGGTGGGGATGCGGCCTCGGGCGCGGCCGGGGCCGTGGGTACGGGCGTGACGCCGGGCCCCGGGTTCCCGGCGCTCGCGCCGGGCCGGGTCCACCGCTGGGGCGGGGCCCTCCTCGTCGTGGCGCTGCGGTCCGGGCTCCCGGGCACCGTGCGGCCGGTGCCGCTCTCGCCGGCCGAGCGGCGCGTGGCCGACGCGCTGCCGGCCTGGCGGCGGGCGGAGTGGACGGCGGGCCGGCTGCTCGCCAAGCACCTGGTCGCCGCGTACACGGGCGCCGCGGCGGACGCGGTGGAGGTCCTGCCGCGGGCCGACGGCAGTCCGTACGCGCTCCTGCACGGCCGCCCGGTGGCCGCCGTGCACCTCTCCGTCAGCCATACGGCCCATCGGGTCGCGGCGGCGCTCGCGCCCGGACCGGTCGGGGTGGACCTGTGCGAGACGGCCGCGGCGGACACCGTACGGCGGATCGGCGACCACGCGTTCTCGCCCGCGGAACAGGCGCTGATCGGCACCGGCCCCCCGGAGGGCCCGGCGGCGGCCTGGGCCCTGAAGGAGGCCGCGGTGAAGGCCGACCGGACCGGCGTCTTCGGGGCCGCCCCGCGGCGGGTTCCGCTGCTGGGCCTGTACCCGCCACGGCTCGGCGGCGGCCGCCGCGCGGCGGCCTGGCGCGTGACCGGGACGGGAAGCGGGGCCGGGACGGAGCGTGCGGCCGGGACGGGAAGTGGAGCCGCGAAGGGCACGGCGGGAGGGCCAGTGGCGGCCGCCGGAGGCGCGCCCGCCCCGGGCGACGCGGTGCTCGCGCTCGTACGCGCACCGGCGGCGCGGGCGACACCGGCGCGCGGCACCGGCAGCCCGGCCTGGCAGCCCGGCCCGGCCTCGTAGCCCGGCCCGGCCCGGTGGTCGGTGTGCCGGCCGACGGGGGGCGTGGCACTGCGTTGGTGCTCTTCCGGGCACTGGATCATGCTTGTCAGTGGAGTCCCTGGCCATGCGGGTTTCCCCTGGGACGGCGGCGTAGGAACGACCGAGGGCGAGATGAGCGGCGATGGAGCGAGTTCCCACCCCTCCCGGCGACCGGCCGGAGGAGACGGACGCCTCCCGTGAGCCGGCGTACACGGCCAGGGCCACCATCAACGAGCAGGGCGTCGTCACCGAGTGGAGCGAGGGCGCCAGCCGGCTGCTCGGCTACTCCCCCGCCGACGTCGTGGGGCAGCCCGCCGCCCGCCTGCTCGCCGACGCCGACGCCGAGGCGGACGGCGGCGCGGCCCGGCGGCTGCCGGCCGGGCAGCAGCGGTGGAGCGGCACGCTCGCACTGCGGCACCGGGACGGCCGCCGGCTGGAGCGGGCGCTGCTGGCGCACCGCTGGACGTCCACCGGCGGGAACGCCAAGTGGTCCGTGGTGTCGGCCGTCGCGCCCGACCGCCGTACGGCCCCGGACGGGCCGCTCCCGGAGTGGGCCTTCGCCCAGTCCCCCTGTTTCCAGGCGATCTTCGACGAGGACCTGCGGCTGGTCCGGGCGAACGCCGGCATGGAGCGGACCCTGTCCCTGACGGAGGCGGAGATGCGCGGGCTGCGGCTGCCGGAGATCGCGCCCGACCCGGCGAGCGACGAGACCGAGCGGCGGATCCGCGCCGTGCTGGAGACGGGCGAGGCGCAGCACGCCAGCTCGTTCGTCCGGCCCGCCGGGGGCGACGAGCAGGTCTGGTCGACCTCTCTGGACCCGCTGCGCGACGCGGACGGGCGGGTGCGGGCGGTGTGCCTGACCGCGCACGAGCGGACCGCGGCGGGCGCCGGGCGGGCGCTGCCGGACGACGGGTTCGGGGCGCTCATCGGCACGACGACGGACGCCTCGCGCACCGCGCAGGAGCTGGCCGATTTCGCCGTGCCGCGGATCGCCGACCTCGCGGTCGTCGACCTGCTGGAGGCGGCGCCCCGCGGCGGGGATCCGTCCGCGGCGGCCGTGCCGGGCCAGGTGACGATGAGCCGTACGGCGGTGCGGTCGGTCCTGGAGGGGAACCCGGAGTCCCGGGTGCCGGTCGGCGGGGCGACGGTCTACCCGCCGCTGTCGCCCCCGGCCGACTGCCTGGCGTCGGGGCGCGGCGCGGTGTACGCGACGACGGACACGGCGGTGACCCGGTGGATGGCCGAGGATCCCGGTGCCGCGTGGATCGGCGAGTACGGGACCCACTCGATGATGGTGGTGCCGCTGCGCGCGGACGGCGTTCCGCTCGGGGTGGTGCTGTTCAGCCGCCAGCAGCACCGGGAGCCGTTCCAGCAGGAGGACCTGTGGCTGGCGGAGCGGGCCGCGGCCAGGGCGGCGGCGGTGATCCACGGCTCCCGGCGGCAGGTGCGGGAGCACACGAGCACGATGACGCTCCAGCGCAGCCTGCTGCCGCAGACGCTGCCCGACCAGTCGGCGCTGGAGATCGCCACGCGGTACCTGCCGGCGGCGAGCGAGGCCGGGGTGGGCGGTGACTGGTTCGACGTGATCCCGCTGTCGGGGGCCCGGGTGGCGCTGGTCGTGGGCGACGTGGTGGGCCACGGGATCCGGGCCTCCGCGACGATGGGGCGGCTGCGGACCGCCGTGCGGACCCTGGCGGACGTGGACCTGCCGCCGGACGAGCTGCTCACGCACCTGGACGACCTGATCATCCACCTGTCGGCCGACGAGGCGGACCGGGACTCGTCCGGGGGCATCGGCACGACCTGCCTGTACGTGGTCTACGACCCGGTGACCCGGCGCTGCACGCTCGCCCGGGCGGGCCACCCGCCGCCGGCCGTGGTGTCCCCCGAGGGGTCGGTGTACCTCCTGGACGTGCCGGCCGGGCCGCCGCTGGGGCTGGGCGGTCTGCCGTTCGAGACGGTGGAGGCCGAGCTGCCCGAGGGCAGTGTGCTGGCCCTGTACACGGACGGGCTGCTGGGGGCGCGGGAGCACGACATCGACGAGGCGCTGGACACGATGTTCGCGGCGCTGGCGCGGCCGGCCACGTCGCTGGACACCGTGTGCGACCGGGTCCTGACGGCGCTGCTGACGCACCGGCCGGAGGACGACGTGGCGCTGCTGGTCGCGAAGACGCGGGCGCTGCACGAGGACCAGGTCGTGGTGTGGGACCTGGAGTCCGATCCGTCGGTCGTCGCGGACGCCCGCCGGCAGGCCACCGACCAGCTGACCGTGTGGGGGCTGGAGGAGGCCGCGTTCGTCACCGAGCTGCTGGTGAGCGAGCTGGTCACGAACGCGATCCGGTACGGCAAGCCGCCGGTCCAGCTGCGGCTGATTCACGAGGACGCGACGCTGATCTGCGAGGTCTCCGACGGCAGCAGCACGGCGCCGCACATGCGGCGGGCCCGCACCTTCGACGAGGGCGGGCGGGGTCTGCTGCTGGTGGCCCAGTTGGCGCAGCGCTGGGGTTCGCGGCCTGCGGCGAACGGCAAGACGATCTGGGCCGAGCAGTCGCTGGTGGGGTTCTGAACGGGTTCACGGGGACGCCGGGGCGGGGGCCGGCGGTTCCCGTGTGACACGCCTGTGACAGTCGGCGGACAGGGTCATGAACTCCGGCGCGCACAGTTTTCGGTAGGGACAAAAAGCGACATTCCGCAATAAGTCCCCTGCTTCCGAGGGTGTGAGCAGCGATGACCGAACCGATTCGTCGGAGGAAATCCCATGAGCCTCACCCTCACCGCGCCGCAGACCCAGACCCAGACCCCGGCCGCCGCTCCGGCCGCCACCGCCGAGGCCCCGGTCCCCTCCCTGGCCCCGCGTGAGGAGGAGGCGCTGCGCCACATCGCCGCCGGGTGCACGTACCTGCAGACGGCCCGCAACATGGGCCTGTCGAAGCACACGGTCGACGCGTACCTGCGCCGCATCCGGGCCAAGCTGGGCATCAGCAGCACCGCCGAGATGACCCGCATGGCCATCGCCATGGGCCTGTGACCCGGCGGGACGGCACGGACGGACGACCGAGACGTTACGGGGGGGGGACGAACCGGCGGTCTACGGACCGCCGGTTCCGCTGTGGAAGACCGGCCTCGCCCAGGCCGGGGGCTCGGGTACCGGACCGGCGGACCCGGGGGGCTCCGGGGCCTGGGAGGGCTGGGAGGGCTCGGGGGACGCGGCGGGCCCGGGAGGGGCGGCGGGCGGGGCGGCGTCGGCGGTGGCGATCCGCATCGCCCCGACGAACTCCAGACAGGAGGTGTACCGGTCCTCCGGCACCTTCGCGAGGGCCCTGGCCAGTACGTCGGCCGCGGCGGGCGCGACGTCCGGCCGCTTGTCGGTGAGGCGGGGCGGCGGGTCGTACTGGTGGGCCCAGAGCAGGGCCGCGCTGTCCTCCCGCCGGAAGGGCGGCTCGCCGGCCAGGGTCTCGTAGACGACGCAGGCGAGGCTGTAGAGGTCGCACCGGCCGTCCACGGGGCGGCCCGAGATCTGTTCCGGCGCCATGTAGTCGAGCGTGCCGACGAACTCGCCGGCGGTGGTGAAGCCGGTCAGCGCGAGGGACTTCTTGGTCAGGCCGAAGTCCGTGAGGTAGACGTGCTCGGGGTGGTCGCTGTCGGTGCCCGCGGCGACCAGGATGTTGCCCGGTTTGACGTCCCGGTGCACCAGGTCGTGCCGGTGGGCGGCGTCCAGCGCGGAGGCCACCTGGGCGGCGATGCGCAGGGCGGTGGTGACCGGGAGCGGGCCCTCGCGGTCCAGCAGTCCGCGCAGGTCGGGACCGGGGACGTACCGCATGGCGATGTAGAGGACGCCGTCCGTCTCGCCGGCCTCGAAGATCGGCACGATGTGCGGGTGGTCGAGGGAGGCGGCGACCCGGGACTCGTGGGTGAAGCGGCGGCGGAAGGTCTCGTCACGGGCCCGGTCGGGGGTGATGAGCTTGAGGGCGACGGTCCGGTCGAGGCGAAGGTCCTTCGCGCAGTACACGACGGCCATCCCGCCGCGGCCGAGCAGCCGCTCGATGCGGTAGTCGGCGATCCGCTTCCCGATGAGGCCGGAGGGCCGGCCCGTGTACGCGCCCAGGTTCGATGCCGTGCCCATGAGGCGTCTCCTCGCGCCGCCACCACCTGAAAGTCTAGGCGCGTACGGCCGGGGCCGCCCCGGGGCGGGCCGCCGGCCGGGCCGGCTCCCCGCTCAGTCGACGGCGGGACCGACCGGGAAGAGGTCGATGGTGCCCGTCAGGTCGAGGAGGCGCAGCATCTGGTGGCTGGGGGCCGCCAGGCTCACCGTGTGGCCGCGCTCCAGGGCGGCGAGCCGCCCGTCCAGCAGGGCGTTGAGTCCCGAGGAGTCGCAGAACGACGAGTTGCTGAGGTCGACGACGATCTCGGCGGGTGCCTCGGCGCCGGCGACCAGGGTGTGCAGGGCGTCGCGCAGGTCGCCCGCGTGGTTGATGTCGAGTTCACCGGTCACCCGGATGACGAACCGCCGCCGGCCGGTGCCTCCCTCCTGCTGACGTTCCGCCTGGACGACCTCGATCAGACTGCTGCCGGATCCCATGATCCCGTCACCTCCGGGTTCCTCCAGGGCACCTGCCCGGTGGGCGGCCGTCCATGCGCCGCGGGGCGGCCCGTGGGTCACGGCCGGGTCGGGCACCTTGCGTCAGGGGTGGCCGGACGCCCGGCGGCGGCAGCCCCGGGCCCGGGCGAGGAGTTCCTGCACGCGCTCGCCGACCTCTTCGGGGCCGCGGGCCGGGGCGGCGAAGGGCAGGCGTACGTCGTACCGCGCGGCGGCGTGCTCGATCCGCAGGGTCAGCCCGCCGCGGTCCAGGGACAGCGGGGTCACCCGCTCGGCGTCGCGCGTGAGCCGCGGGTCGGCGAGCCGGGCGAGGGAGGCGACGACGCCGCCGTGCCCGTCCACGAGGTGGGTGAGCATGCCGGCCTCGTACGCGGCGAGGTCGTCCGGCCGGGCCAGGGCGAAGGCGTCGAGGCCGAGCGCGGCCGGGCCGTCCCCGGTGTCGAGGTCGACGTGGGCGGCGTCGAGGCGGAGTTCGGCGTGTGCCCCGTCGTCGAAGGTGCGGCCGGTGGCGGTGAGCCAGCCGGCCAGGGTGACGCGGGCCCGCACGCGGTCGCGTACGGCGACGGGGGCGACGTCGGTGAACTTGAGCAGTGCGGACAGGCTGCCGCGCGGGGCCAGCGCGACCTCGGCGGCCAGTCGGCAGTCGGCGGGCACGCGCAGCAGCACGCGGCCGTCGTCGGCGACGCCGTGCAGCCCGCCGCCGACGAGGTCGCAGTCGTGCGAGCCGGTCACCACGGTCAGCGAGTCGGCCGCGGCCAGCACGGTCCGGGCTCGCTGTGCGGACGTGGGACCTGCCACGAGGACGTCGTGTGCACCCATCCAGAACTCCCGAGAACTAAGGTAAGGCATACCTAAGTCACCCTAGCCCCTTCCGTGGCCGCCCCACCACCCCCGCCCCGACGCGTCAGCCGTCCGGACCGCCTCCGCGGCGGCCCGCGCCTGCGGGCCTCGGGCGGGACCGGCGGCCGTGCGCGGGGAGCACCACGGTGATCGTCTTCCCGGCGCCGTGGGGCTCCGCCACGACCCGTTCGGCGATCCGGTTGATCATGAGCCAGCCGAAGCGGCCCGGGACGTCGGCCGGGGTGGGCCGGTCCACGGGCAGGTCCTGCCGGGCGTCGGAGACCTCGATCACGGCGCTGGACTCCAGGCAGCGGATCCGGAAGGCGGTGACGCCGCCCGCGTGCCGGCGGGCGTTGGAGACCAGCTCGGTCACCACGAGGAGCGCGTCGTCGGCCTCGGTGCCCGTGACGCCGCGGGCGGCGAGCACGAGCCGGGTGACGTCCCGGGCCCGCTCGCAGGTGAAGCCGCCGGCTGCTCGCGGTCGCACGGTCCTCCTCCTCTCGCCCGCGGTCGTCGGATGCGGTGCCGCCGCCCCCGTTCCCTGTTCCGGCCGCTCCCTCCCGGCAGCCCCGTACCGGCGTCTTCCCCCAGGCACCGTCCGAAACCCCCCGCGGGGGTGCGCGGCGGGTCAGTCCCCGGCTGGTGTCCACAGGTCGGCGAGGTGCGCCGCGCCGGGCCCGAGCCGCTCCCACGGGCCGTCCAGGGTGAGCACGACCACGGCGGCGGTGGGCAGTCCGTCCTCCAGGGTCCGCCGCAGCCGCTTCGGGCCGCCGCCGCACAGGGTGACGGCCAGGTCGTGGACGGCCGGATTGTGGCCGACGAGGAGTACGCCGGCCAGTTCGGGGGCCGAGCCGCGCAGGACGGCCAGGAGGTACGCGGCGTCGGCGTGGTACAGCTCCTCGGAATAGGAGGCGGGCGGCGGCGCGGACAGCTGGGGAACCATCATCTGCCAGGTGCGGCGGGCGCGCACCGCCGTGGAGCACCGGGTGAGGTCGAAGCGGTGCCCCGACTCCTCCAGCCAGCGCCCGGCGCGGGCGGAGTCGCGGCGGCCGCGGCCGGTGAGGTCGCGGTCGGGGTCGTCGGCGGTGTGCTTGGGCACCGCCTTGCCGTGCCGGACGATCAGGATCCGGCGCTCGCGGGTCTCGGTCACGGGAGGGCTCCTCCGTCGCGGGCGGTCGCGCGGCTCAGAGTTCGCGGAGCGCGGGCAGGAGTTCGGCCTCGGCCCACTCCAGGAACGGGGCCTGGTGCCGTCCGCCGATCTGGACCAGCGCGATCTCGGTGAACCCGGCGTCGACGTACCGCCGTACCGCGTCGACGAAGGCCTGCGGGTCGTCTCCGCAGGGGATCTCCTTGGCGACGTCCTCGGGGCGGGTGTGCTCGGCGGCCGCGGCGAAGCCGGCCGGGCCGGGGAGTTCGGCGTTGACCTCCCAGCCGGCGGCGGACCAGCGGAACTGGTCGTGGGCGCGGGCCACGGCCGCGTCCCGGTCCGGGTCGTAGCTGAGGGCGAGCTGACCGACGACCGGTTTGCCGGTGCCACCGTGCTCCCCGAAGGCCGTCACCAGGTCGCGGTCCGGCTCGATGGCCACGAGCAGGTCGCCGTGGCGTCCGGCGATCTCGCACGAGCGCGGTCCCGAGGCGGCGATGCCGATGGGCGGGGGTTCGTCGGGGAGGTCCCAGAGCCTGGCGTTCTCGACGTCGAAGTGGTTGCCGTGGTGGCTGACGAGTCCGCCGCCGAACAGGGCGCGGATGATGCCGGCCGCCTCCTCCAGCATCTCCAGCCGGACGTGGGGGGGGGGGGCCCCCCCCCCCCCCCCCCCCGCCCCGGGGGGCGGGCCCCCCCGCCGCCCCCCCCCGCCCCCCGCCCCCCCCCCGCGGCGACAAGGTGGGCGGCGGGGCCGGAGCCCCCCGCGG
>NZ_JBIVYX010000001.1:24836-960939 GCF_044759225.1 Streptomyces sp. NPDC101132
GGGTGCAGGGGGGGGCGGGGGGGGCGTTGTGGGGGCCCGCCTCCGCCGCCCCCCGGGGGGCGCTGCGCCCCGCCCCCCCCCCCCCCCCCCCCCCGCGGGGGGGGGGGGGCGGCCCCCCCCCCCCCCACGACGTGCTCGTTGAGGTTCTCGCCGGAGCCGAGGCCGAGCCGGAAGCGGCCACCGGAGAGGAGCTGCATCGTGGCGGCCTTCTGCGCGACCACGGCGGGGTGGTAGCGGAAGGTCGGGCAGGTCACGTACGTCATGAGCGGGATCCGGTCGGTGGCCTGTGCGGCGGCGCCGAGGACGCTCCACGCGTAGGGCGCGTGCCCCTGGGATTCGAGCCAGGGGAAGTAGTGGTCGGAGACGACGGAGAAGTCGAACCCCGCCCTTTCGGCGCCGACCACGTGTTCCACCAGGTCCCGGGGGCCGGCCTGCTCGGTCATCATCGTGTATCCGATTCGCACCATGCCCGGCGTCTCACCGCTGGGGCGGGCCCGAAACCCCCGGGGCCGGTCAGTCGTGCGGCGCCTCGCCGGTGATCCGGTGGTCGGCGTGGCTGAGGGCTTCCAGGACCAGCCGGCGCAGATGGCCGTCCCGGAGGCGGTAGTACACGTACCGGCCCTCGCGGCGGGTCTCGACCAGGCCGGCCAGGCGGAGCTTGGCCAGGTGCTGGCTGACCGCGGTGCGCGAGGCGGTGCAGCGGTCGGCCAGCGAGCCGACGTCGGACTCCTGCTGCGCGAGCAGCCACAGCAGGTGCAGCCGGGTCGCGTCGGAGAGCAGGCCGAAGACGGCGGCCGCCTCGGCGAGGCGGGCGTCGTCGGGGGTCCGCAGGTGCGCAGGGGCCGCAGGAGGGACCGGTTCGCTGGCAGGCATGGGCACAGCCTAAGACCCGGGGCCGTCCGGCCGGGACGTCCCGACATCATGTGCACACATGCGCACATGATGTGTACGCTGGAACGGTCGCCCCGTCCGGAAAGGATGTCCGCGCATGCTCTCGGTCCTGGCCCACCGCACCTACCGGCGCCTGTTCGCCGCCCAGGTCATCGCCCTGACCGGCACCGGTCTCGCGACCGTCGCCCTGGGCCTGCTCGCCTACGACCTCGCCGGCGCCCGCGCCGGGTCGGTCCTGGGCACCGCGCTGGCGATCAAGATGGTGGCCTACGTCGGCATCGCGCCCCTGATCGGCGCCTTCGCCGGCCGGCTCCCCCGCCGGGCCCTGATGGCCGGCTCGGACCTGCTGCGGGCGGGGGTCGCGCTCGGCCTGCCGTTCGTGGACCAGGTCTGGCAGGTCTACGTACTGATCTTCGTCCTCCAGGCCGCCTCCGCCGCGTTCACCCCCACCTTCCAGGCCGTCATCCCGGACGTGCTGCCGGAGGAGCGCGACTACACCCGGGCCCTGTCCCTGTCCCGTCTCGCCTACGACCTGGAGAGCCTGTTCAGCCCGGCGCTCGCCGCCGCGCTGCTCGCCTTCATGAGCTACGACCGGCTCTTCCTCGGCACCGTCGGCGGCTTCCTCGCCTCCGCCGTCCTCGTGGTCTCCGTCGCGCTGCCCCGGCCCGCGCCGCCGGCCGGCTCCGCGGGGGGCGGGTACGCCAGGGCCATCGCGGGCAGCCGGCTGTTCTTCACCGTCCCGCGGCTGCGCGCCCTGCTGTGGCTGAACCTCGCGGTCGCCGCACCCGGCGCGATGGTCACCGTCAACACCGTCGTCTACGCCCGCGACCGGCTGGGCCGGGGCACCGGCGACGTCGCGCTCGCGCTCGGGGCGTACGGCGCCGGCTCGATGGCCGTGGCCCTGCTGCTGCCCCGGGTCCTCGACCGGGTCCCGGAGCGGGCGGTCATGCTGGGCGGCGCGCTGGCGCTGCCGCCGGTCTTCGCCGCCCTGGTGGCGATCACCACCGGGGCGGGCGGCGGCTGGCGCTGGCCCGCGCTGCTGGCGACCTGGACGGCGTTCGGGGCCGCCTGCTCGGCGGTGCTGACCCCGACCGGCCGGCTGGTCCGCCGCGCGGCGCCGCCCGAGGACCGGGCCCCGGCGTTCGCCGCCCAGTTCTCGCTGTCCCACGCCTGCTGGCTGCTCACCTACCCGCTCGCGGGCTGGCTGGGCGCGGTGGCCGGCCTCCGGTCCGCGGCCGTCGCCCTGGGCGCGGTGGCGACCGTGGCCGCCCTGGCCGCGCTGCGGCTCTGGCCGCCGGCCGGGCCGGAACCGGAGGAGGCCGCGGACGGGACCCGGCGGGTCCGGGTGCTCAGCGGATGAGCCGGCGGTGGGCTTCCGGCGCGGGTACGGGTGCGGGTACGGGTGCTCAGCGGTGGAGGCGGTCCCGCCAGTCGGGCGGGACCCGGCCGGCCGGTCCCGGGGAGGGCTGTTCGGTGGGGCGCTCGGTGGGCGGGGCCAGCGCGGGGCCCGACTTGTACAGCGCGCCGGTGTCGTAGTTCCAGTACCAGGCCTCGCCCGGCTCGAAGCTCTGCACCAGCGGGTGGCCGGTGGCCTTCCAGTGGGCGGTGGCGTGCTGCCCCGGCGAGAAGTCGCAGCAGCCGATGTGCCCGCACCGGGCGCACCGCCGCAGGTGCAGCCACCAGCCGCCGAGCGCGTCGCAGTCGCCGCACCCGGTGCCGCCGGGCGGCACCGCCGGGTCGATCCCGTGGGCGGGGTCGATCCCGTCGGCCGGGTGGGTCCCGTCGGTTCCTCCGGTGCCGTCGAGACCGGTCATGCGGGCTCCTCCGTTCCTGCTCCGGTGCGTTCTGCTCCCGTGTCTCCCGCTCCGGTGCCTTCTGCGCCGCTGTCTTCTGCTCCGGCGCCTTCTGCTCCGGTGCCTTCGGCTCCGGCGCCGGGGGCGGTCAGCGGCAGCAGGACCTGGAAGCGGGTGTCGCCCGGCACCGACTCGACGTGCAGGCTGCCGCGGTGCTTGTTGACCACGATCCGCCAGGAGATGTCGAGGCCGAGCCCGGTGCCCTCGCCGACCGGCTTGGTGGTGAAGAAGGGGTCGAAGATGCGGTCGCGGATGTCGTCGGGCACTCCGGGCCCCGTGTCGCGGAACTCCACGAGCAGCCGGTCGCCGTCCCGTGCCGTGCGGACCGTGAGGGTGCCCTCGCCGCCGCCGTCCGTGATGGCGGCGACCGCGTTGTCGATGAGGTTGGTCCACACCTGGTTGAGCTCCGCCGGGTAGGCCGGCACCTCGGGCAGCGAGCGGTCGTAGTCCTTCACCACCCGCACCCGGGGGCCGATCTTGCCGGACAGCATCAGCAGGGTGCTGTCGAGGAGTTCGTGGACGTCGACGTCGCGGTGCGGGGCGCGGTCCAGCTGCGCGTACTGCTTGGCCGCGTCCACCAGGTTCGAGATGCGGGTGGTGGAGTCCTCGATCTCGTCCATCAGGAGTTCGGTCTCCACCGTGTAGTTGAGCCAGCCGACGGCGCCCGGCAGGACGTCCTCGGCCACGGCCGCCGCGACCTGCTCCAGCCAGTCGGTGTCCAGGCCCGCCTGGACGAAGGTGGGCGCGACCCGCCAGCCCTCGGGGATGCCGTGGTCGTCGAGCCAGTCGGTCAGCTCGTCCTCGCGGTCGGACGCCTCCAGGGGGCTCAGCACCGGGGCCTTGGCCACGCGTTCGGCGGTCCGCTCCTGGATCTCGATGAGGTCGGCGAGCGTCTCGCGGGAGTACGGGCCCTGCGCGATGTGCGCCAGCTTGTGCCGCATCTTCCCGACCCGCTCGCGCAGCGCCGCGGTGGCGCGGACGGCGGCCGCGGCGGGGTTGTTGAGCTCGTGGGTGAGGCCGGCGGAGAGCGATCCCAGGGCCAGCAGGCGCTCGCGCTGGCCGATGGCCCGCTGGGTGTTCTTGGAGCCGAAGAACAGCCCCTCCAGCAGGTGCGCGGCCATCGGGAACCACTCGCGCATGACGTCGGCGAACGACTGGGCGGGGAGGACGAAGAAGCGGGTGGGCTCGGTCACCCGCATGGAGTTGACGTACGTCTGGGGCACCCGGTCGCCCAGGTAGGCCTGCATGGCGCCCGCGTACACGCCGCGCTGCGAGGTGCGGCTCACCTCCACGTCGTCGCCGCCCACCCGGCGGTACAGCACGACGGTGCCCTCGATCATCACGTAGAAGCACGTGGCCGGTTCGCCCTCGGTGTAGACGGGCCCGGGGTCGAAGCGCTCCACCCGGCCCTCGGCGCACAGCCGTCCCAGCTGCTCCGGGGACAGCTCCTCGAAGAGGAAGAGGGTGGCGATCTCGGTCGGGTCGCAGGCCGTGACCTCGGTGCTCATGACGGCGTCCTCATGACTGCTCCAGGTAGCGGTGGACGAGCATCACGGCCATGGCGCCCTCGCCGACGGCGGAGGCCACGCGCTTGGCGGACCGGGCGCGGGCGTCGCCGGCCACGAAGACGCCGGGGAGGCTGGTCTCCAGGTGGTAGGGGGGCCGGTCCAGCTCCCAGGTCGCGGGCGGGCGGCCGTCCGGGGTGAGGTCGGGGCCGGCGAGGATGAAGCCGTTCTCGTCCCGGAGGACGGTGCCCTCCAGCCAGCCGGTCAGCGGGGCGGCGCCGATGAAGACGAACATCCAGTGGGCCTCGGCCACTTCGCCGGCTCCGGTGACGGCGTCCCGCAGGGTCAGCCGTTCCAGGTGGTCGGTGCCGTGGGCCTCCGCCACGACGGTCCGGGGCCGGACGGTGATGTTCGGCGCCTCCTCGATCTGCTGGACGAGGTAGTGCGACATCGATGCCGTCAGGGACGCGCCGCGCACCAGCAGCGTCACGGACTTGGCGCCGCGCGCGAGGTACACCGCGGCCTGTCCGGCGGAGTTGGCGCCCCCGACGACGTACACATCCTCGCCCTCGCAGGACGAGGCCTCGGTGAGGGAGGAGCCGTAGTACACGCCCCGGCCGGTCAGGTCGTCGCAGCCCGGGACGGTGAGCTGCCGGTACGAGACCCCGGTCGCCAGGATCACGCTGTGCGCGGCTACGGCCGAGCCGTCGGCGAAGCGGACGACGCGGGCGGCGCCGTGCGCCTCCAGGCCGGTGACCTCGCGGGCGGTGAGGATCTCGGCGCCGAAGCGGGTCGCCTGGCGGCGGGCCCGGTCGGTGAGCTGGGCTCCGGAGACGCCGTCCGGGAAGCCGAGGTAGTTCTCGATGCGGGAGCTCTGGCCGGCCTGGCCGCCGGTCGCCGACCGCTCGACCAGGACGGTGCGCAGTCCTTCGGAGGCTCCGTAGACGGCGGCCCCGAGGCCGGCCGGGCCGCCGCCGATGACGACGAGGTCGTAGAACTCGGCTGCCGGGGTCGTCGCGAGTCCGACGCGGGCGGCGAGTTCGGGGGTCTCGGGCTCGATCAGTGCGGTGCCGTCCGGTGTGACCACCAGGGGGAGCCGGTGGCCGTCGGCGCCGGCCGCGGCCAGCAGCCGTCTGCCCTCGGGCTCGTCGGAGGAGTACCAGCGGTACGGCACCTGGTTGCGGGCCAGGAACTCCCGTACGTGCGAGGAGTGGGCGGACCAGCGGTGCCCGACCACCTTGGTGGCGGGTACCGGCCGGTGGTCGCTGGAGCGCCAGGCGGTGAGCAGGTCGTCCACGACGGGGTAGAGCTTCTCCTCCGGGGGGTCCCAGGGTTTGAGGAGGTAGTGGTCGAGGTCGACCACGTTGATCGCGTCGATGGCGGCGTTGGTGTCGGCGTAGGCGGTCAGCAGGACGCGCCGCGCCCCCGGGTACACCTCGATGGCCTGTTCGAGGAACTCGATGCCGTTCATCTGGGGCATGCGGTAGTCGGCCAGGATCACGGCGACCAGGTCGCCGCGCAGCTTGAGCTCGCGCAGCGCGTCCAGGGCCGACCCGCCGGACTCGGCCCGGACGATCCGGTAGCCGCCGCCGTAGCGGCGCCGCAGGTCGCGGGCGATGGCGCGGGAGACCCCGGGATCGTCGTCCACCGTCAGGATGACGGTCCGTGCCGCGTCGGTGGCCTGTGGCATGGTGCTCCGCCCTGGTGCTCCGGCCGGTGCGCCGAGCTGGTCGCGCCGGCTCCCGCCCATCGTATGTTCGATGGCGGGGGAACGCTTCGGTACGGGTGCCCCGCCTCCGGGCCGGGGTGCCGCCGGGGCCCGGCCCCGGCGGCGTCCGCGCCGGTCAGAGGCGTGTGGCGAAGACCTGGGTCCAGTAGGGGTCCGGCTGGGCGACGCCGACGCCGATCTCCTTGAAGGCGCAGTTCAGGATGTTCGCCTTGTGGCCGGGGCTGCGCATCCAGGCGGCCATGACCTTGGAGGGGGTGCTGTAGCCGTAGGCGACGTTCTCGCCGTAGGTGCGCCAGCGGTAGCCGGTCCGGGTGATGCGGTCGCCGGGGTTGGAGCCGTCGGAGCCGGTGTGCGACATGGTGCGGTGGGCCGCCATGTCCTTGCTGTGGTTGCGGGCGGCCTTCGTCAGCTTCGCGTTGATCTTGACCGCGCGGCAGCCGGCCTTGGCCCGCTCCTTGTTCACCAGCGCCACGACGCGCTCGGTGGTGGTGGACGTCTTCGTGGCGGCCGGTGCGGCGGGGGCCGCGGCGTCGGACGCGCCGGCCGCGGCGGTGCCGGCCTCGGGTGCCGTACGCGTGGCCGTCGCGGCGGCGCGGGTCACGGCGCCCGCCTCCTCCGCGCCCAGGCCCGCGACGGCGGTGGGTATGCCCACCACGCCGAGCGCGACGGCGCCGATGGCGATCTTCGTGTACTGGCTCTTCCTGCGGTGCTTCTGCATGCATGACCTCGTTCGGTGTTCGCCAAGCGTGAGCGCCCGGGCCGCCGGGGCGCCGAGCGGGCCGCCATTCTTGGAAGGGGCGCAACGGGCTGGCAAGTCAGGGCAGTTGCCGACGGGTGCGGATCGGCGGACCCGGCTTGAAAAGCGTCCGGCGACGTGCAGTAGGACGGCGGCGACCAAGGGGTGAGACGGCCCACGGGACGTCAGATGCCGCTGGGACAAGGCATTTCACGCCGGTCGTCTCGCGCTGCGAGACGGGCATTCGGCGGGAGTGGGAGAAAGGGCCCCTGGATCCCCATATCCCGACATCTCACACCGACGGGAGCGGTCGTGACCCTTCCGTGATCCGGAGGGGGCGGGTGATCCATGTCACGGCCGGACGAGCCGCGGGGGCCGGCCGGAAGGGCCGGCCCCCGCGCTCGTCGGGCGGCCCGGATCAGGAGACCGACGCCAGCCCGTAGTGGTTCCAGACCTGCGCGGCGGTCAGCGCCTTCGGGTAGACGGCCGTCTCGTCGATCTGGCCGGTGAACGCGTCGCTGCTCGGGCGCGCGGGCCAGCCGGCGAGGTTGTCCCCGCCGACGTGCCAGTAGCCCGTGAACTCCCCGTGGCCGGTGACGCCGGAGGTGGCCTTGAGCTTGCCGTCGACGTACAGCGCCGTGCCGGACGGGCCCTGCGTCGCCACGACGTGGTGCCACTGGTTGTCGTTGTACGCCTCCTGCCACGGCGAGGCGATGACCTGGACCGAGCCCGGGTAGACGCCGAACACGACGCGGCCGCCGTCGGTCAGGTAGAGCTGCTTGTCGTACTGGCTGCTGTTCCACGTCGTGTGGCTGCCGAAGCCGATCAGCTTGCCGCCGCGGGTGCTGCCGGTCCTGAACCACGTTTCGAGGCTGTACGCGCTGCCCACCGTCTGGCGGTGGTCGCTGTAGACCTGCTGGCCCGAGCCGTTGAAGCCGATGGCCGTGCTGGTGCCGTTCACCGCGCCGGGCGCCTGGCGCAGGGCCGGGCCGCCGACCTGGAGGCCGCCGGTGTTGCCGGCCCTGGAGGAGTCGGCCACGTACGGGCTGACGGTGTCGTCGTAGCGCCAGTACAGCTCCGCGCCGTCGGCGCGGACCCGGTCCGGGTAGGACGGGGCGGTGACCGGCACGGTCACCGAGGCGGTGGCCGACTTGGCGCTCGTGTTGCCCGCGCCGTCGGTGGCGGTGACCCGGTAGGTGTACGTGGTGCCGGCGGTGACCGCCGTGTCGGTCCAGGAGGCCTGGCGCCGCTCGAACTCCAGGGAGTCGGCGGTCATCGTGTGGACCGGGGTGCTGCCGCCGTTGCGGTAGATCCGGTACGTCAGCCTGCTGTCGTCGGCGTCGAAGCTGGTGCGCCAGCGCACCTGCACCTCGCCCGGGGCGACGCCGGCGGCACTGGCGACCGGGGTGGTCGGGTTGCCGACGTCGCCGGTGGAGGCGTAGCGGGTCAGACCCTGCTGGGGCTTGGTGTTGACGGTGGTGAACTCGCCGCCGACCCACAGGTACGCGGTGCCGTCCTTGGCGGCGACGGTCATCACCCGGGGCCCGACGCCCTCGCCGATGCCGCCGTTGACGGCGGGGAACCAGCCGAGCTTGCGCGGGCCGGGCACGAAGCCGTCCACCGGAGCGGGCTCGGCGCCCTTGTGGGCCGTGGGCTGCGCCATCAGGTAGCGCCGCTTGCCGTCGTCCGGGAACTCGCCCTCCGTGGCGCAGTTGTGCGCGTGGGAGGCGATGTAGAGCGCCCCGCCGTACGGCAGCACGTTCTGGGTGGCGCCGAGGCAGCGGTCGCGCCAGCGCTCGCCGAAGCCGTCCAGGTCGAAGGCCGCGCGCCCGTCGAAGACGCCGCCGCCGTTGCCCTGGTTGCCGGTGTAGAAGCCGGTCGCGTCGGTGGCGATGTCCATGACGACGGAGAGGCGGTGGAAGCTGTTGTACGTCTTGCGGACCGTGCCGGAGACCGCGTCGACCACGGCCAGGGCGTGGCTGGAGCTGTTGTTGACGGTGAAGAAGTCGCCGCCGAGCAGCACGTTCCTGCCGTCCGGGGTGAGCTCGACGGCCCGGCCGGACTCGTCGGCGTTCGCGGTGAACGCGCGGAGCGCGCCGGTGGAGGCGTTGACCGCGGCGAACTTGCGGCGGGTCTGGCCCTGGACGGTGCTGAAGTCGCCGGCGGCGTACAGGGTGGTGTCCGAGACCGCGAGGGCGCGCACGGTGGCCGAGAAGCTCGGGTGGAAGGCCGACTTCGGGGCGCAGCCGGCTATGTCGATCGCGGCCACGTTGGATACCTTCACGCCGTTCACGGCGCCGAACCGGCCACCCGCGTACAGGGTCTTCTTGTCCCTGGAGACGACGAGGGAGCGCACGGTGGCGGTGCCGCTGGTGGCCGTGAAGGACAGCCGGCACGAGGTGGGAGCGCCCGTCGCGGCGTTCAGGGCGGCGAAGTTCACCGCCGCGCGCGGGGTGCCGGCCGCACCGGCCGGCGGCCGGAGCTCGGAGAAGGTCCCGCCGGCGAACACCGTTCCGTTCACCTGGGTCAGGGCCCACACGATGCCGTTGGTCTGCCAGGTGGGCAGGCTGTCGGCGGTGAAGGAGACCGGCGGGGTGACCGCGGAGGCCCGTGGTGTGACCACCAGTCCGATGCCCGCGCCGGCACCCGCCAGCGCCAGCACGAGGGCGGCCGTGAGCCCTCTGGTTCCGCGCCCGCGGCGACGTCTTTCGCTCACTTCAGTACCTCGAAGATCCTGGTTTCGATGAGGGAGTTGGCGAAAGGGTGCCAGAGGGAGGCACGGGAGAATTCAGACAAAGGGCAACCGGCGCTGGGATACCTGAACGTTACCTTTCGATTACACCTGATGTTCACTCAATCATGTTGAATGAAAAGCGAGTTGGGAAAAACGCTCCAGATCCGAACCACTTTCGGCCGCGGGTCCGTTACCGAATCGAAATCTTCGCCCGGACGTGCCGCGGCCGCCGGTCCGGGCCTGGGCTCCGGACCGGCGGCGAGGGGCGGCGGGCTCAGGCGGCCCGGGCGGCGGGGGCCTCCTCCAGGTCCTCCGACCCGTCCCGTTCGTCGGCGTCCTCGCCACGCGCGGAGGTCTCGTCCCGGGTGGATTCCCCGTCGCGGGCGGAGTCCTCGTCCCGCGTGGTGCCGTCGTCGCCGACGACGTCGTCCCGGGCGCTGGGGATCTCCAGGGGGTCGCGCGGCGCCTCCCCCTTGGCCTCCTCCATCCGCTCGCCGAGTTCGACGAGCCGGTTGCGTCCCATGGCCTTGCGCACCTCGGGGAACCAGTCGTCCTCTTCCTCCTGGACGTGGTGCCGGACGTTCTCCATCAGGACGGTCATCTTGGCCTTGAACCGCTCGTCGGCCGCGTCCATGTCCTTGAGCTCGGAGAGCATCCAGACCGCCGCGTGGTGCTCCTCCACGCTCTCCAGCACGTGGTCGGTGGTGTCGGGAGCGGCCTCCCGCGCGGCCGGGTAGAAGACCTGCTCCTCGATCCAGGCGTGGACGGTGAGCTCCCCGATCACCTCGTCGGTGATCTCGCGGCGCTCGTCGACGTCCTCGTCGCCGGTCTTCTCGAACCGCTTGAACAGCTTCTCGACCGTCTTGTGGTCTTCCCGCAGCATGACGATCCCGTCCATCGCCGCCTCCTGTTCGTGTAGCCGGAACGGATCGCTCCGCTCATGCCCCGCACCGGCCCGGGCATGCGGCCGGACGCGCCGCGTCCGCACCACCCGTCGCCTCAGGCGCCGTCCGGTCCGTCCGTACCGGCGCGGCGCCGCTGGTCGCTGTCCCGGCGGAGCCGGTGCGTCTGCCGGACCATGCTGCCGATCCGGTCCGCGAGCGCCGGGTCGCCGGTGCGTACGTGGGGCTCGGCGGCGGCGAGGGGGTCGACCAGGGCGGCGGGGTCGCTGGCCGAGAGGGCCTCCCTGACCTCCCCGAGCGAGGCCCGGCCGGAGTCGTCGACGGCCGTCAGGGCGGTGACCAGACCGGCCAGCTGACGCAGGTCGGCGGCGTGGTCGCGGGCCCAGGCGTTCACGGTGCGCTGCGCGGCGCGGTAGTCGCGAGTGGCCTGGACCTTCTGCTCACCGGTGGCGCCCTCGGCGCCCGGACGCAGCCGCAGGTAGCGCCGCTCGGCGGCCTGGCGGCTGGCCACGCCGAGCGGACCGGCCAGCTCGGCCCAGCTCGCGCCGGCGGCCCGGGCCGTCTCGATGAGCCCCGACTCCCAGCCGGCCAGCCGCTCCCGGACCTCTCTCAGGAGCAGCAGCGCGGCCAGGGCCGCCTCCGGGTCCTCCGGAGTGTCGGCGCCCCGCCCGTGGGCGCCCTCCAGGGCCCGGTCGATGGCGCCCAGCGCCGCGACCGCGGCGAGGAAGGACGCGGGCGGGCCGGGCGATCTGGCGTCGTCGGACGGGCGGGACGGGGTCACGGGGCCTCCGGTGCGTCGTGGGCCGGCACGGTGACGGGCCGGGGGCGCCGGTTCGGCCGCGGACCGTGTCGGCGGCCCCCGGGCGCGTCATCCGGTGGATGCCGGATCCAATTGTCATCGTTTCGATGACATGTTACAACGGTGCTGTCCGCAGCGCACCGGCATCCCCCGCCGTCCGGCCCGGACCGCACGGCACCGCTTCGGGCAACGACAGCTCTTCCCTTCCTGACACGAAAGCGAAGAACCATGTTCGACCAGGCCGAACTCCGCCGGACGGCGCCGGCGATGACCTACGAGCAGCTGCTGGAGGCCGTGCGGTACGAAGGGGCGTACCCCGACGCCCCGCGCGCCGCCGAGTCCGTCCGGCAGGTCCTGGGCGCGCTGGGCCGCCGCCTGACCGGTGAGGAGCGGGTGGAACTGGCCGCCCGGCTGCCCGCCGAGGCCGCCCTGGCCTTCACCGCCCAGCCGCCCGAGCTCGACGAACTGACCGGCTGGGGCTTCGTGAAGGACCTCGCCGCCCGCACCGGGACCAGCCCGGCCGCCGCCCGCTGGGACACCGGCGCCGTGCTGTCCGTCGTCGCCCGGCTGGCCGGTCCCGAGCTGCTGGCCCGCATCCTGCGCGCCCTCCCCGGGGGCTACGCCCTGCTGTTCGGGCAGATCGAACTCGCCCCCGGCCGCACCGCCTGATCCGAGGTGAACAGCTGCGACGAAGGCGGTGGCGCCCGGATCGAGGTCGAGGCCCGGGACGGCACGACGGTGCTGCGGCCGCACGGCGAGATGGACATCGAGCGCGCCGCGGACTTCCACCGCCGGCTCCTCACGGCGCTGGCCCGGGACCCGGGCGGGGCCGCCGAGGTGGTGGTCGACCTGCGCCACCTCACCTTCTGCGACTCCGCCGGCCTGCACTCCCTCCTCCGCGCCCGCACCGCCGCCTCCCGGAACGGCCACCGGCTGTCCCTCGCGGCGCCGATGGACCAGTTCCTGCGGCTGCTGGACCTGACGGGCACCCGGGACCTGTTCGACATCCGGCCGGCCCCGCCGTTCTGAGCGCCGGGCGGGGCCGGGCGCGGGGTTCGGGGCGGGGCCGCGGGACCGGCCGGGGCCGGAGGACGCGCCGGGGCCGGGGCTCGCACGACCGGCACCTGCACGGCGGGGGCGCTCGGGGCCGACGCGCTCACCTGGAGCCCACGGGCGTGGGGCGCAGGCGGGCGGTCAGGTGCTCGGCGCTCCGCACGCCGGTCGGCCGCGGGGCCAGGTCGGGTGCGGGCCCTCGTGGGGGCGGCGCGGAGGGGGCCCCGTCGGCGGCCCGGCGCTCCCCGGGGGTGGGGGCGGGGCGGAGTGGCGAAAGGGCGGCCGCTTCACCACGCATCGCGGAATTCGGCCGTGCGGCCCTTTCCCGGAGGGGGTCCTGGACGCGCGGTAAACAGCCCGAATTTCCGGCCGGATGAATTACCGAGGCTTTACCCCCCGTACACGCTCCGGAATCCCCGGCGACCCGAGCGCCGGGGCCGTCACGCGGGGGCGACGCAGGCCCTGCCGCATTCCCCTCGAATGAATTCCGGTGATACGGAACAGGGGCCGTCGCCGGGAGTCGGATTCCGGCTTCCGGCCCCGCTCGGCGGCCCCGTCCGGACGGGGCCGCGCCGCGCCGGCGGAGCACCCGGCGCCCCGGCGGGCGCACGGGGGCGCGCACGCCGGAGCGTTCACCCGCGGCGACCGCTCAACAGGGGCCGGCGGGGCCCCGGAAGCCGTCCGCGGCGCCGGCGGCGGGCCGTTCCGGCCGCCCCCGGGGGACGGTCCGGCGGCCCTCTCAAATCCCCTTCGTCACAGGTCACATGGCCTGTCACCCCGGTCACGGCACCCGCACCGGGAACCGGTTTGTGGATCAGTCTTCGCAACTTGACCGCAAGTTGCACACATTCACTCTCCAGACGGGCCGCGATGGTCTAGATTGACCACTGCTTCAGACGCCTGGAGACGAGCCGACCATCTCTTGACGATCATCCCGGGGGCCCGAGGGGGGCGCACGGGAGCATCCGGAATTCACCGGGTTCCCTGGTCCGACGGGACTCTGGTAGAACATGCGGGTCCGCTGCCGCTCGGATGGGTTTCACGTAGGGCCGCAATAGCTGCAATAGCCGGTATGCCATTCGCGGGAGGTGGGGATCTCCCGTGCGAGAAACAGTGCGAGGCGACACCGCCGGAGCACTGGCGACCTGGGGGGGTCCTGTGCAGCAGAGGGAATTAGCCAGCCCGTTTCCGGCTGCGCGCGGGCGGCTGGGGAACGGGACATACAACCGGCCCGCGAGCGACTGGGAACAGCAGTACCGCCGGACCGTCGTGGTCGGCGACACCCTGGCCACCGCCCTGGTGGTGGCCGCCATCGGCGCCTCCCTGGGAGACCGGGAGGCCACCCACTGGCACGAGCAGTGGGGAACCCTCGCGGTCGCCACCGAGCTCCTGCTGCTGGGAGCGCTCGCGGTGGGCCGCTCGTGGGCGCCGGCCGTACTCGGCCAGGGCGCCGAGGAGTTCCGCCGGCTGGGCCGCTCCCTCTTCACCACCGCCGTCCTGCTGGCACTCGGCGGGATCGCCCTCACCTCACGCCCCATCAAGCTCTGGGTGTTCGTCGCGATCCCCGCGCTCGCACTCGTCACCATGACCACGCGGTACGTACTGCGCCTCCGGCTGCACAGGCAGCGTCAGGAAGGCCGGTGCCTGAGACCCGTACTCGCCGCCGGCAGCCCGGCCACCGTGCACGACCTGATCACCCGGGTGCGCAAGTACCCGCACCTCGGCTGGCGGATCGACGCCGTCTGCACCCCGGACGGGCTCGGCACCGACGGTGACCGCCTCGACGGCGTGCCGGTCGTCGGCCGGCTGACGGACGTCGCCGGCCACGTGCACCGCGACGGCTACCGGGTCGTCGCCGTCACCCCCGACCCCCACTGGACGCCCGAGCACCTGCGACGACTCGCCTGGAACCTCGAGGGCGGCGACGCCGAAATGGTCGTGGCCCCCGTGCTGATGGAGGTGGCCGGCCCCCGCCTGCACGTCGACGCCGTGCTCGGGATCCCGCTGCTGCGGGTCAGCATGCCGACGTTCAGCGGAGGGCCCCGGGCGGTCAAGGAGGTCGTCGACCGGCTCGGCGCCGCCTTCCTGCTGCTGCTGTTCGCGCCCGTGATGGCCTTCGTCGGGCTCCTCGTGGCGCTCGACAGCCGGGGCGGCGTGTTCTACCGCCAGCGCAGGATCGGCAAGGACGGCCGCCCCTTCATGATGGTCAAGTTCCGCACCATGGTCGCCGGAGCCGACCGGGCCCGTGCCGGGCTCGAAGACCTCAACGAGGGCGCGGGCCTGCTGTTCAAACTCCGCCGGGACCCGCGGGTGACCCGGGTGGGAGCACGGCTGCGCCGGTACTCGCTGGACGAACTCCCGCAGCTGTTCAACGTACTCACCGGATCGATGTCGCTCGTCGGTCCGCGGCCCCCGCTGCCGGAGGAGTCCGCCGCCTACGGCCCGGACATCCGGCGCCGGCTGCTGGTCAAGCCCGGCCTCACCGGGCTGTGGCAGGTCAGCGGCCGCAGTGACCTGCCGTGGGAGGAGGCGGTGCGGCTGGACCTCAGGTACGTCGAGGACTGGTCGCTCGCCCTGGACACGGTGATCTTGTGGAAGACCTTGCGTGCGGTGCTTCAGGGGCAGGGGGCCTACTGATGCGCGGAGCGTGCAGTCCGGTCAGCTGGCGGACGGCAGGCCACTGGGGCCTGGCCGGGGGGAGGAACGGGTCATGCGGATAAGCGTCTTGGGACTGGGTTACGTGGGCTGCGTGTCGGCCGCGTGCCTGGCCAGCCTCGGCCACGAGGTCATCGGAGTGGACGTCAGCCAGGTGAAGGTCGACCTGGTCAACTCCGGCCGGGCCCCGGTGGTCGAAGAACGGATCGGCGACCTCATCGCCGAGGTCGTGCGGACCGGGGCGTTACGGGCCACCGGCGACGTCCGCGAAGCGGTCCTGGGCAGCGACGTGTCGCTGGTCTGCGTCGGCACGCCGTCGGAACCCAACGGCAGCCTGTGCACCACCTACCTGGAGCGGGTCACCGAACAGATCGGCGCCGCGCTGGCCGAGCGCGGGGACCGGGACGGACGGCACACCGTCGTGTTCCGCAGCACCATGCTCCCCGGCACCTGCCTGAACCTGCTGGTGCCGATCCTGGAGAAGTACACCGGCGGCACCGCCGGCGTGGACGTCGGCGTCGCCGTCAACCCGGAGTTCCTGCGCGAGGGCTCCAGCGTGCGGGACTTCTTCGACCCGCCCAAGACCGTCATCGGAGAACTCGACCCGGCCAGCGGCGACGTCGTGGCCGCGCTGTACGAGGGACTGCCCGGCGAGGTGTTCCGGGTGCCCGTGCCCACCGCCGAGGCGATCAAGTACGCGGACAACGCCTTCCACGGCCTCAAGATCGGCTTCGCGAACGAGCTGGGCGCCGTGTGCCAGGCGCTCGGCGTGGACTCGCACCAGCTCATGGACGTGTTCCTGGCCGACCGCAAGCTCAACATCAGCTCCGCCTACCTGCGGCCCGGCTTCGCCTTCGGCGGCTCGTGCCTGCCCAAGGACCTGCGCAGCCTGGTCCACGCCGCGCGGCAGGCCGACGTGTCGGTGCCGATCCTCTCCCACGTGCTGCCGTCCAACTCCGACCACCTCCAGCGCGCCGTCGAGCTGGTCGAGCGCACCGGCAAGCGCCGGGTCGGCCTGTTCGGGCTGTCCTTCAAGCCCGGCACCGACGACCTCCGCGAGAGCCCCCTCGTCGAACTCGCCGAAAGACTCTTCGGCAAGGGCTACGACCTGCGCATCTACGACCCGAACGTGAACCTCTCCCGGCTGCTCGGCGCGAACCGCGAGTACGTCGAGACGCGGCTCCCGCACCTCGCCGGGCTGCTCTCCGACTCCGTCGACGACGTGCTGGCGCACGCCGAGGTCTGCCTCGTCGGCACCGGCGACCCCGCCGTCCTGTCGGCGCTGCCCCACGGCGAGGGCCCGGTGATCGTCGACCTCATCCGTGTCCCCGACGCCGAGACGCGCCGGGCCGAACGGGGGTACGTGGGCCTTGCCTGGTGACCCGACCGACGGCGCCCGCCCCGCCCGGCGCGCGCTGGTCCTGGTGGAGAACCTGTCGGTGCCGTTCGACCGGCGGGTGTGGCAGGAGTGCACCACCCTGCGCGACGCGGGCTGGGAGGTGCACGTCATCTGCCCGCGGGGCGAGAAGCGGGACACCGAACCGGAGGCGGAGATCGACGGGGTGCGGATCCACCGCTACCCGCTGCGCGCCGCCACCGGCGGTCCGGCAGGCTTCGCGCAGGAATACGGCACCGCCCTGTGGCACACCTTCCGGCTGGCCCGCAGGGTCGGGCCGGTCCACGTGGTGCACGCCTGCAACCCGCCGGACCTGCTGTTCCTGCCGGCCCTCTGGCTCAAGCGGCGCGGCGCCCGGTTCGTCTTCGACCAGCACGACCTCGTACCCGAGCTGTACCTCTCCCGGTTCAACCGCGGCAAGGACTTCCTCTACCGCGCCGTCTGCGCCCTGGAGCGGCTCACGTACCGGACGGCGGACGTCGTGCTGGCCACCAACGAGAGCTACCGGGACGTGGCGCTGGGCCGCGGCCGGCAGCGGCCGGAGGACGTGTTCGTGGTGCGCAGTGCGCCCGACACCGGGCGGTTCCAGCCGGTGCCGCCCGAGCCGGAGCTGAAGCGCGGCAAGCCCCATCTGCTGTGCTACCTCGGTGTGATGGGTCCCCAGGACGGGGTCGACTACGCGCTGCGGGCCCTGGCGAAGCTGCGCGACGAGCAGGGCAGGACCGACTGGCACGCGGTGTTCGTCGGCGGCGGCGACACCTTCGACGCGATGGTGGAGCTGTCCCGGCGGCTCGGTCTCTCGGAGCAGGTGCAGTTCACCGGCCGTATCCCGGACGCCGACCTGGCCCGCTACCTGTCCACCGCGGACGTGTGCCTCTCGCCCGACCCGCGCAACCCGCTCAACGACGTGTCGACCATGAACAAGGTGCTGGAGTACATGGTGATGGGCCGGCCCATCGTCTCGTTCGACCTCAAGGAGGCGCGGGTCTCCGCCGGCGACGCCGCGGTCTACGCCCCCGCCAACGACGAGGCCGAGTTCGCCCGGCTCATCGCGCAACTGCTGGACGATCCGGATGGCCGGGCCCGGATGGGCAAGATCGGCCAGGAGCGGATCGGCGGACCGCTCTCCTGGCCGAACTCCCAGGCGTCCCTGCTCGCCGCGTACGCCGCGGCCTGCCGTGACCGCAGCCCCCGTCGGGCGGGCGACCCGGACCGGGCAAGGAGGAGTCCGGGCCGTTGAGCGACGACACCATACGGCTGGTCACGATCGGCCGGATCCTCCGCCGGCGCCGGCGGCTGCTCACCGTCCTCGCCCTGGTGGGTGCGCTCGTCGGCTACGGCACCTCCCTGCTCTTCCCGCCGCGCTACACGACCTCGGCGTCGATCCTGCTGCCGGGGGCCTGGCAGGAGCGTGAGCTGCTGACCCAGGCGCAGATCGCGACCAGTTCGGTCGTGGTCGACCGCGCGGCGGCCGCGCTCGGCTGGGAGGGGGTCGACGGCGACGAACTGCGGGAGCAGGTCGCCGCCCAGGCCTCCGAAGGGAACATCATCAAGATCTCCGGTACGGCCGAGACGCCGGAGCGGGCCCAGCGGCTCGCCGACCAGGTGGCCCGGCAGTTCGTCACGTTCGCCGCGCGGGTCATGGGCGACAACGCCGACCCCGACGCGGCGGGCCGTCCCGAGGAACTCCGGGAGATGGTGGCCCAGGCCGCCCGGCGCATCACCGAGCTGTCCAACGCCACCGACCCGGGGCGGACCGTCGAGAGCGTGCAGGCCCGGACCGAGCTCACCAAGCTGCGCACCGCGCTGCAGGAGGCCGCCGACAAGCTGGAGCAGGCCGACCCGGCGACCGACCGGGCCGGCATGGTCGTGATGGGACCGGCGCCGCGGCCGACCGCCGAGGCACCCCCCACGACCGTCCACCTGGTCGCCGCCGGGGCCGTGCTGTTCGTCCTGGTGGCGGTCATCGGGCATCTGACCGCGGCCCGGACCAGCCGGCGGCTGCGCACCGGCCCGGAGATGGCCGCCGCGCTGCGCTCGGCCCTGCTGGGCACCGTCGACGTGCCGGTCGACGGGGCCGCGTACCGGCCGGAGGCGCCCGGCCCGCGGGCCCGGATCCGCCGGCTGCTGGGCGTCGAGGGCCGGTGGAACGCGCCCGCCCCGCGGGCCTCGGCCGACGAGACCGGCCAGGAGCTGCGGTACCGGCGGGTGTACGCCCGCCTGCGGGACCGGGCACCCGGCCGGATGCGGCTGCTGGTCGTCGTCCCGGACGGCGACGAGCTGGCGCGCCGGGCCGCCGGGCAGCTCGTGCTCACCGCGGCCGGGGACGAACCGGCCGCGGACGACGCGGACCCCGCGCTGCGGGTGGTCCGGGTGGCGGTGCCCCGGCCGACGGTGCCCGACCGCGCGGACGAGGCCGGTGCCCTGGTCGTGCTCAGCGCGGGCAGCTGGACGGCGGAGGAACTCTCCGGCATCGCCGAAGCCTGTGCGGACGCCGGTCACGCACTCGTCGGCACCGTCCTCGCCGAGCCGGTACGGGCCCGTGCGGCCCGTACCGGGGGCCGTTCTCGGCATGGAGCCAAGCCGGTGCTCGCCGGCACCGACGCGACGGGAAGTTCAGGGTGACGACGAGTACGACCACGGAGTCGCCGGCCGCCGCTCCGCTGCTGGACCTGCATTCCCTGGTGGTGGCCGTCTGGCGGCGACGGCGCCTGTGGTGCTCCGCGGCGCTGCTCGGGCTGGTCATCGGCACGGCGCTGGCGGTGCTGCTGCCCACGCCGCCCACCGCGGTGACCAAGGTGCTGGTCGCGCACCAGGAGGACCAGCCGAACGACCCGGGCACGCTGATCCGCACCGACGCGGCGCTGCTCCACACCACCCGGATCGCCGGCAAGGCCCTGGAGACCCTGAAGTCCGCGCAGAAGCCGGCGGACTTCATGGAGGACTACACCGGCACCGGCCTGACCAACAACCTGCTGCAGATCGACGTGTCGGGCGAGAGCGACGCGGACGCGGTGGCCCGCGCCCGGGCCCTGGCCGACGCCTTCGTGGCCGACCACGTCCGGCGGATCCAGGAGTCCTCCGCCGCCGAGGCCAAGACCCTGCTGGCACAGCGGGACCGCCTGCGGGCCGAACTCGCCCAGGTCAACAAGGAGATCGGGGAAGGATCGCCGGACACCGGGGCGAAGGCCTCGGCCACCATGGAGTCGCTCTTCTCCCGCCGGGCCGAACTCACCTCACGGGCAGCCGAGTTCGACCGGCGTGCCGCCGAGGCGCGGCTCGGCACCCCCCGGCTCGTCGCCGGCACCCAGATCGTCGACGCGCCGCGCGCGGTGCGGCGCTCCCCCGCCAGGGACACCGCCACGCACGCCGCCATCGGACTCGTCCTCGGCCTGGTCCTCGGGCTCGCGGTGTCCGCCGTCGGCACGGTGGTGGCGGACCGCCCCGTGCTGCGCCGGGACGTCGCGGCGCACCTCGGTGCCTCGGTCATCGCGGAGCTGCCCCGCAGGTCGGGCAGCCCGTGGCGGCGGCGCGGCACGCGGACGACCCGTGACCGGCTCACGACCACCCTGGCCCGCATCGTGCGGGACTCCCCCGAGCCGGTGTCCGTGCTCGAACTGGGCTGTGCCCGCAAGGCGGGTGAGATCGCCGTGGACCTGGCCCGGGCGCTCGGCACGGAGGGGCGGCCGGCGGCCGTCGTCGACGGCCTGCCGCGCCCGCGGCGGGCCGGGCGCCGCGCGAAGCCCGGCGACCCCGCCGTGGCCGTCGCCGGGACGGACGCGGAGGGACCGTACGAGGGGAACCGGGTCGGCGTCGGCTCGGTGGCGCCCGGGACGGCGTGGACCGACCTGCGGCACCTCGGCGCCCGGGCGGTGCTCGTCGTACGGGCCGGGCACGGCAGCGCGGCCTGGCTGCACACCGTGGCGCGGCAGCTCGCCGAGCAGCGCGTCCCGGTGATCGGTGTCGTGCTGGTCGACCCCGATCCGCTCGACCGCACCGACGGGACGCTGTGGGAGGGGCCGTACGCCCCGCCGCGCGCCCGGAACGACCGGCCGGCCCGGCCCAACGGGACCGCCCGGCCGGCGGACCGGCTGCCGAAGTGGGCCGCCCGGGTCCCGGAGACCGACCAGGAGGCGAGGTAGGACATGTGTGGCATCGCAGGCACGTACCGGTGGCCGGACGGGAAGGCCGTGACCGACCGGCTGACCGACACCCTCGCCCACCGCGGCCCGGACGGGGCGGGCCGGTACAGCCACGCCGCGGGGGACGGCGAGGTGCACCTCGGGCACCGCCGGCTGTCCATCATCGACCTGTCCGACACCGGCGCCCAGCCGATGGCGAAGGACGGCCTGGTCCTGACGTACAACGGGGAGCTGTACAACGCGCCCGTGCTGCGGGCCGAACTGGAGTCCGCCGGGGTGCGGTTCCGGGGCACCTCGGACACCGAGGTGCTGCTGGAGGCCTGGCGTCGCTGGGGCACGGACTGCCTGCCCCGGCTGCGCGGCATGTTCGCGTTCGGCGTCTTCGACGAGCGGACCGGTGAGCTGGTGCTCGTCCGCGACCAGCTCGGCATCAAGCCGCTGTTCCTGCTCCGGCGGGGCGAGGGGCTGGTGTTCGCGTCCGAGCTGAAGGCGCTCGCCGCGGCCACCGGCGGGTCGCTGGAGGTGGACCACGGGGCGCTGGTGGCCTCGCTGCTGTACTACTGGGTGCCGGACTCGCGGTGCGCGTTCCGCGAGGCGGAGAAACTGCCGCCGGGCAGCTGGCTGCGCTGCCGGCCGGACGGCCGGACGGAGCGCGGCCGGTTCTGGCACCTGAAGGACGTCGCGGCCGAGGGCCGGGAGCGGGCCAGGTCCGGTGAGCTGCCGGACATCGCGGCCGTCGTCGAGGAGTCGACCCGGCGCCACCTGCTCTCCGACGTGCCGGTGGCGACGTTCCTCTCCGGCGGTCTCGACTCCAGCTACCTGACGGCGCTGGCCGCCCGGGAACAGCCGGGGATCTCCGCCTACACGATCGGGTTCCGCGCCGAGGACGCGAAGTTCGAGGCGATGCCGGACGACCTCCGCTACGCCCGGCGGGTCGCCGAGCGGTTCGGGGTGGACCTGCACGAGATCGAGATCGCCCCGGACGTGCTCGACCTGCTGCCGCGGATGACGTACCACCTGGACGAGCCGATCGGCGACCCCGCGGCGATCAACACCTTCCTGATCTGCTCGGCGGCCCGGGAGGCCGGGGTGAAGGTGATGCTCTCCGGGATGGGCGCCGACGAGCTGTTCGCCGGCTACCGCAAGCACCTGGCCAACCTGGTGGCGCTGCGCTACCAGCGGATCCCGGGGCCGCTGCGGCGCGGTGTGTCCGGGGCCGTGGACCGGCTGCCGGTGGCCACGGCCCGGCGGGGGTACCGGTCGGTGCGGTTCGCGAAGCGGTTCCTGTCCTTCGCCGGTCTGCCGGAGGAGACGGCGTTCCGGCGCAGCTACACCATGTACGACCGGGAGGAGCTGCTCGGCCTGGTCGATCCGGACCTGGCGGGGACGGTCGACGACGTGCTGACCGAGCACGCGGACGTCTACCGGGACAACGGGCTGGACGACTTCGTCAACCGGATGTGCCTGGCGGACGCCCGGATGTTCCTGCCGGGGCTGAACCTCGCGTACACGGACCGCTCCAGCATGGCCGCCTCGACCGAGGTGCGGGTGCCGTACGTGGACGTGGAGGTGGTCAGGGCGGCGTTCGCCGTGCCGGGCGACCGCAAGATCGTCGGCCGGCAGGGCAAGGCGGTCCTGAAGGAGGCGGCCGCCACGGTCCTCCCCCGGGAGATCGTCTACCGGCCCAAGGGCCTGTTCAGCGCCCCGCTGCGGGCCTGGATGAGCCGGGACCTGGCACCGCTGGTGCGCGAGGTGATCCACGACGGGGCGCTCGTCGGGTCGGGGCTGCTGCGCCGCGACGCGCTGGAGCGGATGGCCGCCGAGGACGCCGCCGGGCAGCGGGACTTCTCCAAGCATCTGTGGCACGTGCTGACCCTCGAGTACTGGTACCGCGACGCGACCTCCGGTTCCGGGCAGAGCACTCGGTTGACGGCTTAGGAATCTTCAAGGAGTTCGGGTGAAGCAGGTTGTGCAGAACTACAAGAGCGGCGAGCTGGCGGTGCTCGACGTGCCGGTGCCGGGGTGCAAGCCGGGCGGTGTGCTGGTCCGCACCGTCTACTCGCTGATATCCACCGGCACCGAGCTGATGAAGGTGTCCGAGGCCGGCATGTCGATGCTGGGCAAGGCGCGTTCGCGGCCGGACCAGGTGGCGAAGGTCATGCAGAGCGTGGCCGTCAACGGGGTGCCGGCCACGTACCGCAAGGTGATGGGCAAGCTGGACTCGTACACGCCGCTGGGCTACTCGCTGTGCGGGGTGGTCGAGCAGGTCGGGGCCGGGATCGACGACGTGAAGGCCGGCGACCTGGTGGCCTGCGCGGGCAACGAGCACGCGCTGCACGCCGAGCTGAACTGGGTGCCGCGGAACCTGTACACGCCGGTGCCGGACGGTCTCGCGCCGCGGCACGCCGCCTTCGGGACGGTCGGGTCGATCGCGATGCAGGGCGTCCGCCAGGGCGAGCCGGCGCTCGGGGAGGTGGCGCTGGTCATCGGCCTCGGCCTGATCGGGCAGCTGGTGGTGCAGCTGCTGACCGCCTCGGGGGTCCGGGTGGTCGGGGTGGACCCGGACCCGGCGCGCTGCGCCCTGGCCGAGGAGCTGGGCGCCGACGCCTGCGGCGACCCCGAGTCCGCGGCGGTGGAGGCGGCCGTCGCGGCGCTCACCGGCGGTCACGGCGTGGACCAGGTGTACCTGGCGGCCGGCGGCGGCAGCAACGGGCCCGTCGAGCTGGCCGCCCGGCTGTGCCGGGACCGCGGCCGGGTGGTCGACATCGGCAAGTGCCGGCTGGACCTGCCCTGGAACGCGTACTACGAGAAGGAGCTCGACGTCCGCTTCTCGCGCAGCTACGGTCCCGGGCGCTACGACCCGGAGTACGAGCTGGAGGGCCGGGACTACCCGATCGGCTACGTCCGCTGGACCGAGCGCCGCAACCTGGCGTGCTTCCTCGACCTGATGGCGCGCGGCCGGGTCGACGTGGAGCCGCTGATCTCGCACGTCTCCGACTTCGCGGACGCGGTCACGACGTACCAGCGGCTGAAGGACGGCGAACTGAAGGCCGTGGCCGTGCTGTTCCGGTACCCGGAGCACGCGGCGGAGGGCGAGGCGGAGGCCCCGTCGGTGGCGGTGCCGGCGGTACGGCGTGACGCCACGGCGGCCGTCCCCGGCCGCACCCTGCCGGCCCGGTCCGCGCACGCGCCGGTGCGGCTGGCGTTCGTCGGCGCGGGGAACTACGCGACCTCGATGCTGCTGCCGCACCTGGCGGGGCGCGAGGGCGTCGAGCTGTCGGCGGTGGTCACCACGACCGCCCTGTCCGCGGCCAACGCGCAGCGGAAGTTCGGCTTCGGCCGGGCGACCACCGACCTCGACGCGGTGCTCGGCGACCCGGAGGTCGACGCGGTGTTCGTGGTCACCCGGCACAGTTCGCACGCCGAGCTGACCCGCAGGGCGCTCCTCGCGGGCAAGGCGGTGTTCGTGGAGAAGCCCCTCGCGCTGAGCGAGGAGGAGCTGGCCGGGGTGCTCGCGGCGGTGGAGGAGTCCGGCAACGACCGGATCCAGGTGGGCTTCAACCGGCGGTTCTCGCCGCTGCTGCGCGAGGCGAAGGCCCGGTTCGGCGCCCGGACCGGTCCGGCGAGCCTGCGCTACCTGGTGAACGCGGGCCGGCTCGGGCACGGCAGCTGGTACCTCCGGCAGGACACCGAGGGCTCGCGGTTCGCGGGCGAGGGCGGGCACTTCGTCGACACGGCGAGCTGGCTGATCGGCGCCGACCCGGTCTCGGTGTACGCGGTCGCCTCGGCCGGCAACGAGGACCTGCAGGTCGTGCTGCGCTACCCGGACGGGTCGACGGCCACCATCGGCTACGTGACCACCGGCTCCCCCGGCTTCCCCAAGGAGACGCTGGACCTGGTCGCGGACGGCAGGGTGCTCCGACTGGACGACTTCGTCCGCGCCTCGGTGTACGGGCGGAAGCGGTGGGTCAGCTCGCGGCTGCCCAAGGCCCGGGACAAGGGCCAGTCGGCCGAGCTGGCCGCGTTCGTGAAGGCCGTGCGGACGGGTGGGCCGATGCCGGTGCCGCTGGAGTCGCTGGCCGCGACCACCGCGGCCACCCTCGCCGTGGAGACCGCCCTGGCCGCGGGTGTGCCGGTCGCGCTGGCGGCCGCCCGATGAGCATGGGTGCGGGCTGGTACCTGCGGCGGCTGTCCCGGATGGGGCCGCGGGAGATCGGCGGCCGGGCGGTCGACACGGTGCGCAGGCGGCAGTGGCGGTCGGCGGTGCCGGCCGCCCCCGCGGTGCCCGGTGCCCGGTTCACCTCGGTGCTGCCCGCCGGGGTGCTCGACGACCTGCCGCCGGACGCGGTGAAGCGGCTGGTGGCCGAGGCGGACCGGCTGATGGCCGGGCACGCCGGGTTCTTCGGGGTGGAACGGGACGACCTCGCCGACCCGGACTGGTGGTACGACCCGAAGACCGGGCGCCGGGCGCCGTCCGGTCACGCCTTCGACGTCCCGTACCGCGACGAGGAGACGGCCGGGGACATCAAGCAGATCTGGGAGCCGTCCCGGCACCAGTACCTGACCGTGCTCGCCGCCGCGTACGCGGTCACCGGGGACGGGCGGTACGCGGAGCGCGTGGCGGGGCACCTGCGGTCGTGGTGGGCGGCGAACCCGCCGCTGCACGGCGTGCACTGGGTCAGCGGCATCGAGCTGGGCATCCGGCTGCTGTCCTGGGTGTGGATCCGCCGGCTGCTCGACGGGTGGTCCGGCGCGGCCGCCCTGTTCGAGGGCAGCCCGGTGGCGGTGGGGCAGATCTGGCACCACCAGCGCTGGCTGGCCGCCTTCCCGAGCCGGGGTTCCTCGGCGAACAACCACGTGATCGCGGAGGCCGCCGGGCAGTTCGCCGCGGCCTGCGCGTTCGGCTGGTTCCCGGAATCGGAGCGCTGGCGCTCCGCGGCGCTGCGGTCGCTGGAGCGGCACCTGCGCGGCAACACCTTCCCCTCCGGCCTCAACCGCGAGCTGGCGAGCGAGTACCACGGCCTGGTGCTGGAGCTCGGGCTGGCCGCGGTGGCCGAGGGCGACGCCGCCGGGGTGCCGGTCCCCGCGACGGTCCGGCTGGTGCTGCTGCGGATGACCGACGCGCTGGCCGCCGTCGTGGACAACCGGCTGCGTCCGCCGCGGCAGGGGGACTCGGACGACGGGCACGGCCTGGTCCTGGACGGGGCGGGCACGGACCGCTGGGGCTCACTGCTGTCCACCGGGGAGGCGGTGTTCGGCCGGCTCGACTGGTGGCCCGCGGTGCCCGGCACCGATGTGCGCACCCCGCTGCTGGCCGCGCTGCTGCGGTCCGGCGCCCCGGCCGTGGCCCGCCCGGCGCGCCGGCCGGCCCACTTCGCCGACGCGGGGCTGACCGTGCTGCGCGGCCCGGAGGAGATCTGGTGCCGCTGCGACGGGGGCCCGCACGGGTTCCTGTCGATCGCCGCGCACGCCCACGCCGACGCCCTGTCCCTGGAGGTGCGGCACGACGGGGTCGACGTACTGGCCGACCCGGGGACGTACTGCTACCACGGGCAGCCCGAGTGGCGGCGGTACTTCCGGTCGACGCTCGGTCACAACACGCTGGAGCTGGACGGCGGCGACCAGTCCGTCTCCGGCGGCCCGTTCCTGTGGACGCGGCACGCCCGCAGCCGCGTCCTGGTCGCGGACACCTCCGGCGGGGGTGTGGCGCGCTGGTCCGCCGAGCACGACGGCTACCGGCCCTCCGTGCACCGGCGCCGGGTGGAGCTGACGGCCGCGCTGCGGGAGCTGCGCGTGGTGGACGAGGTGCGGGGGCCGCGCCGGGCGGTGCGCCTGGCGTTCCACCTCGGCCCGGAGGTCACCGCGGAGCTGACGGGCAGCCGGGCGCTGCTCACCTGGAGCCGGGACGGCGAGGACCGCTCCGCCGTGCTCGACCTGCCGGAGCAGCTGTCCTGGCGGGCCCACCGCGGGGAGAGCGCCCCACCGCTGGGCTGGTACTCCGCCGGCTTCGGCCGCAGGGAGCCGGCCACCACGCTGCTCGGCACGGGGTCCACCGCGGGCGCCGGGCCGTCGGGCGGGTTCACCACCGTACTCAGGTTCCGTGGCTAGGGGGTGTCGTGTGGACCGCGCCGGATGCATGGGGTTCGGAAGGCGGCACCGGGCGTGGGCGGTGGCGCCGCTGCTGCTGGTGCTGGTGGCGGCGGCCGGCTGTACGGGCACTTCGGACGCGGCACTGACGGCGCGGGCCGGCCGGCCGGCCGCGACGGGTGCGCCCGGCGTGCCCCCGGCCCGGGTGTGCGACGCTCCCCCAGCCGGGCCGCGGACGGCCCCGGCGGGGGCGGTGACGGTCGACCCGGCGGTGGTCGGCGACCTGGCCGCGAAGACCAGGAACAGCCCCCCGCACACCACGTTCTGGCTGGCGCCGGGGACGCACACGCTCGAACCGCACCGCTACGCGCAGGTGCTGCCCAAGGAGGGGGACAGCTACCTGGGCGCCCCGGGCGCGGTGCTCGACGGCCGGAGGACCAACAACTACGCGTTCGGCGGCACCGGCACCGGCGTGTCCATCCGGCACCTGACCGTCCAGGGGTTCGTCGCGCCGAACAACGAGGGCGTGGTCAACCACGACATGGCCGACGGCTGGGTGATCGAGCACTCCACGATCCAGCGCAACTCGGGTGCCGGGCTGATGGCCGGTGCCCGGCAGCAGGTCCGCGCGAACTGCCTGCGCGAGAACGGCCAGTACGGGATGAACGCGTACAAGACCGGTGACTCCATCCGCGGCCTGGTGGTCGAGGGCAACGAGGTCGTCGGCAACAACACCGACGACTGGGAGCGGCAGCGGCCGGGCTGCGGCTGCACCGGGGGCATCAAGTTCTGGGCCGTCAACGGCGCGGACGTACGCGGCAACTGGGTGCACGACAACCGGGGTGCCGGCCTGTGGGCGGACAACAACAACAACGACTTCCGCATCGAGAACAACGTCCTCGACGCCAACGACGGTCCCGCCCTGATGTACGAGACCAGCTACAACGCGGTGATCCGGCACAACACGATGCGGCGGAACAACTGGGTCGACGGCCGCAGGTACGCGGGCACCGGCGACGACTTCCCGTACGCGGCCCTGTACGTGTCCGAGTCCGGGGGCGAGCCGCGGATCCCGGCCCGCACGGACAGGCTGGAGATCCACCACAACGTGCTGGAGGACAACTGGAACGGGATCACCCTGTGGGAGAACGCCGACCGGTTCTGCAACAGCCCCGCCAACACGTCCGCCGGCTACTGCACGCTGCTGGTGAAGGACACGGCACGCTGCGCGCCGCCGGCGATCGCCACCGCGCCGCTGCTGGACGACTGCCGGTGGAAGACCCAGCGGGTGGACATCCACCACAACCGGTTCGTGCTGCGTCCCTCCGTCCTCGCGTGCACGGGGCGGTGCGGTCTGATGGCGGTGCTGGCCAACTACGGCACCTACCCGGACTGGTCCCCGTACAAGGGCCAGGGGGTGGCCGAGGCGATCACCGGCCGGCAGCAGAACCGCTGGCACGACAACGTGTACCTGGGCACCTGGAACTTCGTCGCCCGTGACCCGGGACGGGTGCTCGACCCCGCGCAGTGGCAGGGCACCCCGTACCAGCAGGACCCCGGCAGCACCTTCCAGCCCCGGGCCGGTGGTTGAGATGGAGCGCGAGCTGCCTCCGAAGGGCGTCGGGATCGTCTGGGCGCTGCTGGCCCTCAACACGCTGGGGTCCGCGGGCGCGAAGACCGTGATCGCGCTGCCCCGCTCCCTGATCCAGCTCGCCACCATGGGGGCGCTGGTCGTCGCGTTCGCGCTGGCGCTGGTGCTCAACTTCCGGCTGCGCGTCCGGCCGAGCGCCTTCGTCTTCCTGCTCACCCTGCTGCTGGTGCCGAGCGTGATCTCCAGCGTGAACCTGGCCGTCGGGTACGGCGCGCTGTTCCGCTGCACCCGGCTCGCGCTGTTCGTCGGCACCCTGTGGCTGGTCAGCCGCTGGTGGGACGGCGGGCTGATGTTCGTCCGGTACCACATCCGGATGTACTTCTCCGTGCTGGTGCTGGTGGCCGCGGGACTGGCCGTGTCGCCGGGTACGGCCATGCCCGAGTACTACGGCGGGCGGCTGGTCGGTGCGCTGTGGCCGCTGACCCCGCCGCAGATCGGGCAGTACGCCGCGGTGATCATCGGGCTCACGGTGCTGCTCCTGCTGAGCCGGCGGACCACCGGGCGCAGCGCGGCGCTGGTCATCGTGCCGTCGCTGGTGCTGCTCGCGATGACGCACACCCGGACGGCCACGCTCGGGCTGATCATCGGGCTGGTGCTGGCGATCGGGTCGCTGATCCTGACCAGCGGGGCCGCCCGCCGGTTCTTCGCCTGGGCGGTGGTGTGCGCCACGGTGGCCGCGGTGGCGTTCAGCTCCGCGCTGCGCACCTGGTTCCTGCGCGGCCAGAGCCAGGAGAACTTCTCCAACCTGACCGGCCGGGCCAAGGTCTGGGACGCGCTGCTGGACGCGCCGCGGACGACGACGCAGGAACTGTTCGGCGTCGGCCTGGGCGACAAGTCGTTCGGCGGTCTGCCGATCGACAACAGCTGGCTCGCCGTCTACAACGAGCAGGGCCTGGTCGGCGTCGGCATCGTGGCCGGGGTCTTCCTCGTGCTCGGGTCGGTCGCGCTGCTGCGGCCTCCGTCGCTGCCCAGGGCCGGTGCGATCTTCCTGATCAGTTACGTCGCCATCTCCTCGTACACCGAGGCCGGCCTCGGCGACGCCTCGCCCTACCTGCTGCACCTGGCCCTGGCGGCGTCGCTGCTCGCGCTGCCCGCCGCGGCCACTCCCCCGCCGGAGCCCGCGCTCCCCCGACCGCCCGTACCGCCCCGGGCCCAGCACCCGGAGGTGGTCTGAACATGCACGTCGTCGTGGTGCACAACCGCTACAACACCACGCAGCCGAGCGGGGAGAACAGGGTCGTCGACGAGGAGGTGGAGCTGCTGCGCGCGGCCGGCCACCGGGTCGGGCTGTTCGAGCGGCGGAGCGACGACATCGCCGCCCGCTCCCTCCTCGCCAAGGCCGCGGTGCCGCTCCTGGTGCCGTGGAACCCGGCGGTCCGTACGGAGCTGGCCGCCCGGCTCCGGGCCGAGCGGCCGGACGTGGTGCACGTGCACAACGTGTTCCCGCTGCTGTCGGCCTCGGTCGTGGCCGCCTGCGCCGACGCCGGCGTGCCCCTGGTCGCCACGCTGCACAACTACACCCAGGTGTGCGCGCCCGGCACGCTGCACCGCAACGGCCTGCCGTGCGACGCGTGCGTCGGGACGGTCGCCTCGCTGCCCGCCGTCCGGCACGGCTGCTACCGGGGCTCCCGGCTGGCGACGGTGCCGCTTGCGGTCGGCCTGGCGGTCAACCGGCGGCGGTGGTGGTCGGGCGTGGAGCGGTTCTTCTGCATCTCGGCGGCGCAGCGCGACGTCCTGGTGCGGTCCGGCATGCCGGCCGAGCGGCTGTCGGTGAAGCACAACTTCGTGCCCGACCCGGGGGTGCGCCGGACCGGCCCCGGGGAGCACCTGCTGTACCTGGGCCGGATGGCGGAGGCCAAGGGGATCCGGCTGCTCATGGGCGCGTGGGACGAGGTCGCGGCCGGCGGCGGGGTGGGCGTGCCGCTCCTGCTCGCCGGGGCGGGCCCGCTGGAGGCGGAGGTGGCCGCGTGGGCGGCGGGCCGGGACGACGTCCGGTACGCCGGCCTGTACTCCCCCGCCGAGTGCCGGGAGGCCGTCGCGCGGTCGGTCGCGGTGGTGGCGCCCTCGGTGGCCAGGGAGACGTTCGGCCTGGTGGCCGCGGAGGCGATGGCGGCCGGGGTGCCGGCCGTCGCCGCGGGCCACGGCGGCTTCACCGAGCTGGTCGAGGACGGGGTGACCGGGCTGCTGCACACGCCGGGCGACACCGCCTCGCTGGTGTCCGGCATCCGCCGGATCACGGCGGAGCCGGACCGCAACCGGGAGATGGGGCGGGCGGCCCGGCGCCGCTACGAGCTGGGGTTCAGCCCGCGGGTCGGGCTCGAACGCCTGATGGAGGGGTACCGCGCCGCGATCGCGGGGCGGCCGGCCGGCGGGGAAGGACCGCCGCCGGCGAGGAACGGAAACGCTGGCCCGCTGCGGGACTCCGCACGCGGGCAGGGATGGGGGCAGGAGAAATGACACAGTGCCGACTCTGCGGCTCGGCGAAGCTCGCGAGCGTCGCCGACCTGGGGGCGACGCCGCCGTGCGAGAGCTTCCTCGCCGCGGACCAGCTGGACCTGCCGGAGCCCGCGTACCCGCTGCACCTGCGGGTCTGCACGGACTGCTGGCTCGCGCAGATCCCGCCGCTGATCACGCCGGAGGAGACGTTCGAGGAGTACGCGTACTTCTCCTCGTACTCCACCTCGTGGGTGGAGCACGCGCGCACCTTCGTCGGCGACGCCGTGGCCCGGCTGGGGCTCGGCCCCGACGCGTTCGTGGTCGAGGTCGCGAGCAACGACGGGTACCTGCTGCGGCACGTGGCGGAGCGGGGGATCCGCTGCCTGGGCATCGAGCCGTCGGTGAACGTCGGCGCCGCGGCGCGCGAGGCGGGCGTGCCCACGCTCACGGAGTTCCTGGACCCGGCCACCGGCGCGGGGGTCCGCGCCGAACACGGCCCGGCGGACCTGGTCGTGGCCAACAACGTGTACGCGCACATCCCGGACGTGGTCGGCTTCACGCAGGGCCTGCGCGCCCTGGTCGCGGACGACGGCTGGGTGTCCGTCGAGGTGCAGCACCTGCTGACGCTGATCGAGGAGAACCAGTACGACACCATCTACCACGAGCACTTCCAGTACTACACGGTCGCGTCCGCGGCCCGGGCGCTGGCCAGTGGCGGCCTCACGCTGGTGGACGTCGAGCTGCTGCCGACGCACGGCGGCTCGATCAGGCTCTGGGCCCGGCCCGCCGGGACGGCCGCCGAGCCGAGCCGCCGGGTGGCCGACGTACTGGCCCGGGAGAAGGCCGCCGGGCTCCAGGAGCTGTCCGGGTACACCGAGTTCTCCACCCGGATCTCCAAGGTGCGCCGGGACCTGCTGCGGTTCCTGATCGAGGCGGCCGACCGGGGCGAGACGGTCGTCGGCTACGGCGCGCCCGGCAAGGGCAACACCCTGCTCAACCACTGCGGCATCCGGCCCGATCTGCTCCGGTACACGGTCGACCGCAACCCGTACAAGCACGGCCGGTTCACCCCGGGCACCCGCATCCCGATCCTGCCGCCCGAGCAGATCGCCGCCGACCGGCCCGACTACGTGCTGGTCCTGCCGTGGAACCTGCGGACCGAACTGGCCGAGCAGCTGGCGTTCGTGCACGAGTGGGGCGGCCGCCTGGTCTTCCCCATCCCGGAACTGAGCATCGTCGAGGTGAAGTCGTGAAGGTCGTGCTGTTCTGCGGCGGTTACGGGATGCGGATGCGGAACGGAACCGCGGACGACGTGCCCAAGCCCATGGCCATGGTCGGCCCCCGGCCGCTGATCTGGCACGTCATGCGCTACTACGCGCACTACGGGCACAAGGAGTTCATCCTGTGCCTCGGCTACGGGGCCCACCACATCAAGGACTTCTTCCTCCACTACGAGGAGACGACGTCCAACGACTTCGTCCTGCGCGGCGGGCGCACCGAGTTACTGTCCACCGACATAGCCGACTGGACGATCACCTTCGCGCAGACCGGCATCGAGTCGCCCATCGGGGAGCGGCTGCGCCGGGTGCGGCACCACCTGGACGGCGACGAGATGTTCCTCGCCAACTACGCCGACGTGCTCACCGACGCCCCGCTGCCGGAGATGATCGACCGGTTCTCCCGGCGCGACGCCGGCGCGTCGATGATGGTGGTGCCGCCGCAGCAGTCGTTCCACTGCGTGGACCTGGCCGAGGACGGCCTGGTCGGCGGCATCACGGCGGTGAGCGACATGCCGCTGTGGGAGAACGGCGGCTACTTCGTGCTCCGCCAGGAGGTCTTCGACCACATACCCGAGGGCGGGGACCTGGTCGCCGACGGCTGCGCCGGGCTGGCCAAGCAGGGCCGGCTGGTGGCGCACCGGCACCGCGGCTTCTGGAAGCCGACCGACACCGTGAAGGAGCGGGCGGCGCTCGACGCCTCCTACGCGCAGGGCGACCGCCCGTGGGCCGTGTGGGAACGGGACGGCGCCACGGCGGCCCGGGTGCCCGCGAGCCGGGGCGGCGCCGCCGTGGGGGCCAGGTGATCCGGCTCGGGGCCCGGCGCCTGGACCGGCTCGTCGCGGTGGGGGCGCACTGCGACGACATCGCCATCGGGGCCGGCGGGACACTGCTGACGACGTGTCTGGCGCGGCCGGGCATCCGGGTCGACGCGCTGGTGCTGTCCGGCGGCGGGACCGAGCGGGAGGCGGAGGAGCGGGCCGCGCTCACCGCCTTCTGCCCGGGCGCCGACCTGCGGCTGACCGTCCTCAAACTGCCGGACGGCCGGCTGCCCGCGTACTGGGAGGAGGCCAAGTCCGCGGTGGAGGAACTGCGCGCGCGGACCGAGCCCGACCTGGTCCTCGCCCCGCGCACGGACGACGCGCACCAGGACCACCGGGGGCTGGCGCGGCTGCTGCCCACCGCGTTCCGCGACCACCTCGTCCTCGGCTACGAGATCGTCAAGTGGGACGGCGACCTGGGCCGTCCGTCCGCGTACCAGCCGCTGCTGCCGGAGACCGCGGAACGGAAGGTCCGGCTGCTCCAGGAGCACTACCCCTCGCAGCGGCACCGGCCCTGGTACGACCGCGAGGCCTTCCTCGGCCTGGCCCGGATCCGCGGCATCGAATGCCACGCCCGCTACGCCGAGGCGTTCGACGTCACCAAACTCACTCTCGACCTGGGGGAATGAACCTTGCGCGTACTGCTGACCGGACACCAGGGCTACCTGGGCACCGTGATGGCCCCGGTCCTCGCGGCCGCCGGGCACGAGGTGGTCGGCCTCGACTCCGGCCTGTTCGCCGACTGCCTGCTCGGCCCCCGGCCCGCGGACCCGGCCGGGCACCGGGTGGACCTGCGGGACGTCACCGCCGAGCACGTGGCCGGGGTGGACGCCGTGATCCACCTGGCCGCGCTCTCCAACGACCCGCTGGGGTCGCTGGCGCCCGAGCTCACCTACGACATCAACCACCACGCCTCCGTACGGCTGGCCCGGCTGGCCCGCGAGGCCGGCGTGCGGCGCTTCCTGTACGCCTCCACCTGCTCGGTCTACGGTGCCGCCGGCGGGGACGCCCTGGTCGGCGAGGACGCCCCGCTGCGCCCGGTGACGCCGTACGCCGAGTCCAAGGTGCGGGTCGAGGACGACCTGCACGACCTGGCCGACGACGACTTCAGCCCGGTGTACCTGCGCAACGCGACCGCGTTCGGCTTCTCCCCGCGGCTGCGCGCCGACATCGTGCTGAACAACCTGGTGGGCCACGCCCTGCTCTCCGGCGAGGTGCTGGTGCTCTCCGACGGCACCCCGTGGCGCCCGCTGGTGCACGCCGCGGACATCGCCGAGGCCTTCACGGCCGCGCTGACCGCGCCGCGCGAGGCGGTGCACGACCGGGCGTTCAACATCGGCAGCGAGCGCAACAACGTGACGGTCGCCGAGATCGCCGAGCAGGTCGCGCAGGCGGTGGACGGCGCGAAGGTGGTGATCACCGGGGAGAACGGGGCCGACCCGCGCTCGTACCGGGTGGACTTCTCCCGGTTCCGCGACGCGCTGCCCGGCTTCGACTGCGCCTGGTCGGTGGAGCGGGGCGCGCGGGAACTCGCCGACGCCTACCGGAAGCACGGGCTGACCCGGGAGGCGTTCGAGCAGCGCTTCACCCGCCTCGCCGTGCTGCGCGCGGCCTCCGGCGCCGGCTCCGTCGACGGCACCCTGCGGTGGAGCCGGTGACGGAGGTCGGCGAGGAGATGCACGCGCTGGTGCGGCGGCTGTACCCGCTGTGCCGGAGCATCACCGGCGACGGGGTGCGCGCCACCCTGGAGGTCGTCGGCGAACACCTCCCGCTGGAGGTGCACGAGGTGCCGACCGGGACGCAGGTGCTCGACTGGACGGTGCCGCAGGAGTGGAACATCCGGGACGCGTACGTGGCCGACGCCGCGGGCCGCCGGGTGGTCGACTTCGCGGCGTCCAGCCTGCACGTGCTCGGCTACAGCGTGCCGGTGTCGGCGACCATGCCGCTGTCCGAGCTGCGGGGGCACCTGCACACGCTGCCGGACCAGCCGTCGTGGGTGCCGTACCGGACCAGCTACTACACGCCGCAGTGGGGGTTCTGCCTGGCGCAGGAGACGCTGGACGCGCTGCCCGACGGGGACTACGAGGTGCGGATCGACTCCACGCTGGAGGACGGGCACCTGACGTACGCCGAGCACGTGGTGCCCGGGCAGGTCGCCGACGAGGTGATCGTGTCCTGCCACGTGTGCCACCCGTCGCTGGCCAACGACAACCTGGCCGGGATCGCGGTGGCGGTGCAGCTGGCGCGGGCGCTGGCGGCGGAGGACCCGTACCACACCTACCGGTTCCTGTTCGCGCCCGGCACCATCGGGGCGATCACCTGGCTCGCGCGGAACGCGGAGCGGATCGACCGGGTCCGGCACGGGCTGGTGCTGGCCTGCGCCGGCGACCGGGGGCAGCTGACGTACAAGCAGAGCAGGCGCGGCGACGCCGAGATCGACCGGGTGCTGCGGCACGTGCTCGCCGCGTCCGGACGGCCGCACGAGATCAGGGAGTTCACCCCGTACGGGTACGACGAGCGGCAGTTCTGCTCGCCCGGGTTCGACCTGGGCGTGGGCTCCCTCAGCCGCACCCCGTACGCGGGCTACCCCGAGTACCACACCTCGGCCGACAACCCGGACTTCGTCACCCCGGAGGCGATGGCGGACACCCTGGCGGTCTGCCGCGAGGCGTTCTCCGTGCTGGACCGCAACCGGCGGTACGTCAACCTCAGCCCGTACGGCGAACCCCAGCTGGGCAGGCGGGGGCTGTACGACTCGCTCGGCGGGCGCAGCGACGCCAAGCAGGCCCAGATGGCCATGCTCTGGGTGCTCAGCCTGTCCGACGGCGGGCACAGCCTGCTCGACGTCGCCGAGCGGTCGGGGCTGCCCTTCGACACCGTGGCCGCCGCGGCCGCCGCCCTGCACGGCGCCGGACTGCTCAAGGAATGACGCCGATGACCACCGAGGGGAAGAAGACGGGCACCGGGACGCGGGCCGGGTCCGCGGGGCGGGCGCTGGCCGGCCGGCTGTCCTGGGGCCTGGCCGACCAGGCGGCCTCCAGCATGAGCAACTTCGTGGTGGGCCTGTACGTGGCCCGCTCGCTGGGGCTGTCCGCGTTCGGCGTGTTCAGCCTCGCCTGGGTGACGTACGGCGTGGTGCTCAACGTGTCCCGCGGGCTGGCCACCGATCCGCTCGTGGTGCGCTTCAGCGGCGTGCCCGAGGCGTCCTGGCGTGCGGCGGTGACCCGGTCGACGGGCACCGCGCTCGGCGTGGGCACGGTCGTCGGGGCGGCCTGCCTGGTGGCCGGGCTCGGCATCGGCGGCCCGGTGGGCAGCGCGTTCGTCTCTCTCGCCGTCACGCTGCCCGGTCTGCTGCTCCAGGACGCCTGGCGGTTCTCGTTCTTCGCCGCGGGGGCCGGGCGGAAGGCGTTCGTCAACGACGTGGTGTGGGGCGTCGCGCTCGTCCCGGCCATGATGCTGGCGGCCGGCGTCGGCAGCGTGGCCGCCTTCGTGCTCGCCTGGGGCGGCTCCGCCGCGGTGGCGGCCGGGTACGGCTGCGTCCAGTCCGGCATCCGGCCCCGGCCGGCCGGGGCCCGCGGCTGGCTGCGCGAGCAGCGCGACCTCGGCTACCGGTACCTGGTCGAGAACGTCAGCCTCGGCGGTGCGAGCCAGCTGCGGGCGTACGGGCTCGGCGCGATCGCCGGCGTCGGCGCGGTGGGCGCCGTCCGGGGCGCCGAGCTGCTGCTCGGCCCGTTCCTCGCCGTGCTGATGGGTCTGTCGCTGGTCACCGTCCCGGAGGCGGCGCGGGTGCTGCGGCGGGCCCCGCACCGCCTCGGCGCGTTCTGCCTGCTGCTGGGCGGCGGGCAGGCCGTCGGCGCGCTGCTGTGGGGCGGGGCGCTGCTGCTCGTACCGGACCGGGCCGGCGCGTTCGTGCTGGGCGGCGTCTGGCAGTCCGCCTCCCAGCTCGTCGTGCCGGTCACCCTCGGCGTCGCGGGGGCCGGCCTCGGCACCGGCGCGGCGGCCGGGCTGCGCGCGCTCGGCGCGGCCCGGCGCAGCCTGCGCTGCCAGCTCTTCGCCTCCGTCTGCTACGTCGGCGGCGGCCTCGGCGGGGCGGCCGCCGCCGGCACGGCCGGCTCGGCCTGGGGCGTCGCCGCCGCGACCGTCGGCGCCTCGGCCGTGTGGTGGCTCCAGCTCCGGGCCGCCCTGCGCGAGCGCCGTCACGACCCCCTTCCCGAAGTGAGGACCACATGACCGCACAGCCCAGGCTGAGCATCGGCCTGCCCGTGTACAACGGCGAGGAGTACCTCGCCGAGTCGCTCGACGCCCTGCTCGGCCAGACCTACGAGGACTTCGAGCTGGTCATCTCGGACAACGCCTCGACCGACGGGACCCAGGACATCTGCCGCCGGTACGCCGGGAAGGACTCGCGCATCCGGTACCTGCGGCTGCCCCGGAACATCGGCGCCGCGCCGAACCACAACCACGTCTTCACCCAGTGCCACGGCGAGCTGTTCAAGTGGGCCTCGCACGACGACCTGTACGCCCGCACGCTGCTGGAGCGCTGCGTGGAGGCGCTGGACGAGCGGCCCGGGGTGATCCTCGCCCACGCCGACCAGGCGGTCATCGACGAGCGCGGCCAGGTGAAGGTGCCGTACCCGTACACCCTCGCCACCGCGTCCCCCTCCGCGCCGGAGCGCTTCCGCAGCATGCTGTTCGAGCCCGGGGGCGACGACTTCTACGGGGTGATGCGGGCCGACGTGCTGCGGCGGGTGAAGCCGCACGACAGCTACCACCACGCGGACCGCACCTTCGTCACCGAGATCGGCCTGCACGGGCCCTTCCACCAGGTGCCGGAGCTGCTGTACTTCCGCCGCGACCACCCCACCCGCGCCGAGCGGGCCAACCCGTCGAAGCGCTCGCGCTGCGTGAACCTGGACCCGCGCCGGGCGGGGCCGCTGCACCCGACGCCGCGGCTGCTGGCCGAGTACGTGTGGGGCTTCGTCGCGGCGATCCGGCGGGCGCCGCTGTCTCCGGCCGACCGGCGCGCCTGCTACCGCCACCTGGCCGCGTGGATGGCCAGCCGGGCCCGGCCGGGTGCCGGTGAGCGGGTCGAGGACCGCACCCCGGTGGACCCGGCCCTGCTCACCGTGTCCGTCGACGAGCTGGTCGCCGGGCGCGAGGGGAGGCGCGGGTGACGTCCACCGGCGGAACCCCGGTGCGGGTGGGGGTGTTCGGGCTGCTCGGGTCCGGGAACCTCGGCAACGACGGCTCGCTGGAGGCCGTGCTCGGGTACCTGCGCGCCGAGCACCCGGACGCGGTGGTGGACGCGCTGTGCGGCGGGCCCGAGGTGGTCGCGGCCCGGTTCGGGATCCCGGCGACGCGGCTGCACTGGAACCGCGGGGAGTACCGGACCGCGTCCCGGGCGGGCGCCGTCGCGGCGAAGGGCCTGGGCAAGGTGGTCGACGCGTTCCGCACCGCCGCCTGGGTGCGGCGGCACGACGTGGTGGTCGTGCCGGGCATGGGCGTGCTGGAGGCGACCCTGCCGCTGCGGCCGTGGGGCTTCCCGTACGCGCTGTTCCTGCTCTGCGCCTCCGGCCGGCTGCTGGGCACCCCGGTCGCGCTGGTCGGCGTGGGCGCCGCGGAGATCGCCAGCCGTCCGACGCGGGCGCTGGTGCGCTGGTCGGCGCGGCTGGCCGCGTACCGGTCGTACCGGGACGAGCCGTCCCGCGACGCGATGCGGGCGATGGGCGTGGACACGGCGCGCGACGAGGTCTACCCCGACCTCGCGTTCGCCCTGCCGGCGCCGCGGTCCGGGGCCCCCTCCGGCGCTCCCGGCACGGTCTGCGTGGGGGTGATGGACTTCCACGGCGGCAACGACGACCGTGCGCGGGCCGCGGAGATCCACCGGCGCTACCTCGACGGCACCGTGGCGTTCGTGCGCGCGCTGGCCGAGGAGGGCCGGCCGGTCCGGCTGCTCACCGGCGACGCGTGCGACGCCCCGGTGGTCGCCGCGGTCCTGGAGGCGGTGGACTCGCCGCTGGTCACCGCCGCCGACACGGCCTCGCTGGCCGACCTGATGAAGGAGACGGCCGCCGCCGACAGCGTGGTGGCCGCCCGGTACCACAACCTGGTCTGCGCGCTGAAGACCGGCACCCCGGTGCTCGCGGTCAGCTACGCGGCCAAGAGCGACGCGCTGATGGAGCGGATGGGCCTGGGCGCGTACTGCCACCCGGCCCGCGAGGTCGACGCCGGGCGGCTGCTCGGGCAGTTCCGGGAGCTGGAGGAGCGCTCGGCCGGGCTGCGCCGGGTCCTGACCGCCCGGAACGAGGCCGTGGCCCGGCAACTCCGGCTCCAGTTCGACGCCTTGACGAAGGCGCTGTTCCCCGCGACCGACCGGGCCCACGCCCTGGAGGAGACGTCATGAAGGTGACCGAAGTGCCGGAAGTGGCCGGCGCGTTCCTGTTCGAGCCGACGCCGCACACCGACGAACGCGGCTTCTTCTGCCGCACGTTCGACGCCGAGGTGGTCCGCTCGGTGGGGCTCGACCCGGGCGCCTTCGTCCAGGACAGCGTGTCCCGCTCGGTCCGCGGCGTGCTGCGCGGGCTGCACCTGCGGTCCGGCGCCGGCGAGGCCAAGCTGGTGCGGTGCTCGTACGGCAGGATCTTCGACGTCGTGGTGGACCTGCGGCCGGACTCGCCGACCTACCTCGGCCGGGCCTTCTTCGAGCTCTCCGGCGAGACCCAGGCCACCGTGTACGTCCCGGCCGGGTGCGCGCACGGCTTCCAGGCGCTGACCGGGACCGCCGACACCTCGTACCGGATCGACCGCCCGCACGACCCGGCCGAGGACGTGACCATCGCCTTCGACGACCCGGACCTGGCCATTCCGTGGCCGCTGCCGGCCGCCTCGACGTCCCGGCGGGACCGGGAGGCGCCGAGCCTCGCCGAGGTCCTGAAGCAGAAGGAGAGCTGACATCACCGTGGACACCGAAGTCACCGCGGACCCGGACGGGTTCGCCCTGCCCCGGTCGGTGCGCGCGAACGAGCGGCTGCACGCCCTGGTGCCCGGCGGCGCGCACACGTACGCCAAGGGCGACGACCAGTACCCCGAGGGCCTGGCCCCGGTCATCAGCCACGGCCTGGGCGCCCACGTGTGGGACGTCGACGGCAACCGGTACGTCGAGTACGGCTCCGGCCTGCGGTCGGTGAGCCTGGGCCACGCCCACCCGCGCGTCCTGGAGGCGGTGCGGCGCGAACTCGGCCGCGGCGGCAACTTCGTCCGGCCGTCCGTGGTGGAGGTCGAGGCGGCGGAGCGGTTCCTGGCCACGGTGCCGACCGCGGAGATGGTGAAGTTCGCCAAGAACGGCTCCGACGTCACCACCGCGGCCGTACGCCTCGCCCGCGCCGTCACCGGGCGCCCGCGGGTGGCGATCTGCGGCGACCACCCGTTCTTCTCCGTGGACGACTGGTTCATCGGCACCACGCCCATGGCCGCCGGCATCCCGGCCGCGATCACCGAGCTGACCGTGGCGTTCCCGTACGGGGACCTGGCCGCCACCGAGGAGCTGCTCACCCGGTACCGCGACGAGGTGGCCTGCCTGGTCCTCGAACCGGCCGGGCACGCCGAGCCCCCGCCCGGCTACCTGGCCGGGCTGCGCGAGCTGGCCGACCGGCACGGCTGCGTGCTGGTCTTCGACGAGATGATCACCGGCTTCCGCTGGTCCGAGGCGGGTGCCCAGGGGCTGTACGGCGTGGTCCCCGACCTGTCCACGTTCGGCAAGGCGCTGGGCAACGGCTTCGCCGTCTCCGCGCTGGCCGGGCGGCGCGAGCTGATGGAGCGGGGCGGGCTGCGGCACTCCGGCGACCGGGTGTTCCTGCTGTCCACCACGCACGGCGCGGAAACGCATGCGCTGGCCGCGGCGATGGCGGTGCAGACCGTCTACACGGAGGAGGGCGTCACCGCACGGCTGCACGCCCTGGGCGAGCGGCTGGCCGCAGGGGTGCGGGAGGCCGCCGCCGGCATGGGCGTCGGCGACCACGTCCTCGTACGGGGCCGGGCCAGCAACCTGGTCTTCGCCACCCTCGACCGGGACGGGCAGCCGTCCCAGGCCTTCCGCACCCTGTTCCTGCGCCGGCTCCTCGCGGGCGGGGTGCTGGCCCCGTCGTTCGTGGTGAGCAGTGCGCTCGACGAGGCCGACATCGAGCACACCGTCGACGTGGTGGCCCAGGCCTGCGCGGTGTACCGGAAGGCGCTGGACGCCGGGGACCCGACGCCCTGGCTGGGCGGGCGGCCGGTCAGGCCGGTCTTCCGCCGCCTGGCCTGACGGGGGCGGCGGCGCCGGCCGCCGCCCGCGCCCGGCGGTCCTCGGCGGGTCACGGCCGGCGGGTCACGGCCGGGGCCGCGGGCCCCGGCCCGCCGGGCGGGCCCGTCTGGGGGTCACGGCCGGGCCCGCGCGGCGTCGGCCGTCCGGTCGACCAGCCACGCCGTCGCCGGCGTCACCGCCAGTGCGGTGCACCAGCCGCCGAGGACGTCGGTCGGGTAGTGCGCGCCCAGGGCGACCTGGGCCCAGCCCATGCCGGCACCGGCGGCGAGCGCCGCGGCGCATACGGCCAGCGCGCCGGCCGTCCGGCCGGCGCGCTCGACCGCGAGCAGTGTGACGGAGACGGCCAGGGCGGTGAGGAAGGCGGTGTGGCCGCTCGGGTAGGACAGGTGGCCGCCGTTGATGGTGCGCCCCGCGACGTGCTTGAGCAGCGTCGTCGTCCCCACGGTCAGGCCGGCGCCCGCGACGGCCAGCACCGCCGCGCGCGGGCGCCGCAGGAGCAGGCAGCCCCCTGCGACGACCAGGACCAGGACGGCCGCTCCGGCGGGCTCGCCCAGGAAGTCGGCGGCCAGGGCGGCCTGCCGCCACCAGGGCGGCCGCGCCCCGTCCACCAGCGCCCCGACCCGTACGTCCACCGCACCGGGACCGCTGTCGTCCGCGTACCGGATCCCCAGCAGGAGGACCACCAGCGCGGCCAGGACGGCCACGAGTCCCAGCCGGCCGCGCTGGGGCACGGGCAGCACCGGGGCCGCCGGCGGGCCCCCCGTCGGAACACCCCGGCCGGTCCGTGACACGTGAGCCCCCCGTCGTCGCCGGCCCGCTGCCCGCCCCGGTCGAGGGCGCCGTCACCGGCCTCCGCCGTCACCCTAGCCAAGGTTCCGGGCCGGCACGGGTCCCTCCTCGAAGCGGGAGGCGAGTGCGCTGGGCCACCAGGCGCGGGGGCCGATGTCCAGCACGAGGGCGGGGACCAGCAGGGACCGGACGACCAGCGTGTCGAGGAGGACGCCGAAGGCGACGATGAACGCGATCTGCACCAGGAAGGCCAGCGGGATCACCATCAGCGCGGCGAAGGTCGCGGCGAGGACCACGCCGGCGGAGGTGATCACCCCGCCCGTGGTCGTCAGGCCGCGCAGCACGCCCTGCCGCGTGCCGTGCACGAGGCTCTCCTCGCGGACGCGTGACATCAGGAAGATGTTGTAGTCCACGCCGAGGGCGACCAGGAAGACGAATCCGTAGAGCGGCACGGAGGCGTCGGTGCCGCTGAAGCCCAGCACGTGCTGGAAGAGCAGCGCGGAGACCCCGAGCGTGGCCAGGAAGTTGAGGGCGACGGTCGCCACGAGCAGGACCGGAACGATCAGGGAGCGCAGCAGCGCGGCCAGGATGAGCAGGATGACCGCCAGGACGACGGGCACGATCAGGTTCCGGTCGCGCGCCGAGGTCAGCTGGGTGTCGTACTGCTGGGCGGTGTAGCCGCCGACCAGGGCGTCGGCGCCCGGTACGGCGTGGACGTTCTCCCGCAGCCGCCGGACGGTGTCCTTGGCGGCGTCGCTGTCGGCCGCGTCGTCGAGGGTGGCGTCCAGGCGTACCCGGCCGTCCACGACGAGGGGTTCGGCCGGGCCGCCCGGCGCGGGCCGGCCGCCGCCGGCCGCGGTGACCGGGCGTACGGCCGCCACGCCCTCGGTGCCCTCGGCGGCCGCCCGTACCGCGGCCGCCCGGCCGGCGTCGGTGATGATGACGGCCGGATTGCCGGAGCCGGCGGGGAAGTGGCGGGCGAGGGTCTGCTGGGCGCTGACGGAGGGTGCGTCGTTGACGAAGATCTCGTCCAGCGGCACGCCCTTGGAGGAGAGGGCGGGGGCGAAGGCGGCCAGCACGCAGAGCAGCAGCGCGGTGCCGGCCCACACCCGGCGGGGTGCCCGGTCGACCAGGGCGGCGACGCGCTGCCAGATGCGGTGGCCCTCGGCGGTGGCGTCGGCCGGCTTCGGGGTGGCGGGCCAGTAGGCGGCACGGCCGAGCAGGGCCAGGACGGCGGGCAGGAAGGTCAGGGTGGTCAGCACGGCGCAGAGGATGCCGATGGCGCCGACCGGGCCGAGGGCGCGGTTGTTCGTCAGGTCGCTGGCCAGCAGCGCCAGCAGGCCGAGCGCCACGGTGGCGGCGCTCGCGGTGACGGCTCCGGCCGAGCGGCGCACGGCCGCGCGTACGGCGGCGATCCGGTCCCCCCGTACGGCGAGCTCCTCGCGGAAGCGGGCGGCGAGCAGCAGGGCGTAGTCGGTCGCCGCCCCGATCACCAGGATGGAGAGGATCCCCTGCACCTGGCCGTCGACGCGCACCACGTCGCGGGCGGCGAGCGCGTAGACCACGGCGCAGGCGAGGCCGAGGGCGAACACCGCGCTGATGATGATCACGAAGGGCAGCAGGACGCTGCGGTAGACGAGCAGCAGGATCAGCAGGACGGCGCCCAGCGCGACCCCGAGCAGCAGGCCGTCGATGCCGGCGAAGGCGTCGGAGAGGTCGGCCTGGGTGGCCGCCGGGCCGGCGACCTGCACCGAGGTGCCCGGCACGCGCTCGGCGGCCCGGCGTACCTCGTCCAGCACCTCCGGGGTCCGCTCCCCGAGGTCGGGGGCCAGGGGTACGACGGCCTGGACCGCCTCCCCGTCGGCGGAGAGGGCGGCGGGGGAAGGGGTACCGGCGATGCCGGGGCGTCCGGCGAGGCCCGCGGCCGCCTGGGTGGCCGCGCGCTGCTGGCCGGCGGTCACGCGGCCGCCGTCGTCGGCCGTCCACACGAGGATCGCGGGGACGGACGCCGACGCCTCGAAGGCCTTGCGGGCCTGGAGCACCTGGGTCGATTCGGCGCTGCGGGGCAGGAAGGCGGCCTGGTCGTTGGTGGCGACCTCGCCGAGCTTGCCCGCGTAGGGCCCCAGGGTGCCGCCGATGCCGAGCCAGACGAGCACGAGCGCCAGGGGCACGGCCCAGCGGGCCCAGCGGGGTGCGTTCCTCACGTCATTTCCTCACTTGATTTGATCATCAAGAATCTCAATCGTCGAGAGATCTTATGCTGAACCCATGCGTGACGCGGACACCCCCCCGGCCTCCCCTCGGAGTTCCCCTCCGGCTTCACCCTCGACGCCGCCTTCGCCCTCGCCCTCCCTTCCGGCCGACGACCCGATCGGGTTGCAGTCCTTCGCGGTGTTGCTGCGCCGGATGAACGCGGAGTTCAACCGCGTCGCGCAGGAGTTCGCCCAGTCCCAGGGCCTCCACCTCACCGACGTGCAGGCCCTGATCGCCGTCCTGGAGGCGGAGGCGCACGGAGAGGGCGCCCTGACGCCCGGCCGGCTGGGCCGGCAGATGAACCTGACCTCGGGGGCGACGACGGCCTGCCTCGACCGTCTGGAGAAGGCCGGCCACATCCGGCGCGTCCGGTCCGCCCACGACCGGCGCATCGTCCACCTGCACTACGCGGAGGCCGGCCGGGAGGTGGCCCGTGACTACTTCCGGCCGCTGGCCACGCTCACCGACGCCACCCGCGCCGGCTTCACGTCCGACGAGCTGCACGTCGTGGTGCGCTTCCTGACGGAGATGAACCGGCAGCTCGCCCTGGTCCGCCGCTGACGGCGCCGCGGCGGCGCCGCGGTACGGCGGCCGGGGCCCCGGTACCGGCGGCCCGCGCCCTCGGTACCGGCGCCTCGGTACCGGCGCCTCGGTACGGCGGCCGGCCCCGCCGGCCGGGTCAGCCCCCAGCCCGCGCCGCGCCCGGCCCACGGGGGTGCGGCGGGCCCGTCCGGCCCCGTGCCACCATGGCACCGCCCGCCGCTCCGTCACGTCCGGGCGGGCGCCGATCTCCTCGAAGGGCGGTATCTCCGTTGGCCGTTGAGCACGACGCGATCGTGGTGGGCGCCGGAATGGCCGGTCTGGCCTGCGCCGCGGACCTGGCGGAGGCCGGCCTCCGCGTCGTACTCCTGGAAGCGTCCGACGGCCCCGGCGGGCGCGTCCGCACCGACCGGCGGGACGGCTTCCTGCTGGACCGCGGCTTCCAGGTCTTCAACACCGCCTACCCGCAGGTGAAACGGCGCTTCGACCTGCGCGCGCTGCGCCTGCACCCGTTCACGCCGGGCGTGGTGGCCCACACCCCGTCCGGGCCGGTGCGGCTGGTGGACCCGAGCCGCCGCCGGGAGGGCGCAGCCACCCTGCTGCCGGGCCGCGCCCTCTCGGCCCGCGACCTGGCGGCACTGTCGGCGCTCACCCTGCGGGACGCGTTCCTGCCGGCCCGCGCGCTCAAGGGCCGCGGTGACCGCAGCACCCGGGAGGCGCTCCGCCGGGCCGGAGCGACACCCGCCCTGGTGGACCACGTCCTGCGGCCGTTCCTGTCCGGCGTCTTCCTGGAGGACCGGCTGGAGACCTCGGCCCGCTACTTCCACCTGGTGTGGCGGAGCATGGCCCGCGGCACCCTGTGCCTGCCCGCCGAAGGCATCGGCGCGGCCGCCGCCCAGCTGGCCGCGGCGCTGCCCGAGGGCACCCTCCGGCTGCGCACACCGGTCGCGGCGGTCACCGGTACGGGCGTCCGGCTGGCCGACGGCCGCGACCTGTCCGCCCGTACCGTGGTCGTGGCGACCGACGCCCGCACCGCGGCCGGCCTGCTGCCGGGCCTGGCGGTACCGCCCCAGCGCACGGCCACCACCTTCTACTACGCCACCGACGACGCACCCCTGACGGAGCCGGTCCTGCTGCTCGACAGCACCATGACGGTCCTGAACACCTGCGTGCTCAGCGCGGTGGTCCCCGGCTACGCGCCCCCGGGCACGGCACTGGTCTCGGCCACGGTGCTGGGCACGGACACCCCGGAACGCGAACGCGCGGTCCGCCGCAGACTGGCCGAGCTGTACGGCTGCGACACCGCCCGCTGGCAGCCGGTGGCCACCTACCCGGTCGTGGACGCGCTCCCGGCCATGACACCGCCCTGGCCCCTGACCCGCACCACCCGCTTCGCCCCCGCCCGCTACGTCTGCGGCGACCACCGCGCCACGGGCTCGGTCCAGGGCGCCCTCGCCTCGGGCACCCGCGCGGCCCGCGAAGTCCTCGCGGACCTCACCCGGACCCGGCTTCGCTGAGGAGGTCGTGATGCCGGGCACGGCACGGCGCCAGGCCCGGCGGTCGGCCCCCAGCCACTCGGGGTCCGGCGGCACCGCGAAGCCCAGGCCGCGGCATCCGCGGCCGGACGCCGGGCGGGCGTGGGTCGGTCGGGTCGCGGTCGGGGGCCGTTCGCGCGCGTGCGGGGCCGGGGTCAGGGGCCCAGGCGGAACCAGCGCTCCTCGCCCGGGGCGACGTGTTCGCGGCGGCCGTCCGGGAGGACCAGGGGGACCGGCCCCAGGGGCGACGGCGGCACGCTCACGCCCAGGCGGCCGGGGCGGAAGCGGATGCGGACGTCCCGGTGGCCGGCGTAGCAGAGGGAGAAGGCGGAGCCGGGGATGCCGGAGAGCGCGACGGGGTCGATGCGCAGGCCGCCGCCGGTCGGTTCGAGTCCCACGACGCCCCGCTCGACGAGGTCGAGGGTGCCGGCCATGGCCCCCAGGTGGATGCCCTCGCCGGTGGTGCCGCCCTGCACGTCCGTGATGTCGCTGAGCAGGGCTTCCCGGCAGTACCGCCAGGCGTCCGCGCCCTGCTGCCGGGCGAGCACCCAGCCGTGGACCAGGCTGCTGAGCGTCGATCCGTGGCAGGTGCGCCGCAGGTGGTACGCCACGGTCCTGCGCCACAGTCCGTCGTCGAAGGCGTAGCCCAACCGACTGAAGAGGGCGGCGAGTTCGTCGGGGGCGAAGAGGTAGCCGAGCATCAGGGTGTCGGCCTGCTTGGACGCCTGGTAGCGGTTGGGCGTGTCCCCCTCGGCCTCCAGGATGCGGTCGAGCCGGCGGATGTCGTGGTACCGGGCGCGGTACGCCGCCCAGTCGAGCTCGGCGAGTTCGCCGTAGCCGTGGAACTGGCTGATCACGCCCTGGTGGAACGGCACGTACAGGCGCCGCGAGACGTGGTCCCAGTGCCGGAGCGCCTCCCGGCCGCAGCCGAGCTGGGCGAGGAGCTCGGCGCGCCGGGCCGCCGGGAGTTCCTCGTACAGGTCGAGCGCGCGGGCCAGTACCCAGGCGGCGGTGACGTTCGTGTACGCGTTGTCGTCGATGCCCGGGACATCGGCGTCCGGGTAGGCGTCGTGGTACTCGTCGGGGCCGACGACCCCGCGGATCCGGTAGCGGCGGAGCGAGTCGTCCCAGGTCGCGGTGGAGGCCCAGAAGTGCGCGACGTGCAGCAGGAGTTCGGCGCCCGGACCGTGCACGAAGCCGGTGTCGCCGCTCGTCCGGCCGTACCGCCAGACGTTCCACGCGACGGCCGAGCCGACGTGGTGCTGGAGGTGGGAGTGGTCCGGCAGCCAGCGGCCGGAGCGCGGGTTGAGGTGCAGCCGCTGCGTCTCCTCGGCCCCCGAACTGCCGCTCTGCCAGGGGAACATCGCACCGCCCGCTCCGCTCCGGCGGGCCGCCTCCCGGGCCGCGGGCAGCCGCCGGTACCGGTACATGAGGAGGGAGCGGGCCGTCCCGGGGAAGTGGAGGGAGAGGTACGGCATCACGAACAGCTCGTCCCAGAACACGTGCCCCCGGTACGCCTCGCCGTGCAGGCCCCGGGCCGGGACGCCGGCGTCCAGGTCGGCGGTGTGGGGCGAGAGCGTCTGCAGGACGTGGAAGGCGTGCAGGCGCAGGATCCGGCCCGTGTCGTGCGGGACCGCCAACTCGCCCTCGCTCCAGAGCCGTTGCCACGCGGCCCGGTGGGCCGCCAGGAGCGAGGGGAAGTCCGGGGCGCGTGCGGCGTACTCGGCGCTCCTGCGGACGGGGTCGTCGAAGGGGCGGTCGAGCGAGCTGAAGAGGGCCGCGGTCTTCACGACCACGGCCGGCGCGGCCCGGCTGACCGGCAGCACGAAGGAGTGCCCGGCGGCGGTCCCCGTCACCGTCCGGCGGACCTCGGCCGGCTCCCGCGGCACGGCCCGTACGGCGAGGCCGACCCGGATCCGGGAGCCGGTCGTGGTGCAGGACAGCCAGGCCGTGCCGGCCGCGTCCACCCCAGCGCGGTGGCCGGCGAGGTGGCGCCCCGCGAGGGCGCGGTAGCGGTCGACGCCGCTGTTGGACACGTCGCCGTCGAGGACGGACTCGGCCTCGATCCGGCCGCTCCACCCGTACACGCGGAACACGGTGCGCTGCGCGGCCAGGTACGGGTCGCCCATGTGGACGAGGCGGGTGTGGGTGACGCCCAGCCGGCGCCCGTCCGCGTCCTGGAACAGCATCCGGCGGGTGAGCGTCCCGTCGTGCAGGTCGAGCGTGACGCGGCAGTGGCGCAGGGCGGGGTGGTCCGGCGTGAGCCAGTCCCCCGGCGGCCCGCCGTCGGGCAGGCAGCGGTAGCGCAGGGCGGTCCAGTCCGGGAGCCGGACCGTGTCCTCGTTGGAGACCTCCCGGCCGCCGACGACGGAGGTGAGCCGGTCGTAGCAGCCGGCGAGGTACGTGGCCGGGTAGTGGACGTCGTCGGCGACGCACTCGGGGGCCGCGCCGCGGGTCGCGAAGCGGCCGTTGCCGAGGGTGCACAGCGACTCGACGAGCCGCTCGGCCCCCGGGGCGTACCGCGGGTACTCCCAGCACCAGGGCGCGGTCACGGCCGGCCGCCCGCGAGTGCGGCGGGCAGTCCGGACAGGTCCCGGAGCACGAGGTGGGCACCCCGGGCGCGCAGGGCCCGGTCCCCGGCCGGGTCGCCGGCGCGGTCGAGGCCCACGACCAGGCCGAACCCGCCCCGGCGCCCGGCCTCGACGCCGGCGAGGGCGTCCTCCACCACGGCGGTGTGCGCGGGGTCCGCGCCGAGCCGGGCCGCGGCCTCGTGGAACAGCGCCGGGTCGGGCTTGCCGGGCAGGGCCAGTACGGCGGCCAGCTCGCCGTCGACGACGGTGCCGAGGAGGCCGGCGAGGCCCGCGGACTCCAGCAGGGCACGGGCGTGCCGGGATGCCGAGACCGCCGCGCAGCGGATCCCCGCCCGCGACAGGCCCAGCAGGACGGGGCGTACGTCGTCGAACGCGCGGGCGGCCCCGGTCCGCAGCCCCGCGGTGAACACCCGCTCCTTGCGGGCGGCGACCGCGTGGACGGTCGCGCAGCCGGGCGGGTCCTCCGGCCGCCCCGGGGGCAGGCGGATCGCGCGGGCGGCCAGGAAGGCCCGTACGCCGTCGAGCCGGGACCTGCCGTCGACCAGCTCCCGGTACTCGCGCACGGCGTCGAACGGGCGCGGCGGGTCCCGGCCGGGCGGCTGCCACTCGGCGAGGCAGCCGTCGAAGGTCTCCTTCCAGGCGGCGGCGTGGCGGGCCGCCGTGTCGAGGAGGACCCCGTCCGTGTCGAAGACGACGGCGCTCAGCGCGCTCATCCCCCGTGCACCACCCGACGGCCGGTGACCCGGTCCGGCGTGATCAGCATCCAGTGGCTGCGGGGGCCGCCCGCCCAGGGGTGGGAGCGGGCCACGGCGCTCAGGCGGCGCAGCTCGGCCCCGTCGGTGACGGCGGTCAGTCCGCCCACCAGCAGCACGCTCCAGCCACCGGCGGTCACGTCGTCGATGTGGTCGATCTCGAACGCGGCCCGGGTGCCCGCGGCCCGGGCCGCGGGGCTCTCCACGGCCGTCCGGAAGGCCACGCCGGGGCCGGCGGTCACGTAGTTGACGGGGAAGACGGCCGGCCCTTCGTCGGTGGAGACCGCGATGCGGCCGACGCCGTGGGTGCCGAGCAGCCGCCGGCACTCGTCCTCGGCCATCGGTACGAGAGCGGTGTCGCGCCGGGCGCCGGACCGGCCGGGCACCCGTTCCGCGCTCGCGCCGGTCAGGTCGTCGACGGTGACGCCGAGGGCGTCGGCGACGCGGAGGAGCGTGCCGATCGCCGGTGTCGCGACGTGGTCCTCCAGGTAGGCGACGTAGTTGGCGTCGGCGCCGCAGCGCCGGCCCAGCTCCTCCCGGCTGAGGCCGAGGGCCTCGCGCCGGGCCACCAGGCGCCGGCCCAGGTCCGTGCGGCCGGGTGGTGCTCCGTGCGCCGTGCCCCGCGCCGTTCCCTGTGTCTCTCCGAGCGCCTCGCCCGACGTCTGCCGTGCGCTGCTCCGGCTCCTCTTCACGGCGTTCACGGTGATCACGGCTCCCGGGACGGTACGGCGGCGACCGGGTCGGCGGCGTCCTTGACCGAGGGGTCCGGTACGTCCTGCCAGGAGGTCCGTCCGGGCCCGTGGAAGGCGAGTGCCTTCATGGCGCGGCCTCCTCTCTGTTGCGGTGCGATCGGTGGCACCGTCAGGGTGTGCCACCGGCCCGCCGCCCCGCTTGGGCCGGTCGGCCCCCATCGGGGTCCGGACGGGCCTCGCGCCGGCCCTTCCAGCGTCCCGCGGCCCGGTACCGCCGCAACCGGGGGCGAGGGGCGGGCCGGGGTCAGCGGCGGTGCCACTCCTCGGCCAGGAGGCGGTAGGAGCGGACCCGGGCGGCGTGGTCGTGCGTGATGGTGGTGATCAGCAGCTCGTCGGCCGCGGTGGCCTCCTGGAGCCGCTCCAGGTGGTCGGCGACGGTGCGTGCCGAGCCGACGAACCGGGTGTCCACCCGGTCGGCGACGAGTTCCGTGTCCGCCTCCGTCCAGGGCAGGGCGCGCGCCTCGGCGGGCGTCGGGTAGGGGATGGCCCCCTCGGCGGTGCGGATGCTGCGTACCCAGGGTGCGTATCCGGTGGCCAGTTCCCGGGCGGTCGCGTCGTCCTCGGCGACCACGACGTCGGCGGAGACCGTCAGGTACGGACGGTCCAGCTCGGCCGACGGCTTGAAGGCGGCCCGGTAGCCCTCGGCCGCCTCCAGCACCGTCGCGGGGCTGACGTGGTAGTTGGCGGCGAAGCGCAGCCCGTTGCGGCCCGCGGTCTCCGCGCTGACCCCGCCGCTGCTGCCGAGGATCCACACCTGTACGTCGGCGCCGGCGCCCGGCACGGGGTGCGCCGCCATGCCCTCCGGCGAACGGTAGTCCCCCCGGAGGAGGGCCAGGACGTCGTCGACCTGCTCGGCGTAGTCCTGGGGCCGGGCGCCGGGGAGGTTCAGCAGGCGCTGCTGGAGCGCGACGCGCGGGTGGCCCAGCAGGTGCTCGAAGGAGAACCGGGGCGGGATGCGCAGGCCGTTCGGGGCGTACCCGTCCACGACGGGGGTCGCGGGGCCGGCCGGTGCGGGCCTGTCCGTCCGCCGGGGCGGCCGGCCGGCGGAGCGGCCCAGGCCCAGGTCCAGGCGGCCCGGGTACAGGGCGTCGACCAGGCCGAACTCCTCCACCGTGGAGAGCGCGGTGCGGTGCCCGAGCTGCACGGCGCCGGAGCCGAGACGGATGGTCGAGGTCGCGGAGGCGGCGAGGGCGATGACGACCGCGGGGGACGTGCCCGCGACCCCCGGGTTGAGGTGGTGCTCGGCGAACCAGTGGCGGACGTAGCCGAAGGACTCGGCCCGGCGGGCCAGGTCGATGCTGTGGCGCAGCGCGTCGGCGGCGGTGGAGCCGGACGGGACGGGGACGAGGTCGAGGACCCCGAGGGGGATGCCGGACACGGCTGGGCTCCTTGCGGGTCGGGGCGGGGAGGAGGACGGGGACGTGGGAGTGGGGGGTGGGGGGTGGGGCCGGGAGGGCGGTGCGTGGGGCCGCTGGGGCCGGCCGCGCCTCAGGGGGCCGCGGCCTGCCGGGCCGCGGTGTGCGGGGTGGCCGCCCCCGGGTGCGGCACCGTGAGCCCGAGGTGGTCGCGCAGGGTGGTGCCCTCGTACGCGGTGCGGAAGACGCCGCGTTCCTGGAGGAGCGGGACGACCGTGTCGGCGAACCCGTCCAGCCCGCCCGGCGTGAGGTGGGGGACGAGGATGAAGCCGTCGGCCGCGTCCGCCTGGACCAGGTCGTCGATGGCCCGGGCGACCGTGGCGGCGGAGCCGACGAAGGTCTGCCGGGAGGTGGTCGCGATCACCAGCTCCCGGATCGACAGCTTCCGGGCCTCGGCGAGCTCGCGCCACTGCCGGGCCGTGGCGAGCGGGTCGCGGTACTGGCGCACGCTCGCCCGGCCGAGGGCCACGGTGTTCTCGCCGGGCACGGGGTCGACGTCCGGCAGCGGGCCGTCCGGGTCGTACGCCGACAGGTCCCGGTTCCACACGTGCTCCAGGTACTTGATCGCGGTCTGCCCGCTGACCTGGAGGAGGCGGACCTCGTGCGCGGTCTCCCGCGCCTCGGCGTCGGTGTCGCCGAGGACGAAGGTGGCCGCGGGCAGGATCTTCAACTCCCCGTGCGTACGGCCGTACTTCGCCAGCCGGCGCTTCACGTCGGTGTAGAACTCCCGGCCCTCGTCGAGCGTCCCGTACCGGCTGAAGATCGCGTCGGCGCTCGCGGCGGCGAACTCCCTGCCCTCGTCGGAGTCGCCCGCCTGGAAGACCACCGGGCGGCCCTGGGGGCTGCGCGGCACGTTGAAGTGGCCCTCGATGTCGAAGTGTTTCCCGTGGTGGTCGAAGGCCCCGGCCCGCGCGTCCCGCAGGAAGGCGCCGGAGACGGGGTCGGCGAGGAGCTCGGTGCCGTCCCAGGAGTCGAACAGCTCGGTCGCGGTGGCCAGGAACTCCTTCGCCCGGGAGTAGCGGTCCTCGCGCGGGAGGAATCCGCCGCGCCGGAAGTTCTCCCCGGTGAAGGCGTCCCAGGAGGTGACGACGTTCCAGGCGGCCCGGCCCGCGGAGAGGTGGTCCAGCGAGGCGAACTGGCGGGCCACCTCGTACGGCTCGTTGAAGGTCGAGTTGATCGTCCCGGTCAGCCCGAGGCGGTCGGTGACGGCCGCCAGGGCGGCGAGCACCGTGAAGGTGTCCGGCCTCCCGACCACGTCCAGGTCGTGGATCCGCCCGCCCTGTTCGCGGAGCCGGAGCCCCTCGGCGAGGAAGAGGAAGTCGAACCGGGCGCGTTCGGCGGTGCGCGCGAAGTGGACGAACGAGTCGAAGTCGATCTGGCTGCCGGCCGCCGGGTCGCTCCACACGGTGGTGTTGTTGACGCCGGGGAAATGGGCTGCGAGATGGATCTGCTTGCGCGGCTTGCCGCTCATGACGCTTCCTCAGGGGTCCGGGACGGGACGGCGAGCCGGGCGGCGGGCGCCGGGGCGTACCGGCCGGGCGGGGCGGCGTAACGGCCGGACGGACGCGGCAGGCCCAGCAGTCCGCGCAGGGTGCCGGCCTCGTACGCGTGGCGGAAGACCCCGCGGCGCTGGAGCTCGGGCACCAGGCTCCGGGTGATGGCGGGCAGGTCGTGCGCGAGGACGCCGGGCCACAGCCGGAAGCCCGACAGCCCGGCCGTCCGCCAGTCCTGGAGCAGGTCCGCGAGGTGCGTGGCGGTCCCGGTGAAGACGGCCGCGTCACCGGGGCAGGGGGCGCCGGCGAGCGCGTCGAGCCGGCTCCGGCGGGCGTCGGCGGCCGGGGCGTCCTCGTCGAGGAAGACGGTGAGGTCCGCGAAGAGGTGCAACGGCTGGGCGCCGGTCCCGGCGGCGTCCCGGGCCCGCCGGATCTCCGCGACCGCGGCGCGGACCGCGCCGGCGTCGCGCGCGGCGAGGTACCCGATGTCCGCGGATCGGGCGATCAGGCCGCGCGCCCCGGTGCCGTCGGCGGCCCCGGGGGCTCCGGCGGCGGCCGCCGCGCTCACGAGGGGCTGGCCCTGGGGCGGGCGGGGGGTGATCGACGGGCCCCGGACGCTGAAGTGCCGGCCCGCGAAGTCGATGTGGTGCAGCTTGTCGCGGTCGATGAACCGGCCGGTGGCCACGTCCCGTATCTCGGCGTCGTCGTCCCAGCTGTCCCACAGCCGCCGGACCACCTCGACGTGGTCGGCGGCCTCCTCCCACGCCTCGGCGTCGGGGAGCGGGACCGCCCGGCGCCCGAAGTGCCGCCCCTCGGACGCGCTGTGCGCCACGCGGACGCTCAGGCCGGCGCGGCCGCGGCTGACGTGGTCGAGGGTGGCGATGGCCTTGGAGATGTGGAACGGCTCCGTGTGGGTGGCGGTGACGGTCGGCACGAGTCCGATGTGCCGGGTCAGCGGAGCGACGCGGGCGGCGGTGAGCACGGCGTCCAGCCGCCCGCGGACGCGGTCCGTACGCCCGTCGGGCCCGTCCGGCGCGGACGACTGGAGGGCGAGGGAGTCCTCGAAGGTGACGAAGTCCAGCAGGCCCGCTTCGGCCTCCGCCACGGCATCGGCCCAGTAGCGGGCCGTGAACAGCTCACCGGGCCGGGCGCCCGGCTCGCGCCAGGCGGCGGGGTGCCGGCCCGCGCCGTCGAGCGCGACGGCGAGGTGCAGCGGCGCGGGGGGTGCCGGGGCTGCGGGTGCGGGCCGGGACGGGGACGGGGACGGGGACGGGGACGGGGGTGTGGAAGGGGGTGTGGAAGGGGGTGTGGAAGGGAACGGGGGCGGGGATGCGGACACGGCGGATCACGCCTTCCTGGCCGGCCGGGGAGGCGGCCGGTGCGCGTCGTGAACGAGCTGGGGGCGGGGGCTACGGGCGGCCGGGCACGTACTTGTAGCCGACGCGGCGCACGGTGGAGATGCGGTTCCGGTGGGTCGCGCCGAGCTTGCGGCGCAGCCGTGCCACGTGGACGTCGACCGTACGGCCGTCGCCGATGTGCCCGTACCCCCAGATGCCGGAGATGAGCGCGTCACGCGTGTGGACCGTGTGCGGGTGGGCCACGAAGTGCGCGAGGAGGGCGAACTCCAGGTAGGTGAGGTCCAGTTCGCGTCCGTCGACCTCGGCCAGCCGGCGCGCCCGGTCGACCCGGACGGCGTCGTCGGAGTGGACCTCGGGGCCGGCTTCGGGGGCGGGGTCGACGCCCGGGCCGGGGAGGGGCAGCGGCCCCGGAGGCGGAGGCGTGGCCGGTCCCAGGGGGTGGATCTCCGGGCGGATGCCGTGGGCCGACATCACCGCCACCGGGTCGACGTTCGCCGGCAGGAAGACGAGGTATCCGACGCGCCCGCCGCCGGCCCCGCCCGCGGGGACGCCGGCGGGCGCACGGTCGCCGACGACCTGGAGGCGCGGGCCGGTGTGACGGGGAGCGGAGGAGGTGGCGGAGGCGGCGGAGGCGGCGGATGCGGGAACTGCGGTGGTCATGACGTGCCCCTTCGGCTGCTCGGAGTGAGGTGCGGAGGCCGGTCGTCCGGCCGCGGAGGGCAGGGCGGGAACTCCCCTCGGGTACACCCGGGAACCCGGCACGGCGGCGCAGCGCCGAGCGGGACCCGTGGCGCCCCGGAGGGCGGGGGGGGAGGAGGGCGTGACGCCCGGTGGGCCTGCGCCGGGGGGCGTGCGCCCTGGGGCGTGAGCCCGGGGCGCGGCGGCCCGAACGGCGGCGCGCGCCGGAGGAGTCCCCTGCCGGAGAAGCCCTAGACGGCCCGGCAGACCGCGCTGGCGACGCGACGGAAGTCGACGTGCCGGCGGCGTACGAGCATGGGCTGCGACGGGGACATGACCTCATCGTGAGGGGCGCGGCGACGGCGGTCAATGGTTCCCTACCAGTTCTATAGGGAATCCGTGACGGCGGCTCAGGACCCCATCCGTCTCCGTCCGCGAGACCGGCGTGTCCATCATCCGGTCACACCCTTGCCCGACGAGCGGGTTCGGGGAAATATTCCTATCAATCCGATGGGAAAAGTAGGGATTTCTCGCCGGCTGGGCGCGCCGCGGTGCGCCGGGGGACACGGTGCCGCAGCGGCCCGCCTGCCCGGCGTACGGCCGCCCATCGGCCCGCACACACCGACCGCCCCGTCCCTCCCGCCCCGTCCCCGTGTGAACGCCGCCCGACGAACCCGGAGTAGCCGACATGACCACCGCCCTCCCCCCACACAGCGCCGCCCGCCCGGCCGCCCCCGCCCCGGCCGGCGGCACCCGGGCCTGCCGGTGACGCCCACCCGGACGGCACCGGCCACGGCCGGCGGCCGGTCAGCCGACGAGCAGCGCCGGACGGTCCTGCGCACCGCCCGCGACGTGGCGGACGACCTCGCCGCGGACGTCATCGGCCGGGACCGGGCCGGCGGACAGCCGGCCGACGAGACCGCCCGGCTCCGCGAGGCCGGGCTGCTGGCGGCGCTCACCCCGCCCGGGCCCGGCCACGGGACGGACTGGCGTACCGGATGCGCCGTCATACGGGAGGTCGCCACCGCGGACAGCTCGGTCGGCGACGTACTCGCCCGCCACTACGCCCACACCTGGAGCGGACGCTTCTACGCGAGCCGGCCGCAGGCGGCCGCCCTGGAGGAGGAGTCGGCGCGGGAGCAGTGGCTGTGGACCGGCGCGGTCCGCACCCCCGGTCCGCACGACGACGCCCACGGACCCGACCTCACCCTGCGGCCGCGCGGCACCGGGTACGCACTGAACGGGCGCCGGGCCGTGGACACGGCGGTGGCCGTCGCCGACCAGATCGTGCTGGACGCGCTCTGCGCCGCGACCGGCGACGTCCTCGTCGTACGGATCCCGGCCGGCGCACCGGGCGTCACCGTCGAGCCCGCCCGCGACCGCCTCGGGCAGCGCGTGGCCGGCGCCGGCGAGGTCCTCCTCGACCGGGTCACCGTCGCACCCGGGCAGGTGCTGGGCCGCCGGCCGCACGACGAGGAGTCGGCCCCGCCCTTCACCGCGCTGGCCGAACCCGCGCTCCGGCTCGCCCTGTGCCACGTCGCCCTGGGCAACGCCGGGGGCGCCCTCGCGGAGGTGCGCGACCTCAGCAGGGGCGGCCACGGCCGCAGGCTGCCCGGCACCGACCCGGACCTGCTCATGACGTACGGGGAACTCGCCTCCGCCGTCCAGACGGCCACCGCCGTCGTCGACCGGGCGACCGAGGTGACGGCCCAGGCCCTCGAAACGGGTGCGCTGCTGGACGCCGACGAGGCGGCGGGCGCCGCCGCCCTGGTCGCCACGGCCGAGACCGTGACGTCGAGGGCCGCCCTGCACATCACCACCCGGGTGCTGGAGCTCGCCGACGCCCCCGGCCTGGACCGGTTCTGGCGCAACGCGCGCGCCCTGTCGGCCCACCGGCCGAGCGCCCACCGCCTGCGCGCCATCGGCGAGCACTACCTCAACGGCCCGCACCGCGCGCTGGCGGTCTTCGGCTGACGCGCCGACGGCACGCCGCCAGCCGCGACCTGCGCCTTCGGCCGCCGGGCACCTCCTCCCCCGCCCGGCGGCCCGGCGGCCCCGCGGGCGTGCCCGGCCCGAGCCGTGCGGGATAATGCCCCCATGCGGATCTCAGCCAGGGCGGACTACGCGGTACGAGCCGCACTGCAGCTCGCCGCGTCGCAGGAGGACGGGCCTCTGAAGGCCGAAGCCATCGCCGACGCCCAGGACATCCCGCACAAGTTCCTCGAAGGCATCATGAACGACATGCGCCGGGGCGGGCTCGTGCTGAGCCAGCGCGGCGGCAACGGCGGGTACCGGCTGGCGAAGCCGGCCGATTCGATCAGCATCGCGGACGTCATCCGCGTCGTCGACGGCCCGCTGGTCTCGGTACGCGGCGTCCGTCCCCCGGACCTGTCCTACACGGGCCCCGCCGAGTCGCTGCTGCCCCTGTGGATCGCGCTGCGGGCCAACGTACGGGAGATCCTGGACGGCGTGTCGCTCGCCGACGTCGCCTCGTCCGCGCTGCCGGCCGACGTGTCCGCCCTGAGCGACGCCCCCGGAGCCTGGACCAACCCCTGAGCCCCGGCGCCCGGTCCCGTCATCCGCTCCGGCACCCTCCCCAGCCCCGCCCTCGCGCGACCCTCTCCACCTGCACGTTCTCACATTCCGAGCCATCTCCGTCCAGCATGTGAACACACCCTTGGGATGGACCCCCCGGCTCTGCCACTATGCCTACCAGCCCGGTAGGAAAACTAGGAATGAGGAGGTGGCCGTGCACATGCTCCACGTCGCAGGCCGGATCACGCCTCTCACCTCCCGCCGGCACATCGACCTGGCCCGTACGTCCAGCGCCATCTGTCAGTCCGCCTGACGCGGCCCCCGGCCGGTCCGGCGCGCACCCACTGCCGTGCGCCCGCGCCGTTCGCCACCGGGGCACCCCCTCCGGCCGGCCCGGCCGCATCCCGCCCGCATGCCTCCCGGCGCGCTCACACCTCGCGCGTACCCGGCATGCCCGCGTCCGCCCGTCCCCACTGCTCCGTTCCTCCGGCTCCCCCGCCACCTTCCCGTGAAAGGACACCTCCGTGTCTGCCGCAAGACCGCTCACCGCCCTCCGTGCCGTTGCCGTCACCGCCGCCCTGCCCCTCCTGCTCACCGCCTGCGGCTACGGCTCCGGCGCGAAGGACGAGAAGAAGGACGAGAAGTCCAACGTCGCGGCCACCGGAAAGAAGCTCTCCGCGGACACCGTCCGCATCGGCTACTTCCCCAACCTCACCCACGCGACCGCGCTGGTGGGCATCCAGGAAGGCCTCATCGCCAAGGAACTGGGCGGAACGAAGATCGCCCCCCAGACCTTCAACGCCGGCCCCTCCGAGATCGAGGCGCTCAACGGCGGCTCCCTCGACATCGGCTTCATCGGCCCCTCGCCCTCGATCAACGCCTACGTCAAGTCCAAGGGCAAGAACCTCCGCATCATCTCCGGCTCCGCCTCCGGCGGCGTCAAGCTCGTCGTCAACCCGGACAAGATCAAGACCCTCGACGACCTCAAGGGCAAGAAGATCGCCACCCCCCAGAAGGGCAACACCCAAGACGTCGCGTTCCTCAACTGGATCGCCGACAAGGGCTGGACCGTCGACCCCGAAAGCGGCAAGGGCGACGTCTCCGTCGTCCGCACCGACAACAAGGTCACCCCCGACGCCTACAAGTCCGGCTCCATCGACGGCGCCTGGGTCCCCGAACCCACCGCATCCAAGCTCGTCTCCGAAGGCGCCAAGGTCCTCCTCGACGAGACCAGCCTGTGGCCCGACAAGAAGTTCGTCATCACCAACGTCATCGTCTCCCAGAAGTTCCTCGCCGAGCACGCCGACGTCGTCGAGGCCGTCCTGCGCGGCACCGTCAAGACCAACGACTGGATCAACGCCAACCCCGACAAGGCCAAGGCCTCCGCGAACGCGGCCCTGAAGGCCGAAACCGGCAAGGAACTGGCCGCCAAGGTCATCGACCCCGCCTGGCCCAGCATCCAGATCACCGACGACCCGCTCGCCGCCACCCTGAAGACCCAGTCCGAATGGGCGGTCAAGGCCAAGCTCATCAAGCAGCCCGACCTCACCGGCATCTACGACCTCACCCTCCTCAACAAGGTCCTCAAGGCCGCCGGCAAGCCCGAGGTCTCCGACGCCGGACTCGGCACCAAGTAAGCCCGCGCTCCACACCCCGGGGAGGTGACGGCCACGGCGCACGCAGGCCGCGCCGGACGCGTCGCCTCCCGGGAACTCCGCACCGCACGCGCCGCCTCCGGCGCGTGCGGTCGTTCACGGCCGTGACCGAGCATTCCCAGGGAGACGCATGTCCGCCACTTCCCAGAAAGCCGTCCCGTCCTTCCGCAGCCGGATCGGCCGTGACGCGCGCAGCGGCTATCCGCCCGTGCCACGCCGGTACCGGCTCCACCTCGCGCCGTCCTGTCCGCGGTGTCTGCGGATCGCCGTCACCCACAGCCTGCTGGGCCTGGAGGACGTCCTCCCGCTGACCGTGCTGCCCGCCGTGCCCGACGCACCCCACGGCGGATACGAGGCCCTGCGCCGGCTGTACGGTGCCACGTCCCACCAGTACCCGGGACCGGCCGCGGCGCCGGTCCTGAGCGACGACTGGACCGGACGGATCGTCAGCAGCCACTCCCCCGACATCCTCCACGACCTGACCCGGCGCTTCGGCGCCGACTCCGGCGCCCGCCTGCACCCGGACGGCGCGGAGCAGGAGATCGAGGCCCTCGCCCTGCTCTGCGAGCAGGACGTCGACGCGGCCGCACAACGCGCGGGTGACTCCCGCGCCGACGGGCCGGCCCGCGAAGCCGCGCTCGCCACCCTCGCGGCCGGACTGGGCGCGCTGGAGCGCCGCCTGGCCGGCACCGAGTACCTCCTGGGCGACGAACTCACCGCCGCCGACGTCCGGTTGTGGGTGACGCTGGTGCAGCTGGACACCGTACACCGCTGGCACCTGGACGCCGCGGCCGTGTACCGGATCACGGACCATCCGCGCCTGTGGTCGTACGCACGGCGCCTGGCGGCGCATCCCGCCTTCGCACCCCACCTCGACCTGGACGGCATCGCCCGCCGGCACCACGCGCACTGCCAGGGCAAGGAGGCCGCCGGCGCGGCGATCCGCATCGTCGACTGGCCCGGCACCTCCGGCGGACGGAGCGGGCGGAACTGACGGGAACGAGCGGAGCGGACCGGAGCCGACGGAACAGCACGGGCGGTGCGGCCCTCAGCGGGCCGCGCCGCCGCGGCGGTTGAAGGGCAGCCGGCCGAGCACGACGGCCATGCCGCACGTGTCGGTGACCGCGGAGAACACGAGTCCCGTCGCGATCGCCGCGGACAGCAGCTGGTAGCCGGGGTGCGCGAGCAGCCCGAGGACCAGGCCGAGCAGCACGACGGCCCCGGCGGCGAAGCGGACCTGCCGCTCCATGGCCCAGACGGCCCGCACCGGCCCGGCGGGACGTTCGAGCGGATGCCCGGCGGCCACCCACGCCCGGAGGCCGCCGGTGAGACCGGAGGCGTCGACGCCGTGGCCGGCCAGTTCCCTGACCGCCCCGTCGGAACGCGCTCCCGAGGCACACACCACCAGGAGCGGCCCGCGCCCGGCGGCCTCGCGCAGCTCCGGCACGCTCCGTGCGAGCCGTTCGAGGGGCACGTTGAGGGCACCCGGCAGATGGCCGGTGGCGAACTCGCCGGGCGTGCGAACGTCGACGACGGTCAGCTCGCCGAGGCGCGGCTGCGCCTCGGCGACGGCGGTGGCACGGGCAACGGTCATGTCGGAAGGCGTCCTTGCGGAGAACGGAGCATGCCGGGCGGGGGAAGGGACGCGCGGCGTGACACCGGCTGGGCGCGCGCCGTCCGGATCACGGTGTGACGCGCGGGGTCGGACGGCCGTACGAGGTCGGCCGGCCGCCCGGGGTCGGGTGCCGTACGAGGTCGGGTGGCCCTGCGCCCGATCCTAGGCACCGGCCGGGCCCCCTTCACGGAACCGCCCGCGCCTGCCACGAACTCGCCACACTGCCGCAACATGCGCCGGGCTGGCCCGTTCGGCGGACGTTGCGCGCGGCGCGGGGCGCGGCCGCCCGGACGGGATACGGATGCTCTCGGCATCCCCCTCACTCTCCCCTGGGAGCTTCAGATGAGCTTCATCAACCGACGTGACCTCGCCCTGCTGGCCCTCCGCGCCGGGACCGGGGCGGTGCTGATGGCGCACGGTACGCAGAAGCTGTTCGGCTGGTTCGGCGGCGGCGGCCTGGAGGGCACCGCCGCCGCGATGGAGCAGATGGGCTTCAGGCCCGGCAGGCACAGCGCGCTGGCGGCCGGACTCGGCGAGGCCGGCGGCGGGGCGCTGCTCGTGCTGGGCCTGGCCACCCCCGCGGCGGGCGCGGCGGCGGCGGGTGCCATGGCGGGCGCGGTGTCGGTGCACGCCCCGGCCGGCTTCTTCGCGCAGTCGGGCGGCTTCGAGTACCCGGCGTTCCTCGGCTTCACCGCGGCCGCCATCGGCCTCGCCGGCCCGGGCCGCTACTCCCTGGACCACCTCAGCGGCCATGCCTTCGACCAGCGGTGGATGCTCGGCCTGGCGTTCACCGCGAGCGCCGCAGCGGCGGCGTTCGTCCTGACGAAGCGCGCCCAGGACCTCCAGTCGGCGGAGCCGGCGGGATCCGCCGAGGAGGAGTAGCCCCGGATCCGGGCGGCGCCGACCGGTGCCCCGGCTCCGGCTCAGGTCGTCCGCTGGTCGTCGTGGTCGTCCTGAAGCATGTGGCGTCGTTCCTGTTCGCGCTTGGAGTAGGCGGCCGCCCGGATGGCCTCGTCGCTCTCCAGGCCGGAGCCCAGCGCGCCCCCCACCGTCGCGGTCGAGGCGACGAACCACGACAACGTCCAGTAGTCCGTCGCGTCCAGCGGTTCCCGGGTCGCGGCGGCGAACACCTGGTCGTTGAGGATGAACAGCGCCCACACCACGTTGATGAGCAGGAGACCCACGTAACAGACCAGCGCCCCGATCCCCACGGTCAGGACCGTCGACGCGTTGTAGAGCCGCGCCTTCTGCCGCGCCTCCGGCGAGGCCTCGGCCGAGCGGTGCCACAGCTCCGCGTCCACGATCAGCCAGCCGATCATGAGCGCGACGGATCCGACCGTGGCGATCACGAGGCGCGGTGCGCTCAGGGCCTCGGCGACGCTCCAGACGGTGGAGTTCACGGTGGCGACCGCTCCGGTGGCGAGTGCTGCCGCCAGGGCCTTCGACAGCCCCGGCACCAGGCGCCAGGGCCGGTTGGCGCGGACCATGCCGAGGAGCACCCGCAGGTAGCCGCGGGGTCCCCCGAGGACGTACCGCAGGTCGGCGGCCTCCTCCTCGCCGACCCGGCCCGGACGGACGGGCGCGAGACGGCCGCCGAACGGTCCCGGACGCCGCTGCCGGCGCGACGGCTCCCCGGCACCGCCGTCCTGCGGACCGGCCAGGCCGAGTACGGCTTCCTCCACGGCCCGCCGGGCCCTCGTCTGCAGGCGCAGACCGCCCAGGGAAGGCAGCGAGAGCAGCGCCAGCCCGTGCTCGTGACTGAGGTCCACCACGACCTTGTGCCCGTCCGAGTGCAGGGGCAGGTCGGTGAGGGCCACGACGACGTCCCAGTCCTCCGTCCTGCCGCGGTCCCTGATCCGGCACATCAGGGTGTGCGGGTCCTCGGCCTTCGCGGTGAAGGGCTCGCTGACCACCCGGACGTCGAAGCGCCGCCCCTGGTCCGACCTGTCGGCGAGCCGGTCGGGAAGGCCCCGGGCCAGGCGCCGCGCGATGTCCGTCGGCGCGTCCGGATCCGCCAGGAGGGCCACGACCGTGACGTCCTGAGGCGACATGTGGATGACCCCCGACCCTTCTCGTCGGCTACTTCCCCGCCGGGCGGACCAGGTTGCCCGTCACCTCCCGGTGCTCGTGCACGTAGCGGATCGCCATGGCCCCCTCACCGGCGGCCGAGGCCACTCGCTTGACCGAGCCGCTCCTGACGTCGCCGGCGGCGAAGACCCCCGGAAGGGTCGTCTCCAGCAGCAGCGGACCGCGGCCGAGGGCGTCCCACCGGGACGCGTCGGCCGCCGCCCGGGCGTCCGCGCCGGTGAGGACGAAACCCTTTTCGTCCAGGGCCAGCACGCCCTTGAGCCAGTCCGTGCGCGGCCGGGCCCCGATGAACACGAACAGCGCCGCGGCCCGCAGTTCGCGGCGCTCCCCGCTCGTGTTGTCCTCCACGGCCAGCGATTCCAGCTCGTCCTGCCCGGTGACGCCGCGGACCTCGGTGTGGAGCAGCACCTCGATCTTCGGGTGGCGTTCCACCTGGTCCACCAGGTAGCGCGACATGTCCGCGTTGAGGTCGCCGCCCCGGACGAGGAGGTGGACCCGGGACGCGTACTGGGCGAGGAACAGCGACGCCTGCCCGGCGGAGTTCCCGCCGCCCACCACGGCCACCGGATCCGCCCGGCACAGGCCGGCCTCGTGGACGGTCGCCGCATAGTGGACGCTGATGCCCTCCAGGCGCTCGATGTCCGGTACCTCCAGCCGGCGGTACCACACGCCGGAGGCGAGCACCACGGCGCCGGCCCGGGCCCGGGACCCGTCCGTGAAGGTGACGACGTACTCGTCGTCCTGCGGGGTGAGCCCGGTGGCCTGGGCCGGCACCATGAGGCGGGCGCCGAACTTGTGGGCCTGGAGCACCGCGCGTTCGATGAGCTCGCCCCCGGAGATGCCGGAGGGGAAGCCGAGGTAGTTCTCGATGCGGGACGAGGTGGCGGCCTGGCCGCCGGTGGCCACGGCATCGACGGTGACCGTGGTGAGCCCGTCCGAGGCCCCGTACACGGCGGCGGCGAGTCCCGCGGGGCCCGCGCCGACCACCATCACGTCGTACCGTGCGGTCTCCGGTGCGGGGGCGGGCAGCCCGATGAGCCGGGCGAGTTCGGCGTTGCTCGGGTTGCGCAGCACCCGCTCGCCCTGCCAGAGGACCACCGGGGTCTCCTCGGGGCGGATCGAGAACCGGCGCAGCAGCGCGTCGGCCTCCTCGTCCTTCTCCAGGTCCACCCACCGGTGGGGCAGCCGGTTGCGGGCGGCGAACTCGCGCAGCCGCACCGTGTCGGGGGAATAGCACGACCCCAGGATCCGGAAGCCGGCGCCGAGGCCGATGAGCAGGTACCTGCGGCCCAGGTAGGCGCGGAGGATCAGGTCACCGAGGACGGGGTCGCGGTCGACCAGGGCGCGTTGCCGCTCCACCGGCACGGCCAGGATCTCGCCGGCCTGTCGCACCACGGCGGTGTCGAACGCCGCCTGGCCCTCCAGCAGCCCGAGTTCACCGAGGAACCGGCCGGGCCCGTGCACGGCGACCGTGCGTTCAGCGGGCCCGCCGTGGTCGTGGATGATCTCGACGGTGCCGCTGAGGACCGCCAGGAACTCCCGGAACGGCTCCCCCTCGCGGTACAGCACCTCGCCCTCGGCGACGCTGCGGCGTTCCCCGTGCGCGGCCAGGTCCTGGAGCTGCTCCGGTGTCAGGCGCGGGAAGGCCCCGTACCGGTCGGGTGTCTCGCGGACCGCGCCGCGGTCCTGCTCGGCGGTGCCCATCAGACCAGGGCCTCGTGAACGAAGCACCAGCGCCAGTCCTCTCCCGGCTGGAAGGACTGCACGACGGGGTGACCGACGCTCCCCGCATGCCGCCTGGCGTGCTTGAGGAGCGAGGAGTCGCAGCAGCCGACGTGTCCGCAGGTGAGGCAGAGGCGCAGGTGCACCCAGGGGGAATGCTCCCTGAGGCACTCCTCGCAGCCCTGCGGCGTACGGGGTGTCACCGGGCGCACCATCGCCAGGTGGGGGTCGGGGATCGTGGTCATGGGGGTTCTCCTTCCGTGTGGCGGGGGTTCAGCCGCGGTCGGCGACCGGGCGGCCCGCCATCGCCTGCTCGACCCACGCGCGCAGCACGTGGGCGGGTGCCGCGCCGGCCTGGCGGGCGACCTGCTCGCCCCGGTCGAGGACGAGGAGGGTCGGCACGGCCTGTACCTCGAACCGGCGGCTGAGCCGTGGGTTCCTGTCGACGTCGACCTTGACGAGCTTGATCCGTCCGGCGAGGTCGCGGGCGACCTGTTCGAGGGCGGGGCTGACCATGCGGCAGGGGCCGCACCAGGTGGCCCAGAGGTCGACGACGACGGGAACGGTGGCCCGCTCGGCCACCTCGGCGAAGTCGTCGTCGCCCGCGTCCACCAGCCAGGGCAGCGGCTGCTTGCAGTGGCCGCACCTGGGCCGTCCCTCGGCGGCCACCGGGATCCGGTTGCCGCGCCCGCAGTTCGGGCAGGCCACCGTCGTCGTCCGGGTGGTGTTCACGCCGCCTTCGCCTCCCAGGCCTCGTCCCGGCCGTCGTAGGTGACGACCAGCTCTCCGTGCTCGGCGTCGACGCGCACCGTGGCACCGTCCTGGACGTCGCCGCGCAGCAGGGCGCGTCCGACCAGCGTCTCGACCTCGTGGGAGATGTAGCGCCGCAGCGGCCGGGCCCCGTACACCGGGTCGTAGCCCTGGTGGGCGATCAGCTCCTTGGCGGCGGGCGTGAGTTCGACGGTGATGCGGCGCTCGGCGAGGCGTTGCCGCAGCTCGTCGAACTGGAGCTCCACGATCCGCTCGATCTGCCGCTCGCCGAGCGGCTTGAACAGCACGATGTCGTCGACGCGGTTGAGGAACTCCGGGCGGAAGTGTCCGCGCAGCTCGCCCATCACCAGGGCGCGGGCCTCGGGCTTGATCTCACCCTCGGCGGTGGCGCCGTCGAGGAGGTGCTCGGAGCCGATGTTGGACGTCATGATGATCACGGTGTTGCGGAAGTCGACGGTGCGGCCCTGGGCGTCGGTGATGCGGCCGTCGTCGAGGATCTGCAGCAGGGTGTTGAAGACGTCGGTGTGCGCCTTCTCGACCTCGTCGAACAGCACGACCGAGTACGGCTTGCGGCGTACGGCCTCGGTGAGCTGGCCGCCCTCCTCGTAGCCGACGTATCCGGGCGGGGCGCCCATGAGCCGACTGACGGTGTGCCGCTCCTGGTACTCGCTCATGTCCAGCCGGACCATGTTCTCCTCGGAGTCGAAGAGGGCCCGGGCCAGGGTCTTGGCCAGCTCGGTCTTCCCGACGCCGGTGGGGCCGAGGAAGATGAACGATCCGATGGGGCGGCGGGGGTCGCGGATGCCGGAGCGGGCGCGGATGATGGCGTCGGCGACGAGCTTGACCGCCTGTTCCTGGCCGATGACGCGCTCGCGCAGGATCTCGTCGAGGCGCAGCAGCTTCTCGCGTTCGCCCTCCTGGAGGCGGGCGACGGGGACGCCGGTCCAGGCGGCGACGATCTCGGCGATCTCCTCCTCGGTGACGACCTCCCGCAGCAGCCGGTTCTGCCCCTGCTTGGCGGCCAGTTGCTCCTCCTCCGCGGCGAGGCGGCGCTCCAGCTCCCGGAGGCGGCCGTAGCGGAGTTCGGCGGCGCGGTTGAGGTCGTAGGCGCGTTCGGCCTCCTCCGCCTCCAGGCGGACCTGCTCCAGTTCCTGGCGCAGCTCCTGCACGCGGCGGATCGCCTGCCGCTCGGCCTCCCACTGGGCGCGTTTGGCGTCGGCCTCGGTGCGCAGGTCGGCCAGTTCCCTGCGCAGCTCCGCCAGGCGGGCCTCACTGGCGGGGTCGGTCTCCTTCGAGAGGGCGGCGTCCTCGATCTCCAGGCGGGTGACGCGGCGGGTGATCTCGTCGAGTTCGGCGGGCATGGAGTCGATCTCGGTACGCAGCCGGGCGCACGCCTCGTCCACGAGGTCGATGGCCTTGTCGGGCAGGAACCGGTCGGTGATGTAGCGGTGGCTGAGGGCGGCGGCGGAGACCAGCGCCGTGTCCTGGATCCTCACCCCGTGGAAGACCTCCAGGCGTTCGCGCAGTCCTCGCAGGATGGAGACGGTGTCCTCCACGCTCGGCTCGTCGACCAGCACCTGCTGGAAGCGTCGTTCGAGGGCGGCGTCCTTCTCGATGTGCTTGCGGTACTCGTCGAGGGTGGTGGCGCCGATCATGTGGAGTTCTCCGCGCGCGAGCATCGGCTTGAGCATGTTGCCCGCGTCCATGGCGCCTTCGGCGGCGCCCGCGCCGACGACGGTGTGCAGTTCGTCGACGAAGAGCAGGATGCCTCCCTGGGCGGCCTTGACCTCGCTGAGGACGGCCTTGAGGCGTTCCTCGAACTCACCGCGGTACTTGGCCCCGGCGACCAGGGAGCCCATGTCGAGGGCGAACACGATCTTGTCGCGGAGTCCTTCGGGCACGTCGCCGCGGACGATCCGCTGGGCGAGGCCCTCGACGATGGCGGTCTTGCCGACGCCCGGGTCGCCGATGAGGACCGGGTTGTTCTTGGACTTGCGGCTGAGGATCTGGGTGACGCGGCGGATTTCGGCGTCCCGGCCGATGACCGGGTCGAGCCTGCCGGTCCTGGCCTCCACGACCAGGTCGCGGCCGTACTTCTCCAGGGCCTCGTAGGCCACTTCGGGGTTGGCGGAGGTGACGCGCTGGTTCCCGCGGACCTGGGTGAGCGCGCTCAGGAAGGAGTCCCTGGTGATGCCGGCCTCTCGGAGCAGACGCCCGGCCCCGGTCGAAGAGCCCTCCTCGGCCAGGGCGAGCAGCAGGTGCTCCACGGACACGTACTCGTCCTTGAGCCGCTTGGCCTCCCGTTCGGCGGCGTCGAGCAGGCGGGTGAGGCGCCGGGTGACGAAGACCTGGCCGGGAGCGGCGCCGGGCCCGGTGACCTTCGGGCGGCGGGAGAGCTCCTCGCGCACGGCCGCGCGCAGCGCGCCCGGCTCGGCGCCGGCCTGCTGGAGCAGCCTCGGGATCAGGCCGTCCTCCTGGTCGAGGAGTGCGAGGAGCAGGTGTTCCCCGTCGACCTCGGTCTGCCCCATGCCAACGGCCACGGTCTGGGCCTGCTGGAGGGCTTCCTGGGACTTCTGGGTGAGACGGTTCATGTCCATGGGGGGTTTCCACTCCTCGTGCCGCGCCCTCGCAGGGCGGCTTCGAGCAGGCTGATGCGGTCGAGCAGGTCGAGCACCAGGCCGATCGATGCGTAGTTGAGGCAGAGTCCGGTACGCAGCCGCTGGATGCGGGCGAGCACCGCAGGGGCCGTGGGGTCGAACACCAGGTGCCCCGCGGCGTCGCGGTCGGCGTCGACCAGCCCGAGGGCGACGAACCGGCGGATCAGGTCGGGGTGCAGGCCCGAGAGACGGGCCACGGCGTCCAGGGAGAGCCTGTGGACGGGCACGAGCGCGTACCGGACGGTGGTGGCGGCGGTGGGGCCGTCGCCCGTGCGTACCGGGCGGTCGCCCAGGCCGGGCCGGCCGGTGCCCGCCGCTCCCGAGGGTCGGTCCTTCATCGCGTCCTCCTGGGGTCGAACGGGGAAGTGGCGGCGAGCTCCTCGAACAGTTCGCGCTCCCGGTCGCCCAGGGTGGGCGGCACCATGATGCGGAGTTCGGCGTACAGGTCGCCGTCGGCGCCGCGCGGGTTGGGCATGCCCTCGCCGCGCAGCCGCAGCCGCCGGCCGCTGGACGAGCCCGCGGGTACGGTGACCTTGGCCGTGCCGCCGCCGGGGGTGGGCACCGGCACGGTCGCGCCCAGGGCCGCCTCCCAGGGGGTGACCGGTACCTGGACGTGGACGTCGCGGCCGTCCAGCCGGTACTGCGGGTGGGGCCGGATGCGCACCCTGAGGTAGAGGTCGCCCCCGGGTGCGCCACCGCTTCCCCGGCCGCCCTCCCCCGCCAGCCGGATGCGCTGCCCGTCGGTGACGCCGGGCGGCACGTTGACCTCGTACCGCCGCGGCTGTCCGGTCGGCCCGGCCAGCGTGACGCTGCGGCGGCCGCCCGTGAACGCCTCCTCCACGGTGAGCGGCAGCTCGGCCTCCTGGTCGGCTCCCGGGACCCCGCCGCGGGCGGCGCCCGCTCCGAAGAGCGAGCCGAACAGGTCCTCCATGTCGACGCCGTCCGCCCCGAAGTCCCCGCCGAAGCCGGTGCCGTAGCCGCCGCCGAAGCCGGTGCCGTACCGGACGCGGGGGCCGCCCGCGCCGGCCGCGACGCGTTCGTCGAAGTCCTCGGGGATCCTGCGGAAGTCCTCGCCGAAGCGGTCGTAGCGGGCCCGGGTCTTCGGGTCGGACAGGACGCTGTACGCCTCGTTGAGGTCCTTGAAGCGTTCCTCCGCCCCCGGGTCCCTGTTGACGTCGGGGTGGTTCTTGCGGGCGAGCGTGCGGTACGCCCGCTGGATCTCGTCCTGGCCGGCGGTCCGCGGTACGCCCAGCACCTCGTAGAAGTCCCGTGCCATGGCCGGTCACTCCCGTTTCGCGACCGTCACGGCGGCGGGTCGGAGCTGCCGCTCGCCGTCCCCGTAGCCCGGCCGCAGCACGTCGACGACCGTGCCGGGCGGGGCGTCAGGGTCCTCGACGACGCCGATCACCTCGTGCCGGGCCGGGTCGAACGCGATGCCGGTCTCCGCGTGCCGCGGGTAGCCGAGCAGTTCGAGGACGTTCACCGCCTGGTCGCGGACCGCCTGGACGCCCTCCACGATGGCACCGGGGTCGGCGCCGGCATGGGTCAGGGCGAGTTCGAGGTTGTCCAGGACGGGCAGGAGGGCGGCGGCCGTCCGGGAACGCTCGGCCGTCCGCTCCCGCTCCAGCTCCCTGGCGTGGCGCTTGCGCAGGTTGTCGAGGTCGGCGAGGGCGCGCCGCCAGCGGTCCTGCAGTTGCTCCAGCTCGGCCGTGTACCCGTCCTCGGGCGGTGCGGGGCCGCCGGCGGAGGGGCCGGCGGTGCCCTCGGCGGCCGGCTCGGTGCGCTCGGGCGGTACGGCCGCGTCGGGTTCCCCGGGGTGGATGGGCATGGCGGTTCCTCAGTCCTTCGCGAACTCGGCGTCGATCACGTCGTCCTCGTCGGCACCGCCGCCGCCGCTCGTGGGACCGCCGGCGGCGGGGTCCGGCCCGGGGCCGCCCGTGTCGGCGGCGGCGCCCCGGTGGGCCGCCAGCCCGGCGAGCAGCTGCTGGAGTTCGGAGGCCAGGGGCCGCACCCGCTCGACGCCCGCCTCTTCCTTGACCGCCGCCCGGGCGTCGGCGACCAGCATCTCGGCGCGGGCCCGTTCGTGCGCGGGGGCCGCGTCGCCCAGTTCCGCCAGCCGCTTCTCGACCTGGTAGGCGACGGCGTCGAGCTCGTTGCGGGCGTCGACGGCCTCGCGGAGTGCCTGGTCCTGGCCCTGGTTGCGCTCGGCCTCCTGGACCATGCGTTCGACCTCGCCGCGGTCCAGGTTGGAGCTTTCGCTGATGGTGATGCCCTGCTCCTTGCCGGTGTCCCGGTCGCGGGCCGTGACGTTGAGGATCCCGTTGGCGTCGATGTCGAAGGTGACCTCGACCTGTGGTTCGCCCCGCGGCGCCGGCCGGATGTCGGTGAGCTGGAACCGCCCCAGCACCCGGTTGTCGGCGGCGAGCTCGCGCTCGCCCTGGAGGACGACGATGTCGACGGCGGGCTGGTTGTCCTCGGCGGTGGAGAAGGTCTCGGAGCGGCGCACCGGGATGGTGGTGTTCCGTTCGATGATCTTCGTCATCACGCCGCCGCGCGTCTCGACGCCCAGCGACAGCGGGGTGACGTCGAGCAGCAGGACGTCCTTGACCTCGCCCTTGAGCACTCCGGCCTGGATCGCGGCGCCCAGGGCCACGACCTCGTCGGGGTTGACGCTCATGTTGGGTTCCTTGCCGCCGGTCAGCCGGCGGACGAGGGCCTGGACGGCGGGGATGCGGGTGGAGCCGCTGACGAGGATGACCTCGTCGATGTCGCTCTCGCCGACCTTGGCATCGGTCATGGCCTGCCGGACCGGTCCGAGGCAGCGCTCCACCAGGTCGGCGGTGATCTGCTCGAAGGTGGACCGCATGACCGAGTCGGTGAGGTGCTTGGGTCCCGAGGCGTCGGCGGTGACGAACGGCAGGCTGACCTGCGTCTGCGTCACCGAACTCAGTTCGGTCTTGGCCTTCTCCGCCGCCTCGAAGAGTCGTTGCAGTGCCTGCGGGTCCTGGCGGAGGTCGATGCCGTTCTCCTTCTGGAAGTCGTCCGCGAGGTGGTCCACCAGGCGCCGGTCGAAGTCGTCGCCGCCGAGGTGGCTGTCACCGGCGGTGGACCGCACCTCCACGACGCCGTCACCGACGTCGAGGATGCTCACGTCGAAGGTGCCGCCGCCCAGGTCGAAGACGAGGACGGTCTCGTGCTGCTGCTTGTCCATGCCGTACGCCAGGGCCGCGGCCGTCGGCTCGTTGATGATCCGCAGCACCTCCAGCCCGGCGATCCGGCCGGCGTCCTTGGTGGCGGTGCGCTGGGCGTCGTTGAAGTACGCGGGCACCGTGATGACCGCCTCCGTGACCCGCTCCCCCAGCTGCTTGGAGGCGTCCTCGGTGAGTTTGCGCAGCACCTGGGCGCTGATCTCCTCGGGCGCGTACAGCTTGTCGCGCACCTTGAAGCGGGCCGCCCCGCCGTCGCCCTCGACGACGTCGTACGCGACCGCCCTGGCCTCCTCGGAGATCTCGTCGAAGTGCCGGCCGATGAAGCGCTTGGCCGAGTAGATGGTCCCCTTGGGGTTGAGGATCGCCTGGCGCCGGGCCATCTGGCCCACCAGGCGCTCGCCGGTGTCCGTGAAGGCCACCACCGACGGTGTCGTGCGGTTGCCCTCGCTGTTGGGCACCACGGACGGTTCGCCGCCCTCCCACACGGCGATCACCGAGTTGGTGGTACCCAGGTCGATGCCCACTGCCTTGGCCATGAGACTTCTCCTCCCAGCCGTGCCGCCTCGCCCCCGCCGGTGCCCGCGGATGCTTCCGGGCCCTGTCCAGCCTCACCGGCCGGGTGGCCCCGCGCCTGCACTTGGCGGGACGGAAACGCCCGGCCCCGCTGGCCCCGGGAGTGCGAGAGGGAAACATCCGGACATCCCGGATGAGCCGCCCCCGGGTGGGTAGACGGCCAGACGATCGGCTCCCCCGGACTCCATCGGCTCCCCGGGGCTCCGGGGAGAACGGAGTGGACTCATGGCCGGCAGCGGGGCACACCACGGGTACGGCCGCCGCTCCGACCGGGAGGGCCTCCTCCGGCCGGACGGCGCCGGGCGGCGTCCGCTCAGGCACGGGCAGGGAGACGGGGAGAGCCACGGGGAGGACCGCGGGAAGGACCACGGGGAGGACCGCGGGAAGGACCACGGGGCGGACCGCACCCGTCCGCCACGGTCCCGGTCGGCCGGGCCCTGAACCGGCTGGAGCTGCTGTCCCGCGCCCTGTTCGCCGCCCCGGACGAGGGCGAGATCCTGCGCCTGGCCCTGCGCCACGTCGCCGCCGCCGGGCCCTACCGTGCCGAAGCCGGATACCTCGACAGGGACGGCGACCTGGCCCCCGGTCCGGGGAACGGTCGGCCTCCCGCCGCCTCCGTGGACCGGAGGGTCCGGGAGCTGGAGGGGCAGGACGGCCCCGTGACCGTGCCCGGCAGGCCCTGGGGCCGGGCCCTGGCGCTGCGGGGGCCGGCCGGACTCCACGGGTACCTCGTGGTGACGGCCCCGGCCCGGCCCACCGGCACCCAGCGGTCCCTGCTCGCCCTGCTCGTCCGGCACACCGCCGCCGCCCTGTCGGTCGCCGTCGCGCAGCGCCGCCGACGCGAGGACGCGCTGGAGATCCACCGGGTCGGGGAGGAGCGCGCCACGCTCCAGCGGCAGCTGGTCTCCGTGCTGGCCGAGCTGGGGTACCAGCAGGCCGTCCACGCGCTGATGGCCGACATCGCGGCCTCCGGCGGCGGCGCGGAGGCCGCCACCCGCGCCCTGCACGAGCTCACCGGGCTTCCGGCGCTGGTCGAAGACCGCTTCGGCCGGCTGACGTCCTGGTCGGGCCCCGGCCGGCCCGACCCCTACCCGGAGCCGGACCCGGTGCGGCAGAACGACATGCTGCACGCCGTCGCCCGGCAGCTCGGGCCCGTACGCATCAGGGACCGGCTGGTCGCCCTGGTCCGCCCGCACGGCGAGATCCTGGGCGTGCTGGCCCTGGTCGACGCGTCGGAGCAGGCCGACGAGCACACCGTGTTCGCGCTCGAACACGCCGCGGCCCTGCTCGCCCTGGCGCTGGCGCACCTGCGCCACGTCGCCGAGGTGGAGCTGAGGCTGCACCGCGAGCTGGTCGACGACCTCCTGGCGGGGACCGACGCGGCGAGCGCCTACGCCCGGTCCGAGGCGGTCGGACACGACCTGCACCGCAGCAACTACGTCGTCGTCGTGGAGTGGTCGGACCGGACCGCGGACGACGCGTTCGCCCGGACCGTGGGCCGGGCGGCCACCGCCGTCGGCATGCGCTCGCTGCTGACCCGGTGCGCCGACCGGATCGTCCTGGTCGTCGACGACAGGCCGCACGCCCGCGCGCTGCACGAGGCGCTCGCCCGGGAGACCGGAACACGGTCCGGGACGATCGGGGTGAGCGCCCCCTGCGACTCCGTCCCCGACATCCCCCACCGCTACCAGGAGGCGCAGCGCGCCCTCGAAGTACGCCTCCATTCCCGCGAGCGGTACGGCACGACGTTCTTCGACGAGCTCGGCCTGTACCGCATCCTGGGACCCGGCGCCGATCACCAGGAGCTGGAGGCGTTCGTCCACGAGTGGCTCGGGCAGCTCATCGCGTACGACTCCCGGCACCACGCGGCCATGGTGGAGACCCTCTCCCGCTACTTCGACTGCGGCGGCAACTACGACGAGACCGCCGCCTCCCTCGCCATCCACCGCAGCACGCTGCGCTACCGGCTCCAGCGCATCCGCGAGATCAGCGGCAACGACCTCGCGGACGTCGAGGACCGGCTCAACCTCCAGGTGGCGACCCGGGTGTGGAAGATCGTGCTGGGCGGCCGCGGCCCGGCACAACCCGCGCCTCCGGGCCGGTCCGCCGAGCCTCCCGGGGAGGGTGCTCCGCCCGGCCGGCCCCGCACCCGACGGTGACCCGCCGACGACCGGCGCCGGGATCCCGGTCCCCGCGCGGTCGGCACGCGCGACCGTCCCGCCGGAACCACGTGCCCGGGTGGCTCCGGACGTCGCGGCCGGCACGGGCTGTTCCGGCCGGCATCCACGCCGATCCGCTGCTCCGGACGCGACTCCGAGGCGGTGCCACGACGTGGGCCCCTGGGACGAGCCGACCCCCGAACAACAGCACCGCTACGCCCGCTACATGGAGGTCTACGCGGCGATGCTCCACCTGAGCGTCGCGTTGCCGGGGCCGTTGTGGTTCACCAGGGTCGAGTACTGCTCGTACCGCATGATGGTGGTGCACATCCGGCCACGGACTCGTCCTTCCCCATCCGCGGCCGGCCCGGTCAAGCGGGCTCGGGACGGCCGTGATCGCGGGCGAACTCGCCGAAGACCTGGCGTGTGCTCCCCTCGGTGCGCAAGAAGCGGTCGTCCAGGATGACGGCGAGGTCGTCCAGGGCGGCGCGGAGAACGGCTGCCGACATCCTCACGTCGGGGTGCCGTGCGACCGATGCCTGGTCCGCCAGATTGACGGCGCCCGTGACCTGGCCTGCCAGTGAGATGTGGTCGTCGCCGTCCTGGAAGTAGTAGGACTCGGCATATTGCAGGAAGTCCACGGAGATCACGGACACGTCTGCTGCCAAGCTGTCGAGAATCGCAGCGCCGGCGTCGGCATCCAGTTGCTCCGTCGTGGGACGGGTGCGGACGAGGTGTGAGATCCGCAGCGCGAGAGCGCGGCGGCGGGCCAGAGCCGGGAAGATTCCCAGGGTCCAGGCCACCGTCGCGCTCAGCAGGGCGAAGCCGACCAGGGCTTCCATGGGCGCGACGATCCGCAGCCAGCCCACGGCCGGCGCGATGTCACCCAGCCCCAGGGTCGAGATGTGGACCAGGGACACGTAGACCGCATCCGGGAAACCCGCGTGATCGGCCGGCTCCAGCCCGGGCGCGTAGGTGAAGGCGTGCGGCATGTGGGGCCAGTAGACGAGGGCCCAGCCCACGACGGCCGTCAAGGCCCATGTGGCGACGACTGCCGCCATGCCGACCGGTGCGGCGAGCCCGGCGGCCCGGTGCCGTGCAGACACTTTCGACAGGCGCCACAGGACGGTCATGATCACACGGCTCAGGCCACCGTGGCGCGTAGGGTGCCACAGGGTGTGGAACACGTCCCGCAGAGCGATCAGCACCAGCGCCACACCCAAGACGGTCGTCGCCCAGGCCATCCCACATCACTCCTGACTGTCCGGCCTCCAGTGGCTGGGCGGACGTCACGCCGCCCTTCTCCGCCGGGAGCGCTCACGCCCTTCGTCCCCACAGGCGGAGGGCGCACCACCGCCGGAAGCCTGCCTACCAGCGGGCCCCGCCGAGGGTACGGCGGCTCGCCGAACAGCCACCCCGGGCATCAGGTCCGCCGCCCGGTCCAGCAGTTCGGAAGTCGAATACAGATGGGCGGGAGCTTTACGTGCGCCTCGCAGGTGCCTCTGCGGTTCTGCTGGTTCGCCCTCCCCTTCCATGAAAAGGACGCCCGACTCCGCGACGAGTCAAGCACGGACAAGTCTGTGTCACGCGCGCGTGGTGACCCGTTCGCGCAGGTTGTGGAACTGGCGGGTCTGCATGACGAAGTGAGCGGGCTCCCAGAACAGCAGGTCAGCGGACCGGGTGAACGGCCGTGGCCGGCTTCGGCCTCGTCCCCGGACCACGAGGCGGGTTTGGCCTCCGGGAGCCGGTTCGAGGTGAAAGCCCCACAGCGAATCGACGTACGCCCTGGGCAGGGGTTCGGACCGGATGTCGAAGCTCCGGCCGGTACGCAGATCCACGTCTGAGCGGAGCACCAGGGTTCGGTCCGGCACGAGGAGGGCGACGGTGAACCAGGTGTGGCCACTGGACACCGCAGGGAGACGTTGCCCCTCTTCCAGGCTCTGCCAGTCGGGGACGATACGGCGCGCGCTCGGCCGTCCGCCGTTGTCCAGCCGGTCCCAGCTGTACCAGCCGCCGCGGTTGCAGCCCATCTGGACCAGCCAGGGCCAGACTTCTTCGGGAGGCGCGGGCAGGGTCGTTGCCATGATCGACGAGCTGCCGGTATCGGGGATGAGGTCGTCACCTGGGTAGGTGCGCACGACTTCGTCGGGGTGGCGCCCCAGGTCAGCAGCCGTGGCCGTACGAGCAGTACATAACCGGCCAGTGCACAAGTCACCGCACTGAGTGAAGTCCGCCCAGGTTTGAGACCATTCCTGCCCATAGGATCGAGCGTCACTCGCCCGGCTCGGTGCGGCAAGCGGGGGCAGCCGGGCGCTGCGGTAGGGGTGTCTGTCAGGCAGGAGCGCCGCCGCGGGCGAGGCGACACATGGGTGCGGGCCGGCGTGTCGGAGCCGGCGCACACAGGGGGGATCGGTCCGCTCTCCCGCCACGGGAGCACGTCGTTGCCGCTGACGTCGTATTTGTCGCCGAGCGAGACGAACGCCGAGACCCCGATGCCCAGTCGGGACAGTCCGGCCGGCAGGGCGATGCCCACGCCTTCGGACTGAACGGCGACGCCGGCGGTTCCCGGACCGGGGAGGTCGGCCGCGAAGCCGGCATCCAGGCGAACGTCGTCCTCGGTGGCGCGTCCGACGGATCCCGGGGCGCCTTCCGGGCCCGACCACGACGACATCCGGTCGGACTGGTCGGACGGACACGGTCGCCCCATCCGCGAGAAGTGCGTTGGCGAACGCATCCGCCTCCTGACCGCGGATTCCCGCGGCATCCGGGCACGGCGCCGACGACACCGCTTCAGCCTGGGCCACTCGGACCCTCCGCCTGGCCCACAGAGCCCATGCGCGGGCACGTGATCGGGGTGCTCATATGGAAGAAGAGTTCGACCCGACCTGCCGTGCACCGTCGGGCGGCGGCAGGATCCACGACCGAACGCGGCGAAGGAGCCGGTCATGCCCGCATCCCGCTACACCGTCAGTGACGTCATGACGCACACCGCCGTCGCCATCGGCCGCGAAGCGTCTTACAAGGAGATAGTCGAACTGATGCACGAATGGAAGGTGAGTGCGGTCCCTGTCCTGGAGGGTGAGGGCCGCGTTGTGGGAGTCGTCTCCGAGGCGGACCTGCTGCCCAAGGAGGAGTTCCGCCGCGAGGAGCCCCACCTGCCGGACCAACTGGAGGAAGCCTCCAAAGCCGTCGGCGTACTCGCCGAGGACTTGATGTCGAGCCCGGCGGTCACCGTCCACCCGGACGCCACCATCGCCGAGGCGGCCCGCATCATGGCCCGCAAGCACGTCAAGCGCCTGCCGGTGGTGAACGGCGTGGGCATGCTGGAAGGGGTGGTCAGCCGCAGCGACCTCCTGAAGGTGTTCCTGCGGCCGGACGAGGAGCTGGAGGAGGAGATTCGCCAGGCCGTGCTGACCGAACTCGTACCCGGCGTGTCCATGGACTTCTCGGTCCAGGACGGTGTCGTCACCCTTCAGGGACCTCTGCAGGACCGCGCTCTGATTCCCCTCCTGGCACGGGCCATCCGCGCCGTCGAAGGGGTCGTCGACGTCCGGATGGAGCTCGACGGAGCAGGCTCGGCCACGGCATAGGCCCACGCGCCGGCGCCGCACGGGCCGGCATCGCCGGCCCGCCGGTTCGAGGATGAGTATCGCCCTCCTGTTGAGACAATTCGGGTGGAAGCGTGCACAGCATGGTGCGGATCAGGCGGTGAACATGTCCGACGTACCGGCTGCCTCCGCCGAGGCGCCGATCAAAGTGTTCCTCCTCGACGACCACGAGGTTGTCCGACGGGGGCTGCGCGACCTCCTCGACGCCGAGGCGGACATCACCGTCGTAGGCGAGGCGGGCACCGCAGAGCAGGCAATGGCACGCGGCCCGGCGCTGCGCCCGGATGTCGCGGTTCTCGACGTACGACTGCCCGACGGCGACGGCATCACCGTCTGCCGGGAGCTCCGCTCGCGGATGCCGGACCTGGCCTGCCTGATGCTGACCTCGTTCGACGACGAGGAGGCCCTGCTGGACGCGATCATGGCTGGTGCCGCCGGGTACGTCCTCAAACAGATCAAGGGGGCCGACTTGGTTTCCGCCGTACGGATGGTCGCCACCGGCCAATCCATGCTCGACCCCGCCACCACCGCCCGGCTGATGCACTCCTTGCGCGACCCGGAAGCCGCCAAGTCCCCCGAGGACGCCCGGCTGGCCGCCCTCTCCGAACGGGAACGGGCTGTCCTGGAACTGATCGGCGGCGGCCTCACCAACCGCCAGATCGCCAAGCAGCTCTACCTGTCCGAGAAGACCGTCAAGAACCACATCTCGCGCCTCCTCGGAAAGCTCGGCGTCGAACGCCGGGTCCAAGCAGCGGTGATCGCAGCGCAAGTCCACGACGAGGGGCACCAAGGCGAGAGCCCCTCCCCGACACAGTGACCGACACTCAACGACACGCGCCGTGCTCGCTGCGGCCCCGTCTGGTGATGTGCCACAGCATGCACCGGAAGCCGCCCTTGCCGCTCACTCGCCACGCTCGTTGGGCTGTGCGGGGATCCGGGCCGGTCAGCCCCCGCCAGGGACCCGGTCGGCCCTACCGCCACCTCCGGGCTCCACTCTCGGATGACGGCCTGACGGCGACGCCTGGCCGCAGGAGCGGAAGGAGAACACGGTGAGGCACAGGGAAGTGGGCGAGCTGATGACCCGCGAAGTCGTCACGGTCCCGCGGCACGCCACCTTCAAGGACATCGTCCGCACGCTCGCTGAACACAAGGTTTCCGCGGTGGCGGTCACCGACGCCGCCCGACACCCGCTCGGCGTGGTCTCCGAGGGCGACCTGCTACCGAAGCCGGCCGACCAGGGAGATTGGTTCCGCTCGCTGCCGCGCCCCGAACCCTGGGAAAACGACAAGGCCGCGAGCACCAAGGCGGAGGAGCTCATGTCGGCGCCGGCGGTCTGCGCACGGCCGGAGTGGACTGTGGCGGAGGCCGCTCGGCTCATGGAGAGCCAGCACGTCAAGCGGCTGCTGGTCGTCGATGACTCAGACGTCCTCGTGGGAATCGTCACCCGCGGCGACCTGCTGCGGATCTTCCTGCGCGACGACGACGCCATCCGGCACGAGATCACCGGGGACATCCTCGACCGAACCCTCCACGTGGACCCCTCGACCGTATCCGTCGAGGTGCAGGACGGGCAGGTGACTCTGCACGGCGTGGTGCGCTTCCGAAGCCTCATCCCCGTCATGGAGCGGCTGTGCCGCACCGTCGACGGCGTCGTGCACGTCACCGAGCAGCTCTCGTGGGAGACGGACGACACGGGTACAGGTCGCTGACCCCGGCCAGGGGCACGTGACCTCGTCGGCGCACGATGTGGGCCCACAGGCTGCCGCCAGGACCCCGAGGGCCGTGCGGCCCCACCACGGGGGCACCCGCCGGCAGAGCGCCTTCGCAACATCAGCCGACCCGCCACTTGGCGCCCTCTTCGCGGTCATGACTTCTCTCCCGGCTCCGGGGCCTGGGGGCGCTTGACTGGGATGCTGCGGCGGCTGGCCGGGGGTTCAGCCTCCAGCGGTACGCGGACGGTGAGGATGCCGTCCTGGTACGAGGCCTCGACCCCTTCGGCCGGGATCTGGCCGGGCAGGCGGACGCTGCGGCGGAAGGATCCGTAACGGAACTCCGAGTGGTCCTTGTCCTCCGTGCTCTCGGTGTGCTCGGCGCTGACGCTGAGGGTGTCGCCGTCGACGGTGATCTCGACGTCCTTTTCGGGGTCCAGTCCCGGCATCTCGGCGCGGAGCGTGTACGTGCCTTCGTCGCTGGTCACCTGCTTCCGGAACCGGGGACCCGCGCGGCCGCATCAGGGGCGGCATACCACCCGGCGACCCGTGAGCCGGACCGGGGCGAGTCTCATCCAGTGGGCACGCGAGCCACCTGCCCAGGGCTTGTAATGGGCGGCTGCGGCCCTGCCCTCGAGCTCGTCGGGGTTGGGCGCTGCCTGGAGCACCCCCACGGCCAGCACACTCCACCCCCTTGCCGCCACTTCGTCGATCCGCTCCACCTCGAAGGCGGCCTCGGTGCCCGCAGCCCGTGCCAGCACGGTGTCGGCCGCAGTCCGGAAGACCACGTCGCCGGCGACGACCAGGTAGTTCACTGGGTGGACCGCTGGACCTTCGGGGGTGAATACCGCCACCCGCCCGATGCCCCGGACCCCGAGCAACCGCCGGCACTCTTCCTCTTCCAGAACGACCGGGTGATCGGCAGCGTCTGGCGCCCTCGTCGCCGGTCGATGATCGCGATCCGAACCCGCGCCGACCAGGGCGTCGACGGTGGTGCCGAGCGCATCGGCCAACCGTACGAGAGTCCCGATCGCCGGCAGGGCGACATGCTCCTCCAAGGAGGCGATGTAGTGCGCGTCGGCACCGCAACGCTCCCCGAGCTCCTCGCGACTCATACCGGCCGCGGTCCGACGGGCGGCAAGCCGCCGCCCCAGGTCGGTGGTCATGGCGTCAGCGCTCCTCGCGCGGCCCGGTCGCCGCTTCGTGCTGTGGTCAGGCGGGACGCGCCCCGTTCCTTTCCCTGGTACCGCCAGGCCGGCCCTACACCACGCCGCTCCGCATGGGCCAGTCGGTCCCCCATCACGCGCCAGTCGACGATCATGAGGGCGTCGCGCGGCGGGAAGCGCGTACTGGTGAAGACGATGCGCCCCGATTCGGCGGGCGAGTCGCCGGAGGATCCGCCCCAGTGGTCACTTCACGGGAGCGTGGGCTTGGGGGCGTGGCTGCGCAGCACCTCAAGCCGCCGCTCGTACTCTTCGTCGTCGATCTCACCTCTCGCATAGCGCTCCGCGAGCAGACCCTCAACACCCTTGTCGGGTCCGGCATCAGAGACGGAGACGGGATGTCCGTCGGTGCTTTCCCGCCTGTAGGCGCGGGCCACGAGAAGGGCCGATGCGACGATCAGCGCCCAGACGATGAGTGTGGTGAGTGACATGGCGAACCATCCCCAGCCGCCCATGCCATGGCCGTACCAGTACATCTCGCACCTGCCAGGTCGGCGGAACCGGCGGCCGTGAACAGGCCGTCTGCTTCCCAGGGTCTCGGGATGCGCGGGTCGCGGCATGGGCCGTTCGGGGCACGGAGAGGGGCCATGGGGCCCATGCCCGGAACGCACGGCGCTCCCGGACCGGTAACGGACTCGAATCAGGAGGCCGTATACGGGTGCTCACTCACCCACACGGATGGCCGCAGCGCTTTCTCCTGTGAACGCTGCATGACCGGCCCTTCGCGGCCCTGCGAGCAGGGCCGGTCACAGCGTCGGCGGGGCCAGAGGCACCTCCCACTCCAGACGGGTGCCACGCGTCGCACCGCCCGGACTGGTGACCTCCATCCGGCCCCCAAGCCTCTCGGCTCGTTCGGCGAGGTTGCGCAGGCCACTGCGCCGCCCGCCCTCGGGCATGCCGACGCCGTCGTCGGTCACAGTGAGCGTCAGCACCCCGTCCGCCGCGACGACGGAAACCTCCGCGTGCGCCGCTCCTGCGTGCCGCGCGACGTTGGTGAGGGCCTCGCCGAGTACGGCGAGAGCCTCGTCGGCCACGGCCGGCGGTACCTCGGTGTCGAGTAGCCCTCCCATGCGCAGGGCGGGGCCGAAGCCGAGGCCGGCGGAGAGTTCGTCCAGGGTCTGGACGGCTCGGGAGCGCAGCTTCGAGCCGGTCGCAGGTGCTTCGTGCTCGCGCAGTCCGAAGATCGTGGATCGGATGATCTTGATGGTGGCGTCGAGGTCGTCAACGGCGCGGCCGAGCCGTTCGGACACCTCGGGATGCTCAGCGAACCGCTGGGCGCTCTGCAACGTCATGCCGGTCGCGAAGAGGCGCTGAATGGCCAGGTCGTGGAGGTCGCGGGCGATGCGGTCGTGGTCCTCCAGCATGCTCATCTGTTCGGCATCGCGGCGGCGGTCGGCCAGCTCCAGGGCGAGAGCCGCCTGGCCCGCGAATCCCGGCAGTGCGGCGACCTCCGCGCCGACGAACACCGGGCGGCCCTGACGCCTGGCCAGCATGAGCACGCCGCTGAGCCTCTCCTTGGTGCCGACGGTGACGGCCACGGCCGGGCCGAAGCCCGTCCAGCGTTCAGGCTGCACCGTGACCCGCTCGTCGGATTCCACGTCGGTGACCGTGATGATGCCGTCTTGAGCCAGGGCGGCTTCGGCCAAGGTGCCCTGGGTGCTGGGGAGGGTGATCCCGCGATGTGCTTCGGCACCCTGTCCGAGGGCGATGGAGCCGCGCAGTTCACCGGCGGGCCCGAGCAGGTAGAACACGCCCATGTCGGCGGCGGTGATGTCCTTCGCGCGCTCGAGCATGCCTTCGAGGACCTCGTCCTCGGGGGTTCCGGAGAGGAGGGCGCTGGTGATCTCGGAACTGGCTGCCAGCCAGCGCTCGCGCAGGCGGACTTCCTCGAAGAGGCGGGCGTTCTCGATGGCGATACCGGCGGCGACGGCGAGGGTCGACAGGACCGCCTCGTCCTCCTCGTCGAAGTCGGCGCCGCCGCGCTTCTCGGTGAGGTAGAGGTTGCCGAAGACATCCTCCCGGACCCGGATGGGCACCCCGAGGAAGGAGTGCATCGGCGGATGGTGTGCCGGGAAGCCGTACGAGGCCGGGTGTTCGGACAGTTCGGAGAGGCGCAGGGGTTCGGGGTGCCGGATCAGCTCGCCCAGGATGCCGTGGCCAGAGGGCAGGTCCCCGATCTGGGCGCGGAGGCCGTCGCTGATGCCGACGGGAAGGAACTCGGCAAGCCTCTTGTCGTCACCGATCACACCTAGGGCTCCGTACTCGGCGTCCACCAGGACCACGGCGGCCTCGACGATGCCGCGCAGTACCTGCGGCAGATCCAGCTCCCGGCCGACCGACATCACGGCCTCCAGAAGACCGTTCAGCCGGTCCCGGGTGCCCCGGACCTCGTCGATCCGTACCTGGAGCTCGTCGAGCAGCTCATCCAGTCGCAGCCTTGGCAGGCCGCTCGCGGCCGGCTGACCGCCTGCGCTCATGTCCCACCTCCGGCCCGCGGCAACGGTAAGAGGACCACGTGTCCACCGTAGCCCCGGCCGGAGGAGGCTTCCTGCGCACTCGGCAGCTACCCGTGCTTCCTACGGCTGCTTCCCGACCGCGTCGCGCGCCGCCATTTCGTGCAGATGGCGGACATGGGCGTCCGGCCCCGGGAAGAACACCGTCGTACGGCCGGTGTCGGACCAGCGGACGTCGTACGGCGGGGTCCCGTCCGGGTGGTGCAGGGCGACGACCTCCCCGTCCCGGCCCGGCTTGCCGATGGCGGGGCCGCCCACAACGATCTGGTCACCGACCTCGGCGTGGATACCGGGCCCGTGTTCCGGTGCATAGGTGTTCATGATCATGCCTTTCTGCGGAATGCGGCCCGCAGGAGCCGGGCTGCGACGAACGCTGCGAGAGAGGCGACTGCAGCGAGCCAGACACCCGTCCAGCCGACGGGCTCGGTTTCCAGGAGGGACTGCAGGGCTGGGACGTGCAGCGCCGCCGTCCCCAGCGCGGCGGATCCGGCCACGGAGGCCGGAAGGAAGAGGTTCTCCCTGGTCAGCAGGCGGGCCCGCAGGCCCAGAGCCACGCCCAGCTGGGCTGCGAGGAGGGCAAGGAAGAGCACGCTCTGCCAGGGCAGGTCCATGGCCCGGGCTGCGATGCCGGCGAGCAGGCTGACGGCAGCCACGGCGGACGCCAGGATGAGCAGGCGCTGCCACACACCCGCGGCGAGGATGTGCTGGCCGGGCGGCCGGGGCGGGCGACGCATGGCCTGCGGAGCGACGGGCTCGGCGCCCATGGCCACGCCCGTGAGGCCATGCGTGAGGAGGTTGATCCACAAGATCTGCCCGGCACGGAGCGGCAGTGCCAGTCCGAGCAGCGGGCCGACCAGCATCACCAGGATCTCGGCGGCTCCGCCGGCCATGGCGTAGACGAGGAAGCGGCGGATGTTGTCGTAGACCCGGCGGCCTTCCTCCACCGCCGTAACGACGGTGGAGAGCTCGTCGTCGGTGAGGACGAGGTCGGCGGCCTGGCGGGCCACCTCGGTGCCACGGGCGCCCATGGCGACGCCGATGTCTGCCTGGCGGAGGGCGGGACCGTCGTTGACGCCATCGCCGGTCATGGCGGTGACGGCGCCGTGCGCTCGCCAGGCGTGGACGATGTCCAGCTTCTGCTGCGGGTCGGTGCGGGCGAAGACCCGTACGCCGGTCAGGTCCGTGTCCGGCGCGGCGGCCAGCTCGGGGCCGGTGAGCACCTCACCGGCCTCCCCGTCACGGACGAGGCCGGTGCGCTCGGCGATGGCACGTGCTGTCGCGGGGTGGTCGCCGGTGATCAGGACGGAGGTGATTCCCGCATCCCGGCAGGCCGCCAGGGTCGCGGCGGCCGCGGCTTTCGGGGGGTCACTGATGGCGATCAGGCCCAGCAGGTGAAGTCCCTGCTCGGCCTCGGCGACCGGCAGGGGCCACAGGAGCCGCTCGATGCCTGCCACGGCCAGGACGCGGAACCCGTGCGCGGCCAGCGCGGCGGCACGCTCGTGAGCTTGGGTCAGCAGTTCGGGCGGGTCTGCGAGCACGAGGGGCGTGAGCACTGCCTCCGGAGCCCCCTTGAGGCAGACGAGCACGTTCCCGTCAGGCAGGTGGTGCAGCGTGGTCATCCGCTTGCGCAGGCTGTCGAAGGGAGCTTCCCCGATCCGGGGGCAGGCCCGGTGCAGCTCGGCCCGTGGGGGGCAGCCGGCTTTGGCAGCAGCTGCCAGCAGAGCGGCCTCCATGGGATCGCCCACGGCGCTCCAGGCATCCTCTCCGGGCTGGGGCGGCTTGAGGCTCGCGTCGTTGCACAGGGCCGCGGTGGTGAGCAGTTCCTGCAGGGGCCGGAGCTCCACGGGCGTCAGCGTGCGCCCTGCACGGGTGAGCTCCCCGTGCGGCTGGTAACCGCTGCCCGACACATCGGCGGCTCCGGAGGGCGTCCAGACATGCTGGACGACCATGCGGCCTTCGGTGAGAGTGCCTGTCTTGTCAGTGGCCAGCACGCTCACCGAACCCAGGGTCTCGACGGCGGGCAGACGGCGCACGAGCGCGCCCCGTGCCGTCATCCTGCGGGCTCCCAGTGCCAGGGCGAGGGTGACCACAGCGGGAAGGGACTCGGGCACCGCGGCGACGGCCAGGCTGATCGCCGTGACGGCCATCGTGCTCAGCGCCAGGCCCCGCAGCAGGCCCAGGGCGAAAACCAGCACGCACAGGGCGATGGTGACGACGGCCAGGACGCGCCCGAGGGAAGCCAGCCGGCGCTGGAGCGGCGTGGGGTCGTGGCCGCCGTCGAGCAGTGCGGCGATGCGGCCGAGAGCACTGCCCGGCCCGGTGGCCGTGGCCGTGGCAGTGCCCCGACCTCGTACGACGACGGTGCCGGCACTCACCGACTCGCCCGGCGCCTTGTCAACGGGCTCGGACTCGCCGGTGAGCATGGACTCGTCCAGCAGAAGCGCGGAGGCATCGGTGAGGTCGGCATCCGCGGCGACGATGTCGCCCTCACCCAGCAGCAGGGTGTCACCCGGGACCACGAGCGCCGCCGAGACCTCGTGCACGGCTCCGTCGCGCAGCACCCGGGCATGGGGGGCGGAGAGGGCGGAGAGCGCGGCCACGGCCCGGTCGGCCCGGACCTCCTGGGCGACCCCTACGGCGGTATTGAAGACGATCACCAGTCCGATGACGACGGCGTCCGGGTGATCCCCTATCGCGACGGTCAGAAGTGCGGCGCCCAGCAGCACCATGATCAGCGGATCGCGCAACTGGGCCAGCACCCGGCGGTACAGCGGCGTCGGCCGGGGAGGTGCCACCTCGTTGCGGCCGTAGCGGACCAGTCGGCGTTCGGCTTCGGCCTGTGTCAGCCCCGGGTTGTCGGGGGCCTGGACGGGCGGTGCTTCGGTCGCGCGGCTGGTCATTTTCGCCTCAGCCCTCCGGGATGGTGATCACCGGGCAGTGCGCCCGGCGCAGCAGACCGTGCACCGTGGAACCGAGACGCATGCCGGTGTGGCCACCGTGGCCGCGACGACCGACGACGACGGCCAGGGCGTGCTCGGCCGCCCGGGCCAGCTCCTCCACCGGGTGGCCGACCAGGACTTCGTGGTGGAGGCGCACGTCCGGGTACTTCTCGGACAGCCCCGCGGTGGCCTCGGCGAGCAGGGCCCGCTGAGCTCGTACGGCCGCTTCCCCATCGTGGAGCGGGACGATGGGCGGCTGCCACACCGAGATGGCGCGGACAGCCGCGCCGCACAGGTCGGCTTCGTCGAAGGCGAACTGGAGAGCCGTGACCGAGGCGGCGCTGCCGTCGATGCCGGCGACGATGTACGGCGGCTGCTGGGTGGTGTGGGGGGCGTCGCCCACGACCACGACGGGACAGGGGGCTTGGGCGGTCACCGGGTTCACGAGCGACCCGGCACTGAGCACTTCCGCTACTCGGCCGAGGTGGCGGGAGCCGAGGACGACCATGCGGGCATGCCGGGCCATCCCGGCGATGACGGATGCGGGGAAGCCACCCCGCAGGTCATCGGTCACGGCCAACTCCGGATGCCTGTCACGGACCCAGTCCCTGGCCTGCTCAAGCCTCGCGGTGCCTGCCTGTCGCAGGGCCGTCTGCTGTGGGGTGTCGTCGACGTGACGGGGGTCGTGCTGGGGTGGTGGCACGGCGAGCACCAGACGCAGCGGGAGGTGGTGCCGATGCGCCTCGTCGGCGGCCCAGGCCAGGGGAAGGTGCCACTCCCGGACCGGGTCGATGGCCACGAGGATTTCACGAGCACCTTCCCAGGGGCCGGTCATGACCGGCTCCCGACGTCGGTTCCCGCGCGAGGGATGAGGAGCACGGGGCAGTGGGCGTGGTGCAGCACGCTGTGCGTGGCCCCGCCGAGGTTGCGGCCGAGTCCGAGCGGGGTGGGAGCCCTGCGGCCTCCCATGACGAGCAGGTCGGCGTGGCGGGACGCCTCGACGAGGACTCCGGCCACGGAGAGGCTCTTCTCCGCGTCGCTTGCCACGGTCAGGTCGGGGAACTCGTCGTGGATCGTGTCGGTGACGGCCTCCAGGGCCGAGGCGTGCTTGCCGTCGATCCCGTCGACGTCATCGAGCATGGGCGCCACGTTGCCGACGGACTGCAGGATGTTCCACACGTGCAGCAGCCGCAGGGATGCCTTGCGCAGTTCGGCCTCACGGGCGGCGTACTGCGCGCACACGAGGTCGTGCTCGTCGCGGACGGCGGCGAGGACGGTGCCCCGCTCGTGCGTCTCGTCGACGTCGCGGACGACGATGACGGGGGTTCTGGCCCCGGCTGCCGTGTTGAGGCCGACGGAGCCCAGCATGAGCGAGTTGAAGCCACCCAGGCCGCGGTTGCCCACGACGATCGTGCCGTGCAGGCCGCCGGCCCGGTGCAGGCTGGTGACGGCGTCCACGCGGCTGAACTCGGTGGTCACATGCAGACCGGGGTGCTCGGAGGCCACGGCCTTCGCCGTGTCGTCCAGGAGCTCCCGGCCGGCCACACGGACCCTTTCGATGGTCTCCGCCGCCATGTACAGCGCTCTGCCGTCGGTGTCGGCACCGTAAACGATGTGCAGGGGGCGACCTCGGCGCACGGCCTCACCGGCGGCCCAGAGGGCGGCGCGCCGCGCCGGCTCCGAGCCGTCCACACCGACGATGACCGAGCTGGTGTCCGGGGTACGGATGGTGATCTCCACGGCTACTCCCAACCGAGGGTCCGATGGGGGACACCGCCCACGCTGACACCCGCGGTGGCGTGGGCAGAGGGCCGCCCGGGACCGCCGCCGGGACCAAAGGTCCCCATCGCGACGGCGCGGCTGCCGCCGTCGGCGCCGAGTGGTCCTTCCGGTCCCGGGACGGGACCGTTCGGCCCTCGAATTCCTGTCCTTTCCGACGGAGGGTGAGTGGCACCCACACAGGAGACCGGCACCCACGACTCGGAGCCTCAGGAGGGCCTGATGAGGAACGTCAAGGTGGCGGACCTGATGACCGACGAGGCGGTCTCGGTGGCTCCCGACACCTCTTTCAGGGATGTCGCCATGCCGTGGTGACGCCCGGTCCACCGCGCGAAGGAGCTGGTCATCATGACGCACCACGTGGCCATCGGGGTCGACGGTTCCCCCGAGAGTCTGGCGGCTGCCCGTTGGGCCGCGCAGGAAGCCGTGCTGCGGCAGGTCCCGCTGCGGCTCGTCCACGCCGTCGACTGGCCCTTGGACCCGACGCTCCCGGTCCTGGGCAAACGGGACATCGACCGATGGGCGGACCAGGTGCTGACCGAGGCGGCGCAGGAGCTGCACCGGCGCCATCCGCACCTGGAGATCACGACTCGATGCCCGACGGGCCGCCCGGCTGCTGCCCTCGCCGCCGAGGCTGCCGACGCCGCACTGCTGGTCCTGGGCTCACGCGGCCTGGGGGGCCTGGTCGGCTTCATCATCGGCTCGGTGGCGCTGTCCACCGTGGTCGCCACCGACACCCCGGTCGTCCTCGTCCGCGTCGCCGACGACCCGGACGGCCCCGGCACCGGTACCGCTGCCGAGGTGCTCGTCGGCGTCGACATCCACGAGGCCGGGGATCGAGTGCTCGCCTTCGCTTTCGAAGAGGCGGAACGACGGGGATGCTCGCTACGGGCCGTGCACGGTTGGAAGATGCCACCCGCTTACGCGTACGTCCCCTTCTTCGACCCGGACAACGAGCGGGACATCGGGCGGAGCGTCACGCACATGGTCGACGACATGCTGCTGCCCTGGCGCCACAAGTATCCGGATGTGAATGTCACCACCAGCGTGTTCATGGGCTCCGCGGGCGAACGGCTCGTCCAGGCCTCCAAGGGAGCAGGACTGGTCGTGGTGGGCCGCCACCTGCGCCGGTCGCCCCTCGGCGTTCACCTGGGCTCCGTCGCCCACGCTGTGCTGCACCACGCGGCAGCGCCCGTGGCCGTCATAGCCCACGCCTGAGGAGGGGAAGAGGTCATGAAACACCTGCGCACCGTCGGCGACGTCATGACCCACACTGTGGTTTCCGTCGGCCACGAAACCGCTTTCAAGGACATCGTGGAAACGATGCGGATGTGGAACGTCAGCGTCCTCCCCGTGCTGGCCGAGGGCGGGCGGGTGATCGGCGTCGTCTCCGAAGCCGACCTGCTGCTGGATGCACGGAACACCGACCCTCACCGCCTGACCACCGCAGAGCGGCTGATGACCCGCCCGGCCGTGACGGTCACGAAAGATGCCACCATCCCGGCGGCGGCACGTCTGATGGCTCGCGGTCACCTCAAGCGCCTGCCCGTGGTCGACGGCGACGGCGGCCTGATCGGCGTCGTCAGTCGTGGGGACCTGCTGAAGGTCTACCTGCGTCCGGACGCGGACATCGGCGCCGAGATCCGGGAACTGATCACGCATCACCTCGTCCCGCACGGCTCCGCCGAGGTCCACGTCCACGTCGCCAAGGGCGTCGCATACCTTCACGGATCCATTCCGGATCCTGCCCTGGAAGACGTGGTGGTCCGCGCCGCCGGCACCGTTCCGGGGGTCGTGGACGTCGAGGCCGACTTCACGGTCCCGGTGTCCGCCGCCTGAAGGGGAGGCCGCCGTGGACGTCGACAACAGACTCACCCGTGTCCCTACCGCGACCGTGGGTCAGGAGGGCCGAACGGTCCCCCGTCGGACCGATCGGTCCTACCCGGACCGCCGGTGATCAGCGGAGCCTCAAAGCAGCCGAATACACCACCCGAGGAGGCACACCATGTCGAGCCGCATCACGGTGGGGCTGGACGGATCGGACGCAGACCTCGCCTCCGTCGACTGGGCGGCCGAGGAAGCAGAACTCCGCGGCTCCGACCTCGAGCTCCTCCACGTCGAGGACTGGCCGGAGTACGCGCCCTTCGCCGCACCACTTCCCGAATCCCGCAGACGCTGGACCGAGGACCTCCTGGCCGGCGCCCGCGAGAGGCTGGCACGTGAGCACCCCGCCCTGGCCATCAGCACCCGCCGCATCGACGGCGTCGCGGTGTCCGACGGCCTGGCATCGGCCGCTGCGGACGCGGAGCTGCTCGTGCTCGGCTCGCGCCGGCTCGGCCCGATCGCAGGGTTCTTCGTCGGCTCCACCGGCTCCGACACCATTCCCAGAACCGCGGCGCCAGTCGTCCTTGTGCGTACGGCCGCGAGCTCGGCCCACACGGCCGGGCAAGCAGGTGACGGCGGGCCGGTGGTCCTCGGAGTGGACCTCCGCAGCAATTGCGATCGGCTGTTCGCTTTCGCCTGCGAGGAAGCCCAGCGGCGGTCCCGCCCGCTCGTCGTGATCCACGGCTGGTCACCACCGCCCATGCTCTCCTACGCCCCCGCCCTCGACCCGGGCGTCGAGGAAGAGATCGCCGACGGACTCGTGGCCACGCTCCGGGGACTGCTGGATCCGTGGCGGTTGAAGTACCCCCGACTCGATGTGGACTCACGCGCCGTCATAGGATCGCCCGCCGTACAGATACTCGAGGCGGCCTCGGGTGCGGCACTCGTCGTCGTCGGCCGGCGCATCCGTCGCTCCGCGCTCGGTGCACACATCGGTCCCATCACCCACGCGGTGATGCACCACGCCACCGCGCCGGTTGCCGTCGTGGCACACGCCTGAGGACGTACAGACAGGACCAGTCCCGTGGCCGCACCACACGGTCGTCACCGCCTGGCCACGGCGACCGTCGACGAGCATGCCGGGGAGGACCACGAGCTGGCGGCCCTGCACGATGCCCTGCGACGTCGGCACCCCAGCCGCCCTCCGTCAGCGGCGAGCCTGTGCCGGAGGTCCTGTTGGTCCAGGCCGAGACCGCGGCCTGGACCGCACCCGAGCGCGGCCCGACCGGCCCGCACGGCGAGGGAATTCCTGCGGACGCGTTCGGCCCGCGAAGTCCTGGAGCTCCGGTGACCGCCCTCGCCGGCCCGGCACGAGCCTGCGTGTTTCAGGGAGCGAGATCCCTGCGGTGGAGCACCACGTGAGCCGACAGAAGGCCCAGCACCCCGGCCGCCACCAGGATCCCGAACTGGGGCCAGAGGACACCGCCTTCGGCCAACGCGTCGCCCGGGGCGTAGTAGTGGAACGGGCTGAGAAACCTCATCGGTGCGGCCGGCGCCCAGGCCAGAGCGATGAAGTTCACGGCGAAGCCCACCGCTCCGATCACGATGGTCGCGCCGATCACCTGCGTCCGTCGGCGGCCGGCCGCCGACACGGCCAGGGCCGGGCCGATCATGCACAACGCGAAGCCGAGGCCCATGAACCCGGCGGCGAAGACCCCGCGGAGCGGCACCGCTCGGTGGATGTCCGGGGACAACGCCACCCCCACGGCGACCGTGAACGTCGCGGCGGCATTGAGGGCCAGCACCACGACCAGTAGTGCGGCGGTCCGCTCTGCCAGCAGCCGGGTTCGGCTGACAGGCCGCACCATGATCAGCTCCACCGTGCCCGATTCCACGTCCGCCGCCACGGCGGCCGCCGCGAGCGAACCGATCGCCGTGAGCTGCATGGCGATCCAGAACGGGTGGGTGAGGCCGGCACCCAGCAGCCCCGGGTAGGTGGCGATCGACACGTCCCCGCTGGAGCCGCTGAACGCCCGGTAAGCCGATGGCGGCCCCTTGCCGCCCGCGGAGAAGAGTTCTCCCGGAGCCAGCGCATTGGCCACCACCACGATGAGTGCCTCGAAGGCGACCATCCCGAGCAGCAGAGCCGACAGCATCCTGCGCCGCCGGTACAGGGCAAGCCAGAACAGGGGCCACCGGCTTCTCACGGTTCCACCTCCGGGCCCCCGTCGCGGTAGAGGTCCAGGAACGCCTCGTCGAGGCCCGCTTCCTCCACCGTGACGTCCGCGACCGTCGGTCCCAGCAGCCCGCGCAGCGCGCCCACCACCTCGCTCGGCGGCACGAGCAGCTCCACCCGGTTTCCGTGCCAGCGCGGGGTCCACCGCTCCGCGCCGCCCAGTGGCCGAGCGCCCAGTCCGTCCGAAAAGGTCAGGCGGATCCTCCTGGCACGTGCCTCGCGCAGACCGGCCACGCTCTCGACCGTCACCAGCTGCCCGTCCCGTACGATCGCCACGCGCCCGCAGGTGCGCTGCACTTCCGGCAGGACATGGCTCGACAGCAGGACGGTTCGTCCGGCACCTGCCATCTCGTGGAGCAGTGCGTGGAACGTCTCCTGCACCAGCGGATCGAGCCCCTCGGTCGGCTCGTCGAGAACCACCAGCTTCGGATCGTGCTGGAGGGCCTGCACGAGCCCCAGCTTCTGCTTCATGCCACGCGAGTAGCCGCCGACGGAGCGCGCGAGGACCGAGTCCGTCAGGCCCAGGCGATCGCACAAGTCACCACGGTGGGGCGCTGGAGCACCCTGCAGAGCGGACAGCAGATCCAGCGTCTGCGCTCCGGACAGTTCCGGATACAGCCGGAGCTCGCCCGGAAGGTAGCCCAGGTACGGTGCCACTCGGCCGTGATCGGTGATCGGATCCAGTCCCAGGACCTTCACGCGGCCTTCGGTCGGCCGAAGGAGTCCGACGAGGCACCGCAGGGTGGTCGTCTTCCCCGCACCGTTGGGTCCGAGGAAGCCGAACACCTCCCCGGTCCCCACGGTCAGGCTCAATCGCTCGACCCCGACCACCGTGCCGTACGTCTTGGTCAGACCGGACAGCTCGATGGCCGGTTCGTCATCCATGCGTCCAGTCTGACCCGCCGGGTGAAGGCGTGCTCGCTCGCGGGCGGGTTCCGGCGTCCTCCATGTCACCGTAGGCAAGACGCTTCAGCTGCGCGCCGAGGTCTTCCATGGCGCGGGCCGCGGCGAGCTCGTCACCGATCTCCGGTACGTCCGCGTCGGTGGGGTTGCAGCGCGCGGTGCCATGGCCGGTGAGCTTCGCGGTGCCGGTGTCCAGCTCGACGCGGACCTTGGTCGTCCGGTCTTCCTCGAACAGATGGATCTGGGTCTTCCACTCAGTGGTGTGCGACATGGTGTTCCTCCGGTGGGTTCAGGAGCTGTGGCGTCTACGACGGCCCCGGCGACGGATCTCGTCGGTCCCCCATACCAGAGGCGGAAAGGCAGCGATGAGGAGGACGACGTCCAGCGGGAGGGCCGCGGTCCCGAAGAGGTGCTGGAGCGGGGGCGCGTAGACGAGGGCGGCGGTGAAGGCGAGTTCGAAGGCGATGCCGGCGAGCAGCAGGGGGTTGGTGAAGAAGCCGATGTCGCGCAGGGCGGCGTGGTCGGTGCGTGCGGCGATCGCGGTGCCGACCTGGCAGGTGACGATGCCGGCGAAGGTCGCGGTGGTCGCGGTGAGGTATGCGTCGTGGAGCGGAGTGCCCGGGCCGGTCGGGTCGCCGAGGTGCCATCCCGCGCGCCACAGGACGTAGAAGAACGCGGCCATGACCAAGGCGGCGGAGACGGTGCCGAGCCAGCCCCAGCTGCGGATCAGCATGCCTTTGTTGATCACGCTTTCGGTGCTGGGCCGGGGTGGCCGGTTCATGACCCCCGGCTCGGCACGTTCGCGGCCGAGGGCGAGGGCGGGGAGGGTCTCGGTACCGAGGTCGATGGCGAGGATCTGAAGCACGGTCAGGGGTAGGGGTACTGCCCCGCCGGAGAGGGCGAACACGAGGAAGGGGACGACCTCGGGGGTGAGGTGGGCGAAGATGTAGACGATGAACTTGCGGACGTTGTCGTAGACCCGGCGCCCCGATTCGATCGCCGTGACGATGGTGGCGAAGTTGTCGTCGGTCAGGACCATGGTCGACGCCTCGCGCGCGACGTCGGTGCCCGAGCGCCCCATGGCCACGCCGATGTGGGCACGGTGCAGGGCGGGAGCGTCGTTCACGCCGTCGCCCGTCATGGCCACGATCTGCCCGTGGCTGCGCAGGGCGTCAGCCACCTTCAGCTTGGTCTCGGGCGAGGAACGCGCGAAGACGATCTCGGTGTCCGCCTGCCGGAGGAGGTGGTCGAGGTGGTGGTCGTCGACCGCTTCGGACTGGGCAACCACCCGCATTCTCGGCACGCCGATGCCGACGGCGCGGGCGATGGACGCGGCCGTGGCGCCACTGTCGCCGGTGACGATGTGTACGGTCAGGCCCGCCTCGTGGCAGCGCCGGACAGCGGCTGCGACCTCCGGGCGCGGTGGATCGTAGAGGCCGACCAGCCCGAGCAGGTGCAGGTCCCGCTCGGCCTGCTGACGCCGCGCCGGGGGCTCAGCACCGGCCGGCAGGTCCCGCACCGCGACGGCCAGCACCCGCATGCCCTCGGACGCCAGCGCCTCGGCAGCGTCCCGTCCCTCCCGGACCGGCTCCCCGCCCGTCAGCAGTGACAGGACCGCTTCCGGGGCGCCCTTGACGATGACGCGGAGGGGACCGTCATCCGTCGCCTGGACCACCGACATCAGGCGCAGGCGGGGGTCGAAGCGGAAGCAGGCTCGGCGGTGGGCCTCCCGGTCGGCCGGATCGACGGGCACGGCCTGCTCCGCGGCTCCTTCGGCCAGTGCGATCTCGGTCGGATCGCCGTGCAGCCGGCCGTCGGTCTCGCGGATCACGGTGGTGCACAGGGCCGCTGCCCGGATGAGCTCGGCGCTCCGGGGGCCGGCCCCCGTGAGGGCTTCGGGCGTCCAGAAGCCGTGCAGGCGCATCTCGTTCCGTGTGAGGGTGCCGGTCTTGTCGGTGCAGATGACGTTGGTGGAGCCGAGGGTCTCGACAGCGCTCAGCCGCTTGATCACCGCGCCCTGCCGGGCCAGGGCCCTGACGCCCACCGCCAGGGCGAGGGTGATGGTGGGCAGGAGGCCTTCGGGCACGTTGGCGACGAGCAAGCCGATCGCGAACGTGAGCGAGTCGGTCACCGGCAGGCCGACCGCCACACCTGTCACGAGGAACACGGCGCCCATCGCGACGGCGACCGCCGCGATCAGCCAGGCGACCCTCTTGACCTGCTTCTCCAGCGGGCTCGGCTCTCGACGGGTGCGCTGGCTGAGGGCGGCGATACGGCCGAGCTCCGTGTGGTCGCCGGTCGCGAACACGATGGCCTGTGCCTGTCCCTCGGTGGCACTGGTGCCGCTGAAGACGAGGTTCGGCTCCTGGAGCACCGGCACCGCCTGCAGACCGGGACCGGCCAGGCGTTCCACGGGTGTGGACTCGCCCGTGAGCATGGACAGGTCGGCTTCGATGCCTCCCTCGGTCAGGCGGGCGTCCGCGGGGATCCGGTCGCCTTCTTCGAGGACGATGAGGTCTCCGGGGACCAGATCGCGGGCGGGGATGTGCTGTGGCTGCCCGTCGCGGATCACCCGGGCCTGTACGGGGAGGTAGCGTGCCAAGGTTTCGACGGCCTTTTCGGCCTGCCGTTCCTGGGCGAGGGCGAAGCCGGCGTTGACGAGGACGACAGCGATGATCGCCCAGCCGAGCACGTCGATGCCGGCGATGAAGGCGAGGGCGGCCGCCGCCCACAGGAGCAGCGCAAGAGGGTGCACCAGCTGCCGCAGGAGTTCCCTCAGGATGCTTGGGGACGCGGTGCGGCGGACCTCGTTGGGCCCGTAGACCGCAAGGCGGCGTTCCGCCTCCCGGCTCGACAGGCCCAGCGGCCCGGTGTGCAGTTCACGGCGGAGCAGGGGAAGGGGCTCGAGGGGATCCGGCGTGACGTCCGGCCTGAGGTCCGGGCCCACGGCGCGGTCAGCCATCGTCTGCTCCCCGATCAGGGCGGGGTGGCGCGGCGGCGGCATGGCCACGGTCGTCCACCCGCACACGGACGGTGTCCCCCTTGCGGGTCTGCGCCGGGACGGCGACCGTGCCGGCGTGCGCGCGGTCAGTGGGGTACTGCCAGGTGGCGGGGGCAACGGTGGTGGTCCTCTTGATCGGCGGGGCTCCGGCGCGGTAGCCGGTCCCGTGCCTGGTGCCGTGGCCGACCAGGGCTCTCTTGCTGCTCATGGCCGGGCCTCCTCGTCTCCTCCGGCTGCTGCCACCGTCACGCGGCCGGCGGCGCATCCGCAGGGGTCGGACGGTTCCCGGCGGGGACTGTTCGGCCTTCCAGCTCGTGGTCCTCAGCCGCTGCCACGTGCTGCTTGACGGCCGCGAAACTGTCCGGGACCACGGAGATCGAGTCGATCCCGACTCGGACGAGGAAGGCCGCGAAGGCAGGATCGTCGCTGGGGCGTTGCCCGCACAGGCCCACCGGACGCCGCGAGGCATGGGCCCGCGGGACGAGGATGCGGATCAGGCCGGTGACCGCCGGGTCGTTCTCGTCGAAGACGTCGGCAAGGGACTCGGAGTCCCGGTCGACGCCGAGGGTGAGCTGGGTGAGGTCGTTGCTGCCGATGGAGAAGCCGTCGAACCGTTCGGCGAAGTCCTGGGCGAGCATGACGTTGGCGGGGATCTCCGCCATCACGTAGACCTTGAGTCCGTTCTCGCCGCGGCGCAGGCCCTCACCAGCCATGACCTTGAGGACCCTGTCGGCCTCCAGCAGGGTGCGGCAGAAGGGGATCATGACGATGACGTTGGTCAGGCCCATCTCGTCACGCACCCGGCGAAGGGCCCGGCATTCAAGGGCGAAGCCTTCGCGGTAGCCGTCGCTGTAATAGCGGCTGGCGCCCCGCCATCCGATCATCGGGTTGGCCTCGACCGGCTCGAAGGGCCGGCCACCGAGGAGCTTGGCGTACTCGTTGGTCTTGAAGTCACTGGCCCGGACGATGACCGGGTCCGGCCACCGGGAGGCGGCGATCCGGGCGATGCCGTACGCGAGGCGGTCGGTGAAGTAGCGGGTGCGGTCGAGGCAGCCCTCGGTCAGCTGGTCGACGGCGCAACGGTCGCCGGGGTCTAGGCGCTCAGGGTGCACCAATGCCATGGGGTGGACCTTGACCTGGTGGGCGACGATGAACTCCAGGCGGGCCAGGCCGACCCCGTCAGCCGGCAGCCGCCACCAGCGGAAGGCGGCGGAGGGGTCGGCGAGGTTGAGCATCACCCGGGTGCGGGTGGCGGGCAGCGAGGCGAGGTCCGTCTCGGTTTCCTCGTACGGAAGCAGGCCCGCGTAGACCTTGCCGCGGCTGCCTTCGGTGCACGAGACGGTGACAGGGGCGCCGTCGAGGAGGACCTCCGTGGCGTTGCCGGTGCCGACGACGGCGGGGACGCCGAGTTCCCGGCTGACGATCGCCGCGTGGGAGGTGCGGCCTCCGTGGTCGGTGACGATGGCGGCGGCCCGCTTCATGATCGGTTCCCAGTCGGGGTCGGTGACCGAGGTGACGAGCACCGCACCGGCGGGGAACCGATCCAGGTCGACGGGGGTGTCCAGTCGTCGCACCGGGCCGGCACCGATGGCCTCGCCGACCGCGACGCCCTCCGCGAGAACCGTGCCAGGCGTACCGGTGAGGCGGCAGCGGCGCAGGGTGGTGGAGCGTCGGCGGGACTGCACGGTCTCGGGCCGGGCCTGGACGATCGCCAGGTCGCCGGTGATTCCGTCTTTCGCCCACTCCAGGTCCATCGGACACCCATAGTGCTCTTCGACGGCGACGGCCCATTGGGCGAGCCGGCGCACCTCGGCGTCCGTCAGGACGCGACGGGTCCGTTCTTCGGCGGCGGTGTCGACGGTCTCGGTCAGCCCCTGTTCCGCGTAGACGGCCTTGCGGCGCTTGGCGCCGATGCGGACGTCGATGACGGGGTTCAGGGCGGCGTCCTTCAGGGACGGCTTGAAGACCGTGTACTCGTCGGGGTCGGTCTGCCCGCTGACGACGGTCTCGCCGAGCCCCCAGGCTGCGCTGACCACGACAACCTCGGGGAAGCCGCTCTCGGGGTCGAGGGTGAAAATCACCCCGGCACCTGCGAGATCCGAGCGGACCATGGCCTGGACACCGACGGACAGCGCGACCCGGAGATGGTCGAAGCCCATCCGCTCGCGATAGTCGATCGCCCGGTCGGTGAAGAGTGAGGCGAAACAGCGGTGTACGGCACGCAGTAGCTGCTCGATGCCCCGTACGTTCAGGTACGTCTCCTGCTGGCCCGCGAAACTGGCCTCCGGCAGGTCTTCCGCGGTCGCGCTGCTCCGTACGGCGACCTCCGGGTCGGGCCGACCCAGCTCCCGGCCGAGGTCCTCGTACGCCGAGACGATCTCGTCACGCAGCGCGTCGGGAAGCGGTTCAGCCATGATCACCGACCGGATGCCCTCCCCCGCAACCTCCAGGGCCCCACCGTCGTGGAACCGGTCGAGCCGCTCCTGGATGCGGGTGCGCAGCCTGTGTCCGTCAAGCAGTTCCTCGTAGGCATCGGCGGTCGTGGCGAAGCCCGGCGGCACCGCCACGCCGGCCGAGGCCAGCTGTACGGTCAGCTCTCCCAGTGAGGAGTTCTTCCCACCCACCCGACCGACGTCGCCGCGGCCGAGCCGGGTGAACGGTATGACGCGTCGCGTGCGTTCCATGACATCCTCCGAAGCCTTCGCGACCACGGCTCAGTACGGCAAGGGGCGGCCGGACGGTGTGCGCAGGTCCAGAGGGGAGGGCCTGTGGGGTTGCTTCGGCCGGGTCTGGATCCGTATGCGCTGCATCGTGGTCACCCTCTTCGGGAACGGCGCCTTGGGCGGCGGCCGGGCTCCACGATCACGCCTCGCCCCGCTTCGCCCGCAGTGCCGAGGGGGCCATTTCCGCGGGGCCGAGTGGGCCCTCCCGGTATGGGGCCGATGGTCCCACGGCCGGTTTCACCCGGCCCCGGCACCATGCCGCGGGGCCTGGGGCCACTGGAGCCCGGACGAGCCCGTGTGGTCCTACGCCTCCATCCCGATGCTGACCCTCGGTGGGCGTCGGCGCCCGGTCCGTCCCGCCGGCGTCCGCGGGTTGGTCGGCCGACAGCCGGTGACCACGGACGTCGACGGCGTACACGTCGCCTTCGACGTGGGTGGCATCGAGCGTGCACCGACCCGCGCGCCCGGCATGGTGATCCAGGATGCGGACCACCGGAACCGGCCCCATCATCGGCACGCGGTCGCGTCGGTCCCGGCTTGCGCAGGACGGTGTTACCGCTGGGCCGTCTGCGGAGAGGGAATCAGGGACCGATGGAAGCGTTCACCGCTACGGCGGTCATCGGGGTCGGCAACGAGTTCCGCAGGGACGACGGTGTCGGACGGGTCGTGGTCGGCCTGCTGAGGGACCGGGCCGCGCAGCGGCAGCTGCCCGCGTACACCGTTTTCGCGCAGTGCGACGGGGACCCCGGGCGTTTGATCGAGCTATGGGACAACACCGCCCTGGCGATCGTCGTCGACGCCTGTTTCCCTCCTTCGGCGCAGCCGGGACGAACGCACCGGTGGGATGCCGCCACGGGCGACGCACTGCGCACCGCCGCCGCTGGAAGGCACAGCACGCACGGGCTCGGATTGCCCGACGCGCTGCGTCTCGGCGCCGTGCTCGGACGCAGTCCCGGCCGTCTGATCGTGTACGCGGTCGAGGGGATGGACCGTTCGATGGGCGTGGGCATCACCCCGTCAGTGGCTCGCGCGGTACCGCGGCTGGTCCGGCGGATCGAGGCGGACATCGAGCACCACAGCGCGTCCCAGGGTGGCGCCCGCGCCCGGACCGCCCCGCACGACGGGACTCGCCGGACCGGATTCGCCGCCGACGGACGATCTGCCTGACACCCTGTCCGTGAGCACTTGCACACCGTCCGGCTTCCCACCGGCGGACCGCTGGTGCCCCACGCGCCCAGGCCTCTCGCGGGCGGCGGGGCGCGGAGGAGAGGGCAGACCATGAGCGACCCCGAAGGAGTCGGCCGGGTTGCCGACGGCCCGGCCGAGGCGGTGCTCGACCGCAACGGCCTGGACGCTCTCGTGCAGGTCCTCAGGCGCCGCGGCCGTACGGTGATCGGCCCGACCGTGCGTGACGCAGCGATCGTTCTCGACGAGCTGGACTCCGCCGCCGAGCTGCCCTACGGGTGGGGGGTGGAGCTGGAGGCGGGACGGTACCGGGTCCGCCGGCGTGCGGACGGGGCCGCGTTCGCGCACAGCGCGGGGCCCCAGTCGTGGAAGTCGTTCCTGCACCCCGAGCGGGTCCGCCAGTGGTCTGCGGATCGCGGGCCCGATGGCGAGCTGACCGTGCGCCAGGAGAAGCCGCAAAGCGTCTCGTACGCGTTCCTCGGCGTGCGGCCCTGCGACCTGCGCGCCATCCGCATCCTGGACCGGGTGATGTCCGGCGGCCGGTACCGGGATCCCGCCTACCTGTCCCGACGGACGGGCGCCTTCCTGATCGCCGTCGAGTGCACCGAGCCCGGTGCCACCTGCTTCTGCGTCTCGATGGGCACCGGACCGGCCGTGGACGCCGGGTACGACCTCGCCCTCACCGAGGTGGTCGACGACGCCGGCCACCGCTTCCTGTGCCGGAGCGGGACCGAGGAGGGAGCCGCGGTCCTCGCGGAACTCCCGTACCACGCGGCCGACGACGGCACCCGCGCCGCCGCCGCCCGCGGGGTGCGCGAGGCCGCCGACCGCATGGGCCGGTCCATGCCGCTGGTGGACCTGCGTACGCTGATGCGGGACAGCCTGGAGGCCGACCGCTGGGATGACGTCACCGCCCGCTGCCTGAGCTGTGGCAACTGCACCATGGTCTGCCCCACCTGCTTCTGCACCACCACCGAGGACGTGACGGACCTGACCGGCGACCACGCCGAGCGGTGGCGCCGCTGGGACTCCTGCTACGACCTCGACTTCTCGCTCCTGCACGGTGGCCCGGTACGGGCCACCCCCCGCAGCCGCTACCGCCAGTGGCTCACCCACAAGCTGGGCACCTGGCACGACCAGTTCGACAGTTCCGGCTGCGTCGGCTGCGGCCGCTGCATCGTCTGGTGCCCGACCGGCATCGACCTCACCGAGGAGGCCCACGCCCTGCACCAGGAGGCCGCGGGGAAAGAGGCCACGCCATGACCACGGATCCGGGCGGACCCGGCGGCGAGGGACTGCTCGCCGCCCTGCCATCAGAGGAGCGCGAACGACTGATGGCCTTGGCCCGCGACACCGTCCTGGCGGCCGGCACGCGGATCTTCGAAGAGGGCGAGGAAGCGGACCGCTTCTGGATCCTCCGCTCGGGCACGGTCGCGCTCGACGTCCAGGTGCCCGGCCGGGGACGTGCCGTCGTCGAAACCGTCGGCGCGGGCGACCTGCTCGGCTGGTCGTGGCTGTGCCCGCCCCGGCAGTGGCACCTCGGCGCCGAGACACGGGAACCCACCCGCGCCTGGATGTTCGACGCCGCCGCGGTACGCGACCTCTGCGCCGTACGGCCCACGCTGGGACTGGCACTGGTCACCTTCGTCGCCGAGACCATCGGAGAACGGCTCAGGGCCACGCGCATCCGCCTGCTCGACCTGTACGGGACACAGGAGAGCGGCCGCACGACATGACGCTGACACCGCTCCCCTACCGCGTGGTGGACCGTCGCGAGGAGACACGCGACACGGTCACGCTCACCCTGGAGCCGGTGGGTGAGTCCCTGGCCCCCTTCGCCCCGGGCCGGTTCGCGATGGTGTACGCCTTCGGTGTCGGGGAGATCCCCGTGTCCGTGTCCCGGATCCCCGACGGCCGACAGCTGGCCCACACGGTACGGGCCGTCGGTGCCGTCTCACGGGCGCTGTGCCACATGAGGCCCGGCGCACAGGTCGCGGTCCGCGGGCCGTTCGGTACCGCTTGGGACACGGCGGCCGCGCGTGGCCGCGATGTGCTCGTCGTCGCCGGCGGCATCGGCCTCGCCCCGTTGCGGCCCCTCATCCACGCCGTACTGGACGAACCGGGCGAGTACGGGCGGCTCAACGTCCTCGCCGGTGCCCGAACCCCCGGCGATCCGCTGTACGTGGACGAGTTTCCCGTCTGGCGCCGACCGTTCGCGGCCGCCACCGTCGACCGGCCGTGGCCCGACTGGACCGGCAGGGTCGGAGTCGTCACCGCGTTGATCCGCGAGGCCCGATTCACCCCGGGCGACACCACCGCTTTCGTCTGCGGCCCCGAAGTCATGATCCGCGCGACCGCGCGTGCCCTGCTCCACCTCGGCGTGCCCCCGGCCCGCATTCTTGTCTCCCTCGAGCGCAACATGCGCTGTGCCACAGGCCATTGCGGCCACTGCCAGCTCGGCCCGCTGCTGCTCTGCCGCGACGGCCCGGTCGTCGGCTACGACCAGGCCGCTCCCCTGCTCGCCATCCGAGAACTGTGAGAGATGAACGCCCCCGAAGCACACCCTCAGCCCGCCCGGCCCCGGCTGGGCGTCTTCAAGTTCGCCTCTTGCGACGGCTGCCAGCTCACCCTTCTCGACTGCGAGGACGAACTGCTCGGCATCGCCGCCGAGCTGGAGATCGCCCACTTCGCGGAAGCCTCCAGTGACGCCGCACCGGGTCCGTACGACCTCGTGCTCGTCGAAGGCTCGGTCAGCACCCCCGAGCACGCGGACCGCATCCGGCGCATCCGCGCCGACTCCCGGCACCTCGTCACCATCGGCGCCTGTGCCACGGCAGGAGGCGTCCAGGCACTGCGCAACTACGCCGACGTCGAGGACTACCTGGCGACCGTCTACGCCCGCCCCGACTACATCGCGACCCTCGCCGCCTCCACCCCCGTCTCGGCCCACGTACCCGTCGATTTCGAGCTGCGCGGCTGCCCCATCGACCGGGGCCAGCTCGTGGAGGTCATCACCGCCTTCCTCGCCGGACGCCGACCCGGCATCCCGAACCACAGCGTCTGCTTCTCGTGCAAGCGCCGCGGCAACGTCTGCGTCACCGTCGCCCACGGAACGCCGTGCCTCGGTCCCGTCACCCACGCCGGCTGCGGAGCCCTGTGCCCGACGTACGGGCGCGGCTGCTACGGCTGCTTCGGACCGGCCGGAACCACCAACCTTCCCGCGCTGGTCCCGCTCCTGCACCGTGACGGGATGAGCGAGGAGGACGTCGGCAGGTTCCTGCACACCTTCAACGTCACCGCGTTCACCACCGTGGAAGAGCAAGGGCCCGGTGTGACGGGCGCCGAGGAGGCCGGATGAAGGAGCCCGCGCCCAGGTCCCGGGTGCTGCGCATCCCCGCCCTCACCCGCGTCGAGGGCGAGACCGCGCTGCACCTGCGCATCCACGACGGCACCGTCCTCGAGTCACGCCTCGCGATCTACGAGCCGCCGCGGTTCTTCGAGGCCTTCCTCCGCGGAAGAGGCCACACGGAGCCCCCCGACCTCACCTCCCGCATCTGCGGGATCTGCCCCGTCGCCTACCAGATGAGTGCCTGCCGGGCCATCGAGGACGCGTGCGGCGTCACCGTCGGCGGTCAACTGGCCGCCCTTCGCCGCCTGCTGTACTGCGGTGAGTGGATCGAGAGCCAGACCCTTCACATCCACCTGCTGCACGCTCCGGACTTCCTCGGCCACGAGGACGTGATCGGCCTGTCCCGCACCCACCGTGAGCACGTCGCGCGCGGACTGCGCCTGAAGCAGACGGGCAACGCGGTGGTCGAGCTGCTCGGGGGACGATCGATCCACCCGGTCAATGTCCGTCTCGGCGGCTTCCACAGGACCCCGACCCGCGGCGAACTCCGGCCCCTGGCGGAGCGGCTGCGCACCGCGCTCGACGACGCGTGGGACACGGTGCGCTGGGTCGCCGGATTCGACTTCCCCGACGCCGAATGCGACGCCGACTTCTTCGCCCTCGCCGAGACCGGCACCTACGCCATCGAGTCCGGCGTCCCCACCGTACTCCCGTACGACGAGCCCCACGCCCCACGCACGTTCCCCCTGCGGGACTTCTGCGACCACGTGACCGAGACGCAGGTCCCGCACTCCACGGCCCTGCACTCCCGGCTGGACGGCCGCAGGCACCTCACCGGCGCCCTGGCCCGCTGGGCCATCAGCGGCCACCTGCTCTCCCCCACGGCCCTGGGGGCAGCCCGGGAGGCAGGGCTGGACGACCCCCCGACGCCGCCCGGCGCGGCGGGCGGCGGACGCGGCGCCGTCTGCAGGAACCCCTACCGCAGCATCGTCGTCCGCGCGGTGGAAGTCCTGTACGCCGTGGAGGAGGCGCTGCGCGTCATCGACGCGTACGAGCCGCCGCCCCACCCGTACGCGGAGGTGCCCGCCCGGGCCGGCACCGGCCACGGAGCCACGGAAGCACCCCGTGGCCTGCTGTACCACCGCTACGCGCTCGACGACAGCGGCCGCATCACCGACGCACGCCTCGTTCCGCCGACCGCGCAGAACCAGGGCGCCATCGAGGAGGACCTGCGCCGGATCGTCCAGGCCGGGATCGACCGAGGCGAGGATTCCGAGACCGAACTCACCCGGCTGTGCGAGCGGGCCGTCCGCAACCACGACCCCTGTATCTCGTGCTCGGCCCACTTCCTGGACCTCGACATCGAGCGGACGCCGGAGAGGCGCGGGCACACTCCGTGAATGTCGACTACTGGTCAGCCTCGATCGGGCGGACGATGGTCACCGGGCACGGGGCATGGAGCGCCACCTGCTGGCTCACCGATCCGAGGAGCGTCCGGCGGAAGCCTCCGCGTCCACGGCTTCCCACGACCAGCATGTCGGCCCCCTTGGCCGCGTCCACCAGGACCTCGACCGGGTGGCCGTGCACCAGGCGCTCGTGCACCAGGGACGCGCCGTCCTCACCTAGTACGGTTCGCACCTCCTCGACCATGCGCCTCTCGGCGTCCTCCTGGTCGAACGTCGCGTCCACCGCAGGGGCAGACCACGACGCTTCGCCGGGGACCTCCCAGGCCGTGACCGCCTCCACCTTTCCGCCGACCAGGCCGGCGTACCGCACCGCCCAGCGCAGTGCGGCCTGGGACGAGGGCGATCCGTCGACGCCCACCACGATTCGCGGAGTCTCCTGCTGCGTGTCCATGCCCTTCATCCCTTCCGAGATCTACCTCCAGCGTGTGCGAGGCGCGTGGCGACCGCCACGCGGGGAGCCTGGCAGTGCAGTGTTCCCGCAGGTGAGGCGGCCTGCCTCTCCGTCCGTCGGTAGGCGGAACCACGGCGGTGCGGCCGGGGCCGACGCCGTCGAATGCCTCCGCTCCTTCGGTCCGCACCAACCCGTACACCGTCGAGCCGGGACCTGCCGTCCACCCGGTCCCGGTACTCGCGGAGGGCGTCGAACGGGCGAAGCCGCCCTCCGGAGGGCTGTCCGCAGAAGCCTTCGGCACTCGTCCTCCTCCAGCGGAACGAGCCTGCTCCACACCGCCGGCCCAGTTCCTCTCGGCTCAGGCCGAGTTCTCGGCGACGGGCCGCCAAGCGGCGGCCCGGGTCGGTGCGTCCAGTAGTCCCACCGGACGGCGGCATCGGGGTTCGCGGGTTGCTCTTCACCGCGATCACTACTCCTGAGGCGGCACGGCGACCTTGTCGTGCTGTGGTCCGCCGAGGACGACCTTGAGGGCGCCGGTGTCGCCGGCCCGGGAGAAGACGTCGTACGCCTCCTCCATCTGGTCCAGTTCGAACCGGTGGGTGACCATGGCGGCCCCGGGCAACCGGCCTGCGGCCATCATGCGCAGCAGCATGGGGGTGGTGTGGGTGTCGACGAGGCCGGTGGTGATGGTGACGTCCTTGATCCACAGGTCTTCGAGGTGCAGGGTCGCGGGCTTGCCGTGGACACCGACATTGGCGACCCGGCCGCCGGGACGGACCATCCGGGTGCACATCTCGAACGCCTCCGGCACGCCGACGGCCTCGACGACCACATCCGCGCCGAGCCCGTCGGTCAGGTCCTCCACCAGCTTCTCGGGCCCCTCCTTCGCGCTGACGGTGGCGTCGGCACCGAGGTCGCGGGCGGCGGCGAGCCGGGAGGCGGCAAGATCGACGGCGATGACGCGGTACGGGCTGCAGAGCGACGCGGTGGCGATCACCGCGAGGCCGATGGGGCCCGCGCCCACCACGACGACGGTGTCGCCGGGGCGTACGTCGCCGTTGAGTACGCCCACCTCGTAGGCGGTCGGGAAGATGTCCGCGAGGAGCACCGCCTCGTCGCTCGGCAGGGTGCTGGGCAGGGGGTGCACGGACAGGTCGGCGAAGGGGACGCGCACGTACTCGGCCTGGGTGCCGTCGACGGTGTGGCCCAGGACCCAGCCCCCGCCCCCGCGGCACTGCCCGTAGCGGGCCTCGCGGCAGAACCGGCAGCGGCCGCAAGCCGAGATGCAGGAGATCAGGACGCGGTCCCCCGGGCGGACGCTGCGGACGTCGCCGCCGGTCTCGACGACGGTGCCGACGGCCTCGTGGCCGAGCACGCGACCCGGCGCAACCTCGGGGACGTCGCCCTTGACGATGTGCAGGTCGGTTCCGCAGATGGTGACGGTGTCGACCCGGACGATCGCGTCGGCGGCGTCCTTGACGGAGGGATCCGGCGCATCCTGCCAACTGGTCTGCCCGGGTCCGTGGAAGACGAGTGCCTTCATGGCGCGGCTCTCTCTGCTCTACGGAAGTGTCAACGCCAGGCTGTCCCTCCGTCCCGCTGCCACGCTTGGGCCGGTCGGGCCCTTAGGAGGGACCGGTCGGGCCATCCCTGGAGGGGAGTCCGGTGCGAGGCTGGAGATCGGCTCCCGTCCCGAAAGGAGGGCTGCTGCCGTGTCCCAGTCAGCCCCGTCCCTCGCCGCGGCTTCGGCCCGTCCGGCCCTGCTGTCCTTCCTCGGCGGTGTGCGGACGGTCACCGGGAGCAAGTTCCTGGTCGAGAGCGACCATGCCCGGATCCTCGTGGACTGCGGGCTCTTCCAGGGTGTCGCGGACCTGCGCCGCCGCAACTGGGACAAGCTGCCCTGCGACGCCCGGGACATCCACGCGGTCGTCGTCACCCACGCGCATCTGGACCACTGCGGGTACCTGCCGCGCCTGGTCCGGCACGGCTTCCGAGGCCCGATCCTGACCAGCGCCCACACTGCCCGGCTCGCCGAGATCGTGCTCCGCGACAGCGCGAAGCTGCAGATGGAGGCCGCCGAGCACGCCAACCAGCACGGCTGGTCCAAGCACCGGCCGGCCAAGCCGCTCTACGACGATGACGATGTCGACCACATCGTGAAGTTCTTCGACCCGGTCCCCGTCGGCAGCGAGGTCGAGATCATGGCCGGGACGAAGCTCACCCTCCACCACGGCGGCCACATCCTCGGCTCGGCCTGGGTCCACCTGACCCTGGAGGACGGCCACACCCTCGCCGTCAGCGGCGACCTCGGCCGCCCCGGCCACCCGCTCCTCCTGCCGCCCGAACCCTTCTCGGGTGCCGACGTCCTGCTCATGGAGTCCACCTACGGCAACCGGCGCCACGACCACGAGACCTCCAGGCGAGAGTTCGCCTCCGTCATCACCCGCGCACTCGCCCGCGGCGGCACGGTCGTCATCCCGGCTTTCGCCATCGACCGCACCGAGGTCGTCCTGCACGAACTCGCCGCCCTGCGCGCCGACGGCACCCTGCCCCGCCACGTGCCCGTCTACGTCGACAGCCCCATGGCCCTGGCAACCCTCGACGTCTACCGCGACGCCGTCCGGTCCCACGCCCCCGAACTGCGCCCCGAAATCGTCGCCGCTGGCGAGGCCTCGATCAGCCCGGAGCCGTTCCTTGCCGCACGTACCGTCCAGGAATCGATCGACATCAACAACACCACCGGACCGGCGGTCATCGTCTCCTCCGCCGGCATGGCCACCGGCGGCCGCGTCCTGCACCACCTCCACCGCACCCTGCCCGACCCCCGCAACGCCGTCGTCATCGTCGGCTTCGCCGCCGCCGGCACCCGCTCCCGGGACCTCGTGGACGGGGCGCGAGTGCTGAAGATGTTCGGCGAATACGTTCCCGTGCGCGCCGAGGTCGCCGACGTACCGCACTTCTCCGCCCACGCCGACGCCGGCCAGGTCATCGACTGGCTGCGCGCCGCGCCGGCCCCGCACACCACCTACCTCGTCCACGGTGAGGAGACCGCATCCGAAACCCTGCGGGACCGCATCGACCGCGAGCTGGGCTGGACGGCCGTCGTACCCAAGCCGGGCGAGGCCGTCCTGGTCCGCTGACCTGGGCCTAACGGTCCCACGGTCTGCACCGCGCGGCCCTCCCGGCCCCCACAGCACCCGGCGCACGGTGAAGGGGAAGGGCTGGAGGCACACCATGAGCACCATGCACAGCATCCTCGAACAGATGACTCCAGAAGCGCGCGAGGCCCTGCTCGCCCACTCCCACCAGGTCACGTTCCCGGCTGACACCCGCATCTTCAGGGAACACCAGCGGGCAGAAAAGTTCTGGATCATCGAATGCGGCACCGTCGACCTCGACATCCACGTGCCCGGCCACAAGAACGCCGTCATCGACACCCTCGGCTACGGCGAACTGCTCGGCTGGTCCTGGATGTTCCGCCCCTACACCTGGCACCTGGGCGCCACCGCCACACGCGAGGTCCGCGCCCTCGAGTTCGACGCCGCCTCCGTACGGGAGCTGTGCAGCGAGGACTCTGCCGTCGGCCGGTCCGTCTCCACCGCCGTCGCGGGCGTCATCGCCGACCGGCTCGACTCCGCCCGCACCCGGCTCCTCGACCTGTTCGCCCCTCACGGCAGCGGAACCCCGCTCGCCTACGCACGCTGAGGACCCGCCATGACCTCCGCCCCGTACACCGTCGCCGACGTCATGACCGCCAAGGTCATCGCCGTCACCCCCGACACGGGCTTCAAGGACATCGCCGCCGCGATGGAACGCTGGAAGGTGACCGCCCTCCCTGTCATCCAAGGCGAAGGCCGCGTCGTCGGCGTCGTCTCCGAGGCCGACCTCCTCCCCAAGGAAGAGTTCCACGAAAAGCGCCCCGGGATGATCGAACAGATGCGCCGCCTCGGCGACACCGCCAAGGCCGGCTCCACCCGCGCCGAGAACCTCATGACCACCCCGGCCGTCACGATCCGCCCCGACGCCACCCTCCCCCAGGCCGCACGCCTCATGGCCGACCGGCACATCAAGCGCCTGCCGGTCGTCGACGCCGACGGCACCCTCAAGGGCATCGTCAGCCGTGCCGACCTCCTCAAGGTCTTCCTCCGCAGCGACGACGAACTCACCGAGGAAATCCGCGAGAGCGTCGTCGAACGACTCTTCCCGCTCTCGCACAAGGAGGTCACCGTCACCGTCACACACGGCATCGCCACCCTGACGGGCAGCGTCCGGGACGATCACCTGATCCCCCTGGCCGAGCGCCTGGCCCGGTCCGTCGAGGGCGTCGTCGACGTCCGCTCCCGGCTGACGGCCCACACCGAACCATGAGCCCCGGGAAAGCGGCTGCGCCAGGAGAAGACCAAGTCCGACCCACCGATCAGCCGCCGCGCCCACCAGACGCCGACAGGACTGCCAGGACACCGCCATGAGCACAGCGGCGGCACCGGACCCCTCAACCACCGGGACTGCCGACGGTGTCGGAGTACCGGAGCGAACCGCCGGTCCAGAAGTCGTCACCCTGACGATGAATCCGACCCTCGACCTCCGCTGGGAGGTCGAGCAGCTGACGGTCATCGGCAAGCACCGCGCACGGGTCAGGTCGGTCGCCGTCGGGGCGGAGGAATCAACGTCGCCCGCCGTCTGCCAGTCCCCTCAGAGCCGGAGGGCACACCCGCTGCCACCCCGTGGGCCCTTTGTCCCCTGTGCACAAGATCCGACAGGGCCCAGACACGCACTCCGGCGACGGGTCTCATGCACTGGTCGGCCCTTGCAGCTGGGCGCGTGCACCGCGCTCAGCCCGGGTCCGCGCAACGCAGCGGTTCAGCGAACCCTTCCCCTGGGCTTGAGGTGGGTGGGGGGCAGTTCCGGGGCCGGAAGTGGAGGTCCGTCGTAGCCCTTGACCTCGCCGAAGCGGGTGCCGGTCATCCACGCCTCGCGGGCCTCGGCGATCTCCTCGTGGGACCGCCCGATCCAGTTCCAGAACATCACGATCTCCTCCTCGAACGGCTCGCCGCCCAGCAGCATCACCGAGGCGTCCGACGTGGCGCGCAGGGGGAGTTCGGTGCGGCCGCAGCCGAGGTAGAGCATCGAGCCGGGGACCACCGGGACGCCGTCGACGTACGCCTCGCCGGACATGGCCAGGACCGCGTACTCGAAGTCCGGCTCCAGGGGGAGGCGGGTCTCGGTGCCGGAGACCAGGCTGAGGTCGGCGCCGACCAGCGGGGTGTACGTGGTGCCGGGCGAGGTGGCGCCGTCGAGGGTGCCCAGGATGACCGTGGCGTCGACGCCGGGGGCGGTGACGTGCGGGAGTTCGGCGTGGTGCTGGAAGTGCGGCTCCACGTGGCGGTGCTCGTCGGGCAGGGCGACCCACAGCTGGGCGCCCTCCAGGAAGCGGGCGTGGGAGCGGGGGCTCTCCTCGGAGTGGCTGATCGCGCGGCCGGAGGTCATCAGGCCGAGTTCGCGGGGGCGTACGGTCTGGAGGCTGCCGACGCTGTCGCGGTGCAGCACCTCGCCCTGGTGGAGCCAGCTGACGGTCTGGAGGCCCATGTGGGGGTGCGGCGGGACCTGCATGCCGGGCTCGTCGGCGATGTCGTCGGGGCCGTAGTGGTCGACGAAGCACCAGGCGCCCACCATCCGGCGCCCGAGGTTCGGGAGCAGTCTGCGCACCTCGGTGGATTCGCCCAGCCTGACCTGGCGCGGGGTGAGGAGTTCGCGTACGGGTTCGGCGACGACGAAGCCGCGGCCGCCGCACACGGAGAGCGTTGCCTGGCGATCGAGATTGCTCATGTCCCCAACCTAGTCCCGTGGGGGCGGGGCGCGGCCCCGTACCGCGCCGGATGCCCGCCCTATGTAGTGGAATGTTAAACCTTCTCTGGGTGTTGAGGCCATCGAACACCGGACGGACGAGAGAGGACGGGCTGCGGGATGACCGAGCGTGCGGAGGGGTACTACGACCACGGCACGGCGGCCGAGCGCTGGGCGCGGGCCGGGCTGTTCTTCGACGCCAGGGAGTACGCCACGGCCGCGCGGGTGCTGGAGCCGCTGACCGCGGAGGCGCCCGAGCAGCTCGCGGCGCGGCTGCTGCTGGCGCGCGCCTACTACCACTCGGCGCAGCTGCGGCGGGCGGAGGCGGAGCTGCGGGCCATCCTGGAGCGCTGGCCGGTGGAGGACTACGCCCAGCTGATGCTGGGGCGGACGCTGGAGCGGCAGGGCCGCCTGGCCGAGGCGGCACCCTACCTGCGGCTGGCGGCCGCCATGTCCGGCGACTTCGACGAGGACTGAGGCCGGGCGGGCGGGGCGGCGGGGAGGGAGGCCGCCGCCGCGCGGGCGGGGCGGCGGGCGGGAGACCGCCGCCGGCCCGTGCGGCGGCCGGGGCGGGGCGGCTCGGCTAGCCTGGGGCCACGATGACTGGCACCACTGAGAACCGCTTGACGACGTCCTGGGGCGACTACGGCCTCACCCGCTTCCCCGAGGACCCCCGCGACCAGCTGCGCGCCTGGGACGCCTCCGACGAGTACCTGCTGAGGCACCTGGTCGGCGGCACCGGGGAGGTGCCGGCCGTTGACGTGTCACAGTGCAATGTCACCGTGTTCGGTGACCGCTGGGGCGCCCTGGCCACCGCCCTCGCCGGGCGCGCCGCCTCCCTGACCCAGATCACCGACTCGTACCTGGGCCGCCGGGCCACCGAGGCCAACCTCGCCCGGGCCGGCGTGCCCGAGGACGGCGTACGCCTCCTCACCACCCAGGACGAGCCGCCGGCCCGCATCGACGTGCTGCTCGTCCGGGTCCCCAAGAGCCTGGCGCTGCTGGAGGACCAGCTCTGCCGGCTGGCGCCCTCCCTGCACGCGGACAGCGTCGTGGTGGGCACCGGCATGGTCAAGGAGATCCACACCTCCACCCTGGACCTCTTCGAGCGGATCATCGGCCCGACCCGCACCTCCCTCGCGGAGAAGAAGGCCCGGCTGATCTTCGCCACGCCCGAGCCCCGCGAGAAGCCGGAGCGGAGCCCCTGGCCGCTGGTCTACACCCTGGGGCCGGAAGCCGGCGCTGGCCCGGCCGAGGGCCTCACCGTCACCAACCACGCCGGCGTCTTCTGCGCCGACCGCCTCGACATCGGCACCCGTTTCCTCCTGGCCCACCTGCCACCGTGGCGGGGCCCCGGCACCATCGTGGACCTCGGCTGCGGCAACGGCGTCGTCGGCACCGCCCTCGCCAAGGGCAGCCCCGAGGCCGACGTGATCTTCACCGACGAGTCGTACCAGGCGGTCGCGTCCGCGGAGGCGACGTACCGGGAGAACATCGGCCCGGGCGCCCTCGGCATCCCTCGGTTCCTGGTGGGCGACGGGATCGCCGACCTGCCGGCGAACTCGGTGGACGCGGTGCTCAACAACCCGCCGTTCCACTCCCACCAGTCGCTCACCGACGCCACCGCCTGGCGGATGTTTTCGGGGTCCCGCCGCGCCCTGCGCAAGGGCGGCGAGCTGTGGGTCATCGGCAACCGCCACCTCGGCTACCACCTGAAGCTGCGCCGCCTCTTCGGCAACTGCGAGCTGGTGGCCAGCGACGCCAAGTTCGTGGTGCTCCGCGCGGTCAAGACCCGCTGACCGGCCCGACCGGCCGGCCCGTCCCGCATGCCGTAGGCCGCCCCGTGGCCGACCATGGGGACCGAGGGCGGTCGGCGCCCCCGGTCGGCGAGGAGGCAGGCGGATGTGCGCGGAGGGCCCCGACCCGGCGTTCCCGGGGCCGTACCTCTTCTCGGCGGACGCCGAGGCGGTGATCGCCGCGGCCGGGCGGACCCTGGCCCGCGAGTACCGCCTGCTGCGCCAGATCCTGCACGGCACCCTGGCCGGGGTGGCCGTGCTCGACACCGAGCTGCGCTACCTCTACGTCAACCCCCACATGGCCGTGATGACCGGCATCCCCGCCGAGGAGCACCTGGGCCACACCCTCGCGGAGCTGCTGCCGGCCGTCCGGCGGCCCGACGAGGCCCTGCGGGACGTGCTGCGGGACGGGCAGCCCCGCGAGGTGGTCGGCACGGGCAGCACCCTGGCCGACTCGCCCCACGAGAGCAGGGTGTGGCGTGTGACGTACCACCGCCTGGAGGAGGACGGCGAGGTCCTCGGCCTGGTGGGCATCGGCCTGGAGATCAGCGCCTCCCGCGAGCACCAGCGGTCCCTGGAACGGGCCCACGAGCGGCTGATCCTGCTCGACACCGCGGCCGTCCGGATCGGCACCACCCTGGACGTCGAGACCACCTGCCGGGAACTGGCCGAGTTCCTCGTGCCCGGCCTGGCCGACGCCGCCAGCGTCGAGCTCCTCATCCCGGAGGAGCCCAACGGCCACCCCCTCCCGCCGCCCGGCATCCTCCGGCTGCGCCGCGCGGCCATGGCCTCCGTCCCCCACCTCACCGCGCACGTGGCCGCCTTCGGCACCGCGGGCTCGTACGTGGACCTGCAGCCCGGCGCCGCCATCCGGCGCAGCCTGGAGACCGGGCACCCCTGGATGGACAACCTCTCCTCCGACGAGGTGATGAGCAAGGCGGCCCCGAGCGCCGAGCGGGTGGCCGCCTACCGGGCCGCCGGCATCCACTCCTCCCTCGTCGTGCCGCTGCTGGCCCCCGACCATCCCCTGGGCACCCTCACCCTGGTACGGGCCGGGGCCTCGCCCGTCTTCGGCCCCGAGGACGTGCTGGTGGCGCAGAGCCTGGCCGAGCGCGCCTCCCTCAGCCTCGCCAAGGCCGAGCGGTTCACCCGCGAGCACACGATGGCCCTCGAACTCCAGCGGGCGCTGCTCTCCGAGCCCTCCCTCCCGCACCCCGACCTGGAGGTGGCGGCCCGCTACCTCCCCTCCGGCAACGGCGCGCTGGTGGGCGGCGACTGGTACGACTCCATCGCGCTGCCCGGCTGGCGGACGCTGCTGGTGATGGGCGACGTCATGGGCCACGGCGTGGAGGCGGCGGTGGCGATGAGCCACTACCGGTCCATGATCCGCGCACTCGCCGTCTCCGGGCACCCGCCGCGCGAGATCCTGCGGTACGCGGACGCGATGGTCGCGCGCTCCGGGTTCGACCGGGTGGCCACCTGTCTGCTGGTCAGCGTGGACACGCGCCAGGGGCTGTGTACGTACGCCAGCGCGGGCCACCTGCCGCCGGTGGTGCTGCGGCCGGAGGAGGCGTCGGTGCTGGTGCCGGTGGAGCCGGGGCCGCCGCTCGGTTCGGGCCTGGGCGAGTACGCGGAGATCCGGTACGGGCTGCGGCCCGGGTGCGTGCTGCTGATGTTCACCGACGGCCTGGTCGAGCGGCGCGGGGAGGACATCGACCGCTCGCTGGCCCGGCTGGTCGGTCTCGAGGTGGCCCCGGATCTGCCGCTGGCTGAGGCGCTCGACCGGGTGCTGGCCGACCTGTCGGCCGCCCGGGCCGAGGACGACATCGCCGTGCTGGCCGCGCGGGTCACAGCGTAGTCAAGGACCGCACCCCGCCCGGGATCCTCGATCAGGATGCCCCCATGACGCCACCGCCGCACCGGGCGCCCCAGCCGCCCCGCCTCCCCGAGCCCTCGCTGCCGTCCCGCTCGTCCCTGCCGTCCCCCTCATCCGGGGGCGTCGGCGGCCCCGGGGCACCTGCCACGTCCGCCGCCGACTCCCGCCGGCTCGATGTGACAGGTGACGTGTTCCTCCGCGGCGGCCGGCCGCACCGCATCGTGTCCGCCGCGATCCACTACTTCCGGGTGCGCCCCGAGCTGTGGCGGGACCGGCTGCTGCGGCTGCGGGCGATGGGCGTCAACACCGTGGAGACGTACGTCGCCTGGAACTTCCACCAGCCCGCGCCCGGGCGCGCCGACTTCGACGGGGACCGCGACGTGGCCGCCTTCGTCCGGCTCGCCGGCGAGCTGGACCTGGACGTGATCGTCCGCCCGGGCCCGTACATCTGCGCCGAGTGGGAGGCCGGCGGACTCCCCGGCTGGCTGCTCGCCGACCCGGCGGTCCGGCTCCGCCGCAGCAACGGCCCCTACCTGGCCGCCGTCGACGCCTGGTTCGACCTGCTGGTGCCCCGCCTGCTGCCGCTGCTCGCCTCCGCGGGCGGCCCGGTCGTCGCGATGGCGGTCGAGAACGAGTACGGCAGCTACGGCAACGACACCGGCCACCTGGAGCACCTGCGGGACGGCCTGGTCCGCAGGGGCGTGGACTGCCTGCTGTTCACCGCCGACGGCGCGGCGGACGGCTTCCAGCTCGGCGGCAGACTGCCCGGGCTGCTGACCACCGGTACCTTCGGCTCGCGCCCCGACGCCGCGCTCGACTGCCTGCGCCGCCACCAGCCGCGGGGCCCCCTGGTCTGCATGGAGTTCTGGCACGGCTGGTTCGACCACTGGGGCGGCCCGCACCGTACCCGGGACGCCAAGGAGGCCGCCGGCGTGCTCGACCGGCTGCTGTCCGCCGGTGCCTCCGTGAACATCTACATGGGGCACGGCGGCACCAACTTCGGCTGGTGGAACGGCGCCAACCACGAGGACGGCCACTACCGCCCCGACACGACCAGCTACGACTACGACGCGCCGGTCGGCGAGGCCGGCGAACTGACCGAGAAGTTCCACCTCTTCCGCGAGGTGATCGCCCGTCACCTGCCGGGGGCCGCACACCCGTTGCCCGAGCCGCCCGCCCGGCTGGCCCCGGCGTCCGGCTCCGTCACCGGCAGCGCCCCGCTGGGCGGGGCGCTGGACGCGCTGGCCGACGTACACCACCGCCTCGAACCGGAGCCCATGGAGGCCTTCGGCCAGAACCTCGGCCTGATCCACTACCGGACCCGGCTGCGCGGACCGCTCGGCGGGGCGGAGCTGCGGGTGGACGGGCTCGCGGACCGGGCGCTGGTCTTCCTGGACGGGCAGCCGCTCGGCGTACTGGAGCGGGACCGGCCGGAGGAGGCGCTGCCGGTCGCCGTGCCGGAGGGCGGCGCGGTGCTGGAGCTGCTCGTGGAGAACATGGGCCGGATCAACTACGGGCCGCTGCTGGCCGACCGCAAGGGGATCACCGGCGGGGTGCGGCTGGACAACCAGTACCAGTTCGGCTGGGAGGTACGGCCCCTCCCGCTGGCGGACCTGTCCGGCCTGGAGTTCGGTGCGCCCGGCGCGGTGGCGGGGCCGGCCTTCCACCGGCTGGAGCTCGACGTCGCCGCGCCCGCCGACGGGTTCCTCGCGCTGCCCGGCTGGACCAAGGGGGCGGTCTGGCTCAACGGCTTCCACCTGGGCCGGTACTGGGACCGCGGGCCGCAGCGCACGCTGTACGCGCCGGCCCCGCTGTGGCGGGCCGGCGTCAACGAGCTGGTGGTGCTGGAGCTCCACGAGCGGGGCACGCAGGTGGAGCTGCGGGACCGGCCCGACCTGGGTCCGGAGGAGGCGGCCGACATCCCGGTCTGGTGAGGTGGGGCCCTCCGCCCGGGCTTGGCAGCCCGGCCGGAGGCGGCCCGGCCGGGTCCGGCCCGGGCGAAGGCGGCCCGGGCGAGGGCAGCCCGGGCGAGGGCAGCCCGTCCGGGTCCGGCCGGGGCGAGGGCAGGCCGTCCGGGTCCGGCCCGGGCGAGGGCAGGCCGGCCGAGCGGACGCAACCCGGGCGGAGGAAGCCGGCGTCGGTCAGACGGAGATGACGATCTTCCCGTGGACGTGTCCGGTCTGGCTGAGGGCGAAGGCGTCGGCCAGTTCCTCCAGCGGGAAGACCTGCGCCACGGGTACGGTCAGCCGTCCGCTGTCGGCGAGTTGGCCGAGTGCTTCGAGGTCCTTGCCGACGGGACGCACCCACATCCACTGGCCGCCCTCGGCCAGTACCGCGTGGTCGGCGATGGAGGCGTGCCGGCCGCCGTCGGCGAGCACGGCGCGCGTCACGTCCACCACCCCGCCGACGAAGTCGGCCACCACGCTCACCCCGTCGGGCGCGAGCGCGCGCACCCGGCCGACCAGGCCGTCCCCGTACTCCACGGGCTCGGCGCCGGCCTCGCGGAGCCGGTCGTGGTTGCGGGGCGAGGCGGTGCCGATGACCCGGGCGCCGAGGGCGCGGGCGATCTGTACGCCGAGGTAGCCCACTCCCCCGGCGGCGCCGTGGATCAGCACGGTGTCGTCCCTGCCCACGCCGAGCCGGGTGAGCAGCTGGAACGCGGTGAGCCCGGCCAGCGGCAGGCCGGCCGCCTCCTCCCAGCTCAGCGCGGCGGGCTTGGGCGCGAGGGCGCGGACCGGGACGCTGACGAACTCGGCGAAGGTCCCGCCGTGCACGTAGTCCTTGCGGGCGTACGCGATGACCTCGTCGCCCGGCGCGAACTCGGGCACGTCGATGCCGACGCGTTCGACCACCCCGGCCACGTCCCAGCCCGGCACGACCGGGAAGAGGGTGTCCATGGCGCCGTCGAGGCCGCCCGACATCAGCTTCCAGTCGACCGGGTTGACCGCGGCCCGGCGCACCCGGACGAGGACCTCGCCCGGTGCCACCTTGGGCAGCGGACGCTGCGTCAGTTCCAGTACCTCCAGGCCTCCGAAGCGGTCGTAGGTCATGGCGCGCATCGTGTCGGTCATGGTGGGGCGGCCTTTCCTGGTGCGGGGCGGCGGCGGGCGTCGCACGCCGCCCACCCTATGCGCGGGGTGCGGCTTTCGCAGGGCGGCGCTCGGCGGGCCGCGCGATCCGGCCGGGCGCACGGGGCGGCCGGGCGCGCCCAACAGCCGGTCCCAGCCGCCCCATTGACGCGAGCACGCCACCCCCACCAGACTGACAGGAAAGTTTCCTGTCAATCACCGGAGGTACGCGTGACAACCCCCCACCGGCGCCCGAACCCCTCCCGTCGGACCCTGCTCACCGGAGCCCTCTTGGGCGCCACCGCCCTCGCCGTGCCGGCCACCGCCCTGGCGGCCGGCACGAGCACCCCGCAGGCCGCCGCGCTCGGCCTCGACGACCCGGCGAAGAAGGAGATCGCCATGAAGCTGGTCTCCAGCGCCGAGAACTCCTCGCTCGACTGGAAGGCCCAGTACAAGTACATCGAGGACATCGACGACGGCCGCGGCTACACGGCGGGCATCATCGGCTTCTGTTCCGGCACCGGGGACATGCTCGACCTGGTCGAGCTGTACGACCGCCGCAAGCCCGGCAACGTCCTGTCCCGCTACCTCCCCGCGCTGCGCGAGGTCGACGGCACGGACTCCCACGACGGCCTGGACCCGAACTTCCCGCGCGACTGGCGCACCGCGGCCCAGGACTCCGTCTTCCGCAAGGCCCAGGACGACGAGCGCGACCGCGTCTACTTCAACCCGGCCGTGCGGCAGGGCAAGGCCGACGGCATCGGCGTACTCGGCCAGTTCACGTACTACGACGCCATCGTGATGCACGGCGACGGCTCGGACTCCACCAGCTTCCGCAACATCCGCAAGCGGGCGCTGCGTTCGGCCAAGCCGCCGGCCCAGGGCGGCGACGAGGTGACCTGGATCGGCGCGTTCCTCGACGCCCGCGTCTGGGCCATGCGGCAGGAGGAGGCCCACAGCGACACCAGCCGCGTGGACACCGCCCAGCGCGTCTTCCTCCGCAAGCGCAACCTGGAACTGCGCACCCCGCTGGACTGGAAGGTCTACGGGGACAGCTACCACCTCGACTGACCCCGCCCCGCCCGAGCCGGCCGCCGCGCGAGACCGGCGGCGGCCGGCGCGGCGACCTGCTCGGCGGCCGGCGCGGTGGCCGGCTCGGCGAGCGGCGCGGTGGCCGGCTCGGCGAGCCGCGCGGCCCGCGGCGAGTGCCCCTTCCGCTCAGCCGCGGTAGGTCTCCAGGAGGCGGAGCCAGACCTCGCTGACGGTCGGGAAGGCCGGGACCGCGTGCCAGAGGCGGGACAGCGGGACCTCGCCCGCGACCGCGATGGTCGCCGCGTGCAGCAGTTCCCCGGCACCGGGACCCACGAAGGTCGCCCCCAGCACCGTCTCGCGGTCCAGGTCCACGACCAGCCGGGCGTGCCCGCGGTAGCCGTCGGCGTACAGTCCCGCACCGGAGACCCGGCCGAGGTCGTAGTCGACCGCCCGCACCCGGCGCCCGGCCTCCTCGGCCGCCGCGAGCGTCAGGCCCACCGAGGCCACCTCGGGGTCGGTGAACACCACCTGCGGCAGCGCCTCGGTGTCCGCGGTGGCCGTGTGCGCGCCCCAGCGGTCGGTCTCCAGGACCGGCACCCCGGCCGCCCTGGCGGCGATGGCCGCGCCCGCGATCCGGGCCTGGTACTTGCCCTGATGGGTCATCAGAGCCCGGTGGTTGACGTCCCCGACCGCGTAGAGCCAGTCGTGGCCCGGCACCCGGCAGCCGTCGTCCACGGGCAGCCAGTCGCCGGGCGTCAGGCCGACCGTCTCCAGCCCGATGTCCTCGGTGCGCGGGGTGCGGCCGGTCGCGAAGAGGAGTTCGTCCGACTCGATCGTCTCGCCGCCCGCCAGGACCACCGTGACGGGCCCGGTGCTGCCGTCGCGCACCACCGCCTCGACCGTGGTGCCGGTCCGCACCACCGTGCCCGCCTCGCGCAGGCCGTCCGCCACCAGCTCGCCCGCGAAGGACTCCATCCGGGGCAGCAGCCCGGAACCGCGGGCCAGCACCGTGACCGCGGAGCCCAGCGCCTGCCAGGCGGTGGCCATCTCGACGGCGACCACCGAGCCGCCGACGACCGTCAGGCGCCCCGGCACGTGCTGGGCGGAGGTCGCCTCGCGCCCGGTCCACGGCCGGGCTCCGGTCAGGCCCGGCAGGTCGGGGAGGCGGGCGCGGCTGCCGGTGGCGACGACCACCGCGTGCCGGGCGGAGAGCACGTGGTGCTCGCCCTCCGGGCTGGTGACGGCGACCTTCCTGGTGCCGTAGAGGCGGCCGTGGCCGCGGTAGACGTGGGCGCCGATGGAGGCGAGCCAGTCGACCTGGCCGTCGTCCTTCCAGTGGCCGGTCCAGTAGTCGCGGTGGGCCAGCGCGGCCGCCGCGTCGAGCGGTCCCGAGACCGCGTCCCGCAGCGCCGGCACACGGCGCGCGTCCGCCCGCGCCAGGGCGGGGCGCAGCAGCGCCTTGCTGGGGATGCAGGCCCAGTACGAGCACTCGCCCCCGATCAGTTCCGCTTCCACCAGTGCGGTGCTGAGCCCGGCGGCGCGGGTCCGGTCCACCACGTTCTCGCCGGCCGGTCCCCCGCCGAGCACCACGACGTCGTACTCCACAGCTTCCGACATAGACACCTTCCAGGGGTTCCAGGAGGTCCACCAGGACCCTAAGGAATCCCGGTCAGGGGCTCATAGCCCGTCACCTTACGTGTGGTCTGTGAGACATGCGTGAGACGCGGGCGGCCCCGGCGTGGTGACGCCATCACCCGCCGGGGCCTTGATCCAGATCCTTCTGTGTCAAGGAGTCCAGACCCATGCCTGAAGCTACACGTCTGCCCGACGCGGACACCCGCGTCCTTCTCCTCGCCCTCGCGGCCCGCCTGAGCGCCGAGCGGCCGACCGAGCCGATGCGCCGCAGCGTCCTCGATGCGCTCGCCCTCACCTTCGCTGTCCGCCGACACGGCCAGACGCACCGGGCCGACGTCGCGGAGGCCAGCCTTCTGAAGCACGCGCCCGACGTCCCGGACGGAGCCAGCCGGGGCCAGTACGCCCGTCTCCTCCGCCTCGCCGCCGGCGGTGAGGGATGACCGCTCCCCGCACCGTCGTGGTGGCGACCCTCGACCATGGCCCGGTCACCCTCACGTGCCCGGCCTGGTGCGTCGAGCCGCACACCACCCCCGAGTGCCGCGCCGACATCGCCCACACTGGCCCCGAGCACCGGTTCGCCTTCGGTGGGACCCCTCTGCTGGTGGCGATGCTGTCCGCCGACCCCTTCGGGCCGGCCTGGCGCCGCCCTACGGCGCTGTACGTCGAGCAGCAGGACTTCGCCCGGACCCTCGACCCGGACGGCCTGCGGCAGCTCGCCGCCGCGTACGCGGTCCAGGCGCATCGCCTGCGGACCCTCGCGGATGAGCTGTCCGTCCTGCTTTCCGGCGGTGGCCAGTGACCACGCCAGCGGAGATCGCCAACCGGTGCGCCAAGGTGCGCCGCCTGGCGCAGGGTGGCGCATCCACGCGCCAGATCGCGGCGCAGCTCGGCGTGTCGAAGGACACCGTCCGCCGGGACCTCGTCAGGCCGGGCGCTCCACCGCAGACGCCGGCGGAGCGACGGGCGGCCCGGGTGGCGCAGTCGGAAGCGGCGGTGCGCCAGGCTGGCGACGCAGTTCAGGCGGTTGCCGCCGCTCAACCGGCGTACACGATCGCTGACGACGCGACGGCGCAGCGCTGGTGCGCCGAGCTGCGCGCCGCGGGCGAAGAGCTGCTGGCGCACGCCGCGCGGTTCGCGGACTACTACCCGTCCGCCACCGCCTGATGGTCACCGCTCTGTTCGCCGCTGCGACGGTTGGCGGGTTCGCGGGGTTGGTCCTCGCGGGTCCGCCCCGCGGCCGCGGCCTCTACGCCGCGCCTGCCGTCGGCACGTGCGCCTTCATCGTCCTGCTCGCCGCGCTCGGCGCGGCTCTCCTCCCGTGAGGACCCCCTCATGAACTTCCCCACGTACGGGATCGTCTCGCTCGGCGGCGTCACGGTCGGCCTGTCCCTGCTCGCCTGGGAGGTCACCCGCTGGTGGCCGGGCCTGAAGAGCGCCGGCAAGCCCAAGCAGCTGCTGAAGCTGGCACCGTTCCTGATCGTCTGGCTGTACGGCATGCTGCTGGTGCTGTCGGCCGGCGGACTCCTCGGTGCCGGGGCCGACTGGAGCCTGTGGGGCTCCTCGGCCATCGGGGACGCCGCTCTCGCCTACGGTGTCGGCGGCGGCACTCCCACCGTCACCCGGTCCTCGCACCTCGTGTTGTCGGACGGCGGGCACGCGGTCGTCATCATCGCCACCGTGGCTCTGATCGCTTTGTGGACCAAGCGGCGCGGCATCAACTGGATGGTGGTCCGGGCGCTGCTGTCCGGGATCAGCCTCGGCCTGGCCTCGGGTGTCGCCGGGGCCGCCGGGTACGTCCTCTCGCCGGTCGTCTCCACCGCCGGCGACTACGTGGCGGGCCTGCTGTGACCGCGGCCCGCCAGGCGAGGAAGGACGCTCGGGCGGACGCGGGGCGGCGCCTCGCTCATGGGACCGGCCTGCTGGTGGGACTGCCCTCCCGCTGGTTCGACGTCCACACCACGGGCGCGCTCCTGGTGCGCCTGGCCGTGCCGGTGCCGGTCCTCGCCTTCGCCGGCAAGGTGCTGGAGCGTGGCCCTCACCTGATCTACGCCGTGCCGGTCGTGTGGTGCCTGGCCGCTTGGCAGCTGTCCGATTCGTCCGCCACTCCCCCACCGGAAGCGGCCGCCCCTCTTGGCGACGAATTCGCAGGTGAGACGGGCGAGATCGCGAGAGTGGTGCGCTCCCTAGAAGGGGTCATGTGCACCTACCACCCGGTGAGCGAGGAGGTGTCCCAGCCCGGCGCTTGACCGGCATTGCATCGAGTTGCACAACGGCTCCCGGCGCGGGTTGTACGCGTCGGGAGCCGTTGGGGCTTCACTGCTCAGCCGTCAGACGGGCTGCACGCTCCGCACGCGACGTTCAGGGGCGTGCGGTTCACCGGGTCGACCATGAGGGTCACGCCGAGCCCGTGCGGACAGACCCGGCGGGGCCTCCTCCCGCGGCGTCGCTCAACTCGGGTCGTGGCCCAGCTCGCTACGACGGCACTCAGCCGCGGGTCGACCCAGCTCTTTCCGGGATTGCTCACCGCAACGTCCTCCCTCACGGAATGCAGTCGACTGTAGCGAAGCGGAGTCGGGCACGGCAGCGTTCTACGCGGCCGGCGGCGCAGTGCAGGCCGATCCGCCCTCGGTGCACTCGCTGTGCATGCAGTCGCCCGCGTGGATCTCGGCGTCGGCCAGTGGCCCCCACAGGTAGGCGTCCGGCTCGTAACCGGCGTCGCGGATGGCGTCCATGGTGAGGTCGAGCGTGTCAGCGTCGCGGCGGAGCGTCTCCGGCCCCTCGGGCCGGTGGTCCACGAACCGGCCGAGCGACGCGCACAGCGAGCGGTACATCGCGGTGTGGAGGATGAGCGCGTGCCAGCCCATGTCAACCGTCTTGGAGGGGCGCAGGTGCCGACCCGTCGTCGTCGCGGCGGCCGCGACGAACTTGAGCGCCTCGTCCACGATCCGCACCGCCACCGGTTCATCAACGCCGTCGTTGTCGCGCATCACGAGGTGGACGACTCGGTCGAAGCCCTCGTCAGAGAGCAGCTGCCGGGCGGACGTTTCCGGGATAGTGGGAGTTGCCATCGGTCCTCCAGTAGTTGGTGCTGGTGGTGTGGCCCGCTCCGGTCGTGGTCCTGGCAGATGCGCGGCCGGAGCGGGGTGTCGCCCGGCTCTCCCGGTCGGCGTCACGGGAGAGCCGGAGATCAGTGGATGCCTGCCGGGTCCTGACTGGTGATCGGCCGGCACCTCGGGTCGCCCTTGGGGTGGGCGTACACGTCCGGGCGGGCGCCGGACGCGGACTGCGGGGTGCTCACGCGGGCCTCGCCGCGGATCGTGCGCTGGCAGTAGCAGCAGATGCGCATGGCTCTACCGGACCTGCTGCCAGCAGCTCACCGGGTCGTGCTGGATGCCGAACCCGTGCTGGCACGGGGTGCAGTAGACGAGGTTGGAGCCCCACCGCTGTTCGAGTCTGCCCGGCCGGCGGCAGACCGGGCACGGCAGGGTCGTGGCGCGGCAGACGCCTCCGGGGTGGGCCAGCGACGGGCGGACCTCCAGGCCGAGGCCCGTCACATGAAGGTTCACTGCCTCGGCCTTCATCTGGGCCAGGCTCCGCCACCCGCTCACTGGGCGGCCCGCACGGCGTCGATCGCGGTGTCGAACTCGCGGTGATCGTCGCCGCGGATGTACGCCACCCGCTTGCCGTTCTCGACCAGGACGGCCGCGAGGATGCCCTCGCGGAGCGAGCGGGTGTCCACCACACGCCGCTTCAGGAGCGGGTGGTCAACGTGGTTAAAGGTCAGCGCATCGGCGGCCATCCTCGGTGCTCCCTACCGTCGTCTGCCATGGTGAGGCGAGCGTGTCGGCGTTGGGGACAGCCCCTGTGCCTCTCGCCATGCCGAGCACCGTAGGAAGGCGGGCGCAGGCCGGTACGGCGGATTGCGCGCGATTGCTCGGGCTCTTCGACGGGTTGGGGCGGGTTGCTCACGCGGGCGTGATCGCGTGCCTGGCGCGGGCGATGAGCCGGTGGGCTTGGGGCCCGTGGACGGCGGCCGAGTGGAGTCCGTCCCATACGCGCGTGTACAGCGCGAGGTCGTCGGCGGAGTCGTACGACAGCTCGGTGTTGACGGTCTCCACGATGACGCGTTGCTCGTCGAAGATCCAGAACCCGTGCTTCGGGGTGAGAGGTAGCGGGGCGCCGAGCGGCACGATGCCGAGTTCCACCGTGCTCATTCCGATCAGCCCGACGAGGCGGTCCAGCTGCCCGGCCATGACCTCGCGCGGGCACACGAGGACGTGCAGCGCGGCTTCCCACAGCAGGACCCGGAACAGCTTGCCCGGCTCGTACAGGACCTCTTGGCGGCGCATTCGGGCGGCCACGGCCGCCTCGGTGTCCCGTGGGGACTGCATGAGCGTCGTGTTCGCGTCGATCAGGTACCGAGCGTAGTCGGGGGTCTGGAAGAGGCCCGGGATGACCGTGGCTTCGTAGCCGCGCATCGTCGCGGTCTGCTGGTACTCGACGACGTACCGGTCCTGGACTGGCCGGTGCCCGGCCGCCAGTTGGCGGCGCCAGGAGCGCTGTTGCGACTCCAGGCCGCGCAGGCGGCTCCGGAGGTCGGGAGCCTGCTCGGGTACGCCGGCGGCCGCGGCCCACGCGTCGGTGTCGGCCTCGGTGGCGGTCTGCTTGCCGTTCTCCAGCCGGGACACCTTCGAGCGCTGCCAGCCAATCCGGGTAGCGAAGTCCTTCCCGTTCAGGCCGGCCTCGGCACGCAGTTCCCGCAGGCGCGCGCCGAGGGCCACCCGGGCGTTCTGGAAGTCCGTGGTCACGCGGACGAACGTACCTGCGCCCACACCTCGGCTGAAGGTGTGGCGGCGGGCCAGGCGCGATCCCGGGCCCGGCATGCGGCAAGCACCTCGGCAGGGTCCGTGACGACTTCCACGCCGATGGTGGTGTCGGTGTGGTCGATGTCGAAGCGGACGAGGGTCCTGGAGTCGAAGAGCCAGAAGTCGTAGGCCGGCAGCTCCAGTCGCTCGGCCTCGGCGCGGGCAAGGACGCGGATGTCCTCGCCGGGGTTCGCGGCGGCCGCGGCCATGAGGAAGCGCTGCCCGTCCGTGGGCGGCTGGTCGATGATGCGCACCCGGGAGAACTGGGCGCCCTGCTCTGCCTTGCGGCGGACGTTGACGTGCCACGGGTTGTCCGGCTCCGGGGCCGGGTCGGTGCCGCGGGTGAAGGCCTGGAAGCGGGCGCCGGCCCGGTCGGAGGCATACCCGCGGCGCGTCTCCAGCCGGAAGGCGGTGTGCTCGAACTCGGCGAACAGGTGGGTGATGTCCTCGAAGGGGACGAGCACGGGTTACTCCTTCGGCGCGAACCGCGTCAGCAGCTCACGCGGGATGACCACGAACGTCTCGTGTTCACCGACGTCGCGCAGCTGGGCCAGGTGCTCGGGGTCAGTGAGCTGGTCACCCTGGACGACGATGTCGCCGGTCTCGACGACCTCGTAGAGGGTGGGGCAGTTGCCGTACTCCGAGGTGGTGCCGATGAACCGCAGGGTCATGACTGGCTCCGTTCAGACTGGTCGGGGAACCCAGCATGCGGCGAAACATTGTTGCCCGGGTGCTGGTTGCGCAAGATTGCGCGGCAAGCAGGCACGGCCAGCCGCGCGCAGTCGCTAACGCCCGGGACCCGGGCTGAAATAGCAGAGCGTCAGAGTCTCGCCGACCGTGAAGCCATCGCCAGGAACTTTGACCGTCCGACTCGGAAGTGATCCCTTTGGGCAACCGAGAGGGCCCTCGATCACGTAGCTCCCCACGAGGGTGGGCACCGTCTGGCGGACATCGGCCTCGCTGATGGCCGGGCCGGCCGGGCCTTGCGGGCCAGCGGGCCCCTGCGCTCCCCGCTCGCCAGCGGGCCCTACCTCCCGTTTGCCGTCGAGCAGGGAGACAGCGCCCGCCATCGTCAGCAGGGACCCGACGACTCCACCGAGGATGGCCGATATGAGGTGCACGCGCGCAGGTATTCCAGTCATGGCCGGATCGTAGAGCGTCTACGTCGACTGCAACGCCGACCAGCTGTGCGGAGGCTAGGTGACTGACTACCCTTCCTGGGCATGAGCAGCTACCGCGGTCCAGCCATACTGATAACGGACGAAGGCCGGGAGTTCCAGGTCACCGCGAACCTCCAGGGTATGTCAGCAGGCCTCCGAACTTCGTGGGCGGGGACTCTGTCCGTCCCAAACATCAGCCAGCCAGCCGAAATGACCAACCTGCCTGCCGGACGGATCCGCATCGGCGAGCACGAGGGGGCGTTCATCCGCCCCAACATCCGTGACTGGCTGGGGTCACCGCCCGGAACCTTCCAAATCACCATCGAGGGGAACGGCGACGCGCCGTTCTGACCGCTGTCGTAGCCGTGCCCGGTCCCTAGGGTGAGGGGCCCGGCACGGGGGCACACGCCTTACTGCTTAGGTGGGTTACCTTCCCTGCCCCACCGAGTCGCCCAATAACGGTCTCGAAGCGGGACGTAGACGGCCAGCGCCTGGTGGACCGCGTTGTACGCGTCGCGTTCTTCCTTCGTTATGACCGGCGGTTCACCCGCGCCAAGCGGCTTCGGATCGCCGACTACTTCTCGCAGGTCCGTGTAAGCCTTGCTGACGCGATTCGTGGCGTCCTTGTACTGCTGCTCAAGCACTTCGAATGACTCGCTCATGGCGAGGATGCTAGGCCCCCCGCCAAGGATTCGCCGAGGATTCCGACAGGCACTTCGAATGTCCCGATGCTCAGGCGAGGCGGCCGGGCCGGGGGAAGCGCGAGTGCGAGGCCGCATACGCCTGTGAGGCAGCGGAAGAACGCTGTCCCGCGGTCTGAGCGGCGCCCCGCATGGCCAGCAGCCGGGGCAGCTCGACCACTTCGGCTGGCGGGCGGACGGGGGAGCACTCGCGGACGGCGAAACGGGCGGTCGTCTCACTCGAGGTTCCGGTTAGTGCCGAACGGAGAGCGACGACCTCCTCGACGTAGCCGGCGGTGGTCAGGTGCTGTTGCGCCCATGCCTTGATCGTGTGCCAGTCGGAGGCGTCCACGATGGCAGTGAGGGCGCCGCGGCGGGCAGCGTCGTCGTCCCAGCGCTCGGCGTCGTGGAGCATCTTCGCGCGGCCGGCCCGGTCGAGTGCCTCGGCGCGCTCCAGGGCGGCGCGGAAGGCGGTCATGAGAACGGCGCAGTCTGCGGGCGTGGCGTCGGCGGGGATCCCGGGGCCGATCGGTACGAGGTTCTCCAGGTGCTCCAAGCGCGCCTTGCGGCGGCCCTGGATGCGGTCCCATGCGCCTTGGAGGGCGGTGCGGTACGTCGTGTACGCGGCGTCCACGGCCTCGGCCTTGGCAAGGTCGGACAGGCGGTAGTCGGCGCGCGCCGTCTGGAGGGCTTCCAGGTACTGAGCCTGCGCTTCGCGCGCGGCTTTGATGTCGGGGTCCTGGTCGTGCGTGGGCATCGGCTCGGGTGCCATCAGGCGGCCTTCCGGTAGGTGCGGACGAGGTGCTCGGCGTCGTCGGGGTGCCACAGCCCACGGGCGGCGGGCCGTACGTCCTCGGCGGTGGCGAGCCGTCGGGCATGTCGTCCGGTCACCCCGAGGCGGCCGGATAGCTCCGCGGTGGTGACCAGGTCACGTGTCGAGGATCCGTCGGTGTCCGCCGATGTCCGGTTGGGATGTCCGTTCGCGGTCTCGCGGGTGAGGTGGTCGAGGCCGGCGGCTCGGAGCGCGTCCAGGGCGGCGGCGATCTCGGGCCGGATCTGCCCGCCGTCCGCGCGGCGGCCGGCGAGGTGTGTGCGCAGGGCCAGCCAGAGGGGGTGGCAGACCTCCGCGGGCAGGAACACCCCGCCAGCAGCGATGACCGCGGGCGGGGTGTGCGGTGCGTCAGAGCGCGGGCTCATGGATGGATGCTCCGAGCGGGGCGCGGCGGGTGGCGACGGCGCGGCTCTGCTCCTTGCGGTCCATGGCCGCCCACTCCTCGTCACTGTGGCGCCACTCGTCGGCGAGGGCCGGCACGGCCTTGAGGACCCGGGCGAGGGTGGCGTCGGGGTGGTTGAACGCCTCCATGACGTCTGCTTCCGTGACGTCCCGCAGGCCGGTACCGAGGCGTACGGCAGCGGCGACCAGCTCGGCCGCCGAGAGGTACACCACGCGCGTGGGGGGACTGTTCACGATGATGCCTTCGGGATGCCGGACGATGCCGTAGGACGACAGGGGCCGCGATGCTCCGGCCACGGTCAGTTCGTGGTCCAGGTCGCGGACGGCGTTGCCGATGCTGCGGATGCGGTCGTTACGGGGCAGGGCCACGGCGACCAGGCCGGCAACAGCCTCGGCCAGCGTCCGCACGGCGGAGGCGAGGGTCTCGGGGTCATCCTGGTCGGCGACCTGTCGGGCTTGGGCGGCGAGGTGGCGGGCTCGGGCCTGGCGGTCCGCCTCTGCGGCTTCCTCGGCCTTCCGCTGTGCCGCAGTGACCCTCAGGTCGGCGAACTCGGCCAGCTGGCGGGCTTCGGCGAGCTGGGCGGGGGTGACCGTAGCGTCTCCGCCGCGAATTCGCTCGGCCAGGGCCTCGGCCAGGGCTCGGGCCTCGCCGGTCTCGGTACGGGCCTGCTCCAGGTCGGCCAGCGCCCTTGCGGGGGTGAGGGTGTCGGGGTTGGTCATGACGTCGGCTCCTGCTGTGCGGTGCGGGCGGTTTCCAGGGCCCGGGCTGCGAGTCGGTCGCGGTACGCGGGCGGGAACGCGTCGTAGGCAGGGGTTCCGTACAGCGCGGCGTCCGCGTCGAGGCGGGCCAGGAAGCTCGCGTCGGCCGGCCGTGCGGCGGCCCTGTCCTGGTCGGCCTTCAGGTGAGCGCCGACGGCTTCGCCGAGGCTGGGACGTTCGTTCGTGCTGGGGTCCATGGCTTGCCCTTTCGGTAGGCGTCCAGTGACGCGGCATCTACGAGCCAGACCGGGCCGACACGGCGGGCATGCAGCCGGCCCAGCCGGGCCAGGCGCCGCGCGTACTCGGCGCTGCACTCCAGGAGTTCAGCGGCCTGCTGCGCGGTCACCTCCACCGTGGCAGGGGCCTGCTCGGGGGTTCCGTTGCCGGAACCGGCCTGCCGGCCGTGCTGCTCGTTCGCCGCGTGCAGGGCGTAGAGGAGGAGGCGGACCCCCGGGGAGACCTCGCCGCCGTCGGCTCGCACGCGGGCGGTGAGGTCCCGCACCAGCGCCCGGAGCACCTCCCCGGCAACGGCCGCCGGGACGAGGACCGCCCCGTCCGGGCGGAGCAGGCCGGCCAGTGGCTCGTTACGCGGCGCCGTCACCGTGCTGCCCGTGCTGCTGCTCGCGGCGCCGCTGCCGCTCATCCAGGCGGGCCAGCAGAGCAAGTGCTCGCTGATCACCGCGGCGGGCCTGCGGCCGGAGTACGCGACGCATCTTGTCCTCAGCGGCGGCCAGCTCGCGACGGTTCCGGACGCTGCGGCCCTCCGCCACCTCGGCCGCGCCGGCGAGCCGGTCGAGGTGCTGCGCCGCCTCGGTGACGATCTCCGACAGGGAAGGCATCAGCTCGGGGTCGTGCCGGACGGCCTCCTTCAGGAGGCGGGTCACGGCACGGCGGAAGCGGGCGTTCGCGGTGTCGAGTTCGGCGCGGCCGGGGTACGGGCCGCGCTTGGCGGGGGTGTCGGGCATGGCGGTGTCCTCTCGTACATGTACGCGCGCGATGTGCGCGAGGGGCTAGGAACCGGATGCGCGGCGGTCAGCGGGCCCGGAAGGCGTCGGGGATGCCAGCGGCGCGGAGCGTGTCGGGGATGGCGGGGAGGGTGCCGGCGAGGACGGGGCATCCGTCGTCGTGGTGGATGGTCAGGTGGGGATTGCCGTGCTGATCGGTCCAGGCTTCGGTGTCGCTGTTGCAGTGGCCGCAGCGGTAGTTGGCGGTGATGCGGTTGATCAGCTCGGTGGGTCCTGCGGCGTAGGTGGTGCGGTGGGGCTGCATGGGTTCTCCGCTTCAGCACATGACGTGTCGGTCGTGGCCCTGGCGGGCCCATTCGGCGTCGAGTTCGTCGCCACACGTGACGCAGACCGGACCCGGGTGCCCCACCTGCCCCCTCCTTAGAGAGAGGGAGGGGGCAGGCAGGTTGGACAGCTCCTGCCTTACGCCTGCCTTCGGACCTGCGGGGCGGGTCCTACCTGCGGCAATGCCGCTAGCTGCCCCGGCCTTGGGGGCAGGTTGGCTGCCGTCGTCCAGCATGGGCGGGGGCAGGCTGGGGGGCAGGTTCTGCGTGCGTGCCTTTCGGACGCGGGCGACCTCCTCCAGCTTCGTGGTCCCGGCCTCGATCTCCAGCCGCGTGCACTCGCTGCGGAGCCGGTCCCGGCCGTACGATGTGGGCACGCCAGCACGGTCCAGCTCTCGGATGATCCAGTCGACGGACCCCCTCACCGGCTCCCTGTCGGGAACGGCGCCCAGGGAGACCAGCACCAGCGAGGTGACCGGCCGGCCGTCGGGCTTGAACTCCCCGTCGATGGAGATCTTCTGGAGTCCGAACGTGTGGGCGTCGCCCTCCTCCTCGTCCTTCTGCTTGCCGCTCTGGACACTCAGCACGAAGTTGCTCAACCGGTCGCCCTTGCGGTTGATCTTCAGTTCGGATTGGAGGGCTCCTTTGACGGCGGAGGCGCCGCGGCCGTGTTCGCCGAGGTGTCCGGTGTGGTGGACGAGCGTGACGCAGGCGCCGGTGACGTCGCGGAGCCGGTCAAGTCGGGCGACAACACGGCCCATCTCGGTGTTGGAGTTCTCCTCGATGCCGACCGTGACGCGAGCCTGGGTGTCTACCACGATCAGGACGGGCTCCATGCGGCGCATCAGCTCGGTGAGGACATCCCACTCAGGGTCCATGGCCTGTACTGGGCGGGGTAGGAAGCGCACGTTGTCCATGCGTACGCCGTGGTGTTGCTCCCACGCCCGGACGCGCTTGCGGATGCCCTCGGCGCCCTCGGCGACGAGGTAGACGACCAGCCCTTGGCGCACGTATTGGCCGTGCCAGTGGAGGCCGGTGCCGACGTGCCCGCACATGTCGATCATCACGAACGACTTGAAGGTCCCGGACGGGCCGATCACCCGAGCAAGCGTGTTCAGGTGGAGGAGGTCCCCGACGAGGGGTTGCAGAGGGCGGATCTTGTCCAGCCCCTCGGTGTCGAGGAGTTCACCAGCCATGGCGACCACGCGCTGCTCGAAGTGCTCTTCTGAGGTCAGCTCGCCCCGCGGCTCCGGCACCCACAGCTCCCCCGCTGGCAGCGCTGCGGTGGGCTCGCTGGGGAGCCACAGGGGCGCGAGGTCATGGGCTTGCCTGGAAACGCCCTGGAGGCCCGCCGCGCGGATGTGCTCCGGCGGCAGGCCAACGGGGCCGTGCATGGTGGTCACTCGGTGGCCTCCTGGCCATGGACGAGGTAGCGGCCGGGCTGGCCCGGGATCGCGATCGGCGGCCACCCCGGGGTGGCCTTGAGGACGTGAGCGGGCCGCGGCCGGGCGCGGGCGTCCCGGATCTCGCGGGCGGTCCGTACGCGGCTGGTGGCGGCGACGACGCGGGCGGCGAGGGCCCGAGCGTCGGCGTAGACCGCAGCGCACCACTCGGCCGGCGGAAGATCGGGGTCTACGTCCTGCCGTCGAAACTGCTCGGCAGCTTCGAGGGTGGCCGCGTAGGTGCGCGGGTCCTCCGGGGCCATCTGGAGCCAGGCGGCGGAGCCGTAGGGCGGCCAGGTGGTGACCCGGAGCGCTGCGATCTGCGCCTCGGCACGGAGGGCGGTGGCCTGTCCGGGAGTGATGTTGTCGGGTACGACGCGGAGGGCCCGCGCCCGCCCGGCCGACACCGGGCGGGGGCGGTCCTCGGAGCGGCTGGTCACCGGATGGCCGAGGTCTCGGCGGTGTCGATCAGGGCCTCGACCGCGTCGAGGTGGGCGCGCAGCTTGGCGACCTTGCCGCGGGCTTCGGCGGGGGTGAGGTCGAGGTCCAGGAACCCGATCACCGGTGCACCGCCGTTCAGCTCCTCGTACGCAAAGATCGCCGCGTACAGCGGGGAACAGCTGCTCGGTCCCTCCAGGCCGAGCTGGTCCGCGGCCTCGACGTATGCGGAACGGTGCTCCTTGTGGGCGCCCCGTTCTGCGCACCAGCCGAAGCGAGCGCAGGGCTCTGCGGCAGGCGGCTCCTCGGCGCCGGAGAGGAGCGTGGTGACGCGGTCGAGGACGGCGGCGGAGTCTCCGGCCTTGCGGATCTGGCGGGCGACGGTGTCCCAGAAGGTGCAGACGTTGCTGGGCTGTCCCTGCTTGGCGTCCTCGATGCCCGCGAGGACGCGGGCGGCCCTCGGGGTGAGCGCCGGGGTGCCGGCGGCCAGTTCGTCGGCGCGGTGGCGGACCCGGTCCACGGCGTCCGCGGTGAACGTGTGCTCCCCGATCGAGACGGGGGCCGTAGCCATGCGGGCGATGGCCTCGCAGGCGGGGAGTCGGCGGCGCTGGTCAGCGTCGAAGATGTCGAGTTCCGTCCTCGCGAGGACGGGCAGGGAAGAGGTAGCGTTGTTCATCGAAGCTCCTTCACGGCCGCGCACATGGGATTGCGACTCCCGCGCGGCCGTCTGGCTGTTCCGGACAGGACGGCAGTGCTTCGGGCCCCCAGCGACCGGTGTTAGCGCACCTGCTGGGGGCCGTTCTCAAGCGGCTTCGAGCAGCCGCACCAGCGAGGCCGTAACGACTCGCTTCGACCCGAAGTCGAGGACGCGCACGGGCGCCTCGTTCCGCTTGATCAGGGCGTAGAGCTGACTGCGCGAGATCCCCAGGGCCATCGCGGCACGGTTCACGTCGACCGTGGCGGGCCATGTGCGCAGTTCGTCGAGCGTCGGGGACATCAGACACCCTTTCGATTGCGTGATCATTCCACATTTTCGATGTCCGGCTCATCGCGCAGACGATCTGGAAGCAGGGTGCACCATATGGAATGTCGAGTCAACCGGCAGACGAAAAGCCAAGCCGGTGCGTTGTCATTACGCAAGCGATGTGGCAGGCTCGGGGCATGGCAGAAGACTCGGAAGTACCTCCCACGGTGGGGAAGGTCGTGGGGGAGAACCTGAAGGCCCTACGGCAGGAGCGTCACATCACGCAGGGGGCTCTGGCCGCTGAGCTGATGCGGGCTGGCCTGAAGTGGAAGCGCACCCAGATCTCCGATCTGGAGAGCGAACGGCGCGAGACGGTAGACCTCGGCAGTCTCGTCGTGCTCGCGCAAGCCCTCGGCGTTCAGCTTCGCGACTTCTTCGCTGGCGAGGGCAACGTGATGATCACCCCACGGTCGGAGTTCCCGCAATCCTGGGCGCAAGCCACGCGAGCCGAGCTGAGAGCGTGGCTGTCAGCGGAGGACGCCAGCCTCACGGTCATGGGCACCGAGAACGTCAAGGCGGCCCTCGACCATTTCCGATGGCAGGGGCGAGACATCCCAGTCGAGGCCGACCGCGCCTTCGCCGAGCGTCACGGCGTCCACGTCCGGGATGTCGTCGCGGCCGCCGAGCAGATGTGGTCCGGCAGCCTGACGGAGGAGCGCGACCGTCGCGTTTCGGCTCTTGGGCAGCTCCCCGTAGGAGAACGCCAAGCCAAGCAAGGGCACATCACGCGCCAGCTGACCGCCGCCCTCGTGAAGTGGATGCGGTTGGACAGTCCAGCTAGCCCCGAAAGCTAGCCAGTCACACGAGGGGAGGGGTGGCGTGGCGGAGATCAAGAAAGTCACGCTGAAGAGCGGCAAGACGCGGTACCGGTTCGTCATCGACGTCGGCACCGACGAGAACGGCCGGCGCAAGCAGCTCACCGTCACGAAGGACACCGCGAAGGAAGCACGCGACGAACTCGCGCGGCTACAACACCAGCGGAGCACCGGCCAGCTGGTCATGCCGAGCAAGGTCACCGTGTCAGAGATGCTCGACTTGTTCATCGCGAGCAAGGCCGACGATCTTGAAGAGACCTCCATCGTCGGATACAGGAACTCGCTCATCCACGTGCACGCTTACCTGGGCCACAGGCGTCTCCAGGAGTGACCGAGGACGACGTCGAGTCGCTCGTCGCGTGGCTGCTCGTCAGCGCGCGACGCCGCGGCGGGAAGCCGGGCACTGGCCTGCGGACCGTCACGGCGAGCGGGGTCCTTGGTCGCCTGCGCTCGGCGCTCAACCTCGCGGTGCGGCGGCGGCTCGTCGGCCGGAACGTCGCCGAGCACATCACCATCCCACGGAAGGCCCGCAAGGCCGAGAAGCGGGACAGCCCCCGCGAGAAGCCGTGGAACGTCGTCGAGGTCAAGGAGTTCATCCTCGGCATTCGCGACGACCGGCTCTTCGGCCCGCTCCTACTCAGCCTTATGGGCCTGCGGCCGGCCGAGGTCTCGGGGCTGCGGTGGGACGACGTCGACTTCGAAGAGGGCACGCTCAGCATCACCAACACCCGGACCCTGATCGGGAACACCCGGGTCGTCGAGAAGGACACGAAGAGCGAAGCCGGGGAACGCACGCTCCCGTTGCCGGACCCGGTCCGCCTGGCCCTGCTGAGCTTCAAGGTGCTCCAGGCCGCTGAAGCCGCTACGGCGGGCGAGGCCTACACGGCGAGCCCGTACGTGTTCGTGGACTCGCTCGGCCAGCCCATGAACGGCCGGCTGTTGCGCGAGCACGCGTACCACCTCATGACGGGTCTCGACCTGCGCAAGGTGCGGCTGTACGACGCGCGGCACTCCTGCCTGACGTTCCTGGCCGTGAACGGGGTGCCGGACACGATCCTCGCCGCGTGGGCCGGCCACACGAACGCGAACTTCACGAAGCGCGTCTACGTGCACCCGACGGCGGCCGACATGCGGTCGGCGGTCGTGCATCTGAACGCACTGCTGGGGGTCGGAGGCGACGCCTCCGACCCCTCTGTGTGAGATTTTGTGAGACTTCCGCTTTCCAGCGGAGCAACAAACAGCCCCTGACCAGGGAAGCAGCCGGACGCCGTAGAACACAGCTTCGGTCATACGGTCAGTCTGGCGGCCGGGGCCGGCCGGCGGGGGCACAACGCGCCGCCGCCGGGGGCCGCGGCGGGGCGCGGGGCGGGGTCGGGTCTCGGCGGGCGGGGTCAGGCCTCGGTGGTGCCGCCGCCCGCGCCCGCCTGCTCCGCCTCGATCTTCTTGCGGACCTCGTCCATGTCCAGGGCGCGGGCCTGGCCGATCACGTCCTCCAGGGCCGCCTCGGGGAGCGCGCCGGGCTGGGCGAAGATCGCCACGCGGTCCCGGACGATCATGAGGGTCGGGATGGAGGAGATCCCGAAGGCCGCGGCCAGCTCCTGCTGGGCCTCGGTGTCGACCTTGCCGAAGAGGAGGTCGGAGTGGGTCTCGGAGGCCCGCTCGTACACGGGGGCGAACTGCCGGCACGGGCCGCACCAGGACGCCCAGAAATCGATCAGGACGAAGTCGTTCTCACTCACGACCTGGTCGAAGTTGTCCTTGGTCAGCTCTACGGTGGCCATCGCGTCGTCCCTGCTTTCGTCAACCGCGGGCCCCGTTCCGGGGCCCTGCTCAGGCGTCCCCGTCAACCACTGGCGGGTGCCGGGTATTCCGGTTCGTCCCGGGGGTCGCCCGGCACGCCCCGTACGGAGCTCTCCTCAGAACGGGTACCCGGCCGGCTCGCGCCTCATCGTGGTCCAGCGCAGTTCCGTGAAGGCGTCCAGGTTGGCCTCGCCGCCGAAGCGGGCCCCGGTGCCGGAGGCGCCGACACCGCCGAAGGGCGCGACGGCCTCGTCGTTCACCGTCTGGTCGTTGACGTGCGCGATGCCGGTGGGGATGCGGTCGGCCAGCTCCAGACCGAGTGCGATGTCACGTGTGACGATGCCCAGCGACAGCCCGTACGGGCCCGCCGAGGCCAGCTCCGCCGCCTCGTCCAGGGTCGCGAAGGACCGTACGGGTGCGACCGGCCCGAACACCTCCTCGCGGTAGGCGGGGGTGTCGTCGGTGACGCCCGCCAGCACGGTCGGCCGGTAGAACAGCCCCCAGTACGTGCCGCCCGCGACCAGCTTGGCGCCCTGGGCGGCGCTCGCCTCGACCAGCGCGTGCACCCGGTCGAGCTGGCCGCGGTCGATCAGCGGCCCGAGGTGGACCTGCTCGCGGTGCGGGTCGCCGACGGCCAGCGACTCGGCCCGCTCGGCGAGCCGCTCGACGTACTCCGCGTACAGCGACTCGTGGACCAGGTGGCGTCCCGCGGTCATGCAGATCTGGCCCTGGTGGAAGAAGGAACCCCAGGCCGCCTGGCCCACGGCGGCCTCGACGTCCGCGTCCGCCAGCACGACGAGGGCCGAGTTGCCGCCCAACTCCAGGTGCGCGCGCTTGAGTTCCCGCCCGGCGGCCGCACCGACCGCCCGCCCGGACTCGGTGGAACCGGTGAACGACACCACCCGCACCCGGGGTTCGGACACCAGCGCCGCCCCCGTGTCCCGCCCGCCGGGCAGCACGTGCAGCAGCCCCTCGGGCAGGCCGGCCGCGGCGAGCACGGCCGCCAGGGCCAGGCCGCCGGAGACGGCGGTCCGCGCGTCCGGCTTGAGCAGCACCGCGTTGCCCAGCGCCAGCGCCGGCGCCACCGAGCGGACGGCCAGCACCAGCGGCACGTTGAACGGGGCGATCACCCCGACCACCCCGGCGGGCACCCGCCGCGTGTACGAGAGCCGGGGCTCGGCGGACGGCAGCACCTGGCCGCCGGGACGGGAGGCCAGGGCGGCCGCCTCGTAGCACTCCTGGGCGGCGGTGGCCAGCTCGAAGTCGGCCTTGCCCGGTATGGAGCCGGTCTCCCGCACGATCCAGGTGCGCAGCTCGGCCGCGTGCTCGGTGAGCAGGTCGCCGGCCCGGCGCAGCACGGCCGCCCGCTCGGTGTACGGGGCCCGGCCCCACGCGCGCTGCGCTGCGGCGGCGCGGCCTGCCGCGGCGGACACGTCGGCGGGGGCGGCGAGTTCGACGGTGGCCAGGGTGTCGCCGGTGGCGGGCTCGACGACCGGGGCGGTGCCGCCCGTGAGCGGAGCGGCGGACTGCCAGGTGGCGGGGTCGAGCAGCGGCATGACGGCGCCTTTCGGGGGTGGGCGCCCGGGCGGCGGGGGCCCGGCCGGGCTGCGGGCACGCGTCATGCTAGCCACGGCCGGTCCCCATATCAGGCCGGTTATCAGGCAGTTGGTGACCGGAAACGTTCGCCGGCCGGTCGCCTGCCGGTCAGCGTTCCAGGACCAGCGCGATGCCCTGGCCGACGCCGATGCACAGGGCCGCGAGGCCGGTGCCGGAGCCGGCCGCGGCCAGCTGGTGGGCGACGGAGCCGGCGAGCCGGGCGCCGGAGGCGCCGAGCGGGTGGCCGATGGCGATGGCGCCGCCGCGCGGGTTGACCAGGGCGGGGTCGAGTTCGGGCCACTCGGCCAGGCAGCCCAGGGCCTGGGCGGCGAAGGCCTCGTTCAGCTCGAAGGCGGTCAGGTCGCCGAAGCCGCGGCCGGCCTTGGCGAGGGCGCGCTGGACGGCGTCCACCGGGCCGAGCCCGAACAGGTGCGGCTCGATGCCGGTGACGGCGGAGGTGCGGATGCGGGCGAGCGGCTCGCGGCCGGTGGCCCGCAGCCCCTCCTCGTCGGTCAGGAGCAGGGCGGCGGCCCCGTCGTTGAGCGGGGAGGCGTTGCCTGCCGTCACGGTGCCGTCGGGACGGAACGCGGGCTTGAGCCGGGCGAGGGCCTCGGGGGTCGAACCCTCCCGGATGCACTCGTCGCGCACCAGCTCGACGCCCGGGTACGGGACGACCTCGCCGTCGTACAGGCCAGCCGACCAGGCGGCGGCCGCCTTGCGGTGGCTCTCCAGCGCGAAGGCGTCCTGGGCCTCGCGGGTGATGCCGTGCTTGTCGGCGACGAGCTCGGCGCCCTCGCCGAGGGAGACGGTCCACTCCTCGGGCATCCGGGGGTTGGTCATCCGCCAGCCGAGGGTGGTGGACCACAGCTGCTGGTGGCCGGCGGGGAAGGCCCGCTCGGGCTTCTGCACCACCCAGGGGGCGCGGGTCATCGACTCCACGCCGCCCGCGACGGCCACGGAGGCGTCGCCGAGGGCGATGGCGCGGGCGGCCTGGACGACGGCCTCCATGCCGGAGCCGCACAGGCGGTTCACGGTGACGCCGGGGACGGACACGGGCAGGCCGGCGAGGAGCACGGCCATCCGGGCCACGTCGCGGTTGTCCTCGCCGGCGCCGTTGGCGTCACCGAAGACGACGTCGTCGATCCGGGCGGGGTCGAGGTCGGGCGTACGGTCCACCAGAGCGCGTACGACGTGGGCGGCCAGGTCGTCGGGGCGGACCCCGGCCAGCGCGCCGCCGAACTTGCCGATCGGGGTGCGGACGGCGTCGACGATGTACACGTCGCGGATGCTCATCGGGGTCTCTCCTGGGCCGGTCCGTGCGGGGACTGCGGGGCGCGTGCGGGGGTGCCGCTGCGCGGGGGCGCGTCTGGTCAACGCGCCCGCAGTCTCCGCCCGCCACCGCCGCGTGTCAACGGTGACCCCCGCTGACCTGCGGGTTCAGCTGGATTCGCGGGGGACCAGCCGGGCGGCCATCAGGTCGTGGCGCTCCTGGGGCTCGGCGGGTTCGCGGACCACCCGGTCGACCAGCTCGGCGAGGCTGTCGCCGGTGGGCATCTCCAGCCGGACGGTGCTCAGCCGGGGGCGCAGCAGCCGGCCGATGAGGAGGTCGTCCGCGCCGACGACGGCCACGTCCTCGGGGACGCGGAGGCCGGCGTCCTGGAGGGCGCGCATGAGGAGCATGGCGTACTCGTCGTTGTAGGCGAAGACGGCGTCGAGGGCGGGCCAGCGGGCGGCGAGGCGTTCGGCGGAGACCTCGGTGTAGCTCATGGGGAGCGGTTCGACGTGCACGCCGGTGGTGGCGGCGACGGCGCGGACGCCTTCGAGGCGGGGGGCGGAGAAGAGTTCCAGGCCTTCTTCCTCGGGGACGACGACGCCGATCCGGCGGCGGCCGCGCTCGGCGAGGTGGGCGGCGGCCCGGGCGCCGACCTCGGTCTGGTCCATGAGGAGGGCGTGGGCGCCGGCGACGGTGCGGGGGCCGAGGGTGATGACGGCGCGGGCGCCGGCGCGCTTGAGGGTGGCGACGTTGCGCGGGGAGAGGGTGATCTCGCCGAGGGAGATCACGGCCACCGGGCGGAGCTCCGCCCAGGCGCGGGCGGCCTGGTCGCCGCTGAGGCCGAGGCTGCCGTACTGCACGACGGTGTAGTCGAGGCGGCGCAGGGCCCACTGGAGTTCGTTGAGGAACCGGCTGTAGAGCGGGCCGATCGGGATGTGCGAGGTGGGCAGCAGGACGATCCGGGTGTGTCCGGCGCGGAGGCTGCGGGCGGCGGCGTGCGGGACGTAGCCCAGTTCCTCGGCGGCCTCGCGGACCTTGCGGCGGGTCGGTTCGCTGATCCGGACCGCTTCGGCGTTGTTGAGCACGTACGAGACCGTGGCGCGGGAGACGCCGGCCAGGCGGGCGACGTCGGCGCTGGTCGGAACGGAGGGGGCGGCGGCGTCGGCCGGCTGCGGCTTCGATGACTGTGACATTGCGCTGGCATCCTTCCAGACCGGTCGGGTCCGGGGTCTAGCGGATGGCCGGAAACGAATGCTACACAGTGGTTACACGAGTCATTGACACGTGTAACCAACCTGTGGACCGTGGCATACCCCCGCCCCCGCCACCACGCCTCCCCGTGCCATTGCAATGTCACCCATGACCCGGCAGCGGCACGCCCCTCGTCCGCACACTCCCCCCTGCCCTGGAGGGCACCGTGGCCCTTTCCTCCCCCGGCACCGGCACGTCCGAGGCCGGCGCCACCCCGTCCCGCCCCGCACGCGGGCTGCTCCCCCTGCTCCTGGCCGGCAACACCGCGATGTACGCCCTGTACGTCGGCGTCGCGGGCGTCCTGCTCGCGCTCCAGGTCGCCGAGATCGACCCGGCGCACAAGGTGGCCAACTTCGGCCTGATCGGAGGGGTCTCCGCGATCTTCGCGACCGTCTTCAACCCGGTCGCGGGGGCGCTCTCCGACCGCTCGGGACGGCGCAACCCCTGGATCCTCGGCGGCGGTCTGCTCGCCCTCCCCGCGATGTTCCTGCTCGGCCTGGTCGACACCATCCTGCTGATCATGATCGCCTGGTGTCTCGGGCAGGCGGTGATGAACGTCTACCAGGCCGCCCTCACCTCCGTCGTGCCCGACCGGGTGCCGGTCTCCGCGCGCGGCAGGGCCTCCGCCGCCGTCGGGCTCGGCCTGCCGTTCGGCTCCACGATCGGCGCACTGCTGGGCGCCGCGTTCTCCGACGACTACCGCACCGGCTACCTGGTGTTCGGCGCGATCGTGGCCGGCGCCGCCGTCCTGTTCACGGCCTGCACCCGGGAGGAGCGCCTGCCGGCCCGCGTGCCGGTGCCGGTACGGGCCCAGCTCGCCGCGTTCACCGCGGCCCTGCGGGACCACGACTTCCGGTGGGCGTTCATCGGCCGCGCCCTGCTGGTGCTCGGGTACTTCGCGGTGAGCGCGTACCAGCTGTACATCCTCCAGGACCACACCGTGCTGCCCGCGGGCATGGAGCCCGAGGAGGCGGTGGCGCTGCTGATGCCCCTCAACAGCGTGGCCATGGTGGTCTCCACGGTGCTCGGCGGCTACCTCTCCGACCGCTTCGACCGGCGCAAGCTGTTCGTCGGCGCCTCGGCCCTGCTGTCCGCGCTGGCGCTGCTGATCCCCGCGTTCTCCTCCGGCTGGACCGCGATGCTGGCCTTCTCGGTCGTCAACGGCCTCGGCTTCGGCTGCTACATGGCCGTCGACACCGCGCTGGTGACCATGGTGCTGCCGGCCGCGGAGGACGCCGCACGGGACATGGGCGTGCTCAACATCGCCAACGCCGGCCCGCAGATCGTCGCCCCGTTCATCGCCTCGGTGGTGGTGTCCGTGAGCGGCGGCTACACCGCGCTGTTCCTGGTGGCCGCGGTGCTGTCGGTGGCGGGCGCACTGGCTGTGAAGCCGATCCGCTCGGTGCGCTGACGGCCCGGCATCCCCCCGACCGCACCCACCACCCCACCCCCCCCAACACTCCACCCCAACCCACCCCAACCCACAACAACCGGAAGAGGCACCACGGTGCAACTGCACACCCACACCTGGGGCGAAGGCGACCGCGTCGCCCTGCTCGTCCACGGCATCATGTCCGACCACCGCACCTGGCGGCGGGTCGGGCCCGCACTGGCCGAACACGGCTACCGGGTCATCGCGGTGGACCTGCGCGGGCACGGCCGGAGCGGGCGCGGCGAGTACGGCCCGGCGCTGTTCGCCGACGACCTGGCCGAGACCCTGCCCACGGGCGCGGACCTGGCCATCGGCCACTCGCTGGGCGGCCTGACCCTGCACCTGGCCGTCGAGCGGCTGGCGCCGAAGCGCGCCGTGTACTCGGACCCGGCCTGGCACCTGGCGCTCCCCCGGGAAGGCTTCGGCCCGGAGATGTTCGCGCGGTTCAAGACGGAGGCCACCCGGGAGTCCGTGCGGCTGATGAACCCGCGCTGGGAGGAGACCGACGTCGAGGTCGAACTGGCCACCCTCGCCCTGTGGGACGAGACCACCGCGCACTGCCTGGGCCCGCTCGCCGGCACCGACCTGCTGCCGGCCGCACCGGTCGTCCCGTCACTGGTCCAGCTCGCGGACCCGAGCTTCCTGGTCGACGCCGAACGGTCGGCGCTGCTCGAGGAGCGCGGCTTCGAGGTACGTACGGTCCCGGGCGCCGGACACACCATCCACCGCGACGACTTCGACGGCTTCATGACCTCCCTGGCCGGCTGGCTCTGACGGCCCCCGCCCGACAGGCCCCAGCCCGGACCGGCCGGTCCCCCCACCCACCCCGCCAGGGACCGGCCGGTCCGTACCGTGCGGCGCCCGGGCCGCCGAGCGGGACGCCCGGGGGAGGCGCTGTCGGCTCCCGATCGGCCTCACCGCACGGCCTCGTCAACGCCGCCCCGCGGTTCGCAGCTTCCATAAATTGCAGAAGTCTGCAATTTCATAGATGCTGTGATTGCTGTGTCGAGCCGCGGATACGGCACCAGGCGTTTGCCCCGTTCGGGGTGGTGAGAAGGGTGCGAGACCGTGCCGGTTCCGCTGTACCAGGCGAAGGCCGAGTTCTTCCGGATGCTCGGGCACCCGGTGCGGATAAGGGTTCTGGAGCTGTTGCAGGGCGGGCCGATGCCGGTGCGGGACCTGTTGGCGGCGATCGAGGTCGAGCCCTCCGCGCTGTCGCAGCAGCTCGCGGTCCTGCGCCGTGCGGGGATCGTCACCTCGACCCGTAACGGTGCGACGGTCCTCTACGCCCTGGCGGGCGGGGACGTCGCGCAGCTGTTGCTGGCGGCGCGACGGATCCTCACCGAGGTCCTGACCGGGCGGAGCGAGCTGTTGGAGGAACTCCGCGAGTCCGAGGTCCCGGCCTCGTGAGCGTGAGCACGTCTCTGGCGGCCGTGCACGGCCGGATCCGTTCCGTGCTGCCGGCCCGGGCCGACTATGCGGTCATGGCCCGCAGCCCGCGCCGGGATCTTCTGGCCGGTCTCACGGTGGCGATCGTCGCCCTGCCGCTGGCCCTCGGTTTCGGGGTCTCCTCCGGGCTGGGTGCGGAGGCGGGGCTGGCCACGGCCGTGGTCGCCGGCGCGCTCGCCGCCCTGTTCGGCGGGTCGAACCTTCAGGTGTCCGGGCCCACCGGTGCGATGACCGTGGTGCTGGTCCCGATCGTCGCCCAGTACGGGCCCGGCGGCGTCCTCACCGTCGGTCTGATGGCCGGAGTGCTGCTGATCGGGCTCGCCCTGCTGCGGGCCGGACAGTACATGCGGTACGTGCCGGCGCCTGTGGTGGAGGGCTTCACCCTGGGAATCGCGTGCGTGATCGGCCTCCAGCAGATACCCAACGCGCTCGGCGTCGACAAGCCGGAGGGCGAGAAGGTCCTGGTGGTGGCGTGGCGGGCGGTCGTGCAGTTCGCCGCCTTCCCGAACTGGACGGCGATCGGCCTGTCGCTGGGTGTCGCGGCGGTGATGCTGGCCGGCGCCCGGTGGAAGCCGGCCATCCCGTTCTCGATCGTCGCGGTGATCGCCGCCACCGCACTCGCGCAGCTCTTCCAACTGGACCGGGCGACCCCCATCGGTGACCTGCCCGCCGGGCTCCCCGCACCGTCCCTCGCCTTCCTCGACCCGTCCGCGTTCGGCTCGCTGCTGGCGCCGGCGGTCGCGGTCGCGGCGCTCGCCGCGTTGGAGTCCCTGCTGTCGGCTACCGTGGCGGACGGGATGACGGTGGGGCAGCAGCACGACCCGGACAAGGAACTGTTCGGGCAGGGCGTCGCCAACCTCGCAGCCCCCCTGTTCGGCGGCGTCCCGGCCACCGCCGCGATCGCCCGCACGGCGGTCAACGTACGTACGGGCGCCTCCTCACGACTCGCCGCCCTCACCCACTCCGCGATACTCGCGGTGATCGTGTTCGCAGCCGCCCCCCTGGTCTCGGCGATCCCCCTCGCCGCGCTGGCCGGCGTACTGCTGGCGACGGCGGTCCGCATGGTCGAGGTCGGCTCGCTGCGCGCGATGGCGAAGGCCACCCGCTCGGATGCCGTCGTCCTCGTCCTGACCGCCGCCGCCACGCTGCTCCTCGACCTCGTGTACGCGGTGATCATCGGCCTCGTCGTCGCCGGTGCGCTCGCCTTGAAGGCGGTGGCGAGCCAAGCCCGGATGGAGCAGGTCGACTTCCGCCCCGACCTGCCCGGCGAGCACAGCGACGAGGAACACGAGCTCCTCGCGGAGCACATCGTGGCCTACCGCATCGACGGCCCCCTCTTCTTCGCCGGCGCCCACCGCTTCCTCCTCGAACTCTCCGAGGTCTCCGACGTCAGGGTGGTCATCCTGCGCATGGCGCGGGTGACCACCCTGGACGCCACCGGCGCACTCGTCCTCAAGGACGCGGTCGAGAGACTGAACCGCCGCGGCATCGCGGTCATGGCCTCCGGTATCCGGCCCGGGCAGCGCCAGGCCCTGGACGCCGTCGGCGCCCTGGAGCTGCTGCGCCTGGAGGGCCGCGAGTACGCCACCACCCCGGAGGCCATCGCCGGCGCCCGCAAGCAGCTGGAACAGGCGGGCCTGCTGCCCCGACCGCACCACCGACCCCACCGCACCCGGAGAGCACGATGACCGTCCCCGCCGACCTGCGCATGACCGAGGTCTCGGGCACCGAGGCCCTCTGGCTCCTCGAAGGCTCCACCCAGGGCCGACTCGTATACGTCCAACGGGAGCTCGCCGTCATCCGCCCCGCCACGCACGTCATGGAGTACGGACGCCTCATCGTCCGCGCCCCCGTGCAGGCCGCCACGGTCCCCGGCCGGGCCCTGCTGACCTACCAGGTCGACGAGATCCGCGCTCCGGCCGGGACCGGCTGGACGGTCAGCGCCCACGGCCCTGCCGACGTCATCACCAACCGGGACGAGGCCGCCCACTACCGGCGCACTCTGCGCGGCTGGGCCCACGGTCCGCACGACACCCTGCTGCGGCTGCACCCGCAGCAGGTGTCCGGGTTCCGCCTGGCCCGTCCGGCGTCCGGGGCGGGCCGGTGAGCGTCCAGGCCCCGGCGATGCCGTACCGGCACGTGCTGGACGTACCGGCCGTGGGCTCGGCCGTCCGCATCGCCCGCGAGACCACCGAACTCGTCCTCGTCGAATGCGGGGTGGGCCTTCGTCATCCGAACGTCGGTCCGGCGCTGCTGATCCTGGCCGAGCTGGTCACCAACGTCGTCCGCCACGCCGCCGCGACCTCGCCGATGATCACCGTGACCTACGCTCACGGGCCGGGGGCGTTCGCGTTCGCCGTGCACGACCGGCACCCCTACCAGCCCGCCCTGCTCGGGGCGCTCGCCACCGCCCCGGGCAGCGGCCTGGCCATGGTGGTGGAGCTGACGATGGAGCTCGGAGGCACCGCCGTCGTACGGGCGGACGCGGACGGGCGTGGCAAAGCCATCTGGATCACCCTTCCCCTGTGAAGCCGAGGAGCTGACGATGACGATCGAATGGCGCTACACGACACGCCAGGAGCTGAGTGTGCTGTCCCTGGCGGGGTATCTCGGCGCGGATGCCACCGACCGGTTCAACGGAGCCGTCGGCTGGGCCCTCGCCCGGGGCACCGGACCGGTGATCCTCGACCTGACCAGGCTGCTGGGCTGGTCGGCCGGCGGGCAGATCGCGGTCGCCCAGGCCGCCCGCCGGCTCGCCGAGCGCGGCCGCCGGCTCGAACTCGCCGCGATACCAGCCGACGGCTCCCTCGTGCCCGACGCCACCTGCCCGCCCGTGCCCGTCCACTGCGACCTCGCCCACGCCTTGGCCGCCCACGGTGCCCGCGGCACGGTCAGGCAGTGGACCACCGATGAGTGGCCTGCCGAGCAGTCCCCCAAGGCGCACGCCCGCACCTGAGACCCCGCTCCGGCGCGGTCGCGTGCACCGCCAGGAAGGTCGAGGGCCTGGTCCCCTGGTCCCGAAGGCCGAATTCCGCAGGAAAGCCCGACCGGCGCCCGCAGGGGGAGCCGAACGTCATGAACGGCGCCCCGCAGGGCGCGCGAGTTGCAGGCATCTGCAATTGTGGAGGTCACAAGGCGTGAAGAGGGGCAGACAGATGCCCCGGCGAAGGAGCGGTTCCGGGTGGGCGAGATGGGCAGTCACGGCAGGGCTACGCAGGCGAGCACACCGCTGTACCAGCTGAAGGCGGATTTCTTCAAGACGCTGGGGCACCCGCTCCGCATCCGCGTGCTGGAGCTCCTGTCCGTACGGGAGCACGCCGTCGCCGAGATCCTGGCCCAGGTCGAGGTGGAAGCCGCGAGCCTGTCGCAGCAGCTGGCCGTCCTGCGCAAGGCGAACCTGGTGGTCACCCGCCGGGAAGGTTCGAACGTGTACTACAGCCTCACCCACCCCCAGATCGCCGAGCTGCTGCGGGTCGCCCGCGGCATCCTGTCCGGCCTCCTGGAGGGGCAGGCGGAACTCCTGGCCGACCTCAAGGCCGGCCGCCACGGCTGAGTGACGGGCCGGCACCCCCCACACGGCGGCCGTCTGCCGTCGGTGCGGGTTCAACGCGCTGCCGGCACCGGAAGACGGCCGCTCCCGCCACGCGCCGAAGCTGCACCCCCTGCGGCGGTACCGGTGTCACTTCTGGGCGTGCTGCCCGAGCTGGAACAGCAACCAGACGAACCCGGCGAACAGATGCGTGCCGAAGATGTAGAAGAAGGCCCGCATCGCGACGCCCCTCTCCTTCCACTTCTCGTGATCCGCGGCCGTGTCCTTCTCGGGCAGGTTGTCCGTCATGACGCGTCTTCCTTCCTGGTACCCGGCTGGACGGCCGTCTGGGCCCTGCTTGCTCACGGCGTGCCCTCCGGCAGGATGAGGCGGACGACCACCGTCTTGCCGTTCCTCCACACCTGGGCGGCCGACTGCCCGCCGGGGTGGCGGGCCATCACCGGCTGCTTTGCCACGCCGCGCCCTCCGCCCACCACATCCAAAACTAGCAAATTGCATAACTCTGCAAGTTTAGCCGGGTGTGGGCCCGCCGGGAAGTTCACCGGCCGCGGTGCGCGGTCGGGCAGCCGGATCCCCCGCCGCGCCCGGCCCCCGGAACCGGCCCCGGGGCCGGTCAGGACACCTCGTGCACCCGCCGGCTGGTCAGCTCGTACCGGGCGCCGACCACCGCGAGGCGACCGTGGGAGATCCGGGCGGCGAGGTCCGGCTCGGCGGCCAGACGGGCCCGCACCCGGCGCACGTGTTCGGTGACCGCCGCGTCCACTCGCGCCTCGCCCTGGAGCCGGTGGTCGATCGCCGGGCGGATCCGGTCCGCCAGGAAGCGGATGTGGGCCGGAAGCTCCGCGCCGTCGTCGGCATGGACGGCCGCAGCCCACCGCCGGCCGCCGGTTCCGTCCGCGCGCCGGACGCCGCCGGCGGCCCGCACACCAGCCCGGCAGCCAGCGCCGCCGCCCCGCCGAGCCCCGCACGCGCCAGACGGCGCCGTCCCCCGAACACCCCGGATCCGCTGTCACGATCGACACTCATGTCCGGACAAACCAGCCCTAGCCCGAGTCCGGACTCCGCGCTCCGGGCCGGCCTTGAGCAAGATTCGGCAGGGCCGTTCCCGGACGGTCGAGAACCATTGCGAAGACGCGCTACCACAATCTCCCGTAAATCATCACGAAGACTGGGATTCCGGCTCCACCCTCGCCCACGGTGCGTAGTCTCTTCGTCGCACAACCGGCAGGCACTTGCCGGAAGCAAGTGCCACGAGAAGTGAGGAAGAAGTCATGGCCAACATAGAAACCTCCCTCAAGGAGATCGTGACTTCGATCGAGGGCAGCCTGGGCGCCGCCCTGGTCGACTACACCAGCGGCATGGCGCTGGGCACGATGGGAGGCGACAAGGACCTCGACCTGGCGGTAGCCGCGGCAGGCAACACGGACGTGATCCGCGCAAAGACGCGCACCATGGAACTCCTCGGTCTCGACGACGAGATCGTCGACGTGCTCATCACGCTCGGCAGTCAGTACCACCTCATCCGGCTACTCAAGGGCCGCGGCAACAACGGGCTGTTCCTCTACCTCGTCCTGGACAAGGCGAAGTCCAACCTGGCCATGGCCCGCCATCAGCTCGGCCGCATCGAAGCCCAACTGGAGTTCTGACCGGCCTCGACAGTCCGGGCTCAGCATGCCCACAAGTTGAAGACTTCTTCAATTAAACACATGCCAAATTTGCGTGTGCCGGTACGGGCGGGCGGGGTCCGATGACGCCACGTGCGGCGGCCACCGCGGCCGCCGCACTGCAGCACGGCCCGGCTCGAACCACAGCCGTGGGGTGCGGCCGGTGAATGCGGAGTGTGACCGCGGCGGCTGTCCTGCGCGCCGGGAAACCAGTAATCTCCCCGCAATGACGGCACTTTCACAGCAGAGCAGCGACCACACGGAGCAACCGGGCCGGGGTGACCCCGCGGCCACCGCCGAGGTGGACCCCGTCGCGATCGGGCCCGTGCGGACCGAGTACTCCCCCGCGTACGACGGGGATCCGGACCCGGGCGAGATCGTGTGGACCTGGGTGCCGTTCGAGGAGAACGACGGGCGGGGCAAGGACCGGCCGGTGCTGGTGGTGGCGCGGGAGGCGGGCGGGACGCTGCTGGCCGTGCAGCTGTCCAGCAAGCGGCACGACCACGACCGGGAGTGGGTGGCGATCGGCGCCGGGCCCTGGGACCGGGAGGGGCGGGAGTCCTGGGTGGACGTGGACCGGGTGCTGCGCGTGACGGAGGCCGGGATGCGGCGCGAGGCGTGTGCGCTGGACCGGGGGCGGTTCGACCGGGTGATCGGGCGGCTGCGGGAGCGGTACGGCTGGTCCTGACGGGCCGTGTACCGGCGGTCCGGACGGGCCGTATGCCGGGTTCGTCCTGTGCCGGTCCTGCGGGGTTCCTGAGGGGAACCTTAAGTACGCTTCCCGGGGCGCCCTTTGGCCGGTCGGGGTCCTAGGGTCGGGGGAACTCCCCTCCACTCCTCCCCCTTTGAGGTGCGACCGGCATGAGCCCGAGCAGAACTTCCGAACCGCTGTCCCGAGCCGAGGCCCGGCGGAAGCGGCGGATGCGTACGCGCGTCGTCCTGTCCGTCACCGCGGCGGCCACGGTCGTGGCCGTCGGGGTGGCGGTGGCCGGGGCCGGCGGGGACGGCGGGGCGGACGCGCGGGCCGACGGCGCGTCCGGGCCGGCGTCCGCGAAGGCCGCCGCCGGTGACGCGGCGGGGGCGGGATCCGTGCCCGGCGCCGGCACGTCCGGTGCGGGCGGCGGGGCCACACCGGGGGCCGGCTCTTCGGCGACGCCCGGAGCCGCGGGGGTCACGCCGACGGCTTCCGCGACTCCGGGCACCGCCACTCCGACTCCGTCGGCCGCGAACCCCGCCAAGCCGTCGAAGTCCGCGAAGCCCACCCGCAAGCCGGCCGGGACCGTGGGCGGCGGATCGGGAAGCTCGGGTGGTTCCGGCAGTTCGGGCGGGTCCGGCGGCTCGGGCGGGACCGCCGACGGCGCGACCGAGTCCGCCGTGCTGGCGATCGTCAACAAGGAGCGGGCGGCGGCCGGTTGCGGCGCCCTGACCGCGAACGACAGGCTGACCGCCGCGGCACGCAAGTACAGCGACACCATGGCCCGCAGCGGGGTCATGTCCCACACCGGCCCCGACGGGTCCACCATGACCAGCCGGGTGGAGGACGCGGGGTACGCCTGGTCGGGCCTGGGCGAGAACATAGCCCGCGGCCAGTCGGACGCGGCCGAGGTGATGAAGGCGTGGATGAACAGCCCCGGCCACCGCGCGAACATCCTCAACTGCAGCTTCCGGGAGATCGGCATAGGCGTGCACAAGGGCGACGGCGGCCCGTGGTGGACGCAGGACTTCGGCACCCCGCGGTAGTCCCGGGCCAAGGCCCTCATCCCCCAGACGTTCCCTGGCGCCCGCAACACCCCGAGGCGCGCTCCCCCACGTCCTCCGGCCCCACCGCGGGCCGGGGGACGTCGGCGTTCCGGGCGTTCCACGTTCCGGAGGGGGGCAGGTGACGGGACGGCCGGGGCCTCGGCCACTATGGGGCCGTGCCCCGTTTCCCGCGTTACCTGCTCATCTGGCTGTCGTGCACGGCCGCCAGCGTGACGGCCGTGCTCGCCACGGTCCAGTTCGTGGTCGGCACGACCCGGCACACTCCGCCCGTGGCCCGCTCCGCGCCCGGCGTCATCGAGACGCCCCCGGCCGTCCAGGCCGGCCTGGACGGCGCGCCCGCGTCGGTGTCGCCGAGCGCCCCGGTCGGCGGCACGCCCACGTTGACGCGGCGGCCCTCCCCCTCGTCCGCCGCCCCCACTCCGGGCCGGCCCACGCCCAGGCCCGCCCGTTCCGCGACCCCCGGCACCCCCGTGGACTGCACGGGCGGGGCCGGCCTGCACACCGTGCCGTCGCAGGGCGGCAAGGTCACGGTGCGGTACGGCTCGAAGGGCGTCTGCCTGATCTCGGCGGTGCCCGCCCGCGGCTTCAAGGCGGCCACCTCGCAGCAGGACGACGACACCCTCACGGTGACGTTCACCGGTTCCGACCACGAGTCGGTGGTCACCGCGACGGTCGACCCCCGGGCGCGGGCGAGCGTCCGCGAGTCCTCCTTCTGACCCCGGGCACCGGCGCCGTCCCCTTTGCCCGGTTCACCTGCGTACGCACCACCCGGTCCGGGCCCGGGCGCGCGCTCCGGCGAAGCGGAATCTGAGCTGTTCCTTAGGGCAAGCTGAAGATCGCTCCGAGGCGGTTGCAGGGGCGTCCGGCGGTCCTATGCTCGCCGTCAGCCGAGCGGCCTCCGTTCGCCGGGTACGACACCCCGGCGCACCGTCGCACCGCCGGCGCCACGTGCCGGAGGGCCGTCCCGCTCTCCCCGCGTCCCACCGTCCCACCGTCCCCTGGGGTGCTTCGCCATGAGTTCTCGCCGTTCCCGCACGCTCCGAGCCGTCCGCGCCGCTTCCGGCGCCCGTACCCGGCGGCTGCCGCTGGTCGCCGCCGCCGTGGTCGCGGCGGCCCTGACCGCGGCGTGCGGTCCGGCCTCGGAGTCCGCCGGTTCCGCGGCACCGCCCGCGGCCGTGGAGACCTCGGACGACTCGGGCTCGGCGGCCGGCGCCGCGGCCGGGTCCACGCCGGGGTCCACCGAGGCCTCCCCGAGTGCCCCGGCTTCCGCGCCGGCGTCCGCCTCGGCGTCCGCGGCCCCGTCCGTACGTCCCTCCTCCCCCGCGCCGAAGCGCGCCCCGGCCAAGACCGCCGCCCCGGCGCCCAAGCCCGCCAAGCCGGCCCGTACGAGCGCGGCGCCCGAGCCGGCGCCGGTGCCCGGCTCCGGGTACCCCACGGCCGACGCGACGGCACGGATCGACGCGGCGCTGCGCGCGGCCAAGAGCGACGGGCGGATGGTGCTGCTGGACTTCGGCGCGAACTGGTGCGGCAACTGCAAGGCCGCGGACCGGGTGTTCGCCCAGTCGAAGACCTCGTCGATCCTCGGGTCCTCGTACCACATGGTGAAGATCGACATCGGCGGCGACAGCTCCGCCAACTCCCGTCTGCTGCGCACGTACAGCCCCTCGGGCGGCACGTACAAGATGCCCGTCCTGGTCGTCGTGTCGCCCTCCGGCACGGTGCGCACCGACACGCACGTCACGGGCAACCCGCCGCTGACGGCCGACGGCCTGAACTCCTTCCTCCGCCAGTGGGCGTCGTGAGACGGTCGCTCCGCTCCTCCGTGGCCGTCCCCGTCGTGGCGGGGCTCGGGGTGACGGCCGGCCTGGTGCTGGCCGGCGGGGTCACGGACTCCGGAGGCACGGACGCCGGCGCGGGGCCGCGCGCGGGGGTGAGGACCGCCGCCACCGCGGCGGTCCTGGACCCGGCCGACCGGCAGCGGGCGCCGGACGTGGCGGGCGACGACCTCGACGGGAGGCCGGCCTCCCTCGCCTCGCTGGAGGGCGAGGTGGTGGTCGTCAACGTCTGGGGCTCGTGGTGCGCGCCCTGCCGGGCGGAGGCCGACGGCCTGGCCCGGCTGAGCGGCCGGGTGCGGGGTGACGGGGTCCGGTTCCTGGGCATCAACACCCGGGACCGGGACCGGTCGGCCGCGCGGGAGTTCGTACGCGCGCACGGCCTGGGTTTCCCCAGCATCCACGACCCCGCCGGGGACCTGCTGCTCCGCTTCCCGCCGTCGCTGCTCAACCCGGGTGCGATCCCGTCGACGCTGGTGGTGGACCGGCGGGGCCGGATCGCCGCCGCCATCGGGGGGCCGGTGACCGAGGCCCAACTGGAGCCCCTGGTACGGCGCGTGGCGGAGGAGGCGTCGTGACGGCCCTCCCCCTCGGGTACGCGCCGGCGGGGGTCGCCGGCTCCTCCGCCGCCCTGGCGGTCGCGGACGCCCCGGAGCTGCTGAACGGGACGCTCGCCGTCGCGGCCCCGGTGGCGTTCGCGGCGGGTCTGGTCTCCTTCCTCTCCCCGTGCGTGCTGCCGCTCGTGCCGGGCTACCTGAGCTACGTGACGAGCCTGTCGGTGGCCGACCTCGCCGACGCGCGGGGCGGCAGCCGGGGCCGCATGGCGGGCGGTGCGCTGCTGTTCGTCCTGGGCTTCACGGCCGTACTGGTCTCCGGCGGCGCCCTGTTCGGCCACGCGGGCCGGGCGCTGCTGGCCCACCAGGAGACGGTGAACCAGGTGCTCGGGGTGTTCACCGTGCTCATGGGGCTGTCGTTCATGGGGCTGCTGCCCGGTTTCACGCAGCGGGAGTTCCGCAGTCACCGGCGGCCCGCGCTGGGGCTGGCCGGGGCGCCGCTGCTGGGTGCGGTGTTCGCGGTCGGCTGGACGCCGTGCATCGGGCCGACGCTGGCCGCCGTGCAGGCCCTGGCGTGGACCGAGGCGAGCGCGGGGCGTGGTGCGCTGCTGATGGCCGCGTACTGCCTGGGGCTCGGGCTGCCGTTCGTGCTGGCGGCGCTGGCCTTCCGCCGGGCGCTGGGGGCCTTCGGGCTGGTCAAGCGGCATTACGCGTGGGTGCTGCGGGCCGGCGGCGGGATGCTCGTGCTGGTCGGCGTGCTGCTGGCCACGGGCGCGTGGGGCGGGCTGGTGTACCGGCTCCAGGTGTGGAGCGCGAACTTCACCGCCGTGCTGTAGGGCACGCCTTCGATCCTTTTCCATCTCTTTCGCCCTCTTTTGATCCTTCTCGAACCTTCTCGAACCTTGAGGCAGGCAGAACAGACATGAACATTCCGATGCGGGCGCGGCGTTCCCGGACGGCCCGGGTGGCGGCCGGGCTGGTGTGCCTGGCCGCGCTGGCCGCGCTGGCGGGCTGCGGGGCCGAAGGGACCGGCGAGACCGGCGGCTCCGGAGGGTCCGCCGGCGGTGAGGCCGCCCCGGCCCCCACCACGCGCTTCAGCGAGAACGGCGTCACCGTCACCCTGACCGTGACCGACTGGCGGGACTCCGCGGGCACGCTCAAGGCCGTGTTCACGCCCGAGGAGCCGGGCTTCCACCTCTACAGCACCGCCCTGCCGGCCTCCGGCGTCGACGGGGTGGGCAGGCCGACCTCGGTGACGGTGTCCGGGGCGCTCCGGGCGCGGGGCGCGCTGACCGCGGGGGCGCCGGTGCGTTCCGTCCGGCTGCCCGGGGTCGACGCCCCGGTGCCGGTGTACCCGGACGGGCCGGTCACCACGACGCTGCCGGTGCGCGCCGGCGCGGAGGGCGAGGCGACGGTGCTGGTCGGGTACGCAAGCTGCAGCACGACGGAGGGGTGCACCATCCCGGTCGCCGACCGCCCCGTACGCCTGCACGTCACCGCGGACGGCCCGGCCTTCCACGCCCCGTAGACCCCGTGGACCCTGTAGCCCCGTGTCCCCCGTAGACCCGTGTCCCCCGTGGACCGGGGCTCGGCCCGGCCTCCCCGCGTCCGCGACCCCGTCCCCGCACGGCCTCCCGTGCACCCGGGGCCGGGGTCCCGGCGCACCGGGCCGGGCCCCCACGAGCCCTCACGAGCCCCCCACGAGCCCCTCATGGGGGCGCCGTCGGCACCTTGCGGGCACCCCCTAGGGTGTCCCCCATGCCCAGCGTCCTCGTCGTGGAAGACGACCCCAGCATCCGCCAGTCGCTCATCGAGGTCCTGGCGGAGCACGGGTACGCCGTGCGCAGCACGGGCGACGGGTTCGGTGCCCTCCGCGAGGTCACCCGGACACCGGTCGACGCGGTGGTCCTCGACCTGGGACTGCCCGATCTGGACGGAGGAGACGCACTGCGCATGATCCGGGGCATTTCCTCCGTGCCGGTGCTGGTGGCCACCGCGCGCGACGACGAGGCCGAGATCATCTCGCTGCTCAACGCGGGGGCGGACGACTACCTGGTGAAACCGTTCTCCGGGGGGCAGCTCGTCGCCCGGCTCTCCGCCGTGCTGCGGCGCAGCGGCCACGTCCCTCCCGGTTCCCCGCTGGCGCCCGTGCACCCCGTGTCCCCCGTGCGTCCGGCGCACCCGCTGCCCTCGATGCCGCCGGGCTCCCCGGTGCCGTCCGCGCCCCCGGTCCCCCCGGCCGCGGGCGGCGGGCCGCGTGCCGTCACCGTCGGCGAGCTGTCGGTGGACCCGGGGGCGCGGACCGCGCACCTGGCCGGGGTGGAGCTGCGGCTGACCCGGCGCGAGTTCGACCTGCTGGCGTACCTGGCGCTGCACACGGGCCAGGTCGTCTCCAAGCGGCGGTTGCTGACCGAGGTGTGGCGGGAGCCGTACGTGGACGACCAGACCGTCGACGTTCACCTGTCGTCGCTGCGCCGCAAGCTGGGCGAGCGGGCCGCGGCGCCGCGCTACCTGCTGACCGTCCGCGGGGTCGGCATCAAGCTGGTGGCGCCGCGGTGAGACGTTCCCTGGCCGGTGTGGCGCTCGCCGCCACCTCGATGGTCGCCCTGTCCTTCCTGATACCGCTGGCCGCGCTGGTGATGTCGCTGGTGCGGGAGCAAGGGGTGACCGTGGCCGAGCAGCAGGCCGCCGCGCTGGCTCCGGTCCTCACCCTGACGACGGATCCGGCCGCGCTGCGGGAGTCCGCCGCGAGCCTGGACGGGGCCGAGCACCTGGTCGTGCACCTGCCGGACGCCGGTGCGCTGGGCCGGTCGCGGGCCCCCGCCGACCTGCTCGAACGGGCCCGGGAGGGCCGGGAGTCGATCTCCCAGGAGATCCCGGACGGCTGGATCCGGCTCCAGCCGGTGGTGCTGCCGGGCGACCGGGTGGCCGTCATCGAGAACTTCGTCCCCGAGGGGGAACTGACCCGCGGGGTACGGGAGTCGTGGGCGGTGATGACGTTCCTCGCGGTGGGGCTGATCGGCGGTTCCGTGCTGGTGGCCGACCGGCTCGCCGGCAAGGTCGTACGGTCCTCCAAGCGGCTGGCGCAGGCGTCGCGCGCGCTGGGCCAGGGGGACCTGGAGGCGCGGGTGGAGCCGATGGGCCCGCGGGAACTGCGGGACGCGGGCGTCGCCTTCAACGCGATGGCCCAGCGGATGACCGAACTGCTCGCCGTCGAGCGGGAGCTGGTGGCGGACCTGTCCCACCGGCTGCGGACCCCGCTGACCGCGCTCCACCTGGCGTCGGAGCGGATGGCGGGCACCCCGGAGTCGGCCCGGGTGGAGGCGGCGGTCTGCGCGCTGGAGCGGGAGCTTCAGGCGATCATCGCGGCCGCGCGCACGCCGCTGGCGGTGGGCCCCATGGGCCAGGGCATGCTCGGGACCCCGCCGGCCGGGGGCGCGGACGGTGCCGGGGCGGGCCGGCCGAGTGGCGCGGGGGGCGACGGGCCGCGCAGCGAGGCGGCCGAGGTGGTGCGGCGGCGCACCGCCTTCTGGTCGGTGCTGGCCGAGCAGCAGGGCCGGGACTGCGCGCTGGACCTGACCGGGGAGCCCACGGCCGTGGGGCTGTCCGAGGACGACATCGCGGCGGTCGTGGATGCCCTGATCGGCAATGTGTTCCGGCACACCGCGCCCGGCACCCCCTTCGGGGTCCGGGTCGTGCGGACGGCGCAGGCGGTGGAGCTGGTCGTGGAGGACGGCGGGCCGGGCATTCCGGACCCGGAGCGCGCCCTGTCCCGGGGGAGCAGCACCGGTTCGACCGGGCTGGGGCTGGACATCGCGGCCCGGGCCGGGGGCGCCACGGGCGGGGCGATGCGGATCGGCCGCAGCGAGCTGGGCGGGGCGCGGATCTCGGTGACGTTCGCGCTGGCCACGGCGGCGGCCGGGGCGGGCCGCCGCCCCCGCATCTCGCGCCGCCGCACGGCCCGGGTGCGCAAGCACTGACGGGCGGTCCCTGCGGCCGGTACGCGGGCTGTCCCTGCCGCCGGTACGCGCACGGGCGGCCGGAGCCACCGACCCCGGAGCCACCGACCGGCCCGGGACCGGCACCGACCCGCCGGGGACCGACCGGGCCCCCGGCGCGCCGCTACGCCTCCTCGCCGCCCTCCGGGCGCACCGCTTCCGGGAAGGCCGTCGCGAAGGCGGTGCGGGGGGGCCGGGGAGCGGTCCAGTACGGCGAAGACCACGCGGTCGAAGGTGTCCCCGAAGCGGGCGCCGGGGGCGAGGTGGGTACGGAAGGCCGCCGCGACCCGTGCCGGTTCGTTGCGGAACACCCCGCAGCCCCAGGCGCCGAGCACCAGCTGCGGGTAGCCGTGGCGGGCGGCGACCTCCAGCACGCGTTCGGCGCGGCGGGTGAGGGCCGCCGGGATCTCCCCGGCCCGCTCCGGCTCCTGCTCCCGGATGACGCCGGCGTTGGGCGCGGCGGCGGTGAGGAAGCCGGCCTCGAAGGGGTCCTCGAAGAGGGTGCCGCGGTCGTCCCGGAAGACCGGCACCCCGGGTGAGTGGATCACGCGGTCGCTGTAGAAGGCGCTGCGTTCCGCGCGGTGCACGGCGTAGTAGTCGGGGGCCCGCAGCAGCGTCTGGTAGAGGGCGGAGGCCCGGCAGAGGGCTTCCTCCTGCGCCTTCGCGCCCCGTACGTAGCCGCCTCCGGGGTTCCGTGCGGACGCGAAGTTCAGCACCGCCACCCGTCCGGCCGATGCCAGCCGGCGGGCCGCGTCGGTGCTGGACTCGCCCGTGACCTCGAAGGCCGTGGGGCCGGGCACCGAGCGTGGCGCTCCTTCACCAAGAGCGACAGGTTCGGGGCCATATATCCTGGTTTGCGCCATGGCTCCCGCCACGGCGGCAGCGAGGGACACCTCACGCCCCGACGGCGCCCGGTACCCGCCGGACGCCACGATGTCCGCGTTCTCCTGTGCGATTGCCCGAAGCCGACCGCTCACCGATTTCCCTCCACGCGCTCGTCGTTCCGGCGCCATCGTCCGAGACCAGATCCGGAGGCCGCAAACCCTTTAACACCCGGCGGTTGCCGCCCGCTTGGCGCAAACGGATCTTGTGAGGGTTCGTTCGCACCGGCTTGGGTAGCCGTGGCCCGTCGGCACACGGCCTGCGACAGGAGGATCCGGCCATGCCACAGGAGTCCCGTCCGCGCGGCGCACCCGCGCTGCGCGAGTCCGAGACCGAGGAGCTGGTCCGCGGCATCTGTTTCAAGACGGGTCCGCCCCGGTACCTCGGCGCCGAGCTCGAGTGGCTGGTGTACGACGCGGAGGCGCCCGACGAGCCCGTGCCGCCCGGCCGGCTGGAGGCCGCCCACGCCGCGGCCCGCGCCCTCCCCCTAAGCTCGCGGCTCACCGTCGAGCCCGGCGGACAGCTGGAGCTCAGCTCGCGGCCCGCCCGGTCGCTGACCGAGTGCCTCGACGGACTCCAGGCCGACCTGACCGCCGTACGGGCGGCCCTGCGCCACCAGGGCCTCTACCTCTGCGGCCTGGGCCAGGACCCCCGGCAGGAGCCCCGCCGACTGCTCCGCGAGCCGCGGTACGACGCGATGGAGCGCTTCTTCGACCGCACGGGTCCCGCCGGCCGGGCCATGATGTGCTGCTCGGCCTCCGTGCAGGTGTGCGTGGACGCCGGGTACGAGGAGCCGGGCCCGCTCGGTCACGGGCGGCGCTGGCTGCTCGCCCACCTGCTGGGCGCGGTCCTCGTCGCCGCCTTCGCCAACTCCCCCGGATCCAGGGGGCCTTACGCGGGCTGGCGGTCGGCCCGGCAGGGCGTGTGGAGCGACCTGGACGGCCGCCGCACCCTCGCACCGCCCCTGGACGCCGAGCCCCGGGCGGCCTGGGCCCGGCACGCGCTGGACACCGACGTGATGTGCGTACGGCAGGACGGCGAGGGCCCCTGGGAGGTGCCGGAGGGCCTCACCTTCCGCGAGTGGACCCGGGGCGCGGGCCCGCGGCCGCCCACCCGCCAGGACCTCGACTACCACCTGACCACGCTGTTCCCGCCGGTGCGGCCCCGCGGCCACCTGGAGCTGCGGATGATCGACGCGCAGCCGGGGGACGACGGCTGGCAGGTGCCGGTCGCGGTGACGGCGGCGCTCTTCGACGACCCGGAGGCGGCGGAGACCGCGTACCGCGCGGTCAAGGTGCTGGCCGACTCCGCCGGGGCGCCGGCCGCGCCGCGCAACCCGCTGTGGCGGGCCGCGGCCGTGCACGGGCTCGCCGACCCGGAGCTGCGGGCGGCCGCGGAGGTCTGCTTCCTGGCGGCCCTGGACGCCCTGCCCCGCATCGGGGCGCGCCCCGAAGTCCTCTCCGCCGTCGCCGGGTTCCACGAGCGCCACGTCGCCACGGGCCGCTGTCCCGCCGACGACCGGGCCGCCCCGCCCGACCGGGCCGCCGCGCCCGACCGGGCCGCCGCGCCGGCCGCCGCCCCCGCCCACCCGTACGGGAAGGAACCGCGAACGTGAACGAGGCCCCTCAGGACCCGCGGGAGCGTGCCCTGACCGCTCTGACCGCGGCGCGCGCCCGCACCACCGCGCTGACGGACTGCGTCGACGACCCCGATCTCACCGCCCAGCACTCGCCGTTGATGTCGCCGCTGGTCTGGGACCTGGCGCACATCGGCAACATGGAGGAGCTGTGGCTGCTCCGGCACGTCGCCGGGCGGGAGCCGATGCACCCGGAGATCGACCCGATGTACGACGCGTTCGAGCACCCCCGCGCGGAGCGGCCGCGGCTGCCGCTGCTGCCGCCGGACCAGGCGCGCCGGTACACCGCCGAGGTGCGGGGCCGGGTGCTGGACGTACTGGAGCACGCGCCGCTGGAAGGCAGCGAGCTGGTCGAGGCCGGCTACGTCTTCGGCATGATCGCGCAGCACGAACAGCAGCACGACGAAACGATGCTGATCACCCATCAGCTGCGGAAGGGGGCTCCGGTGCTGACCGCGCCGGAGCCGGAGCCGCCCGCCGGTCCGCCGCCCGCGGCGCCCGAAGTGCTGGTGCCGGGCGGGCCGTTCACGATGGGCACCTCGGCGGAGCCCTGGTCGCTGGACAACGAGCGGCCGGCGCACGAGCGGGAGGTGGCGCCGTTCTGGATCGACACGGTCCCGGTCACCTGCGGGGACTACCTGGAGTTCATCACCGCGGGCGGCTACCGCGAGCGCCGCTGGTGGGCCCCGGAGGGCTGGGAGCAGATACGCACGCACGGGATCGGCGCGCCGCTGTTCTGGCGGCTGGAGGGCGGGGAGTGGGTGCGGCGCAGGTTCGGCGTCGTGGAGCCCGTACCCGCGGCCGAGCCGGTGCTGCACGTGAGCTGGTACGAGGCGGACGCGTACGCGCGGTGGGCGGGGCGGCGGCTGCCGACGGAGGCGGAGTGGGAGAAGGCCGCCCGGTACGACCCGGTCTCGGGCCGGTCGCGGCGCTACCCGTGGGGTGACGAGGAACCGACGCCGGAGCACGCCAACCTGGGGCAGCGGCACCTGCGGCCGGCCGGGGCCGGCAGCTACCCGAAGGGGGCCTCGCCGCTGGGGGTGCGGCAGCTGATCGGCGACGTGTGGGAGTGGACGTCCAGCGACTTCACCGGCTATCCGGGCTTCCGGGCGTTCCCGTACCGGGAGTACTCGGAGGTGTTCTTCGGGCCGGCGCACAAGGTGCTGCGCGGCGGGTCGTTCGCGGTGGACCCGGTGGCGTGCCGGGGGACGTTCCGCAACTGGGACCTGCCGGTGCGCCGGCAGATCTTCTCGGGCTTCCGCACCGCGCGGGATGCCTGATGTGCCGTCATCTGGCGTACCTGGGACCGGTGGTCAGCCTCGGGCGGGTGCTGGCGGAGCCGGAGCACGGCCTGTTCCGGCAGTCGTGGGCGCCGCGCCGCCAGCGGTACGGCACGGTCAACGCGGACGGCTTCGGGGTGGGCTGGTACGCGGAGCACGACCCGGTGCCGGCCCGCTACCGCAGGTACGGGCCGATCTGGGGCGACCAGTCGTTCCTCGACCTGGCGCGGGTGGTGCGCAGCGGGGCCGTGCTGGCCGCGGTGCGGGACGCGACGGTCGGCGGGGCGGACGGCGAGGCGGCGGCCGCGCCGTTCGCCGACGGGCGCTGGCTGTTCAGCCACAACGGGGCGCTGCGGGACTGGCCGGACGCGCTGTCCCCGCTGGCCGCTGCCCTGCCCCCGGCGGCGCTGCTGTCGATGGAGTGCCGGACGGATTCGGCGTTCGTGTGGGCGGTGGTGGCGCACCGGTTGCAGCGCGGTGACGATCCGGGGCAGGCGCTCGGGGAGCCGGTGCGGGAGCTGGCCGCCGCGTCGCCGGGATCCCGGCTGAACCTGCTGCTGACCGACGGCGAGCGGATCCTCGCCACCGCTTGGGGCGATTCGCTCTGGTACCTGGCGGATCCGGCTGCCGCGCGGGTGGTGGTGGCCTCGGAGCCGTACGACGACGACCCGGGCTGGTACGAGGTGCCGGACCGGACCCTGCTGACCGCCACGCGGACCCATGTCTCGCTGACCCCCCTCAAGGAGCCGACCCCGTGAGCCGTTTCCTGATGACCCGGACCCTGGACGAGTCCTCCGCGGAGGCCGCGCTCGGCGCGGACGTGCTGCGGGGGCTGACGTCGGTGCCGAAGACGCTGCCGCCGAAGTGGTTCTACGACACCCGGGGCAGTGAACTCTTCGAGGAGATAACCCGGTTGCCCGAGTACTATCCGACGCGCGCCGAGCGGGAGATCCTGCTGGAGCGGGCGTCGGAGATCGCGGCGGCGAGCGGGGCGCGGACGCTGGTGGAGCTGGGGTCCGGGTCGTCGGAGAAGACCCGGCACCTGATCGAGGCGATGCCGGCGCTGGACCTGTACGTGCCGGTGGACGTGAGTGCCAGCGCTCTGGAGGGGGCGGCGGAGACGCTGCTGGCCGAGCACCCGGGGCTGCGGGTGCACGCGCTGCTGGCGGACTTCACCCGGCCGCTGGAGCTGCCGGAGTCGCCGGGGCCGCGGCTGGTGCTGTTCCTGGGCGGCACGATCGGCAACCTGCTGCCCGGGGAGCGGGCGGGGTTCCTGAAGGCGGTGCGGGCGATGCTGTCGCCGGGTGACGCGCTGCTGCTGGGGACGGACCTGGTGAAGGACGAGGCGACGCTGGTGGCCGCGTACGACGACGCGGCGGGGGTGACGGCCGAGTTCAACCGGAACGTGCTGGCGGTGATCGACCGCGAGCTGGACGCGGACTTCCACGCGGCGGACTTCGACCACGTGGCGGTGTGGGACCGGGAGCGGGAGTGGATCGAGATGCGGCTGCGGGCGCGTCACGAGCTGAGTGTGAAGATCCGGGCGCTGGATCTGGTCGTGCCGTTCGCGGCGGGTGAGGAGATCCGTACGGAGGTGTCGGCGAAGTTCCGTCAGGAGGGCGTACGGGCGGAACTCGCCTCCGCCGGGCTGGAACTGACGGAGTGGTGGACGGACGCGGCGGGCCGGTTCGCGCTGTCGCTGGCGACGGCGGCCTGAGCGGCGCGGGCGAGGGAGCGCCGGTCGGGGTGGCGTCCGGCCGGGATCCGGGGCAGCAGGCGGATCTCGGCCGTGACGCCGCGGGCGCGGACGACCCGCCAGAGCGAGGTGCCGAGCGGGTCGTCGCCGACGAAGGCGGGGGCGGTGGCGGTGCTGCCGTCGGGCAGCCGGTAGTCGATGCGGACGGGCTGCACGGGGACCCGGGCGTCCAGGGCGGCCTGGAAGGCCGCGGGCCGGAAGCGGCCGCCGGCCCGGCCGCACCAGGTGCTGCCCTCGGGGAAGACGGTGACGCGGGTCCCGTCGAGCAGTGCGGTGGTGATCCGGCCGACGGTGGCGGGCAGGGCGCGGAGCCGGTCGCGGTCGATGAAGAGGGTGCCGGCGCGGGCCGCGAGGGCGCCGAGGACGGGGTAGCGGCGGACCTCGCTCTTGGCGAGCATCCGGCCGGGGAGGGCGGTGGCGACGAGGGGGACGTCGAGCCAGGAGATGTGGTTGGGGACGACGAGGCGTCCGCCCGGGGGGCCCGGGTGGCCGTGGACGCGTACCCGGATGCCGAAGGCGCGGACCACGGCGGTGGCCCAGCGGCGGACGGCCGCCTCGCGGCGGGGGCGGGCGAGGGGCCGTATCAGCAGGGCGCCGGGTATGCCGAGGAGGACCACGGCGATCCCGGCGGCCAGCCGGAGGGCGGCGCGCGGCACGGGGACGGGCCGGTGGAACGGCTGGTCCGCGCATCCCACCGGGGTGCAGGGGGCGGTGGGCAGCCAGGCGCTCATGCGGAGGGCGCCAGGGAGAGGAAGTGCCGCAGGTAGCGGGGGTTGGTGCGGCGCAGGGAGAGCAGTACGTACAGGTCGGCCACGCCGAACGCGGCGTCGTGGGCGGGCTCGCCGCAGACCCAGGCGCCGAGGCGGAGGTAGCCGCGGAGCAGCGGGGGGAGTTCGGCGCGGCCGGGGCGGAGGATGCCGTCGGAGTTCCAGGGGTGGTGGGGGGTGACGCGGTACTCCTCGGGGGCGAGGTGGCGTGACATTGCAGTGTCACGTGTGACGGCCGCGAGTGCGCCGCCGTCGGCCAGCGGCACGGAGCAGCAGCCGGCCAGCCAGTTGTGGCCGCTCTGCTCCATGTAGCGGGCGAGTCCGGCCCAGATGAGGGCGATGACGGCGCCGTTGCGGTGGTCGGGGTGGACGCAGGAGCGGCCGACCTCGACCAGGTCGGGGCGGATGGGCGCGAGGGCGGAGAGGTCGAACTCGCCCTCCGAGTAGAGGCGGCCGGCGACGGCGGCCCGTTCGGGCGGCAGGAGCCGGTAGGTGCCGACGACGGTGCCGGTGGTCTCCTCCAGGACGAGGAGGTGGTCGCAGTAGGCGTCGAAGGCGTCGGAGTCGATGCCGGGTTCGGGGCCGTCGAGCCGGGCGCCCATCTCGCCGGCGAAGACGTCGTGGCGCAGCCGCTGGGCGGCCCGCACCTCGTTCTCGTCGCGGGCGAGGCGGACGGTGTAGCGGGCCTCGCCGGCCCCGGCGCCGGCGGGGGCGCCCTGGGCGGGGATCGGGGAGGGGACGGGGGCGGCGGCCGGGGCGTGGACGGGGGACAGCGGGGCGATGGTCATGGCGGCTCCTGGTCCGGGCACGGGGGCCTGGCCGGGGTGGGTCGGCCTGGCTCCTTACTTCTTCCGTGACCGGCTGGATTCGACATGACGGTGCAGGGGACCGTGGATGTGCGGATGCTGAATGGGTGGTTCGCCCCGGGGGCGGGGCGGGGCGGGGCCGGGTCAGCGGTCGGCGCTGAGCACCCGGGTGATGGTGGCGTCGGCCGCGGCGGCGGCCCTGCGCGGGTCCTCGCCGGTGAGGACGGCGGTCATGTAGGGCTTGATGGGGTTCTTGGCCTCCACGTCCGCCCAGCGGGGCGAGGTGGGCGTGGCGCGGCCCTGGGCGGCCCCCTTGGCCATCGCGGAGGTGCCCTCGTTGTCGTCGATGACGTGGGCGAGGGTGGTCTTGTTCGGCACGTAGCTCATGGTGCGGGCCAGGTCGGTCTGCCACTTCTCGCCGATGAGGGCGGAGACGACCTCGATGGCGGCGCGGCGCCGCTCGGTGGACTTCGGGATGATCAGGTCGGAGCCGCCGGTGAAGACCGCGCCGGGCTTCGCGGCGGTCTTGCCGGGTATCGGGAAGTAGCCGAGCTTGCCGCGCAGCGCGGGGTTGAGCTCCTCGATGAGGGCGGCGCTGCCGGGCGGGGCGATGATCTGGGCGACCTTGCCGCGGGCGAACACCTCCGCCTGGGGCGGGGTTTCCTCGTCGGCGTCCTTGGGGCCGTCGCCGAGGGCCTGGAGCTCCTTGTAGAAGGCCATGCCGCGCTGGGCCTCGGGGGTGCCGAGGGCGCCGTTCCACTGGCCGTCGCCCTCGACGGCGAGCTCGCCGCCCTCGTCCCAGATGAAGCCGGCGAGCACGTACCAGTTCTGGCCGGCGAGGTAGATGCCCTGCCGGTCGCCCTGGTCCAGGCGTTCGGTGGCGCGGATCCAGTCGCGGCGGGTGGCGGGCTCCTTGGTGACGCCCGCGGCGGCGAAGAGGTCCTTGTTGTAGAGGACGACGCGGTTGGCGGCGTACCACGGGACGCCGAACTGCGCCCCGTCGATGCTGCCGGGGTCGGCGAGGCCCTTGAGCCAGTCCTTGCTGCCCCAGTCGCGCAGGCCCTCCAGGGTGAGTTCGGTGAGGCCGTCGGTCTGGGCGTACTGGGCGACCTGGGTGTTGCCGACCTCGATGACGTCCGCGGTGTCCTCGCCGCGCAGGACCTTGTGGACCTTCTCGCCGATGCCGGTCCACTCCTGGATCTCGATCTCCAGGTCGATGTCCTCGTGCTCGGCCTCGAAGGCGGTGGTGAAGCGCTTCAGGAAGTCCTCGGAGGCGCTGCCCTTCATCAGCCAGACGGTGACCTGCTGCCGGCCGGCTCCCTCGCCGGGGAGGACGCCGCAGGCCGTCAGGGCCGTGGCGGCCAGGACGGCGGTGCACGCGGCGAGGGGGAAGCGCATCTTCACGAATGCCACCTTCGGGTCGATCGGAGATGGCTCGAAATTGGCATGGACCAATTGAACGGGTCAAGGGTCTCCGACCAGGTTTTCTTCACCAAAGCCTCACGCATCGCCATTCGACTCACGGACAGAGCGCCCCAATTGGGATGATTCACCGCGATGAAGAGGGAGCCGGCAGGCAGGAGGTAAGGTCCGGACCTGCTGTACGAGACTCACATCGACCGGCGGCTGCGCGGGTACGGGCCATCCGTCACCCGGACGGCCGTGCGCCGGCGCCGCCGCGCCGGGGCGGCGCGGCCGACGCCTCGCGGGACGACGGCGCGTGGGGCACCGTGGAGTGAGGCACCAGCTCACCCCACCGGGAGTGTCACATGTCCAATCACACCTACCGCGTGACCGAGATCGTCGGCACCTCCCACGAGGGAGTGGACCAGGCGATCCGCAACGGCATCGCGCGGGCCGGCCAGACGCTGCGCAACCTGGACTGGTTCGAGGTCACCCAGGTCCGCGGGCACATCGAGGACGGACAGATCGCGCACTACCAGGTGGGGCTGAAGGTCGGCTTCCGCCTCGACGGCGAGGACTGACCCCGGGCCGCGCGGCCCGCACGACCGGCCGCGGTCCGGCCCGCACGCCCGGCCGCGGTCCGGCGCGTACCCGGGCCTCGGCCCGGCGTACCGGCGATCGCGGCCCGGCGCGTACGGCGGATCGCGGTCCGGTACGGCCGGACCGCGGCCGGCGCTCAGGTGCGGCCCTCGCGCTCCTGCGCGTCCTTCAGCTCCGCCGAGGCCGCCGCCCAGTCGGCGCGCACCACCGGGAAGCCGGCCCGCCGGGCCGCGTCGCAGACCAGCTCGTCGTCGTCGACGAGCATCCGCACCTCCCGCCCCCGTGCGATCCGCTCCAGCGTCTCCAGCTTGGTGACCCGCGCCGGGCGGCGGTCCTGGTTGCCCCGCATCCACACCCGCCCCTCGGGCAGCTCCTGCGCGGCCAGCCAGGCGAGGGTGTCCCGGCGGCAGCGCTCCGGCCTGCCGGTCAGGTAGACCACCTCGCAGTCGCCCGCCGCCTCCACGGCCATCCGCACCCCGCGCTCCAGCGGCGGGTCCTGGGGTGCCGCGCCGAAGAACCCGGACCAGTCCCGGGGCTTGCGCTCCAGGAAGTGCTGGCGGTGCGCGGTGTCCGCGAGCGTGCCGTCGAGGTCGAAGACGGCCAGCGGCCGCCGGTGGGACTCTGTCATGTACGCCACCCTAGACAGGGGCGCCGACAGCGCCCGGGAAGGCGGCCCGGGAAGGCGGCCCCGGGAATCACCGGCCCTCCGCCGCGTTGAAGACTCCGTGACTGCGAACCCGATCCTGGCCGCGACCCGCTTCTCGGTCCTCGACCGCTCCCGCGTCCGCGAGGGCCACGACGGCCCCGAGGCGCTGCGCGACACCGTCGCGCTGGCCCGGTACGCCGAGGAACTGGGCTACCACCGGTTCTGGGTGTCCGAGCACCACAGCGTGCCGGGCGTGGCGGGTTCCGCGCCGACCGTGCTGGCCGCCGCCGTCGCGGGCGCCACCTCGGCGATCCGGGTGGGCACGGGCGGGGTGATGCTGCCGAACCACGAGCCCCTGGTGGTCGCGGAGCAGTTCGGCGTGCTGGAGTCGCTGTTCCCGGGCCGGATCGACATGGGGCTGGGCCGTTCCGTGGGGTTCACCGACGGCATCCGCCGGGCGCTGGGCCGGGACGTGAAGGACGCCGACGCCTTCGAGGAGCGGCTGGGGCAGCTGCTCGGCTGGCTGGACGGCACCCAGCGCGCCCACCCGCAGGTCCACGCGCGCCCCGCGGAGGGGCTGCGCGTGCCGCCGTTCCTGCTGGCGACCGGCGAGGGCGCGGGGATCGCCGCGCGGGCCGGGCTGCCGCTGGTGGTGGGCGACCTGCGGCGGCGGGACCGACTGCTGGTGGCGGTGGAGGAGTACCGGCGCGGGTTCCGGCCCTCGGCCTGGGCGGAGCGCCCGTACGTCGTGGTCTCGGGGACGGTCGCGGTCGCGGGCAGCGAGCGGGAGGCGCGGCGGCTGCTCGTCCCGGAGGCGTGGTCGATGGCGCACGCGCGGACGCGGGGCAGTTTCCCGCCGCTGGCCCCCGCGGAGCGGATCGAGGCCCTGGAGATGTCGGCCAGGGAGCGGGAGCTGTACGAGTCCGGGCTCGGGGGGCACGTGCACGGCACCCCTGAGCGGGTGGCCCGGGAGCTGGCCGCGGTGGTCGCGGAGACCGGCGCGGACGAGGTGCTGGTGACGACCAGCACGTACGACCGGGCCGGCCTGCTGGACTCGTTCGCCCGGCTGGCGGAGCTGGCGGGGCTGGTGCCGCGTACCGCCGGCGGCGCCGGCACAGGCCCCAACCCGCCGGCAGGACAAGCGGATTGAGGCGTCCCCGGCCGGGATCAGACGAGGGGCTCCTGGAGTTCGGTCACCCACTGGCGCGGGTCGTCGGGGCATTCCAGGTACAGCTCGCGCGCGTACCCCGCGGAGCGGTGGCCCTGTGTGTCGATCCACGCCGCCAGCGCCTGGGCGGTGGGCAGCACCTCGTCCATGGCACCGCGGTGGACGAGGGTGGCGGCGCGTTCCACGGCCGGGAGGTCGACGAGGTCGAAGTCCCCGCCGCTGACGGAGGAGCCGACCGGGAGCGCGGCGTGGACGCGTACCGCCTCGCCGCCCTCGGGGGCGTCGTCGTAGTAGGCGACGGCCGGGCCGGCGGGCGTGACGCCCGCGCGTTCCAGGCGGCGGCACAGCTCGTCGAAGAGCGGGCCGACGACGGGCCCGATCCGGTCCGGGTCGAAGTTCTCCGCGGTGGCGCTCAGCTCCGCCACCCGCACCGCCTCGATGCGTTTGACCACCACGTCGTGGGTGTCCATGCGTCCCTCGCTCTCGATCGTCCGGAGCCTCGCCTCGACCTGGGCCAGCCGGGCCGCGGCGGCCGCCTGCGCCTCCGCGAGCTCGGCCCGGCGGAGCCGGAGCATGCCGCGCAGCTCGTCGGGGCCGACCATCTCGTCGAGGATCAGGCGCACCTGTTCGAGGGTGAAGCCGAGGTCCTTGAGCGCGATGACGCGGTTGAGCCGGCTGAGCTGGGCCGCCTCGTAGGAGCGGTAGCCGGTGAAGGGGTCCACGCGGGCGGGCGGGAGCAGGCCGATGGCGTCGTAGTGCCGCAGCATGCGGACGGACACGCGGCCGTGGCGGGCGAAGTCTCCGATGGTGAACATGATGCTCCTACTGCACGGCCTCACACGGTGTGAGGGTCAAGTATCGCGGGCGGTGGCGACGCCTAGAATCGGACAAATGCACAGCCCGGAAGCCCAGCAGCCCGCCCCCGTCCACTCCCCCGCCGTCGCGGGGGCGCCCGCCGCCGATCCCTTCGTACGGGTGCGGGGCGCGCGGGAGCACAACCTGCGCGGGGTGGACGTGGACATCCCGCGGGACGCGCTGACGGTGTTCACGGGTGTGTCGGGGTCCGGGAAGTCCTCGCTGGCGTTCGGCACGATCTACGCGGAGGCGCAGCGGCGGTACTTCGAGTCGGTGGCGCCGTACGCGCGGCGGCTGATCCACCAGGTGGGGGCGCCGAAGGTCGGGGAGATCACGGGGCTGCCGCCGGCGGTCTCGCTGGAGCAGCGGCGGTCGACCGCGGGGACGCGGTCCTCGGTGGGCACGGTGACGATGCTCTCCAACTCGCTGCGGATGCTGTACTCGCGGGCCGGCGACTACCCGGCGGGGGCGGAGCGGCTGGACTCGGACGCGTTCTCGCCCAACACGGCGGCCGGCGCGTGCCCGGAGTGCCACGGGCTGGGGCGGATCCACCGGACCAGCGAGGAGCTGCTGGTGCCCGATCCGGCGCTGTCGATCCGGGAGGGGGCGATCGCGGCCTGGCCCGGGGCCTGGCAGGGGAAGAACCTGCGGGACGTGCTGGACGCGCTCGGGTACGACGTGGACCGGCCGTGGCGGGAGCTGCCCGCGGCGGAGCGGGAGTGGATCCTGTTCACGGAGGAGCAGCCGGTGGTCACCGTGCACCCGGTGCGCGAGGCCGACCGGATCCAACGCCCCTACCAGGGGACGTACACGAGTGCGCACCGGTATGTGATGCGGACCTTCTCGGACAGCAGGAGCGCGACGCTGCGGGCGCGGGCGGAGCGGTTCCTGACGAGCGTGGCGTGTCCGGGGTGCGGCGGGAGCCGGCTGCGGGCGGAGGCCCTGGCGGTGACGTTCGCGGGGCGGACCATCGCGGAGCTGGCGGGGCTGCCGCTGACGGAGCTGGCGGTGGTGCTGGCGGGGGCCGCGGACGGGGGCAGCGAGACGGCTCGGGTGCTGGCGGGCGATCTGCTGGCGCGCATCGGGACGGTCACCGAACTGGGGCTGGGCTACCTGTCGTTGGACCGTACGGCGCCGACGCTGTCGGCGGGTGAGCTGCAGCGGCTGCGGCTGGCGACGCAGCTGCGGTCGGGGCTGTTCGGGGTGGTGTACGTGCTGGACGAGCCGTCGGCGGGGCTGCACCCGGCGGACACGGAGGCGCTGCTCGGGGTGCTGGACCGGCTGAAGGCGGCGGGGAACACGGTGTTCGTGGTGGAGCACCACCTGGACGTGGTGCGGCACGCGGACTGGCTGGTGGACGTCGGGCCGCGGGCCGGTGAGCACGGGGGCGAGGTGCTGCACTGCGGGCCGCCGGAGGGACTGGCCGGGGTGGCGGAGTCGGCGACGCGGAGGTTCCTGTTCGGGGAGCGGGGCGGGGCGGGGGCCGGGGAGGCGGGCGGGGCGGTGCGGGCGGTGCGCGGTGCGAACGGTCACATTGCACTGTCACAGGTGACGCGGAACAACCTGCGCGGTCTGGACGTGGAGTTCCCGCTCGGGGTGTTCACGGCCGTCACCGGCGTGTCCGGCTCGGGCAAGTCCACGCTGGTGGGGCGGGCGCTGGCGGAGGAGGTCGCGGGGCGGCTGGAGCGGGAGGGGGCGGCGGGGCCGGTGCGGCGGCTGGTCGAGGTGGACCAGAAGCCGATCGGCCGTACGCCGCGGTCCAACCTGGCGACGTACACGGGTCTGTTCGACACGGTGCGGAAGATCTTCACGGCCACTCCGGAGGCGCGGGCGCGCGGGTACTCGGCGGGGCGGTTCTCGTTCAACGTGGCGGGCGGCCGGTGCGAGACCTGCCAGGGCGAGGGGTTCGTCTCGGTGGAGCTGCTGTTCCTGCCGTCCACGTACGCGCCGTGCCCGGACTGTGCGGGGGCCCGGTACAACCCGGAGACCCTTCAGGTGCGGCACGAGGGGTTGACGATCGCCGACGTGCTGGGGCTGACGGTCGAGGCGGCGGTGGAGTTCTTCGCCGGGGTGCCTGCGGCGGCGCGCAGTCTGCGGGCGCTGGAGGAGATCGGTCTGGGCTACCTGCGGCTGGGACAGCCGGCCACCGAGCTGTCGGGCGGCGAGGCGCAGCGGATCAAGCTGGCGGCGGAGCTGCAGCGGGTCCGCCGCGACCACACCCTGTACCTGCTGGACGAGCCGACGACGGGCCTGCACCCGGCGGATGTGGAGGTGCTGCTGGGGCGGCTGCACGGACTGGTGGAGGCCGGGCACTCGGTGGTGGTCGTCGAGCACGACATGGACGTGGTGGCGGGCGCGGACTGGGTGATCGACCTCGGGCCGGGTGGGGGTGACGCGGGCGGCCGGGTGGTGGCGGCCGGCCCCCCGGCGGAGGTGGCCGCGGCTCCGGGCAGCCGTACGGCGCCGTACCTGGCCCGGCGGCTCGGCACGGCCTGACCGCAGGGCCGGGGCGGGTCGGCCGATCGGCTGACCGGCGGCCGGGTACGCCGTGCCGCGCGCCGGGGGCTCGCGGGTGATGGGCGACAGTGGGGCGCATGCCCCACGGATCCGCCGGTGTGCCGCGCCGCAGCGTGCTGGCCGCCCTCGTTCTCGCGGGACCCGCCGCGGCCGCCGGATGTGCCGGGAGCGAGCCGCCGCCGCCCGCGCCGGGCCCGCCGCCCGGCCGGGACGCGCTGGTCATGGTGATGCGGCACGCGGAGCAGCCGTACGCGGGGGCGCCGGGGCAGGACGCCGACGGTGAGGACGATCCGGGTTCGCTGGCGGGGCGGGGCCGGCGGCGGGCCGGGGCGCTGCCGCTGCTCTTCGCGCCGTCCCCGAAGGCCCCGCTCCCCCGGCCCGGTCTGGTGTTCGCGGTGGCCGACGCGGGCCGGCACGCCGGTTCGCACCGGAGCCGGGAGACGGTCGGGCCGCTCGCGGAGTCCTTGGGCGTGAAGGTGCGGACGGACCTGGGGCTGGGTGAGGAGGCGCGGGTCGCGGCGGCTGCGGTGGCCTCGGGTGCGCCCGTGCTGGTGTGCTGGGAGCGGGCGGGTGTTCCGGGGCTGGTGCGGGCGCTGGGCGCGGACCGGGTGCCGGGGGTGCCGGCGGAGTGGCCGGACCGGTTCGACCTGGTGTGGGTGTTCACGCGCCGGTCCGGCCGGTGGTCGTTCCGGGAGCTGCCGCAGCACCTGCTGGCGGGGGACGCGTAACCCCGCACCGGCAGCGGCAGCTCCCGTACCGCGCCTAGCGCTTGACCTTGCGGGTGGCGCGCAGCCATTCCTTGTTCATGGCGGCGATGGAGGGCAGGGGGATGCCCTTGGGGCAGGCGGTGGCGCATTCGCCGGTGAGGGTGCAGCCGCCGAAGCCCTCCTCGTCCATGCGGGCCACCATGTCGAGGACGCGGGTCTCGCGTTCGGGCGAGCCCTGGGGCAGGACGTTGAGGTGGTTGACCTTGGCGGAGGTGAAGAGCATCGCGGAGCCGTTGGGGCAGGCGGCGACGCAGGCGCCGCAGCCGATGCACTCGGCGTGCTCGAAGGCGGAGTCGGCGTCGGCCTTGGGGACGGCGGTGGCGTGGGCTTCGGGGGCGGATCCGGTGGGGGCGGTGATGTAGCCGCCGGCCTGGATGATCCGGTCGAAGGCGCCGCGGTCGACGACGAGGTCCTTGACGACGGGGAAGGCGGCGGCGCGCCAGGGTTCGACGTCGATGGTGTCGCCGTCGCCGAAGGACCGCATGTGGAGCTGGCAGGTGGTGGTGCGTTCGGGGCCGTGGGCGTCGCCGTTGATGACGAGGCTGCAGGCGCCGCAGATGCCTTCGCGGCAGTCGTGGTCGAAGGCGACGGGCTCCTCGCCGCGCAGGATGAGGTCTTCGTTGAGGGTGTCGAGCATCTCCAGGAAGGACATGTCCGGGGAGACGTTCTCGACCTGGTACGTGACCATGGCGCCGGGGGCGTCGGCGTTCTTCTGGCGCCAGACGCGCAGGTTGAGCCTCATGCGTAGCTCCGCTGGGTGGGGTGGACGTACTCGAAGACGAGGTCTTCCCGGTGCAGGACGGGGGCCTCGCCGGTGGCGGTGAACTCCCAGGCGGCGGCGTAGGAGTAGGTGTCGTCCTGGCGCTCGGCCTCGCCGTCGGGGGTCTGGGACTCCTCACGGAAGTGGCCGCCGCAGGATTCTGCGCGGTGGAGGGCGTCGAGGCACATCAGCTCGGCGAGTTCGAGGTAGTCGACGACGCGGTTGGCCTTCTCCAGGGACTGGTTGAACTCCTGGCCGGTGCCGGGGACCTTGATGCGGCGCCAGAACTCGGCGCGGATCTCGGGGATGCGGGCGAGGGCCTTGCGGAGGCCGGCGTCGGTGCGGGCCATGCCGCAGTACTCCCACATGAGTTCGCCGATCTCGCGGTGGAAGGAGTCGGGGGTGCGGTCGCCGTCGACGGCGAGCAGGCGGGCGAGGCGGTCCTCGGTCTCGCGTACGGCGGCGACGGCCTCGGGGTGGTCCGCGCCGACGGTGTCGGTGCGGGGGTGGCGGGCGAGGTAGTCGTTGATGGTGGCGGGGAGGACGAAGTAGCCGTCGGCGAGGCCCTGCATGAGGGCGGAGGCGCCGAGGCGGTTCGCGCCGTGGTCGGAGAAGTTGGCCTCGCCGATGGCGAAGAGGCCGGGGACGGTGGTCTGGAGGTCGTAGTCGACCCAGAGGCCGCCCATCGTGTAGTGCACGGCGGGGTAGATGCGCATCGGCACGTCGTACGGGTTCTCGGCGGTGATCCGCTCGTACATGTCGAAGAGGTTGCCGTACTTCTCGGCGACCTTGTCCTTGCCCATGCGGCGGATGGCGTCGGCGAAGTCGAGGTAGACGCCCTGGCCGCCGGGGCCGACGCCGCGGCCCTCGTCGCAGACGTTCTTGGCGGCGCGGGAGGCGATGTCGCGGGGGACGAGGTTGCCGAAGGCGGGGTAGATCCGCTCGAGGTAGTAGTCGCGCTCGTTCTCGGGGATCTCGGCCGGGGGGCGGGTGTCGCCCTGGGCCTTGGGGACCCAGATGCGGCCGTCGTTGCGGAGCGACTCGCTCATCAGGGTGAGCTTGGACTGGTGGTCGCCGGTGCGCGGGATGCAGGTGGGGTGGATCTGGGTGAAGCAGGGGTTGCCGAAGTGGGCGCCGCGGCGGTGCGCCCGCCAGATGGCGGTCGCGTTGGAGTTCATGGCGTTGGTGGAGAGGTAGAAGACGTTGCCGTAGCCGCCGGTGGCGAGGACGACGGCGTCGGCGAAGTGGGTGGAGATCTCGCCGGTGACGAGGTCGCGGGCGACGATGCCGCGGGCGGTGCCGTCGACGGTGATGAGGTCGAGCATCTCGGTGCGGGCGTGCATGTCGACGTTGCCGGCGGCGATCTGGCGGGAGAGGGCCTGGTAGGCGCCGAGGAGGAGCTGCTGGCCGGTCTGTCCGCGGGCGTAGAAGGTGCGGGAGACCTGGACGCCGCCGAAGGAGCGGGTGTCGAGGAGGCCGCCGTACTCGCGGGCGAAGGGGACGCCTTGGGCCACGCACTGGTCGATGATCTCGACGGAGATCTGTGCGAGGCGGTGGACGTTGGACTCGCGGGCGCGGAAGTCGCCGCCCTTGACGGTGTCGTAGAAGAGGCGGTGGATCGAGTCGCCGTCGTTGCGGTAGTTCTTGGCGGCGTTGATGCCGCCCTGGGCGGCTATGGAGTGGGCGCGGCGCGGGGAGTCCTGGAAGCAGAACTGGACGACGTGGTAGCCCTGTTCGGCGAGGGTGGCGCCGGCGGCTCCGCCGGCGAGGCCGGTGCCGACGACGATGATGCGGTGCTTGCGGCGGTTGGCGGGGTTGACGAGCTTGGCCTCGAAGCGGCGGCGGTCCCAGCGTTCGGCGATGGGGCCGGCGGGGGCCTTGGTGTCGGCGACGGGGGCGCCGGTGGTGTAGTCGGCGTAGGACATGGTCAGTTCACCACTCCGGTCATGACGGCGACGGGGACGGAGATGAAGCCCGCGGTCAGCACGAGGGCGAGGAGGTTGGCGGTGGCCTTGAGGGCGCGGTCGCGGGTGGCGTTGCCGGCGCCGAGGGTCTGGGCGGCGCTCCAGAAGCCGTGCCGGACGTGCAGGCCGAGGGCCAGCATGGCGGTGATGTAGATGACGTTGCCGTACCAGGTGGAGAAGGTGGCGAGGACGTTCTCGTAGGGGTGGCCGGCCCAGGCGCGCTCGTTGACGGTGAGCGTGGTGAGGTCGAGCAGGTGCCAGACGATGAAGAGGCCGAGGATGATGCCGCCCCAGCGCATGGTGCGGGTGGCGTAGCTCGCGCGGCGGCGGGTGTGGGCGTACTTGACGGGGCGGGCCTTGATGTCGCGGCGGCTCAGCTGGTAGGCGGAGACGGCGTGGGCGACGACGGCGGCCAGGAGCACGACGCGGGCGGCCCAGAGTCCCCAGTGGCTGTGCAGGAAGGGCTCGCCCATGTGGCGGAGCCAGTCCGCGTAGGCGTTGAAGTCCTCCGCGCCGAAGAAGATCTTGAGGTTGCCCAGCATGTGGACGACCAGGTAGGCGAGCATGACCAGCCCGGAGACCGCCATGACGGTCTTCTTGCCGAGGGTGGAGTTCCAGAGGGTGCGCGGGAGGGACGGTCGTCGGTCCGTTCGCGTTGCCAGAGCCATGGCACACCACGCTAGGGAGCAGCCTCTGAAAGGTCCAAGACATGGTGACGGTCATGTTGATAGGGGCTGGCTATCGAGGGCTAATCTGGTCTTTATGCAGTTCCAGCAGTTGGTGTATTTCGTGGCCGTGGCGGAGACCCGGCACTTCACGCGGGCCGCCGAGCGGGTGCACGTGGCGCAGCCGTCGCTCTCGCAGCAGATCAAGGCGCTCGAACGCGAGCTGGGGGCGGAGCTGTTCAGCCGGGCGCGGGGGAACATCGCGCTGACGGACGCGGGTGAGGCGCTGCTGCCGCTGGCGCGGCGGATCCTGGCGGACGCGGAGACGGCCCGGGTGGAGGTGCAGGAGCTGGCGCAGCTGCGGCGGGGGCGGGTGCGGCTGGGGGCGACGCCGAGTCTGTGCACGGGGCTGTTGCCGGACGTGCTGCGGTCGTTCCACGACGCGCACCCGGGGATCGAGTTGCTGATCGAGGAGGGTGGTTCGCACGACCTGGTGCGGGAGCTGGCGCGCGGTGCGCTGGATCTGGCGCTGATCGCGCTGCCGCTGCCGCCGTCGGCTCCGTCGTTGCGGACGGTGGAGCTGTTGACGGAGGACCTGGTGGTGGTGTCGGCGGAGTCGGCGCCGCCGCCGGGCGGCGGGGGCGAGCTGGCGGTGGCGGACCTGCGGGCGGAGCCGATGGTGATGTTCCGGCACGGCTACGACCTGCGGGAGCTGACGGTGGCGGCGTGCCGGGCGGAGGGTTTCGAGCCGTCGTTCACGGTGGAGGGCGGCGAGATGGACGCGGTGCTGGGCTTCGTGCGGGCGGGGCTCGGGCTGGCGGTGGTGCCGGCGATGGTGGCGGACCGGGCGGGTCCGGGGCTGCGGACCACGCGGCTGGCCGGTTCGCCGCTGCGCCGGACCATCGCGCTGGCGCACCGGACGGACGTGGCGCCGCCCCGGGCCGCCCGTGAGCTGCGGCGGGTGCTGCTGACGGGGCGGCGGCCCGGGGCCTGAGGCGGGGCGTCAGGATCCGGCGGCGGAGTCGAGGCCGTCGGCGAGCATGGCGAAGGCGCGGTCGGCGTCGGCGGCGGCCTGGGCGTGGGCCTCGTCGGCGGTGCTGCCGGCGTCGAGGCGGCGGAAGTTCTCGTGGCCGAGTTCGTGGCGGACGGTCACGAGGTGGAGGGCGGCGAGGCGGGCGGCGAGGGGGCTGTCGTACTCCGGCGCGAGGGCCTCGGCGAGGAGTGCGACCTCGCGCTCGGTGTAGTGGGTGAGGCGGGCGGCGAGGCCGGGCGAGGAGTAGAGGAGCCGCTGGAAGGCGAGGACGCCCGGGTGGTCGCAGAGGCCGGTGATGGGGTCGCGGTCGGCGAGCGCGGCGAGGAAGTGCTGGTGGAGGGCGCGGACCGGGGTGGTGCCGGCGGGGCGGTCGCGCACGATGCGGGCGGCCTCGTCCTGGTGGTCCGCGAAGCGGTCGAGGAGGAGGTCCTCCTTGGTCGGGAAGTAGCGGAACAGGGTGGGCTTGGAGACCTCGGCGGCGGCGGCGACCTCGGCGACGGACACGTCGTCGAAGCCGCGCTCCAGGAAGAGTTCCAGGGCGGTGGCGGCGAGGTGGTCGCGGGTGCGCTGCTTCTTGGTCTCGCGCAGGCCGGCTTCGGGTGCGGTGCGGGGCGGGTGCTGCTGCGGGTTCTCCATGCGCGCAAGCCTAGCAGAAATTCCATTACCCGGTTATTTTCGTTACCGGGTTGCATTTTCGCGGCGGAGGCGCTTTCCTGGAGACACCGAGCGATGCGAGGGGGAAGCGAGATGACCGACGTACTCGTCGTGGGCGCGGGGCCCACGGGACTGACCCTGGCCTGCGACCTGGCCAGGCGCGGGGTGGACGTGCGCGTGATCGACGGACGGGACGCGCCGCACGTCGAATCGCGCGGCAAGACCCTGCACCCGAGGAGCCTGGAGGTCCTGGCCGACCTGGGTGCGCACCGGGAGGTGCTCGCCCACGGCACCGCGCACCAGGTGTTCCGCAAGTACTTCGACGGCGTGCCGGTGGAGGACACCGATCCCTTCGCGCCGGGGACCGGCCCCGGACACCGGCCGGGGGCGCGCTTCGACGGCGCGGTGTTCGCCGCCCAGTGGCGGATCGAGGAGGCGCTGCGCCGCCGGCTCGGAGAACTCGGCGCCGGGGTGGAGTTCGGCGCGCGGCTGGCCGGGCTCGGCCAGGACGGGGACGGCGTGCGGGCGGTGCTGGCCGACGGGCGCGGGCTCCGGGCCGGGTACGCGGTGGGCTGCGACGGCGGGCACAGCACGGTGCGCCGCGCACTCGGGGTGCCGTTCGAGGGCCACTCCGCCGGCGCCGAGACCATGATCTGCGGGGACGTCGAGGCACCCGCGCTGAGCCGGGACGTCTGGCACCAGTGGTTCACCGCGGACGGGGCGGTCCTGATGTGGCCCGTGCCGGGCACCGACTCCTTCCAGATACAGACGGCACCGGAGCGCGGACCGGACGGGGAGGCGCTGCCGCCCTCGCTGGAGGCCTTCCAGCGGCGGTTCGACCGGCACGCAGGGGTCCCGGGGATACGGCTCCGCCGGGCGAGCTGGCTGTCGTCGTGGCGGGTGAACGTCCGGATGGCGCGCCGGTTCCGGGTGGGCCGGGTCTTCCTCGCGGGCGACGCCGCGCACGTCCACCCCATCGCGGGGGGCCTCGGGATGAACACCGGGATCCAGGACGCCTTCAACCTCGGCTGGAAGCTGGCGCTGGCCGTCGGGGACCGGTGCGGCCCGGCCCTCCTGGACAGCTACGAACAGGAGCGGGGGCCCGTCGCCGCCTGGACCCTGAAGATCACCGACGAGCGGATGGAGCACGTCATGGCAGCCGTCCGCACGCCGGGGACCGGCACGGAGGCGGCCCTGACCGACGAGGTTCCGCCGGGCTACCGCTGGAGTCCCCTCGCCGCGGGCACGGGCACGGGACGGACGGCGCCGGGCGATCCGGCACCCGACGTGGCGCTGCCCGGCGGGGGCTGGCTCTCCGAGGCCCTCGCCGGCGGCGGGTTCACCCTCCTCGCCACCGGCCCCGGCACCGGGCCCGCCCTGGCGGCCGTGGCCGCCGCGCACGGCGGCACGGTGCGGCCGCTCGCCGTCGGCACCGCCCTCGGCACCGCGGCGGAGGCGGCCGTCCGCGAGGCCTTCGGCGTGACGGGCGACGCCCTGGTGCTCATACGGCCGGACCACCACGTGGCGCTGGTCGCCGAGGGGCGGGACCCGGAGCCGGTCCTGCGCTGGCTCGCCGCCCTCTGACCGTCGCCGTGCCCGGGCCGCCGCGGCGGATCCGGCCGCCCCCCGGCCGGCCGCCGCGGTGGCCGGGGCCACCGCGGCGGGCCCGGCCCGGGTCAGGTCGCGAACGCGTCCGAGAGGGACAGGGCGTGGATGCGGTCCGGGGCGCCGGGGCGGGCGTAGTACCAGCCCTGGGCGGTGTCGCAGCCGAGTTCGCGGAGCTGCCGGGCCTGCGCCCCGGTCTCGACGCCCTCGACGGTCACGGCGAGCTCCAGGCTGTGGGCGAGCGCGACGATCCCCTCGACGATCTTCACGTCGACCGGGTCCGCGGGCTGCTGCTGCATCCCCTGGGTGAAGGAGCGGTCCAGCTTGAGCACGCTGACGGGGAGCCGTCGCAGGTTGGCCAGGTTCGAGTAGCCGGTGCCGAAGTCGTCGAGCGCGATGTCGACGCCCAGCTCCGCGAGCCGGCGCAGGGGTTCGAGCAGTTCGTCGTCGGCGCCGATCAGGGCGGACTCGGTGACCTCCAGGCACAGGGCGCCCGGCTCCAGGCCCGAGCTCTCCAGGACCTGGAGGGTGTCCGCGACCAGGCCGGGGTGGTGCAGCTGGGTGGGCGAGAGGTTCACGTTGATGCGGAGCGGGCCGCCGGCGGCCCGGCCGCCGTGCTCACGCTGCCAGGTGCGGGCCTGGCGCACGGACTCCTCCAGCACCCAGCGGCCCAGCGGCACGATCAGGCCGGTGCGTTCGGCGAGCGGGATGAACCGGTCCGGGCCCAGGACCCCGTACTGCGGGTGGGACCAGCGCACGAGCGCCTCGGCCCCGTGGACGCTGCCGTCGTGGAGGTGCACCAGCGGCTGGTACTCGATGAAGAACTCGCCGCGTTCCAGGGCGGCGGGCAAGGCGGTGGTCAGCCCGTGCCGGGTGATGGCCCGGGCGTCGGCCTCGGCGTCGGCGAACTCGAAGCGGTTGCCGCCCGCGCCCTTGGCCCGGTACATCGTGATGTCGGCGCTGCGCAGCACCTCGGCGGGGGTGCGCTCGCCGGCCGGGCCCTCGACGATGCCGATGCTGCCCCGCACGGTCAGCTCGCGGCCGTCGAGCCGGATGGGCGCGGAGAGGGCCGTGAGGATGCGGACGGCGAGTTCGGTGACCTCCTCCTCGGTGTCGGGGCCGGTGGTCAGGGCGACGAACTCGTCGCCGCCGAGGCGGGCCACCATCTCGCTGGAGGCCGTGGCACACGCCTGGAGGCGGTCGGCCACCTCGACCAGGAGCCGGTCGCCGGCGGAGTGGCCGAGGCTGTCGTTGACCGCCTTGAAGCCGTCGAGGTCGAGGTAGCACAGGCCGAAGCGGCTGCCCTCCTTGGCGGACAGGGCCTTCTCCAGGCGTTCGAAGAACAGGGTGCGGTTGGGCAGGCCGGTCAGGGCGTCGTGGGTGGCCTCGTAGCGCAGCCGCAGGTTGAGCAGCCGCCGTTCGGTGGTGTCCTCCATCAGCGCCAGCTGGTACTGGGGGCGGCCGTCGGCGTCACGCAGGAGGGAGACGGTGAGGTTGGTCCACAGCACGGTGCCGTCGTGCCGGTAGTAGGGCTTCTCGACGCGGTAGTGCTCGCGCTCGCCCCGCACCAGCTCGCCGTACATCTTCCAGACGTTCGGCGCGTCCTCGGGGTGGCCCCACTCCATGACGTTGCGGCCGCGGACGTGGCCCTCCATGCCGCCGAACATGCGCAGCAGCGCCTCGTTGACCTCCAGGACGTTGCCGTCGAGGTCGGCGATGCCGATGCCGACGGCGGCGCCCTCGAAGACCGCGCGGAACCGCTGCTCGCTGAGGTGCAGGGCGACCTTGGCGTCGGTGCGGGCGGTCAGCGCGGAGCGGGCGATGGCCTCCTGCTCCCGGAGGGTGCGCTCGCGCAGGGCGCGGGCGAAGCCGGCGGCCAGGGCGTGCTGGAGGCGGGAGCAGCGGGCCCGGTACTCCTCGGCGGGCTCGCCGCCGCCGGACGCGCAGTAGAGCACGAGGTAGGCGTCGATCACGCCGAGCGTGCCGGACAGCGCCTCGGGGTCGGTGCAGTGGATGGCGACGAGTTCGGCGCCGACTCCCTGGGCGGGGGCGGCGTCGAAGGGCCGGGCGTGCAGGGCCTCGGTGAGGGTGCGGGCCAGCGGGAGGAGGCGTTCCTCCAGTTCCGGCCGGGTCAGGGAGGTCGCGGTGACGGGGAAGATGGCCCGGCTCCAGATGGTCGCGAAGCGGCCTATCCGGTCCTCGGGGTCGTCCGGGAGCGCCGAGGATCCCTCCGTCTGGGCGGGAAGTCTCACGCCTTGCGTCCCACGCCGGCGAAGCCCGAGAAGGCGTAGGGATCCTCCTGGACGTCGGGGGTGTCCGGGCGCCAGCTCGGCATGGCGACCAGCCCGGGCTCCAGCAGCGTGAAGCCGTCGAAGAAGGGGGTGACCTCCTCGCGGGTGCGCATCACGAGGGGGTTGCGGGCGTCGCGGTAGACCCGCACCGCGCCGTCGGCCGCGTCGGGGGAGGCGGGGATGCCCTCCTGGGAGGCGTGGGTGAGGATCAGGAGGCTGCCGGGGGCCAGGGCGTCGCGGAGCTGGGCGACGGCCGCGCGGGGCTCGTCGGCGTCCTCCAGGAAGTGCAGCACGGCCACCAGGAGCAGGGCGACGGGCCGGTCGAAGTCCAGGAGTGCGGTGGTCTGGGGGCTCCCCAGGATCTCGTGGGGCTTGCGGAGGTCGGCGGCGACGATGTCGGTGCGGTCGTCGCCGGCGAGGACGGCCTGGCTGTGGGCGACGGCGACCGGGTCGTGGTCGACGTACACCACGCGGGCGTCGGGGCAGGCGGCCCGGGCGACCTCGTGGACGTTGCCGAAGGTGGGGATGCCGGAACCGATGTCGAGGAACTGGGTGATGCCCTCGGAGACGGCGTGGCGGACGGCGCGGCGCATGAATGCGCGGTTCGCCTGCATGATCTTGGGGAGGCCCGGCATGAATTCCATGGCCCGGCGGGCGGTCTGCCTGTCGACCTCGAAATTGTGCGATCCGCCCAGGTAGTAATCGTAGATGCGGGACACGCTCGGCACCGATATGTCGATGCCGGGCGGGGCCCAGTCCGGGCGGTCCATCGAGGTCTCCAAGGGCGTAGTCGGTCAGCTGTCCGAGCCGAATCTACTGATCATCCCTCAAGGGAGCGAGTCAAAGCGGAAATTGGCGATCCGTTCTTCGTCACACACCAAAGGCACGTGCCGGACGGGCCACACGGAATGACCGAAACCGACAAATCCCTTTTGGGAAAGAGGGGATCGCGATCGGATGCCATCGGTCTTTGGCTCAAACCCATACGGTGGAAAGTACGCCCGTTCAGGGGAATCGGCAGGGCTCCTCGCGTGCCGCGACCGGCCGCCGCCCATGCTCCCCGGGTGAGAAGACCACCCGCCAGGCGGTTATGGGCCGCCGCCGTCCTGCTCTGGCTGACCCTGGGATCCGCGCCCGCGGTGGCCGATAGCTGCGCCTCCGTGAGCATGGGTCCCGGGGGCTCCCTGGAGGCGGTGGCCGTCGCCGGAGGTGACGGCTCCGGTCACGGCCGCGACCACGGAAAAGGGCACGGCAGGGGCCACGGCCGCGGGCACGGCAAGGGCCACGGCCACGGCAAGGGCCACCACTGCGGCTGCGGGCACGGGAAGGGGCACGGCCGGGGCCACGGGCACCCCGGACGGGGCCGCGGGCACGACTGCGACCCCGAGCCCACGCCCACACCGACTCCCAAGCCCACGCCGAAGCCGACTCCACCGACGCCCGAGCCGACCCCCAGGCCGACCCCCAGGCCGACGCCCAAGCCGACGCCGAAGCCGACGCCGCGGCCCACCCCGAAGCCGACGCCCAAGCCCACTCCCCCGGTCCGCCCGGTCTCCCCGCCGCCGGTGCACCGCGCCGCCCCCGCGCCACCCGCTCCCCCGCCGCCGGTCCGGCGCACGACACCGGCGCCCCCTCCGCCGCGGCCGGTCCTCTCACCGCGCCCCGTGGCCCGCCCGGCCTACCGGGCCCCGGCCCGCAAACCCCGCGAACACCACATCTCGGTGCTCACGTTCACGCTGCTCGCCACCGCGCCGGCGGTCCTGGCCATCGTGGCCCTGCGCCCGCGCTGAGGCCTGCCCGCCCGCACCGCCGTGCCCGCCCCGTCCCCTGACCCACCGGGAGTTCCTCCGTGTCGGAATGGCTCGTCCTGAGCATCGCGATGGCCGCGACCTGCGCCGTGGTCCTGTCCATCACCTTCTTCAACCACCGCCGCATCGGCGAGGACGACGACCCCAGCGAGACGCCGGACGTCATCGAGTACATGACGATGATGATCGGCGTGATCTACGCGATCGTGCTCGGCCTGGCCATCGCCGGCGTCTGGGAGGCCCGCGGCGCGGCCCAGGAGTACGTGCGCCAGGAGGCACAGGCCCTGCACGAGGTGAGCGTCCGCGCCGAGGTGTACCCGCCGGCGGTCCGCGCCCGCATCCGGGCCGACGTGGACGCGTACGTCCGGTACGTCGTCACCACCGAGTGGCGGCACATGGCCGAGCAGGGCTCGGTCACCGACCGCGGGACGGAGCTGCTCGCGAAGGTGCGGCGCGACGTGACCGACTACGAGCCGAAGACCGACCACGAGGGGCAGGCCTACCAGCCGCTGGTCGACCAGGTCGGGGCGGCCGACGACGCGCGGAGCGGCCGGGCCGACAGCGCCGAGGCCACCATGCCGGGCGTGGTGTGGTTCGGCCTGATCGCCGGCGCCGTGGTGACCGTCGGCCTGGTCTTCACGCTCCAGATCCGCAAGTCCTTCCGCGAGATGCTGCTGGCCGGCCTGTTCAGCGCGCTGATCGCCTTCCTGCTCTTCCTCATCTGGGACTTCGACGCGCCCTTCAGCCGGGGCATCTCGGCGACGGCCGAGCCGTTCCTGCGGCAGTTCCCGCACCTGGACGGCTGACGGCGGGGGCGGCGGCACCCGTCGCGTGCGGGTGCCACGCCGCCGGTGTCCCCCGAACGGCCGCCGGACGTGCCCCATTCGCCCGACTCTGATCGCGGGTCACCGGGGCCCCACCTAGCGTGGCGGACATCGAGGCGCACATTCCCCCACATGTGGAAACGGTTCCGCAGATGCTCCTCGGGACCCGGAGGACTGACATGCGTGCGATACGCACCGCTTCCGCCGCACTGCTCGCCACGGCCGCCACCCTCGCCCTCGGGGCGCCCGCGGCCACCGCCGCGGAAGCCCAGCCGATCACCTCGTTCGGCTTCGCCATCACCCCTTCGACCGTCGCGCCGGGCGGCCGCACCACGCTGTCGGTGAGCGGCTGCGACGCGGCCTTCGCGACCGCATCGTCCGGGGTCTTCGACGCGGTGAGCATTCCGCGCGGCCAGAGCGTGGTGGTGACCGTCGACCGCGACGCCCGCCGGGGCGCGGTGTACTCGGTGACGTTCACCTGCAACAACGAGAACGGCTCGGCCGATCTGACCATCGCCGGCGGCACCGTCCGGCCCACCACCCTGTCCACCGCGGTCTCCCGGGGTGTGCGCGGCGGCCTCGGCGGCAGCGTCTCGGGCATGTCCCCGGGCGAGATCGCCGCGGGCGCCGGGCTGCTCGTGGTGGCCGCGGCGGGAACGGCGTACGTGGTGCGCCGCCGGTCGGGCGCCCGCCGCCACTGACGGCACCCGCCGACGGCCCCCGCGCAGGGACTCCGTACGCCCGTCGCCCCCGAGTCCAGGCCTGGACTCGGGGGCGACGGGCGGTTCCGCGATCCGACCGGGGAGGTTCGGCCGGTCAGATGCGACCGCGGGTCGCGCGGCGACGGCGCATCAGGTGGACGCCCGCGCCCAGGGCCGCCGTGCCGACGAGGCCGGCGCCGATGGCCGTCTCGGTGGCGGTCGGGCCGAAGGAGCCGCCGAGGCCGCCCTGGGCGCCGCGGCCGTCGAGGACCTGGAACTGGTGGGTGCCGACGAGGCTGCTGCCGTTGCAGCGGACGGAGAGCGTGTGCCGGCCGGGCACGGCGTGGTTGAAGATCCGTACCGTGGCGAAGCCGATCGACCCCGGCGAGAGGGCGGTCTCGGGAAAGTTGCCGGGCGAGAAGACCGTGCCGCCCTGGTGGCAGCCCGAGGCGCTGACCTGCATGGTCGAGCCCTGGTGCACGGAGAAGGGGTTGACGGTGATGTTGGTGGGACCGCCGCCGGGAGCACCGCCCGCGGCGGCGATGGGTGTCGCGAGTCCGAGGACGGCGAAGGCCGCGGCGGCCGCCGTCAGGGCGCGTGAAGCACGCATGGTGGAACCTCCAGCGGGAAGCGCCCCGGACCGGTGGCCCGGGCTGATCGACGAGAACGCCTCCCATGACGAACCATCACCGGACGCACCGTCCGCCGCATTTCGCCCCGGTCCTCCCGAGAGGGGCGACACGCCGGGCTGCGGGACCCCGGATCTGACGGATCCCCAGGTCACGACCCATCAGATGCTTATCTGACATTTACTCGAATGGACGCACCCCTTCCGGACGGGGGCCACCCGTTCGCACCTTCCTCCTCGCCTTCCCGTCCGACCCGACTTAGCGTGCGGGAAGGAGGGGGGAAGAGAACGCGGGAATCCGGATCCCGCGTCGGGAAGGGAGAGCCATGACCGAGGACGAGACCGGGCAGCCCAGGAAGCGGTCCCCCTGGGGCGTCCTGGCGCTGGTCATGCTCACCGGCCTCGCCATGATCAGGAACGGCGCGAACGTCGAACCGGGGCCGCCCCAGCCCGCCGCGGCCGCCGCCGTGAGCGCCACCTCCGACAGCGCGGCCACCGCCGCGCCCGTACCGCCGGCGGACCTGGAGGCCCTGGAGCACTCGACGGTGGAGCGCATCCGCATCCCCTCGATCAACGTGGACGCACCCGTCATGTCGGTGGGCCTCGACGCCGAGGGCTGGATCGACGCCCCGCCCCCGCAGGACCCGAACCTGGCCGGCTGGTACCTCAACGGCATCGCGCCCGGGCAGCGCGGGTCGGCGGTGATCGTGGGCCACGTCGACAACGCCCAGGGCCCCGCGGTCTTCTACGGCCTCGGCTCGGTCCGCAAGGGCAGCCAGATCGAGGTGAGCCGGTACGACGGGCGGACCGCCGTCTTCGAGGTGTACGGCGTGGAGGTGTTCTCCAAGCACGACTTCCCCGGCGCCCGGGTCTACGGGGACACCGGCCACCCCGAGCTCCGGGTGATCACCTGCGGCGGCGGCTACTCGAAGGCCCGGGGCTACGACGGCAACGTGGTCGTCTTCGCCCGCATGGTGGACACCCGCTGAACCGCGGCGGGTCCCCCGCTCACGCGCGGGGGTCCGCCGGGGTGCCGGTCTGAACCCATCCCACGCCGACGGCGCCCGGCCGGGCGGGAGACGGGCCCGTGCGGGGGCGCCGTCCGTGCGGCGCCCCCGGCCGGGTTCAGCGGCGCGGCGGGAGCTGCGGCAGCGTCATCTCGAAGCCGCGGTCCAGCAGCCGGGGCAGGTAAGTGCGCAGGGCCGCCACGCTCTGGGCGCGGTTGCCGCCCGCGTCGTGCGAGAGGACCACGACGCCGGGGGCGGCGCCGCGCAGCACCCGGCCGACGATCGTGGCGGTGCCGGGTTCCATCCAGTCGAGGGTGTCCACGGTCCAGGCGAGCGGCTCCATACCGAGGTCGGCGCCGATCTCGAAGGCCGCCCGGTTCCAGGCCCCGTAGGGCGCGCGGAACCACGCCGGGGCCTGGCCGACGGTCTTCTCGACGATCTCGCTGGTGTGGCCGATCTCCCAGGTCAGCCGGGGCCGGCTGAGCTTGGGGATCAGCGGGTGGGTCCAGGTGTGGTTGCCGATGACGTGACCCTCGTCGGTCATCCGGCGCAGCAGGTCGGGGTGTTCGACGGCCATCTCGCCGCAGACGAAGAACACCGCGCGCGTGTCGTGGCGGCGCAGGGTGTCCAGGATGCCGGGCGTGTACCGGGGGTCGGGCCCGTCGTCGAAGGTGAGGACCATGTTCCGGCCCAGTGCGGGCACCTCGAGCAGCGGGCGGACGCGCACCGGCGGTTTGGCGGGCCGGTGGCGCGGCGGCAGCTCGGCCGTCATCGGGCTGAGCCGGTACGCGGACGGCACCTGGGGCCGTACGGCCTGCGGCGGCCCGGGGTTCGGCGGGGCGGCGCCCGGGATCCCTACGGGGGCGGCCGGGGCGCCGGCCGCGCCGGCGGGGCCCTGGGCGCCGCCCGGGGAGCCGGCCCGGCCGCCGGTCAGCAGTCCGGCGGCGACGGCGGTTCCGAGGAACACGGCGGTGCGCAGCAGGCCCCGCCGCCCCGGAAGCACTTCATCCGATTTCATTATCAATTGCTCGCACGCCAGACAGCGTGGGGCGTTCATCAACACTGGTCAAGGGGGTGAAAGCACCCGCTTGGCGCACTGGCCGGTTGCCGCGCGCCGCCCTGGCCGGTTCCGTGCGTCCAGGCGTACGAGCCACCGGTCCCGGACGTGCGCACGGGGCCCTCCGGACCCGGTCAGCCCCGGCGCACCAGCGGGAAGGGCAGCGTCTCCCGGATCGTGCGCCCCGTGAGGAACATGACGAGGCGGTCCACGCCGATGCCCAGGCCGCCGGTGGGCGGCATGGCGTACTCCAGGGCGTCCAGGAAGTCCTCGTCCAGCTCCATGGCCTCCGGGTCGCCGCCCGCGGCCAGCAGCGACTGGGCGGTCAGCCGCCGCCGCTGCTCCACCGGGTCGGTCAGCTCGGAGTAGGCGGTGCCCAGCTCGGTGCCGAAGGCGACGAGGTCCCAGCGTTCGGCGAGGCGCGGGTCCTTGCGGTGCTGGCGGGTCAGCGGCGAGACGTCGGTCGGGAAGTCCTTGTAGAAGGTCGGGAGTTCGGTCTTCTCCTCCACCAGCCGCTCGTACATCTCCAGCACCACGTCGCCCCGGGTGTCCTCGGGGCCGTGCGGCACGCCGACGGCGTCGCACAGCCGCCGCAGCGCCGGCTCCGCGGTGTCCGCGTCGACCTCCTCGCCGAGGGCCTCGCTGATCGCCCCGTACACGGTCTTCACCGGCCACAGCCCCGAGATGTCGTGGGCGACGAGCCTGCCGTCGGGCCCCGCCTTGAGGGCGGTCGGCGTGCCGTGGGCGGCCACGGCCGCGCCCTGGATCAGCTCGCGGGTCAGGTCCAGCATCACGTCGTAGTCGGCGAAGGCCTGGTAGGCCTCCAGCATCGTGAACTCGGGGTTGTGCTTGTAGGAGACGCCCTCGTTGCGGAAGGTGCGGCCCATCTCGAAGACCTTCTCCATGCCGCCGACGCAGAGCCGCTTGAGGTACAGCTCGGGGGCGATGCGCAGGTACAGGTCGAGGTCGTAGGCGTTGATGTGGGTGGTGAAGGGGCGGGCGTTGGCGCCGCCGTGGATCTGCTGGAGCATCGGGGTCTCGACCTCCAGGTAGCCGCGGTCGAGCAGGCCCTGCCGCAGCGCCTGGACGGCGGCGGACCGGGCCCTGACCACGTCGCGGGCCTCGGGGCTGGCGACCAGGTCGAGGTAGCGGCGGCGCACCCGTGCCTCGGGGTCGGCCAGGCCCTTGCGCTTGTCGGGCAGCGGGCGCAGGCACTTGCCGGTGAGCTGCCAGGAACGGACCACGACGGACAGCTCGCCGCTGCGGCTGGCGCCCACCTCGCCGGTGGCGACGACGTGGTCGCCGAAGTCGACCGTACGGGTGAAGTCCGCCAGGACGTCGGCTCCGGACCCGTCGCGCGTGAACATCAGCTGGAGGTCCCCCGACCAGTCGCGCAGCCCGGCGAAGACGACGCCGCCGAGGTCGCGCACGACCATCACGCGCCCGGCGACGGTGACCTCCTCCCCCGTCCGCGCGTCCGGCGCCGGCCCGGGGTGCGCGCGGCGCAGCTCGGCGAGGGTGTGGGTGCGCTCGGGGATGCCGACCGGGTACGGGTCGACGCCGGCGGCCTGGAGGCGGGCGAGCTTGCGGTGCCGGACCCGGACCTGCTCGGGCAGGGCGGAACCGGTGCCGGCGTCCGCCGCGTCCTCCTCGGCCAGGCCGAGTTCGCCGATGGGCGGCAGACCGGCGGTGGTGGCGGGGGCCGCGGCGGTGCCGGCGGAGGGCCGCGCCCGGCCCCGCAGCTTGTGCAGGCTGGGTACGGAGACGAAGCCCTCGGCGATGCCGGAGGCGAGGCTGATGCGCGCGAGGGAGCCGGCGTCCCCGTAGCAGAGGAACCGCGGGTACCACTCCGGCTGGTACTTCACGTTGGACCGGTACAGCGCCTCCAGCTGCCACCAGCGGGAGAAGAACAGCAGCAGCCTGCGCCACAGCCGCAGCACCGGTCCGGCGCCGATCCGGCCGCCCTCCTCGAAGACGGAGCGGAAGACGGCGAAGTTGAGGGAGACGCGGCGCACCCCGAGCTTCGGGGCCTGCGCGCACAGCTCGGCCACCATGAACTCCATGACGCCGTTGGGGGCCTTGCGGTCCCGGCGCATCAGGTCCAGGGAGATGCCGTCCCTGCCCCAGGGGACGAAGGAGAGCAGCGCGATCAGGTTGCCCTCGCCGTCGAAGGCCTCCACGAGCAGGCAGTCGCCGTCCTGCGGGTCGCCGAGCCGGTCGAGGGCCATGGAGAAGCCGCGTTCGGTCTCGGTGTCGCGCCAGCGGTCGGCCCGGTCGACGATGCGGCGCATCTCCTCCTCGGTGAGGGCGGAGTGGCGGCGGATCACGGTGGTGCAGCCGGCGCGCCGCACCCGGTTGACGGCCTGCCGGGTGACGCGCATGTCCCGGCCGTCGAGGTCGAAGTGGGCGACGTGCAGGATCGCCTCGTCACCGAGCTGCAGGGCGCCGAGGCCGGAGCGGGCGTAGGCGGTGGCGCCCTCCTCGGAGGCGCCCATCACGGCCGGCTGCCAGCCGTGGCGGCGCGCCACGGCCAGCCACTCGTTGATCGCGGCGGTCCAGGCGCCGGGGTCGCCGACCGGGTCGCCGGAGGCCAGGCAGACGCCGGCCTCGACGCGGTAGGTGACGGCGGCCCTGCCGTTGGGGGCGAAGACCACGGCCTTGTCGCGCCGGGTGGCGAAGTAGCCGAGCGAGTCGTTGCGGCCGTAGGCGCCCAGCAGCGCCCGGATGCGCGGCTCCTCGTCCCCGTGCAGCGCGGCCTCCAGCCGCTGGGAGCGGAAGAGCGTGGCGGCGGCGTTGAGCAGGGCCAGGGCACCGAACAGGCCGCAGAAGAAGTACACCGGCCGGGGCGGCCGGCCGTCGAACTGGCGGGCGGAGAAGAGCCCGCCGAACACCTGCTTGGCGGCCCAGTCCAGCCACTGGGAGCGGGGCAGCGTCCCCGGCCAGATCGCGACCAGTGCCCAGCCGAGGAAGACGGCCAGCAGCAGGCCGAGGCCCAGGACCAGCAGCGCCCGCCACACCGCGCCGTGCCGGGAGGCGGCGTAGAACTCGCCGCGGGCGGCGACCAGCAGCGCCAGGGCCGCCACGGCGGCGATGATCGAGGGGACCGAGTACCAGTACCAGCCCTCCGCGAGGAAGGCCGCGTCGCTGAGCACCAGCAGGGTCAGGTAGGCGACGACGACCCACCAGGCCACCTTCTTGCGGCTGCCGAGGGCTGCGGCGAGCAGGAAGAGGAAGACGGCGTAGGCCAGGTTGGCGCTGACCGGGACGAGGACGGCGTCGAGGAAGTCCACGACCGGCCGCAGGACGCGCCGGAGCACCGGGGAGAGCGCCAGGAGCACGCAGAGCAGGCCGATGGTGCCGAAGAAGGCTCCGAAGGCGTCCGGCACCCGGTTCAGGAAGCGGTTCCTGGTGCCCTGCGTCTGCTCCACCGTGACACTCATGATTCGCACTGTAGGCAGCGGCGCCGCTCGGCGCGCGGCGGAGGACCCGCCCCCCCCCGGGGGGGGCGGCCGGCTCCGGGGGCGGAGCCGGCCGGCGGCCCGGTCAGCGGCCCATGACCAGGCCGTCCTTCGCCGCGCCGCGGCTCAGCACCGCCTCGCGGATCGCGTCCCGCGCCGTCGCGTAGTCGTCCCGGCCGGGGTCCTTCGCCAGTGCCTCGGGCAGGTTCACCACCCTGCCGGCGTCTAGGTCCATCAGCTGCGGGACGAACTCCGCGCGGGTCACCCGCCACCGCTCCCCCGCCGCCGCCGGGGGCGCGAAGGTGAAGCGGCCGATGGAGCCGTAGTTGCCCCGGGGGTCGACCTGGTCGGAGTAGTTGATCATCGTGCCGGCGACCTGGTCGCCCATGCCGTAGACGATCCAGGTCCCGTTGACCTTCTCGAAGGGCTGCGGGACGTGGGCGTGCGTGCCGAGGATCAGGTCGACGTCTGGCCGGCCGCCGGTCTTCGACGCGGTCAGCGCCCGGCCCAGGGCCAGCTGCGTCGCGTCCGGTTCGGTCTGCCACTCGGTGCCCCAGTGCAGGCTGACCAGGACCACGTCGGCGCCCGCCTTCCGGGCCGCCCGCGCGTCCGCGACGACCTTCTTCTGCTCCGTCAGGTTCACGGCCCAGGGCTGCCCGTCGGGCAGGGGGTAGCCGTTGGTGCCGAAGGTGTACGCCAGGTGCGCGACCTTCGCGCTGCCCGCCCGGTACGTGGTGACCCTGCGGGCCTCCTCGGCGGTGCGGGCGGAACCCGCGTGCCCCAGGCCGGCCCGGTCGAAGGCCTCCAGGGTGCGGCGCACGCCGTCGGCGCCGTCGTCCAGGGTGTGGTTCGAGGCCGTGGAGCAGCCGTCGTAGCCGGCGTCCTTGAGCCCCGCGGCCACCTGCGGCGGGGACTTGAAGGCGGGGTAGCCGGTGAAGGGGCCGCCGTCGGGCCCGTACACGGTCTCCATGTGGCACAGCGCCAGGTCGGCCTTCGACACCAGCGGCTTGACCAGGGAGAACATCGGCCTGAAGTCGTATCCCTCGCCGCCCGCGTCGGCCTGGGCGCGCCGGATCACCGAGTCGTGCGGCAGGACGTCGCCGCTGGCCACCAGGCTGAAGCCGCGGGCGGCCGGGGAGCCCGCCGTGTTGCCGCCGGCCGGGGGTGACGGGCGGCCGGCGAGCCGGGCCTGCGCTCCGCCGTGTCCCGCGGAGCAGCCCGCCGTGCCGGCGGTCACGAGGACGACGGCGAGGGCGGCCGCCGCCCGCCGCACGGCCGGGCGCGGGCGTCCCGGCGCGCGTCCGCGCGTCCCCCCGGGGGTGGTGCCCGGCGCACTCGAACCCGTCGAACCCGAACCCGTCGACCCCATAGGACCAGACTCCCATTTGTAGGACTATCGGATGTTCTGAATTTCGAATCCACAGAACACGCGCCACGAAGTCAAGGAACGGCGCCGAACCGGTCACCGGAACGGCCGAACCGCACGACCGTTCACCGCACCGTTCGGACCGTTCGTCGCACCGGCCGCCCGCCCGGCGGCCCTCCCGGCGCCCTTGGGCGCGCCACCGCCGCCCGGCGGTTCCCGCGGCCCCACCCGCAGGTCAGGGTGGGTTCGACCGGCCCACTCAGCCGCCCGGGAAGGAGCCCACCGGTGAGCCACACCATCACCCTCCGGCGCACTGGCGCCGACGAGCTGGCCGAACTCCAGCGCGAGCACGGCCGCGCCCTCTTCGGGTTCCTGCTGGGCCTGACCCACGGCGACGCCCAGCGCGCCGAGGACCTGGTCCAGGAGACCCTGGTGCGGGCCTGGCAGCACCCGGAGGCCTGGCAGAGCGAGCACGCCTCGATGCGGCCCTGGCTGTTCACCGTCGGCCGCCGGCTCGCGATCGACGCCCGCCGCGCCCGCCTGGCCCGCCCCCAGGAAGTGGAGACCGAGGCGCTGGAGCAGCGGCCCGCCCCCGAGGACCGGTACGAGTCCTCCCTGACCGCCATCGACGTGCGCCGCGCGGTCGGCTCGCTGGGCCCCGAACACCGCGAGGTGCTCGTCCAGGTCTACTTCCGCGACCGTTCCGTCTCGGAGGCCGCACAGGTGCTCGGGATTCCCGCGGGTACCGTCAAGTCCCGTACGCACTACGCCCTGCGGGCCCTGCGGAAGGGACTGCCGGGGTACGGGCTCGGCGCCTGAACACCCGGCGCCGCGCCGTCCGTCCAGAATCCGGCCGGAGTCATGAGCAGACTGTGCCCAGGGCGCATCGAATTTGCCATCAGACCGTTCAAGTTGAGTAAACGTCCCCCGCCCGTCCCGCCGCTGCGTGAAGGCTCGGGGCAGACGGCGGCAGGCTCGACACGCGGGAGAAGGTGGAACGGTGCGCCCCGAGGGTGGTAACGGCACCAGTGACGGTGGGCTCGCGGTGCCCCTGGCATGGCTCTACGCCGAGTACATCGCGGACGAACTCCTGCGCACGGGACGGCTGATCCCGGTCAGCACCCTGGAGTTCCGGGCCGGCCGCGACACCCTCGCCCTCACCATCTACCTCTCCGACGCGGCCGGCGAGCTGTCCGGCATCCGCGTGGTCTCGCAGCTGGACGAGTGGCTCTCGCTCACCGCGTACGGGCACCCCTGGCGCGACTGGGTGCAGACCCGGTTCCTCCAGCTCGGCGAGGAGGCACGGGACCGGGGCGGCGACGACGCCGACCTGGAGCTGGCCCGGGCCGCCTGGCGCTGGCTGGACCGCACCGAGCTGTACGCCACCAACCTGGACCCGGCCCGCCGCGAGGGCGCCGGCCTGGACGAGAACGTCCGGGTCTGGACCCCCGCCTGGCAACTCGGCCTGCCACTGGGCCACCTGGCGATGCACCTGTTCTGACCGTCCACGCGCCGCCGTCCCGGACGGTACGGGCGCCCCCGCGCTCACCCGGGCGGTGCGGACTCCCCCGCGCTCACCCGGGCGGTACGGCCGCCCCCGCGCCGGGGTGCACCCCCGCCCGGTACTTCGGCACCCGGACCGTCACCTTCATGCCCGCGCCCACCCCGGTCTCGATCACCAGCCCGTACGCGTCGCCGTACACCTGCCGCAGCCGCTCGTCCACGTTGCGCAGCCCGATCCCGGACGGGGCGGGCCCCTCCCCCGCGAGCAGCGCCCGCAAGGCGGCCGGGTCCATGCCCACCCCGTTGTCCTCGACGGTCACCACCGCCTCGTCGCCCGCGTCCCGCGCCGCGATCGTGATCCGGCACTCGGCCACCGAGGTGCCCAGCCCGTGCTTGACGGCGTTCTCCACGAGCGGCTGGAGGCACAGGAACGGCAGTGCCACCGGCAGGACTTCGGGCGCCACCTGGAGGGTGACGGTCAGCCGGTCGCCGAACCGGGCGCCGGCCAGCGCCAGGTACTGCTCGATGGAGCGCAGTTCGTCGGCGAGCTGGGTGAAGTCGCCGTGCCGGCGGAAGGAGTAGCGGGTGAAGTCGGCGAACTCCAGCAGCAGTTCACGGGCGCGCTCGGGATCGGTGCGGACGAACGAGGCGATGGCGGCCAGGGAGTTGAAGATGAAGTGCGGGGAGATCTGGGCGCGCAGGGCCCGGATCTCGGCCTCGATCAGCCGGGTCCTGGACCGGTCGAGCTCGGCCAGTTCCAGCTGTACGGACACCCAGCGGGCCACCTCGGTCGCTGCCCGCACCAGCACCGCCGACTCACGCGAACCATAGGCCACCAGCGCCCCCAGGACGCCCTCCTCGCCGGTGAGCGGGGCGATCACCGCCCAGCGCAGCGGGCAGCCGGGGTCGTCGCAGCCGGTCTCGACGGCGATGCTGCGCCCGGAGTCGAGCGGCGCGGCGACCTTGCCCATCACGACGTCCACGTGGTGCCCGGCACCGGGCCCGTCCCAGGCCAGCACCGCGTCCCGGTCCGTCAGGCAGAGGGCCTCGGTGCCGAGCAGCGGCCGCAGGCGCCGTACGGCCTTCCGCGCGGTGTCCTCGGTGAGCCCGCCGCGCAGCGGGGGCGCGGCCAGCGAGGCCGTGTGCAGGGTGTGGAAGGTGGCCCGCTCCACCGGGGTGCCCAGGTCCAGGGAGCCGCGGCGGTCGCCGCGCACCGCCCACCGGCGCCCGAGCGCCGCCCCCGCGGCGAGCAGGGCGAGGCCCCCGAGGACCAGTCCGGCCAGCACCTCGCCCGTCATCGCAGCCCCTCCGGCAGGTGCAGCCGGGTCAGGGTGGCCGCCGCCCCGGCCGGCACCCGGTCCCGGGTGGCCAGGGAGACGGCCACCATCGTCAGGAAGCCCAGCGGCACCGACCAGACGGCAGGCCAGGCCAGCAGCGTGTGCGCCCAGCCCCCGCCGGGCACCCCGGCCCGGGTGGCCAGCACGGCCGTCAGCGCGGCCCCGCCGCCGACCAGCAGTCCGCTGGCGGCACCGGGCGCGGTCAGCCCCCGCCACCAGATGCCCAGCACGAGCAGCGGGCAGAAGGAGGAGGCGGACACGGCGAAGGCCAGCCCCACCGCGTCGGCGACCGGCACGTTCGCCACAAACCGGCTGACCAGCAGCGGCACCCCCATGGCCACGACCGTCCCGAGCCGGAAGGCCCGCACGCCGGGCCCGGCGGGCCGGACCCCCGCGGCGGACCGGCGCCGCCACCGCAGCCGGCGGGGCAGCGCGTCCTTCGTGAGCACACCGGCCACCGCCATGGTCAGCCCGGAGGCGGTGGACAGGAAGGCCGCGAAGGCGCCGCCGGCGAGCAGGGCGCCCAGCAGGTCCCCGGCCACGCCGCCGACCATCCGCTCGGGCAGCACCAGCAGGGCCGCGTCGGCGCTGCCGGTCAGGGCGAGTTCGGGGGCGTAGATGCGGCCGAGGGCCCCGTAGACGGGCGGCAGCAGGTAGAAGGTGCCGATCAGGCCGAGGACCACCAGGGTGGTGCGGCGGGCGGCGGTGCCGTGGGGGCTGGTGTAGAAGCGGACGGCCACGTGCGGAAGGCCCATGGTGCCGAGGAAGGTGGCGAGGATCAGCCCGTAGGTGGCGTACAGCGGGTGTTCCTCGCGGCTGCCCGTGAGCGGCTGCGACCACGGCGCGCCGGCCGTTCCCGAGGGGGCCGCGCGCTCGGGGACCCGCGCGCCCTCGGGGAAGTCCAGGACGGTGCCGGCCTCCACGCGGTGGGGGCCGGCGGCGAGGGCGACGGGGCGGGCGTGGTGGTCCAGGCCGTCGACGCGGCCGGTGACGGTGACCGTGAGCGGTGCGGCGAGGTCCAGCCGTACGGTGTCGGCCACGCGTACGGCCGACTGCTCGCGGAACCGGGGCGGTTCGGCGAACCGGGCGCGCGGGGCGCCGTCCCCCGCCCACGCGGCCAGCAGGAAGAAGGCGGGCACCAGCAGGGCGGTCAGCTTCAGCCAGTACTGGAACGCCTGGACGAAGGTGATGCTGCGCATGCCGCCGGCCGCGACCGCGCCGGTGACCACCACGCCGACGACGAGGGCGCCGAACCAGTCGGGGGCGCCGGTCAGGATGTGCAGGGTCAGTCCGGCCCCCTGGAGCTGCGGCAGCAGGTAGAGCCAGCCGATGCCGACGACGAACAGCCCGGCCAGCCGGCGGACGGCGGCGGACTCCAGGCGGGCCTCGGCGAAGTCGGCCAGGGTGTAGGCGCCGGAGCGGCGCAGCGGGGCGGCGACCAGCACCAGCAGCACGAGGTAGCCGGCGGTGTATCCGACGGGGTACCAGAGCATCTCGGGGCCCTGGAGCAGGACCAGGCCGGCGATGCCGAGGAAGGAGGCGGCGGAGAGGTACTCGCCGCTGATGGCGGCGGCGTTGAGGCGGGGGCCGACGGTGCGCGAGGCGACGTAGAAGTCGGAGGTGGTCCGGGAGATGCGCAGCCCGAGGCCGCCGATGAGGAGGGTGCCGAGGACCACGGCGGTGACGGCGGCGACGGCGTGGGCCTGGTTCACGGGCGGCCCTCGTTCCGGTCGGCCGGGTCGGTGACCAGGGTGGTGAAGTCGCGTTCGTTGCGCTCGGCGCGGCGTACGTACCAGCGGGCGGTCAGCCACATCACCGGGTGCACGGCGACCCCGAGCACCGCCCAGACGAGTGGGGCGGGCGCGGTGCCGCTGGGCGTGTGCGGCAGGGCGAACAGCAGCGGGAGGCCGCCGACGAGCAGGGTGAGGGCAGCCAGTGCCGCGAGGGCGGTGCGGAGCTGGCTGCGCATCAGGGCCCGTACGTACGTGGCGCCGAGGGAGGTCTGCTCGGTGATCTCGGAGCGGGCGGGGGTGGGCACGGGGGCCCGGCGGCGGGCGGGCAGGGGCACGCCGGTGACGGTCTCGCGGCGCGGGGCGGGGGCGCCGGGGTGCGGGGCGGGGGTGCCGGTGCCGGGTACGGGCGGTTCGCGGCGCGGGGCGGGGGCGCCGGGGTGCGGCGCCTGCGGATCGGGGTGGTCCCCGTACGGGACCGGCGGCCGGTCCGGGCTGTCGGCGGCCACCGGTCAGCCCCGGGCCCGGCGCAGCAGGAGGTCCCGCAGTTCGCGGGCGTGCCGCCGGCTGACGGCCAGTTCCGCGGCCCCGACGCGGACGGTGGTGGCCCCGGCGTCCACCCGGAGTTCGTCGATGCGGGCCAGGGCGACCAGGTGGCGGCGGTGGATGCGCACGAAGCCGCGGGCGGCCCAGCGCTCCTCCAGGGTGGACAGCGGGATGCGGACGAGATGGCTGCCGGCGGCGGTGTGCAGGCGGGCGTAGTCGCCCTGGGCCTCGGCGTACGCGATGTCGTCGACCGGCACGAAGCGGGTGACGCCGCCGAGTTCGACGGCTATCTGCCCGTCGGCCGGCGGCTGTACGGGGATCCTGACGGCTCCGGGGCCGGGCGGGCCGGCCGGCCCGGCGGCAGCGGCGGCACCGCCGGGTCCGGGAACCTGCGGGACCTGCTGGACGTGCTGGTCGCAGACGCGGCGTACCGCTTCCGCGAGGCGTTCGCGGCGCACCGGCTTGAGCACGTAGTCCACCGCCTTGAGGTCGAAGGCCTGGACGGCGAAGCCCTCGTGGGCGGTGACGAACACCAGGTGCGGGGGGCGGGCGAAGCCGGACAGCAGGCGGGCGACGTCCAGGCCGGTGAGCCCGGCCATGTGGATGTCGAGGAAGACCACGTCGATGGCGTCGGGGCTGCCGGGTCCGGCCTCCAGGGCGCGGCCGATCCGCCGCAGCGCACCGGTCGCGTCGTTGGCTCCCTCGGCGCTGCGCACGCGCGGGTCGGCCCGCAGCAGGTACAGCAGTTCCTCAAGAGCGGGTTTCTCGTCGTCGACGGCCAGCGCGCGCAGCATGCCGCGCAGTGTAAACGGCCTATTTCAGCAGGCGGGAGAGGCGTCTGTCGGCCAGTGGCTTGCCGCCGGTCTGGCAGGTGGGGCAGTACTGGAGGGCGGAGTCGGCGAAGGAGACCTCGCGGATGGTGTCCCCGCACACGGGGCAGGGCTCCCCGGTGCGGCCGTGGACGCGCAGTCCGCTCTTCTTCTCCGCCTTCAGCCGCCCGGCGGCGACGCCCCGGGAGCGCTCGACGGCCTCGGCGAGGGTGGTCTCCAGGGCCTCGTAGAGGCATGTCACCTCGTCCTCGCCGAGTTTCGCGGCGAGTTTGAAGGGGGACATGCGGGCGGCGTGGAGTATCTCGTCGCTGTACGCGTTGCCGATGCCGGCGATGACGCTCTGGTCGCGCAGGACGCCCTTGATCTGGCGGCGTTCGCCGGTGAGGAGCGCGGCGAAGGCGTCCCGGTCGAAGCCCTCGGCGAGCGGGTCGGGGCCGAGGCGGGCGATGCCGGGCACCTCGGCCGGGTCGCGGACCACGTGGACGGCGAGGCGCTTCTGGGTGCCGGCCTCGGTGAGGTCGAAGCCGCCGCCGCCCTCCAGGGCGAGGCGCAGCGCGAGGGGTCCCTTGCCGGGGCGGGGCGGGGCGGCGGGCAGGGTGTCCTGCCAGCGCAGCCAGCCCGCCCGGGCGAGGTGGGTGACCAGGTGCAGGTCGCCGAAGGAGAGCGCGAGGAACTTGCCGTACCGGGCGGTGGGCCCGGCGGTCCGTCCGTGCAGGGCGGTCAGCGGCGGGTCGTACGTCTTGAGCACGCTGACGGCGGCCGGCCAGACGCGTTCGACGACCCGGCCGGCGAGGTGCTCGTCGAGGAAGTCCCGCAGGGCCTCCACCTCCGGCAGTTCCGGCATGTACTCCAGCCTGCCGCACACGGCCGCGCGCGGCGCGCCGGGAGCGGTCCGGGGGACGGACGGGGGCCGGTCCCGGGTGGCCGGCGGGGACGGGAGCTGCGCGGCCCGCCGGGACGGGACCGCCTCAGCCCGCCGGGGCGGGAGCGCCGCAGCCCGCGAGGGCGGCAGCGCCACGGTCGGCGGGGGCGGCAGCGCCGCAGCCCGCGAGGGCGGCAGCGCCGCGGTCGGCGGGGGCGGGAGCGCCGCGGCGCGTCAGTCCATGACGAACTCGCACCACACGCACTTGCCGCTGCCGCGGGACTCCACGCCCCACACGTCCGCGAGGCGGTCCACCAGCATCAGGCCGCGTCCCGAGACGCCGGATTCGCCGGCCTCGCGCCGGCGCGGCAGGGCGCTGGAGCGGTCCTCGACCTCGACGCGGAGGCGGCGTTCGGGGCCGGTGAGGACGCGGAGGGTGACGATCGCGGGCCCCTCGGTGTGCATCAGGGCGTTGACGATCAGCTCGTCGGCGACCAGTTCGATCTCGTCGGCGCGCTCCCCCGCGCCCCACGCCCGCACCGCGGCGCCGATCATGTGCCGGGCGGAGATCAGGGCCTCGGGGTCGTTCTGGGCCACGTGCTGCTGGAGGCGGCCGCCGCCGCGCGGGGTCTCCTCGACGCGGCGCCGGAGCAGGAGCAACGCCATGTCGTCGTCGCCGCCCCGCTCGTCGACGATCTCGCAGAGCCGGTCGGCGAGGCTCTGGAGTTCGGCGGGGCCCCGCCGGATCTGGGAGGTGAGCGCCTGGATGCCGTCGTCGAGGTCGGCGCCCGGCTGTTCGACCAGGCCGTCGGTGCACATCAGCAGGGTCTCGCCGGGGTCGAGCTCGACGGTGGTGACGGGGTACTCCAGGCGGCCGAACTCGGCGGACAGGCCGAGCGGCATGCCGCCCTCGACCGGCACGCGCCGCACGTCGCCCTCGCGGGAGCGCAGCAGCGGGTCGATGTGCCCGGCGCGGACCAGCTGGACCACGCCGGTCGTCAGGTCGGCCTCGGCGTAGGTGCAGGTGGCGAAGCGGTCGGTGTCGAGTTCGTGGAGGAAGCCGGAGGCGCGGGCGATCACGGTGGCCGGTGCGTGGCCTTCGGAGGCGTAGGCGCGCAGCACGATCCGGAGCTGGCCCATCACGGCCGCGGCGTGGGTGTCGTGGCCCTGGACGTCGCCGATGACCGCGCCGACCCGGCCGCCGGGCAGGGGGATGACGTCGTACCAGTCGCCGCCGATGTCCCGGCCCATCCGTGCGGAGCGGTAGCGGACGGCGATCTGGGCGCCGGGGACGCTGGGGATGCGGCGGGGCAGCATCGCCTGCTGGAGGCCCTCGGCCAGTTCGTGCTCCTGTTCCAGCAGCATGGCCCGCTGGAGGCTCTGCGCGATGCTGCTGCCGAGCGCGACCAGCAGGTTCCGCTCGTCCTGGGTGAAGCCGTCCTTGTCCTGGTAGAGGAGTCCGATGGCGCCGATGGGCCGGGCCTGGGCGATCAGCGGCAGGTAGGCGGCGGCCGAGATCTCCATGTACGCGATCTTGTCCCAGAGGATCGGGTAGCCCTCGGCGAAGTCCTCGGCCGACTCGATGAACCGCGGCTGGAGCGAGCGGACCACCTCGCTCATCGGGTAGCCCTCGTCGATCCGGGTGTAGCGGGTGCCGGGCACGAAGCTGCCTTCGGGCCCCTCGGCGACCAGGTGGATCCGGCTGCCGGACTCGACCAGGCCCATCACCATGCCCATGGTGCCCAGGCGCTCCAGCCCCTGGCTGTCGCTGAGCGCGTCGATGACGTCCTGGACGGTGCGGGCGTGCGCGAGGGCCGCGGTGGTGCCCTCGACCACCGAGGTCTGGCGGCGGCGCTCCTCGTCGAGCCCGAGGCGCTCGGCGGAGTGGCTGAGCTCCTCGGTGGCGTCGCGGACGATGCCGATGATGCGGTACGGGCGGCCGTCGGCGTCCCGCATCACCCGGCCCTGGGTGTGGGTCCAGCGGTGCCGGCCGTCGCGGCAGCGGATGCGGAAGTAGGCGCCGTAGCTGTCGGAGCCGCTCTTGAGGGCGCTGGAGACCATCGCGTCGAGCCGGACCGCCTCGGCGGGCGGGACCCGGGGGGCGAGGGATTCGGGGCGTCCGTCGTATTCGTCCGGCAGGACGTCGAAGACCTCGTGTGCGGCCGGATCCATGTGCATGAGCCCGGTGACCAGGTCCCAGTCGAAGCTGCCCATCCGGTTGAGCGCCAGGCTCCGGTCCGGGTGTGCGGGCCAGTCGTCCGGCAGCGATACGGTGGTCGGCACCGCTCCACCATGACATTCTTCGGCCGATTCCTCGACAGGAGGCCGCCGCGCGGTGTGCTCGGCTCAGGCGTTCTCCAGGTAGGCGTCGGGGTCTGGGGCCTGCGTGTCGCCGGTGCCGCCGTACGGGTCGTAGGGGGCGTACGGGTCGCTGGGGGCGTACGGGTCGACGCCGTAGGGGTCGTACGGGTCCCCGGTCGAGCCGTCCGGCTGCACCGGGACCTCTTCGGTGAACGGGTCGCCGGGCGGCGTCTCCACGGGCAGGTCGGACGGGACGTCGCCGGGCGTGGTGCCGGTGTCGGGGAGGCTGGGCAGCGGTTCGGCGGGGCTGCTGCGGTCCGGGACGGTGGTGTCGGGCGACACCACCGCGGGCGGCGGGGTGAGCGGCGGACAGTCGGTGGGCCGGGCGGCCGGGGGTTCCGCGGCGGTGCCGTCGTCCGCTCTCGGAGTCGCGCTCAGGGGCGGGGTCGGGGTGCTGCTCGGGGTGGCGCAGGGGTCGCCGGAGCCGGTGTCCGGGCTGGCGGGCGCGTCGGACGGGATCGGGCCGGTCGGGTCGTGGGCCGGCGGGACCGCGGGGCGCCGGTCCTGGGCGCCGTCGTCGCCGGTGGTGCGTTCGATCCAGGTGTTGTCGGTGATGTTGACGATCACCAGGTTGGTGACCGCCTGGGTGGTCGGCTTGATCACGACGACCTGGTGGGGCTGGTAGCCGGGCCAGGGCGCGCCCTGGTGCAGCTGTTTGCCCTCGACTGCGGCGGGCGGCATCAGCGGGTTGCCGCAGGCGCAGCGGACGCGGGGCAGCCCGTGCTCGTCGACGAGGACGGCGGTGCCGGCCTGGAGCACGGACTGGAAGCTGGTCGCGCGGCCGTCGCGGAATCCGTGGTTGGTGACCCGGGTGTCGGCCCGGAGGACGACCGGGGTGAGGCCGCGCAGGAAGTCGGGCAGCTCGGCCTGGGCGACGCCTGCGGCCCGGGAGAAGGCGCGGGCCCTGGCCTGCTCGGCGGCGAGGAAGGCGACCTGCTGTTCGACGTCGCAGCTGCCCAGTTTGTGGGTGCCGCCGTAGAGGCCGGGGACGGCGCCGTTGACGGTCCGCAGGGTGGGGGCGCCGCCGCTGTCGGTCGGTTCGACGTCGGCCGTGCCCGAGGTGCCGCCGGTGCCCGAGGGGAGGGCGACGGCGGAGGTGGCCGTGGACGCGGTGAACGGGTCGGGGCCGGCCGCGGCCACGGGCTGGAGGTGGACCTCCTGCCCGCGGTCGGCCGCGCGGGCGCCGCCGCCGTCGGAGCAGGCCGCGGTGAGGAGGCCGAGGGCGGCCACGCAGGCGGCGAGGGGGTAGCTGCGGACCGTTGCTCGCACGGAATCTCCTCTTCGGCCTGGAGTGCCCTCAATTGTCTGCGGGGCCGCACACCGGGCCGCAAGCGGAGCGGGGCCGGGGGGTGACGCTGCGTGCACCAATGGCGCAGGGGCCGCACACCGGCAGCCCTTCTTGAACATGTTCAAGAATCTGCGTAGGCTGCACCTGCGAGTTGAACACGTTCAAGGGGGGTGTGCGGTGTCCGCGTTGGAACTGCTGGTCGACCCGGTGGTGGCCCTGGGCATGCTGGCCGTCGTCCCGGCGGGCCTCCGGCTGGCCGGCCCCGCCGGACCGCGGGGGACGGGGGTCCTCACGGTCGCGGCGCGCTGGTGGCCGGTGGCCGCACTGCCCGGCGCGGTCTCCCTGTGGCTGCCGCGGGGCACCCCGGCCACGGCCCTGGCCGCCGTGTACGCGCTGGCCGCCCTGGCCCTCGCGGCCGTGGCCGGCGCCCGGCTGGTCCGGGCGGGGCGGGGGGACCCGGCGGGGCGGGGCCGCCTCCGGCTCCCGGCCGAGGAGGTGGCCCTGCTCACCGCCCTGGTCTCGCCCTCGGTGGCCGCGACCGCGCTGGTCGCCGAACGCGCCGGCCGGCACCTCTTCGGCTTCGACCTCGACATCCTGGCCCTGACCGTGCCCCACTTCCACTTCGCCGGCTTCACCGCGGCACTGGTGGCGGGGCTGGTCTGCCGGGCGGCCGGGGCCGGGCCGCGGGCGCGGTTCGCGGCGTACAGCGTTCCGGCCGGAACACTGCTCGTCCTCGCCGGATACTTCGTCGACGATTGGCTGGAACTGGCCGGTGCGCTCGTGCTGACCGCCGGCATGTGGACCGTCTCGCTGCTCACCTGGCAGGACATCCGCGGCCGCACGGCCGACCGCCTCACCCGCGCCCTGCTCACCACCTCGGCGGTGGTCCTGCCGGCCACCATGCTGCTCGCGCTCAGCTGGGCGCTGGGCGAGGCCACCGGACTCCCCCACCTCAGCCTGACCTGGACCGCGGCCACGCACGGCCTCGGCAACGCCCTCGGCTTCGCACTGTGCTCGGTGCTGGCCTGGCACCGTCTGAAGGAGACACCGGCATGAACCCGCTGCTCGACCCCGCCGCCCTGAGCTACCCCGAGGCCGGCGCCACCCTGCGCGGCGGCCCGCTGCCCGCCGGCTACCACCACCTGCGCCACCGCACCCGCGTCGGCACCGGCCGGGCCGCCTTCGAGGCCGCCGGCCGGGCGGTCACCACCTTCGCGATGCACCGGGCCGTCGGCCTGCGGGTGCGGGCCGACCGGGAGCGCGCCGAGCCCGGCGTACGGCTGGACAACGGGCTCGGCATCGGCCGGCTGGAGCTGTCCGTGCCCTGCGAGGTGGTCGGGGCCGTGTACGAGCGGGACCTCACCGGCTTCGCGTACGGCACCCGGAACGGCCACCCCGAGCAGGGCGAGGAGTCGTTCCTGGTGGAGCTGGCCGAGGACGGGGCGGTGTGGTTCACCGTGACCGCCTTCAGCCGCCCCGCCACCTGGTACACCCGCCTGGCCGGACCGGTCGTGCCGTTCCTCCAGCTGCGCTTCGCCCGCCTCTGCGGCCGCCGGCTGCGGCGGCTCGCGGCGGCCTGAGGCACCTCGCGACGGCCTGAGGCACCGGGCCGGTGCCGGGCGGATACTGGTGGTGATGGACTGGTTCACCGAGCCCGGCTACTGGCTGAGCCGGCTGGTCTTCCAGCGGGGCCTCGCCGGGCTGTACGCCGTCGCCTTCCTCGCCGCCGCGCTCCAGTTCCGCGCGCTGATCGGCGAGAAGGGCATGCTGCCCGTCCCCCACTACGTACGCCAGGTCCCCTTCTCCCGTGCGCCCAGCCTGTTCCAACTGCGCTACTCCGACCGGCTCTTCGCGTGCTGCGCCTGGACGGGCGTGCTGCTGGCCGCGGCGGTGGCCTGCGGCGCGGCCGACGCGGTGCCCCTCGGGGCGGCGATGGCCATGTGGCTGGTGCTCTGGGCGCTGTACCTGTCGATCGTCAACGTCGGGCAGACCTGGTACGCCTTCGGCTGGGAGTCGCTGCTGCTGGAGGCCGGCTTCCTGGCCGTGTTCCTCGGCAACGCCTCGGTCGGGCCGCCGGTGCCGGTGCTCTGGCTGCTGCGCTGGGTGCTGTTCCGGGTGGAGTTCGGCGCGGGGCTGATCAAGATGCGGGGCGACCCGTGCTGGCGCCGGCTGACCTGCCTCTACCACCACCACGAGACCCAGCCGATGCCGGGGCCGCTGAGCTGGTTCTTCCACCGGCTGCCCCGGCCGCTGCACCGGGTGGAGTGCGCGGCCAACCACGTCACGCAACTGCTGGTTCCGGTGCTGCTGTTCACCCCCCAGCCGGTGGCCACGGTCGCGGCGGCCGTGATGGTGGTGACCCAGCTGTGGCTGGTGTTCTCGGGGAACTTCGCCTGGCTGAACTGGATCACCATCGTCCTCGCCCTGTCCGCGGTGGACTTCACCCTCTTCGGCGCCCCGCGGCGCACCGCGGCGGACTTCGGGGAGACCCCGGTCTGGTACGTGGTGACGGTGTGCGCGGTGACGGCACTGGTGCTGGTGCTCAGCCACCGCCCGGCCCGCAACCTGCTCTCCCGGCGCCAGGCGATGAACCGCTCCTTCGACTCCCTGCACCTGGTGAACGCGTACGGGGCCTTCGGCACGGTCGGCCGGATCCGCGACGAGGTGGTCGTCGAGGGCACCGCCGACCCGGTGCCCTCGCGGGAGAGCGCGTGGCTGCCGTACGAGTTCAAGGGCAAGCCCGGCGACGTGAAGCGGATGCCGCGCCAGTTCGCCCCGTACCACCTGCGGCTGGACTGGCTGATGTGGTTCGCGGCGCTCAACCCGGGTTACGCGCGGGACTGGTTCGGACCGTTCGTGACCCGGCTGCTGGAGAACGACCGGGACACCCTCCGGCTGCTGCGGCACAACCCCTTCCCCGACGCGCCGCCGGTCTACGTCCGCGCCCGCCTCTACCGCTACCGCTTCACCACCTGGCCCGAACTCCGCGCCACCCACGCGTGGTGGCACCGCCGCCTCCTCCGCGACTTCCTCCCCCCGACCCGCCTGGCCGCGTACGACGAGAAGGACGGGCCGGACGAGCCGGACGGGTACGACTAGGACCGCACCGGGGGCAGTGCGGTCAGGGACGGCCGTGCGGGCAGGGCGTCCGTGCGGGCAGGGGGGCGGTCAGGGGCAGAAGATTTCGCGGGCCGCGGACGCGCCCTCGTTCCAGCCGTCCCGGAAGGCCTCGTTCGCGGACGCCGGCGGCTTGGCCGCGCAGTCCTCGCTGACGGCGTCCCAGCCTGCCGTGACCCCGGCCTTGTAGGTGGTGCCGGGCCTGCCGGTGGGTTCCGGGCCTCCGGTGCACACCGTGGTGGTGCCGCCCTGCGTCACGGCGTAGCGGCCGTCGGCCTTGTTGGCGATGCGGAAGGAGCCGCCGTCCGGCACGTTGAAGTCCGTGATGGGAGAGCCCGGCGAGGACAACTGGGCCTCGCCCCGGGCGAATCCCTTGCCCTCGACGGTGACCCGATCCGCCTGGTCGGGCTCCGAGACGGTGCAGGTGGCCGCCGGTGCGGCGGCGGGCGGCCGGGCGGACACCGCCGGTGCCGCCGCGAGCGCCGAGGCGCCCAGCGCGATCACGGCGGCCGCGGAGATGGTGCGCGCGCGTCGGTGCATGGTGCTTCTCCTCGTTCCCTCGTCGGTCCGGCGCGACGGGGTCGCGTCCGGGTCCTGCGGGAATGGCTCCATCCTCCCCCGCCCGGTACGGCGTGTCGACCGGACGGGTGGCGGCTGACCGGGCGGGCCCGGTACGACGAAGGCGCCGCCCCTGGGGGGGGCGGCGCCTTCGTGCGGCGTCGGTGTCGGTGTCGTCAGGCGATGGAGGCCGAGACGATGGCGGCCACCGCGAGGTTGCAGGAGGCGGTGACCCAGACGGCGGGGTGCGGCTCCGGGTCGACCACTATGGCGCCGAGCTTGCCCGGGGTGACCAGGTCGAGCACGAGGAACGCGACCGCCATCAGGACCAGGCCCAGCACGCCGAAGGCGGCGGTGGACGCGAGGCCCTTGCCGAAGTCGTCGTACGTGGTCCAGATCGAGGTGAAGACGATGCCGCCGATGCCGAGGAGTGCGGAGCTGAGCAGGAGGGCGGCGTTGCGGTTGCGTTCCTCCCAGATCTGCTTGGGCAGCTTTCCGGGGGTCAGCACGTCCACCAGCACGATGCCGAGGATCAGCAGCACCAGGCCGAGCGCTCCGTAGGCGCTGGTCCGGCCAAGTCCGTTGACGATGTCGTTCATTGGGGGGCGTGTCTCCATCCGGGACGGAAAGGGGGCGGGGCCGGCCGAATTTATCGCACGGCAGTCGGCCGGACCAGGGTCCGGCGAGAAGGCGGTGCGCAGGTCGCTGCCGCAGGGAACGGCCTAGGCGCCGGGAACGCCGAGGGAGCGGAGGACGGCTGATTCCTTGTGGGGGGACAGGCCCACCGGGGGGCGGTCGGGGCGGTGGGGGGCCTTGCCGTTCAGGGAGGTGAGCCAGGCCCAGGTGTCGTCCACCGTCTCCGCGACCGGGCGGCAGCGCAGGCCGGCGGCCAGGGCGCGGGTGACGTCGGCCCCGTGCAGGGCCTCGCGGTCGGGGCCTTCGGGGAGCCAGACGGGGAGTTCGGTCCACGGCTCGATGCCGGCGTCGAGGAGGATCCCGGGGTCGGCCCAGTGCAGTTCGGCGGTGCCGCCGGTGGCGGTGACGCAGGCGTCGAGCAGGCCGCCGAGGGTGACGTGGCCGGGCGGGGAGACCAGGTCGTACGGGCCCGCGAGGCCGGCCGCGGCGGCGTCGAGGGTCCAGCGCGCGAGGTCGCGCACGTCGACGTACTGGACCGGCTGGTCGTGCGGGCCGGGGGCGAGGACCGGGCCGCCGCGTGCGGTGCGGTTGAGCCACCAGGGGAGGCGGCCGATGTTCTCGTACGGGCCGAGGACCAGGCCCGCGCGGACGAGCAGGGTGCGGGCGGCACCGAAGGCGGCCTCCGCGGCGAGCTCGCCGCCGCGCTTGGCCTCGGCGTACGGGGCTTCGGTGAGGTCCGGCGAGGAGTCCACGACCGGCGCGTCCTCGGCCAGGCCGGGCGCAGCGGGGTGGGCGTAGACGGAACGGCTGGACACGTACGCGTACCGGCCGGCGCGCGGCGCGAGCAGGCGGGCGCTGTCGCGCACCGCCGCTGGGGCGCCGGACCAGGTGTCCACCACCAGGTCCCACTCCCCCGCGGCCAGCGCGGTCAGGCCCTGGGAGGTGGTGCGGTCGCCGTGGAGCGCGGCGGCGCCGGGCGGCGGTGCGTGCCGGCCGCGGTGGAAGACCGTGACCTCCCAGCCGCGGGCGAGGGCGTCCTCGGTGACGGCGCGGCCCACGAACTCGGTCCCGCCCAGCATCAGCAGTCTCATGGCGCCAGCCTGCCCGGCGGGTGGTGCGGGCGGAACGTCCGATCGCCGAGGGCGGACGGGTGTTCACCGGCAGCGGACGGAGGGGCGGGTTCCGGCGCGGAGCGCCGTGTGCGGCCCGGCTCCACGCAAGGCGGGCCCCCGTGCCGAAGGGGGCACGGGGGCGCGTCGTGGCCGGCGGTCAGTCGATGCCGGGCAGGATGTGCGGCTCCGCGAGGTCGTCCTCGTAGCCGGCGAGCCGGATGGGGGCCGACCGGGCCCACACCTCCAGGCTGCCCAGCTCGTCGGAACGGCGGCGGCCGCGCCGCTCGGTGGCTCGTTCCTTCAGGGCTTGATCATGCTGCGTCAACTCTGGTGTCACCGCGCACTCCTTTGTGTCGCGTAACCCGTCGGGCTCCCGCGCTCGGTCGCCTCCGACCGGTCCGAATCGTCCGTCGGGGCAGTGAAAAAGGGCAGTTCGGTCGCGGTGGCGCCGTCTCGTGTTCACACGGAGGTGGCCTTGGTGGGGCCTTCCGTGCGCCTAAGGTTACACATATGAGCGGGGTCCCGCTCGATAGGGGGGTGAAATCCGGCCTGTCTCCTTCCCGACTGCGCCCGTTCAGCACCGCGCCCCCGGTCGTGTTCACCGGACCGTGGTCTGCTCGCCCCGTCGGACGGGGAAGGCTCGGCGGGAGCGGAGGCGGTCGTGGTGGCGGAGGAGACCGGCGGGGCGGACGTGCCCCGTGTGGGCAGTGTCGCGGAACTCATGGAGCTGCTGCACGCCTGCCGCGGGGCGTGGGACACGCCCGACCGCAGCGGGGATCCGGTGGATCTGCACGATCACGCGCTCCAGACCGCACATCTTTTGCGCCGTTCCCACCCTGCGGACAAGGAACTTCAGGTGGCGGGGCTCGTGCACGACCTCGGCCACCTGCTCCGTCCGGGTGACGACGCGGGGCACGCGGACACCGCGGCGGACGCGGTGCGGGGACTGCTGGGCGAGCGCGTGGCGCGGCTGGTGCGGCTGCACGTACCGGCGAAGCGGTACTTGGCGGCGGTCGAGCCGCGGCGGGCGCTGTCGGCGCAGAGCGCCCTGACCCTCGCCGCGCAGGGCGGGGTGATGGGCCGGGAGGAGGCCGCGGCGTTCGCGGCCGGGCCGGACGCGGGGGCGGCGGTGGTCCTGCGCCAGGCCGACGACGCGGGGAAGACCCCCGGGCTCGACGCGGGGGTGATGGAGGACTGGCGCCCGGTCCTGGAACTGGTCGCGGACCGGGCGTACGACCGGCGGGCGGGGGCCCCGGGCCCCGCGCCGCGGGCGCGGGTGCGCCCGGCGGGGGCCTCCGGCGGCGGGCCGGCGTCCTACCAGTTCGCCGGCGAGTAGTCCTTCAGGAAGACGCCGTACAGGTCCTCGCCGGCCTCGCCGCGGACGACCGGGTCGTACACGCGGGCCGCGCCGTCGACGAGGTCGAGGGGGGCGTGGAAGCCCTCCTCCGCCAGCCGCAGCTTGTCGAAGTGCGGGCGCTCGTCGGTGATCCAGCCCGTGTCGACCGAGGTCATGAGGATCCCGTCGGCCTGGAACATCTCCTGGGCGCTGGTCCGCGTCACCATGTTCATCGCGGCCTTGGCCGCGTTGGTGTTCGGGTGGCCCGCGCCCTTGTAGCCGCGGCTGAAGACGCCCTCCATCGCGGAGACGTTCACGACGTACGCGCGGCCGCTGGCCGACTGGCGGGCGGCCTCGGCCATGACCGGCCGCAGCTTGCTGATGAGGATGAACGGCGACGTGTAGTTGCAGAGCTGGGTCTCCAGCAGCTCGACCGGGGAGATCTGGTCGATGGTCTGCACCCACGTGTTGGTCTCGACGACGTCCGGCAGCAGGCCTCCGGCGTCGATGGCGGTGCCGTCGAGGTGCCGCTCGATGCTGGCGTTGCCCGCCACGAGCGCCAGGTCGGCGACCTTCTGGGCGTCCAGGCCGCTCGTGCCGAGGGGCAGGGCCGCCAGCCCGTCGACCGCGCCGGAGCCGAAGGCGCCGATGACGTGGTGGGCGGGCAGCTCGCCGGCGGGCAGCGGGGCGCTCTCCCCCTCGACCAGGGCGGCGTACGCGCTGGGCAGGCGGCGGACGGTCTGCGTGGCGTTGTTGATCAGGATGTCCAGCCGGCCGGCCTCGGTCAGCTGGTCGGCGAGGGCCACGGACTGGGCCGGGTCGCGCAGGTCGATGCCGACGACCTCCAGGCGGTGCATCCAGTCCGCCGAGTCCTCCATCGCCTTGAAGCGGCGGATGGCGTCCTTCGGGAAGCGGGTGGTGATCGTGGTGTGCGCGCCGTCGCGGAGCAGTCGCAGCGCGATGTACATGCCGATCTTGGCGCGGCCGCCGGTGAGCAGGGCGCGCTTGCCGGTCAGGTCGGCGCGGGCCTCGCGCTTGGCCCGGTTCTGGGCGGCGCAGGCCGCGCAGAGCTGGTGGTAGAAGTAGTCGACCTCGACGTACCGGGTCTTGCAGACGTAGCAGGAGCGCGGGCGCTGGAGTATCCCGGCGATCCGGCCGGCCTCGGTGACCGAGGAGGGCAGGATGCCCTCGGTCTCGTCGTCGATGCGCTGCGCGGAGCCGGTGGCGGTGGCCTCGGTGACGGCCTTGTCGTTGGCGGTCTTGGCGGCGCGGCGCTCGGAGCGGCGGCGCTGCTTGACCGTGCGGTAGATGCCGGCGGTGGCCCGGCGCACGGTGATCGCGTCGGGGTGGTCGACCTCCAGCTTGTCGAGCTCCTCGAGCACGCTCAGGCAGACGGCCAGGCGCTCGGGGTCGATGCCCGGGCCGTACTCCTGGATGTCTTCAGTCACCGTCATGGCCGCTGCCGTTCCTCGTTGCTCGTGGTCTGCTCGCCGGGTCGCCGCCCGTGCCCGCGGTCGTCGCGCGTGCGCTGCCGCGCCTGCGTCGTCCGTCGTGCCGTCCGCGGCCCGCGCGCGCGTCGCGCGCGTGTCCCGTACCGAAAGGAGAACTTTACGGAGCCCCCGGCCCGCCCTCCAAACCCGCTCACGGTGTGCGACACCGCGGTCACTTCCCGTCCGCCGGAGCGCGGGCTTCCGGGCCCCGTGCGCCGCCCGCAGTACGCCGTACTCCAGCCGCGGTAGGGCGATGACCTGCTCAGGTTCGAGGAATAGTCGAGTGGACGGAGGCATTCTGGAAGACATGGACCTGACGCTGCCGGGGTCCCGATGAGCGCGCTGGCGCTGTCGGTGCTCCTCTGTCTGATATCGGCCCTGGCGTACGCCGGGGGCGCGATAGTCCAGGAGCGGGTGGCCGTCAGCACCCCGGACCGCCCCTACGCACCGCTGCGGCGGCCCGCGTGGTGGACGGCGGTGGGCCTGAACGGACTCGGTGCCCTGCTGCACGTCGCGGCCCTCGCGTACGGTCCGCTCTCCCTGGTCCAGCCGCTGGGCGCGCTGACCATCGTCTTCGCGCTGCCGCTGGCGGCCCTCTTCGTCCACCGCCGCGCCGGGCGGACCGCCTGGCGCGGGGCGCTGATGGCCACCGCGGGGCTCGCGGGGCTGCTCGCGCTGACCGGGCGGGCCGTGCACGCGGATCCGCTGGACGGCGGTGAGCGGGGGCTGCTGGTGCCGGTGACGGCGGGCGCGGTGGCGGTGCTGTGGGCCGCCTCGCACCTGGTCCGGCGGCCCGCCCAGCGCAGCGTGCTGCTGGCGGCGGCCGCGGGGACGGCCTTCGGGATCGCCTCGGTGTTCACCAAGTCGGTGGCCACCGGGTGGACCGCGTCGGCGCCGCTGGCCCAGTACGGGGAGATGCTGGTGATCGCGGGGCTGGCGACCTCGGGGCTGCTGCTGTCCCAGGCCTCGTACCGGGGCGCGGGGCTGACCGCTCCGCTGGCCACGGTCACGGTGGTCAATCCGGTGGTCGCGGCCGTGGTGGGGCTGACCCTGTTCGGCGAGTCGTTCCGCGGCGGCCCCGCGGGGGCGGCGGGCGCGGTCCTGTTCGCGATGCTCACGGCGGCCGGTGTGGTGCTGCTGATGACGGAACGGCACGCCGCGGAGGTGGCGGAGTCCGAGTCGATCTCATCGGTCCGGGCGGGCGGCGGCGTGCCGGTGGCGGCTCCCACCGGGCGCGTGGCGGCTCCCACCGGGCGCGTGGCGGCTCCCACCGGGCGCGTGGTGGCTTCCTCGGGTGCCCGGCGGGAGTCCGTCGCGTCGTCGGTCCCGGCGGTGGTGTCAGATCGAGACGCCGCGGTTGCGCAGGTACGCGAGCGGGTCGATGTCGGATCCGTAACCGGGGCCGGTGCGCACCTCGAAGTGCAGGTGGGGTCCGGTGACGTTGCCGGTGGAACCGGACCTTCCTATGCGCTGGCCGGTGTTGACACCCTGCCCCGCCCGGACGTTCAGCGCTGACAGGTGCGCGTACTGCGAGTACCTGCCGTCGCCGTGCCGGATGACGATCTCGTAGCCGTACGCGCCCGCCCAGCCCGCGGAGACCACCTGGCCGGAGCCGACGGCCCGGACCGAGGTGCCCGTGGAGACCAGGAAGTCGACGCCGGTGTGGTGGCCGCTGGACCAGTGCGAGCCGGAGGCGTTGTACGGGGTGCCGACGGCACCGCTGACCGGTGAGGTGAAGCCGCCCTGCTTCTTGGTGCCGGCCTGCCGGGCGACGGGCTTCTTCTCCGGGGCCTTCTTCGCGGGGGTCTTCGCCTCGGGCCTGGCGGGGACGGGCTTCGCCGTGCGCGGGGGCTTCTCCGGTGACGGCGCGGGCACGGCGCGCGGGGTGCCGACGCGCAGCGAGAGGCGCTGGCCGGGGTGGATGAGGTTCGGGTCGTCGCCGACGACCTGCCGGTTGGCCTGGTAGAGGGCCTGCCAGCCGCCGCGTACCCGGTGGTCCTGGGCGATGGCGGACAGCGAGTCGCCCGGTGCGACGGTGTACGGGGAGCCCTTGCCCGCCTGTGCGCGCGGGACGGCGGCCTTGGCCGGGGTGCCGGCGGCGCCCTGCTGCTTGGGGACGGCCTTGACCGTACGGGTCTGCACGCGCGGCGCGGCGTCGGGTGCGGGGCCGCCCCGGGCGAGGTTCGCCTGGCGGCCGCAGACGGGCCAGGCCCCGGGGCCCTGGCCGTCGAGGACCTTCTCGGCGACCGCGATCTGCTGGGCCTTGGTGGCGAGGTCGGCGCGGGGGGCGTGCACGGTGCCGCCGAAGGCGCGCCAGGTGCTCTGGCTGAACTGGAGCCCGCCGTAGTAGCCGTTGCCGGTGTTGATGTGCCAGTTGCCGCTGGACTCGCAGGCGGCGACCTTGTTCCAGGTGTCGACGCTCGCCGCGTGGACGTCGCCCGCGCCGATGAGCGGCAGGACGATGCCCGCACCGCCCGCCGTGACCGTCAGCGAGGCGCGGTTGATGCTGCTCGGCTGGTACCGGCGGTGCCGGCCGCGTACGGCCATGAGTGCCCCCTTGAAGACATCAGGAATCGCACAACCTAACGTCGGTCTCCGGAGTGTGACAAGGGGCTCAGGGGGGCGCAACGGCTCGCGTTCAAGAGGAAGTTGACATTCCAGCGAGCCGGAAGGGCACCGGTCGCGAGGGGAGGCGGGTAGCGTCGGCCCTCCCGCACACCGGAGCATTCAGGAGCGCAGAACGATGGACAGTACGCCTCAGCAGGGCACCGCCCACATCGGGGTCACCGGCCTGGCCGTGATGGGCTCCAACCTGGCCCGCAACCTCGCCCGCAACGGCTTCACGGTGGCCGTGCACAACCGCACCGCCGCCAAGACCCGTGCGCTGGTGGAGGAGTTCGGGCACGAGGGCGCCTTCGTGGCCGCGGAGAGCGCGGCGGAGTTCGTCGCGGCGCTGGAGCGGCCGCGCCGGCTGGTCGTCATGGTGAAGGCGGGTGAGCCGACGGACGCGGTGATCCGCGAGTTCGCGCCGCTGCTGGAGCCGGGCGACATCGTGGTCGACGGCGGCAACGCGCACTTCGAGGACACCCGGCGCCGGGAGCGCGAACTGCGGGAGCTGGGCATCCACTTCGCGGGCGTCGGCATCTCGGGCGGCGAGGAGGGCGCGCTGCTGGGGCCGAGCATCATGCCGGGCGGGTCGAAGGAGTCGTACGAGGCGCTGGGCCCGCTGCTGGAGCGGATCTCGGCGAAGGCGGCCGACGGGACGCCGTGCACCTCGCACGTGGGGCCGGACGGCGCCGGGCACTTCGTGAAGATGGTGCACAACGGCATCGAGTACGCGGACATGCAGCTGATCGCGGAGGCGTACCACCTGCTGCGCGAGGTGGCCGGCTTCTCCCCGGAGCGGATCGCGGAGACCTTCCGCGCGTGGAACCGGGGCCGCCTGGACTCGTACCTGATCGAGATCACGGCCGAGGTGCTGGCGCACGTGGACGCGGCGACGGGCCGCCCGTTCGTGGACGTGGTGGCGGACCGCGCCGAGCAGAAGGGCACCGGCCGGTGGACCGTGCAGATCGCGCTGGACCTCGGGGTGCCGGTGTCCGGCATCGCCGAGGCGGTGTTCGCCCGGGCGGTCTCGGGGCACTCGGCGCTGCGGGCCGCGTCGCGGGGCCTGGCCGGGCCGGTGCCGGCGCCGCTGGCGGGCGAGGCGGCTGAGGCCTTCGCGGCGCGGGTGGAGCAGGCCCTGTACGCGTCGAAGGTGGTCTCGTACACGCAGGGCTTCGACCAGATCCGGGCCGGCAGCGGCGAGTACGGCTGGGGCGTCGACCTGGGTGCCGTGGCGGCGCTGTGGCGCGGCGGCTGCATCATCCGGGCCGCCTTCCTGGACCGGATCAGGGCGGCGTACGCGGCGCGCCCCGAGCTGCCGAGCCTGCTGGCGGACGAGGGCTTCGCGGCGGAGACGGCGGCGGCACAGGACGACTGGCGGGCGGTGATCGCCACGGCGGTGGCGCAGGGGGTGCCGGTACCGGCCTTCTCGGCCTCGCTGGCGTACTACGACGCGCTGCGCGCGGAACGCCTCCCGGCCGCCCTGACGCAGGGCCAGCGCGACTACTTCGGTGCGCACACGTACCGGCGGGTGGACCGGGAGGGGGCGTACCACACGCTGTGGAGCGGCGACCGGACGGAGGTCCGGACGGACTGACGCCGGGGCCTGGGCGGGGCGCCGGGGCCGGGCAGAGGGCGCCGGGGCCGGGCGCGGGCGTCCGCCGTCGTGGTGCGGCCCGCCCGGGTGGGCGTACGGGCGGGCCGGAGCGGCGTACGCGGCGCGCCTGGGTGGCGGCTGGGCGCGCCGGGGGGCCGGGTCTGCGGCTAGCGTGGAAGGAGAGCGATCGGCAGGTGTTGCCATGACGCACACGACGTACGACGCGATCGTCGTCGGGGCCCGCTGCGCGGGCGCGCCGACGGCCATGCTGCTGGCCCGCCAGGGCCATCGTGTCATCCTGACGGACCGCGCCGTCTTCCCCAGCGACACCGTCTCGACCCACCTGATCCACCCGCCGGGCCTGGCGGCGCTGGACCGCTGGGGCCTGCTGGAGCGGGTGACGGCGGGCGGCCTGCCCGAGATCACCCGGTACGCCTTCGACCTCGGACCGCTGACCTTCGCCGGCTCCCCGGCCGGCCTCGGCTTCACCGGCTCCTACGCGCCGCGCCGGACCGTGCTCGACAAGATCCTCGTGGACGCGGCGGCGGAGGCCGGGGCCGAGGTGCGCGAGGGGTTCTCCGTGGAGGAGCTGGTCGACGACGGGGACGGGACGGTGACCGGCGTCCGGGGCCGCGAGCACGCCGGCGCGCAGGTCACGGAGCACGCCCGGGTGGTGGTCGGGGCGGACGGTGCGCACTCCTTCGTCGCCCGGACCGTCGGAGCCGGCACGTACGACGAGATCCCGAAGCTGCAGGCGGGCTACTACACGTACTGGGACGGGCTCGGGCTGGAGCAGTTCGAGGCGTACCTGCGCGGCGAGCGCGCCTTCGCGGGCTGGCCCACCCACGACGGGCTGAGCCTGGTCGTGTGCAGCTGGCCGATGAGCGAGTTCGAGGCCAACCGGACCGAGGTGGAGGCCCAGTACCTCGCCGCCATCGCCCTCGCACCCGGCCTCGCGGAGCGGACCGCCGGCGCCACCCGGGTGGGGCGGATCATGGGGACCGCCGTCCCGAACCACTTCCGCACCCCCTACGGGCCCGGTTGGGCCCTGGTCGGGGACGCCGGCTACCTCAAGGACTTCATCACGGCGCAGGGCATCCAGGACGCGTTCCAGGACGCCGAACTCTGCGCCCGAGCCCTGCACGAGGCCCTGACCGGGCAGCGCCCGTACGACGAGGCCATGGGGATCTACCAGGAGGCCCGCGACTGGCGGGTGAGGGAGATCTACGGGTTCACGGCCGACTTCGCCAGGCTCGAACCGCCCACACCGGAGATGCAGCAGGTGTTCGGCGCGATCGCGCAGCGCCAGGAGCTGATGGACGGCTTCGCCCGGGTCATCGCGGGCGTGACCCGTCCCTCGGAGTTCTTCTCCGACCCGGCGCTGACGGGCGCGGCGGCCTGAGGGACCGCCCTCCGGCTCAGCCGAGCGGTCCCGGCGGCGGGATCGGGGCCGGTCCGGGCGGCGGCGGGATCGGGTCCGGCTCCGGAACCGGGCCGGGCGTCGGGGGCGGCGGCATCGGCGGCGGGTTCGGCGTGGGCGCCGGATCCGGCACGGGGGCGGGCTCCGGGTCGGGCGGGCGCGTCAGCTCAGGGGTGGTTGCCATGCCTCCCAGGGTCCCTCGCGGGGCCCGGCACTGCCCACCGGAGGGGCCCGGTGGGACCAATGCGGGCGGGGTCCTACGCCGTCCCCGCGCCCGCGGAACGCACGCCGGCGGCAGCCGCCGCGGCTGCGGCCAAGCCCGGGGCCGGGCTCGACAGGACGGGGACGGGCGTGCCGGGGCGTACGAGGGCGACGGCCGGCGCCATCGAGGCCTGGGCCAGCACGATCACGTCGGCGGCGCCGGAGGCGGTGAGGGCGTCGGCGGCCGCGGCCACGGCGGCCAGGTAGCCGGCCGTGTCGCCGGCCTCCCAGCGTTCCCAGGCACCCTCGACCAGCCGGCCCTCCAGGCTCACGGCGGCGGTCGGGGCGTCGGCAGGTACGGCGGCCCGGCCGTCGCGGAGTACGGTGGCGCGGCTGTCGGCAGGCGCGGCGGCCCCGCGGTCGCCCAGGGCCGCGGCCTCCTCCGCGAGCAGCGCCAGGGTCGGTTCGAGGGTGCTGGCCACGGTTCCGAGGACCACGACCCGGCCACCGAGGCGTACGGCCTCCGCCGCCATCGGGCGGTCCAGGCGCAGTACGGGAACCGCGAGCGGCACCGCCTCGGCGACGGCGCCGATGGACGAGCAGGTGCACAGCACCGCCGCGGCGCCGCCCTCCGCCGCCTCCCGGACCAGGCGGGCCACCTCGCCGGCCATCGCCGCGGGCCCGTGCTCGCGAGCCCCGTCGAGCAGCTCGGGGGCCACCACGTGGCGCAGCTCCAGGCCGGGGTGGTGCCGGTCGCGGAGCGCGTCGAAGACCGGTACGTGGGCCGGGGAGGTGTGGAGCAGGGCGAGGGCCGGCATCAGACGGGGTTCGCCGCCTGCTGCGCCTCGGCGGCGGCCACGAGTTCCGGCGCCGGCTCCGGTGCCAGCTCCGGGTGCCGGGAGGCCCACTTGGCGGCGTACGGGCAGAGCGGGACCACCGGCACGCCCTCCTCGGCCGCGATCTCGTAGAGCCGCCGCACCAGGTCTCCCCCGATGCCGCGGCCCTCCTGGCCGGGCTCGACGACGGTGTGGACCGGGACGAGCGCCCGCACCGGGCCGTCCAGCACGAAGTACACGATGCGGCCGACGACGTGGCCGTCCTCGACGGCGCGCAGCCGCCCCGCGCCGCGGTAGTCCTTGATCTCGATGGCCATGCCGGTCCTCATCCCCCTGTGAGTGCGAAGGTGCGGCGGCGGACGCCGCCGCACCGAACGGTTCCGGTTCCGCTACACGCCGACGGCGTGCGGGCTGCGCCGCTGGTCCGTACCCGGAACCGGCGCCGACGCGTCCTCGCCCAGCTCCACGATCCGGTTGCCGGCGTCCACGTGCACGACCTTCGGCCGCAGCGACCGCGCCTCGGCGTCGTCGACCTGGGCGTAGCTGATCAGGATGACGAGGTCCCCGGGGTGCACCAGGTGCGCGGCGGCCCCGTTGATCCCGATCACCCCGGAACCCCGCTCGCCCTCGATGACGTAGGTCTCCAGCCGGGCGCCGTTGTCGATGTCGACGATGTGCACGAGCTCGCCGGGCAGCAGGTCCGCCGCCTCCATCAGCTCGGCGTCAACCGTCACGGACCCCACGTAGTGCAGGTCGGCCTGCGTGACCGTGGCCCGGTGGATCTTGGACTTGAACATGGTGCGCATCATCGAGGTACTCCTGGATCTATGCTCCCTGCCTGCGTTTTTGCAGGTCAAGTGCGGTTTCCCTACCCTACAACGAGTCGCAAGTTTGGTCAGCTTTCCCCATGTTTTTGAGGACTGATGCTGACCAATTGCTGACTTTTCTGACCCACCGTCAGCTGGCTTCGGAGGGGTTGAGAAGCCTCACCCACTCCCCCGCCGCGACGACGACGCCAGCCTACGCAACGACCCTCGGCAGCCACTAGGACCACCTTCACTGTGACCGGAGCCACGCGAGCAGGTCGCCAGTCAGCACGCGCCGGGGGCCACCTGGCGCCGGCCCCAGCTCTGAGAAGCGCAGTACCCCCACCCCGGATGACGCTGCCCTCGGATCGCCCCAGCAATCACCGGACCCGAACGGCGGAGCAAGGTAACGGCAGATCCCCGGTTAGCCAAACCGGGGATTCCCGTGACCATTGCTGTAGTCCGCACGACGACAGGGCGCCCACTGGGTGCACTCCTAACCCTGCCGCCGCCTGCCGGGCTGCAGGCCGATCCATTCCGGATCGGCGTGGCCGCCAAACCGAAGGAGATCCTTGCCCCTAGATCCGCAGACGCCCCTCGGCAGAACAAACACCGCAGCAGACGGACCTCACGGGAGGCGCGCCGTCGAGCCCGTGCTCATGAACACGTCCGAGGTGGCAACCATGCTGAATATGTCCACGAGCTGGGTGTACAAGGAGGCCGCCAAGCTCGGCCTGAAGGGTTACAAGCTCGGCCGAGGCAGGAACGCGAAAGTCCTCTACAAGAAGACCGAGGTCTTCAAGTGGCTGGAGCAGCAAAAGATCCATTAGCCCGATCGCCAGCCAGACATCGCATCAACCGATATCACTGCGGACCTGCACGCAAACTGACAGCATTCCGGAAATGAAGACGCACCCGTTCGAGGACGTTACTCACGTCCCGGCGCTCGAGCCTCTGCTGGCCCGGCTGGGCACCGTGTTCCAGCGGTTCGACGATCAAGACTCCGGCTGCACCTCCTACGGATTGCTGGCATCGGGACAGCGCTGGTTCGTGAAGACCGCGTCGGCACCCGAAGCCGTCCCGTCATTGGACAGGGCGATGGCCGTTCACAATGCCATCTCACATCCGTGCATCGTGGCCTTGGCCCACTCCTTCACGACGGACATCGGCCCTGTGCTCGTCTATCCGTGGACGAGCGGTGAGGTTCTCTACCACCCGACCCGGTCACGCCACGGCGGACGCGCCGCTCCCGGCAGCCCCATGGCACGGTTCAGGGCCCAGCCGCTCGCCCAGATCAATATCGCTCTGGAAGCGCTGCTCAACGCCCATCTGGCTGTCGAAGATGCTGGATATGTAGCCGTGGATTTGTACGACGGCTGCATGCTCTACGACTTCGATCAGCAACGCATGATGCTCTGCGATCTGGACGAGTACCGCCCCGGCCCCTTCACCCTGGAGGGGGACCGGCTCCCCGGCTCCAGCCGCTACATGGCGCCCGAGGAGTTCGTCCGCGGCTCGCTCATCGACATCCGCACCACGGTCTTCAACCTGGGCCGGGCACTGCGCCTCCTCCTCGACGCCGGCGACGAGGAGACGCAGTGGCGCGGAACCCCGGCCCAGCTGGCTGTCATCGTGCAGGCGACCGCACGTGAGCCGGAGAATCGACTGCCGTCCGTGAGCGCCCTCGCCGATGCCTGGCAGGCAGCAGGAGAACAAACAAGCTGACGCGGCGGGGCCCACGCACCACTGCCTCGGAACCAGGCCACTGCAGCTCCCTGACTGATCACGCTGAGCTGGCGCCGGACATTACCGCCCCGCTGGGACCACCAACTGGGAGTCCAGTCGTTCCCAGGCTCCCATGACCGCCTGGTGAGCGCCTGGAGCGAGGTGGGCGTACCGCTGTGTCGTCTGGTAGCTCTCGTGGCCGAGTAGGTGCTGGACGTCGTAGAGCGAGACGCCCTTCTGCACGAGCCACGACGCACACGTGTGGCGGGTGGAATGCGGCGGGTACTGCGGAACGCGGACGATCGCACCGTCGGCGTCCGTGGAGTGCGCCCGCCTCATCGCGGGCCACCATGTCTGGGCCCGCCAGTTGGCGTCGTCCAGGAGCCGGCCCGACCGTCCCCTTGTGACGGTGGTGAAGACGACGCCCTCACGGTCGCGCTCATGCATGTGCCGGGCCAGAGCGTCGAGGACGTGATCAGGAATCGGAACCTCGCGGCAGCTCTTGGAGCTCTTCGGATACTCCTTGATCCCCGATTTTGTATTGACTTCCACCACGAACAAACGCCCGCGCCGCCAGTCGATGCGGTGCCCATGCAGGCCAGCCAGCTCGCCCCACCGAAGGCCGGTATAGAAGGCAAGCAGCACCATCGTCTGCCACGGCTGGTCAAGCTCGTCCAGGATGGCCTGGGCCTGCGCGATCGTGAACCACTGCGGCGGCTTCACCGCCTCCGGCGGCAGAGCGATACGCCGGCATGGCGTCACCGTGATGAGGTCTTCGTCCACCGCCGCTCGCATCATGGAGGACAACAGGTTGTAGGCCCGCCGGATGGCCGAAGGACCCTTCCCGTCCACGACAAGCCTCCGGACCCAGGCCTGCACGTCCAGCCTCGAGATCGCACGGACTTCCCAGGCCGACCAGTACGGCGTGATGTGAGTGCGGATGCACGAGGCATCGCCCCTCTGCGTCTGAGGCTCGACCAACCGGGCCTCCCACCAGCGGTCGTGCCACTCTACAAACTTGATCTTGCCTGCCCGGGGATCCGGAGATGCGCCCCGCCTGACCTTCGCTTCTTCGTCCAAGCCCCAGCCGCGGGCCTGGGAGCGCAAAGGGAACGTTTGACTGAACCGCTCGCCAGCACGATTCCTGACCGTGGCCTGCCAGTTTCCGGATGGGAGCTTACGCAAGTAGGGCATATGTACCGTCCATCGTGTTCCGCGTACTCGGTGGCTGCGGGGAGGACCGGGATCGACAGCCTCCCGAGACTTGCGCCCTCGCCTCACGCCTCGGATGCCCGCGAGACTGTCCGCCGCTCCTCTCGACCAATCCTGACGACAGCGCGCCGGGCACCGGACGGTCGCGACCGGCGAGGAGACACTGCCGCTGCCAGCCGCTTGGCCTGCCGCAGGCACGGCGAGGCGCGAGATCCGGCCAGGCTCGCGCCCCTCGTGCCCTGATCACGACGAAAGGCCCCCAGCCTGGCCTTTTGGCCGATTAGAGTAGCCCTGGGAACAGCGCCGATCGGGTGAGGCGCACCGGAAGGGTGAGTCGGTACGGATGAGTGGGGTACCCACGCGGATCGGTCGCTACACGGTGGCACGGGAGCTCGGCTCGGGCGGGATGGGCGAGGTCTACCTTGCCTACACCCCTGCGGGTGACCCGGTCGCCGTAAAGGTGATCCGCAACGACAAGCTGGACCCGCTGACCCGCGCCCGGTTCGAGAAGGAAGCCTTGATCGCCCGCACGGTGATCGGCACAAACCGGGTAGCCCGGTTCCTGGACGCCGACCCTTACGCGGACCAGCCGTGGCTGGCCATGGAGTACGTGACCGGGCGCACGCTGCTGGCCTGCGTGGACACGGACGGCACTCTGCCGATGCCGCTCGTGGCCAGCCTCGGCGCGCTGCTCGCGGAGGGCCTGACCGCCGTACACGCTGCGGAGCTGCTGCACCGGGACCTGAAGCCTCAGAACGTGATCATGGGTGGCGACGGTCCGATGATCATCGACTTCGGGCTGGGGGCGTTCATGGACACCTCCAAGGAGACTCTCTCGCACAGCGGGATGATCATCGGCACGGTACGGTGCATGCCGCCCGAGCAGGCTGGCGGACGGCCACAGGTGTCTGCGGCGGCGGACGTCTACGCGCTCGGCACGGTGTTGCTGTACGCCGCGACAGGCCACTACCCGTATGACGGCAGCCGCTGGGAGGCCATCGCAGCGCAGGTGACCAATCCCGAGATCGCTCCGGATCTGTCCGGGGTGCCGGCGCCTCTGGTGCCGCTCCTGGAGTCCATGCTGGCGCACGAGCCCAAGGACCGGCCCGCCCTTCAGGCAGTGTCCGACCTGTGCGCGCAGGTCATCGTCGGCTGCGGGTCCAATCCGGCGGCAGCGCGGCTGGCTCTGATCGCGCACACCACTGCCGGGGCTTCGCCCGCCGACTCTGGGGAGCCACTGACCGCCTCGCTCGAGAAGTTGCTCCAGGAGCAAGCCGGCCTCGCCGAGGACGAGGCTGCGGAAAGCCCACTGGATGATCCTGCCCGGGCCTCGCGCACCGAGGCTGCCGGTCCGGAGCAGGAATCCGAGGAGCCAGTCGGGCCGAAGGCAGAGCCTGAACCCGCTGTCGGCCCCGAAGCTGGTACAGCCAGGCCTCGGGCGGGCTCGGCTCGGGGCCGGGCGCCAGCGTCGAAGCGGGTCGCGGACGAGCTGCGCTCGTTGTACGCCGCGGATCGTGTTCTCTGACTCCTGCACTGACAGTGCCTGCTGAGAGTCTTGTCGGAAATGGTGTGCTCGTGCCGTGTGATGTGTCGCGGGTGCATGTGGGGTGTGGGCGGCTGTTGGTGCCGCTGGTGAGGGATCGGAGCTGAGGGTGAGTGTCGAGGCGGAGGCCGTGGGCGGCCCGGACGATGCGCTGTGGGCTGCCTGGCAGCCGGACGATGTTCCCGCCGCTCGTCGGGTTTCCGGTTCCTCCGGGTATGCGCCAGGTTCCCAGGTGCTGGTCCGGGACGAGCTGTGGCTCGTCCGGAACTGCAAGGACGTCGGCAGGGACGGCTGGATGCTGGAGGTCACCGGCGTCTCCTCCTTCGTCCGTGGCACCGACGCCGTCTTCTACAGCCGCCTCGATGCCATCCACGTGCTGGACCCGCGCGAGACCCAGCTGGTCGCGGACGACTCTCCTAACCACCGTCGGGGTCGGCTGTTCCTCGAAGCGGTGATGCGCAAGACGTTCCTGCCGCAGACCGAGCACGGGCTAGCACTGCCCGACGGCTTCCTCATGGACCAGCAGGTGCACCAGCTGCGTCCCGCCGAGCTGGCGCTGTCGATGAAGAATCCGCAGCCGCGCATCCTGATCGCCGATGTGGTGGGTCTGGGCAAGACCCTGGAGATCGGTGTCCTGCTGGCCGAGCTGATCCGGCGCGGGCGGGGTGAGCGGATTCTGGTGGTGACCCCGCAGCACGTGCTGGAGCAGTTCCAGCGGGAGCTGTGGACCCGCTTCGCGATTCCGCTGGTGCGGTTGGATTCCACTGGTATCCAGCGCATCCAGCAGGACATCCCGGCCGGCCGCAACCCGTTCGCGTACTTCAAGCGGGCGATCATCTCCGTGGACACGCTCAAGAGCGACGTGTATGCGCACCACCTTGAGCGTACGGACTGGGACGCCGTCGTCATCGACGAGTCCCACAACCTCGTCAACCGGGGCACCAAGAACAACGCGCTGGCCCGGCTGCTGGCCCGGAAGACCGACGCGCTCATCCTGGCGTCGGCGACCCCTCACAACGGTGACGCCGGCTCTTTCGCCGAACTGATCAAGATGCTGGACGAGGCGGCGATCACGGACCCGTCGAAGTACGAGGTGAAGGACCTCGAACACCTCTACATCCGGCGGACCAAGACCACCACGGAGGTCCGGGACTCCCTCAAGGGTGCCTGGGCGGACCGCGGCCCGTCGCAGCCCCTCCACGTGCCGGCAGGCGAGAAGGAACTCGCGGTCTTCCGCGAGCTGGCCACCCGCTGGATCCCGGCCGACCCGGATCAGCCCTCCGTCAGCCGGCACCAGCTGGTGCCGTACCAGCTGCTGAAGTCCTTCCTGTCCTCGCACCGGGCATTGCTGGAGACCGTCGGGACCCGCCTGAAGACCCTGGACTCACCGCAGGCGGGCGCCCGGGAGACCGCACGGCAGGCGGAGCTGGCGGCGCTGCTGGAGCTGCGGGAGCTGGCCGGGCAGATCCAGGACGAGGACTCCGCGAAGCTCTCGGCCTTGCTGGAGGAGCTGCGGAGGATGGGGGTCGGGCCCGACTCGGACATCCGCGTCGTGGTGTTCTCCGAGCGCATCCCGACCCTGAAGTGGCTCGCCGAGGCCGTCCCAGCCGCACTGGGCTTCCCGCGCGGCACGACGGGCGACGAGAAAAAGCCGTGGCTCGCCTTCGGCGGCACGGTGCAGGTCATGCACGGTGAGGCCAGCAGCGACGAGGAACAGCAGACCATCGTCGAGAAGTTCGGGCTGCGGGACGACCCGGTGCGCATCCTCTTCACCGGTGACGTCGCCTCCGAGGGCGTCAACCTGCACCAGCAGTGCCACCGTCTGATCCACTTCGACCTGCCCTGGTCGCTGATCCGCATCGAGCAGCGCAACGGCCGCATCGACCGCTACGGCCAGGAGCACCAGCCGCAGTTCCGGGCTCTGATCCTCACCAGCGACCTCCCCTGGCGAACGGATCCGCAGACCGGGCAGCCGCGCACCCTGGACGACCGCCTGGTCGGCGAGAAGCTCCTCAGGCGCGAGGAGGAGGCCCACAAGATCGAGGGATCCGCGGAAGCCGTCACCGGGCTGTACCGGGCGAAGGAGGAGGAGAACCGCCTCACCCAGGACCTGATCGCCGGCCGGACCGTCGAGGAGTCCATCAAGCAGTCCCAGCAGGGTGGCGCCGCGTTCCTCGCCGGTTTGCTCGGCCAGGTCGGCGCCGTCCCCGACCACCCCGAGGTCCCCCGCGCGAACGTGCCCCGCCTGTTCTCCTCCACCGCCGACTACTTCGACGAGGCACTGCACCAGATCTGCCGACCCAACCCCGAGGACCAGCTCTCGCTGCGCCGCGACGACGACGGCACGATCGCCTTCGAGCCGCCGCGTGACCTGCTGTACCGGCTGAAGGCCCTGCCCAAGTCCTACCTGGACGAGCAGAAGATCCTGCCCCGGAAAGCCGAGCCGGGCCGCATGCGCATCACCTTCTCCAAGGACCTGGCCGACCGCCGGCTCAAGGCGGCCCGGGAGTCGTCCAAGTCCCAGTGGCCGAACGTCTCCTACGTCAGCGACGTCCACCCGGTCCTGGACTGGCTGACCGACAAGGTGCTCGTGGAGATCGGCCGCCACCAGGCACCCGTACTCGCCGCCGCCGTGGACACCCCGACCTTCCTTGTCCAGGGCATCTGCTCCAACGCGCTCGGCCGGCCCACCCTGGTCGAGTGGATGGCCGTCCACGGCGATCCCTCGGACCTTCAGGTCACGGCCCTGACCCCGCAGGTCCTGGACGGCTACGGGGTCGGCCCCGCCATGCCGGGCCGCGACGTCCCCGACAGCCGCCGCGCCGCCCTCGCCGCCCACATTCCCGCCGCCGTCGACCGGGCCGAGCAGCACCTCACCGAGCTGGGCGCCGTCTACGCCGAGAAGATCGAGGCCACCCTGGCCCCGTACCGCAAGCGCGTCGTTCACTGGCAGCAGGAGGCCCTCTACTCCACCGACGGCACCGGAAAGCAGGGGGTCAACCTCAGCGCGAGCAAGCGCCTGAGGCTGATCAAGTCCCTGCAGACCACCGGCAAGCCGATGCTGCGCCTGCTCGCCGTCCTCGAACCGCTCACCGCCGCTGAAGGAGGCATCCGCTGATGAGCACCGACTTCGACTCCTTCAGTAACCGCGGGGAGTACTTCTCGGCGCACTACTTCGCCGAACAGCTCGGCGCCGACCTGAAGAAGGGTGTCTTCGCTACCTGGGCCACGCGGGAAGGCGACGAGCACGACCGGCGCAAGACGCCGCGCGAGCTGATCCGCTCCCTGCGCGGTAGCTACCTCTCCGACGACGTCCGCGCCTACTTCGCCGAGGCCGCCGCCCGTGATGCCGACAGCGACGTACGCCTGTACACCGACGGCAACCCCGAGTGGCACAAGCGGCTGACCGAGTGGCATCAGGAGGTTTTGCGCGCCCTCGGTTTCGAGGCAGCACCGACCGAGATCACGGTCCACCGCGCCGGACGCGACCATTCGGTGACCGTCGCTTACCACGGCCACGGCATCGTCGCGCTGGACTGCGGCTGGGCGGCCGACAACGACGCAGCGGTGAATACGACCGGACCCGGACGTCTGCTCCACCCGCTGCGCGTCAGCGCGAGCGAGACCTACGAGACCGGCACCGCCCTGGCGGCATGGCTGTTCCAGAGCGAGCTCGGCGAGGCCGGCGGCCCCCACCCCCGGTTCGTCCTGCTGCTCTGCGGCGGCGTACTCGTCCTCGCCGACCGGCAGTCCTGGAACGAGGGCCGCTACCTGGCCGTCAATCTCGACGCGGCCCTCGAACGCAACGACCGCGCCCAGCAGGGCGAACTCTCCACCATCGCCGCCCTGTTCAGCCTGGACATGCTCCGCCCCGGCGAGAACGACCAGAGCCGGGGCATCGACGGCCTGCTGAAGTCCTCCAGCAGCAACGCCGCCGGCGTCTCCGGAGAGCTCCGGCACGGCCTCCAGCGCTCGGTCGAGATCATCGCCAACGAAGTCCTCGCGCGGATGGCCGAGCCTCGCAACGACGTCGCCCCGGAGGACATCGAAAGCCCCAAGATCCCCTTCGCCAGGGAACTCACCCGGGAATCCCTGCGCTACCTGTACCGGATCCTGTTCCTCCTGTACGCGGAGGCGCGGCCCGAACTCGGCATCCTGCCCGCGGACGACGGCAGCTACGAGGCCGGCTACTCCATGACCAGGTTGCGCGAGCTGGTCGAACGTGACGAGGAGCTGGTCGAGGAGGAAGCCCGCAACGGCTTCCACCTGTTCGAGTCCCTCTCCGTCCTCTTCAACAAGGTCAACTTTGGCCACCGCCCGTACGGCACCGAAGACACCGACGACCAGCCCGGCGACGACGAGGAGACCCGCAAGGCCAAGGCCGCCCGCCGCAGCGAGGACCGCGGCCTGCGCTTCGAACCCCTGCGCAGCGAACTCTTCGAGCCGAAGGCGGTCCGCCTCATCGGCCGGAACGTCGTCGACCCCCGCAGCGACGAGGACAACGACCCCCGCTGGCTCGACCTTCGCCTGCGCAACGCGGCCCTGCACGAGGTGCTGCGTCTGCTCACCATGAAGAAGGGCAAGCGCGGCGAACGCGGCGGCTTCATCTCCTACCGCAACCTCGGCATCAACCAGCTCGGCGCCGTCTACGAGGGCCTGATGTCGTACACCGGCATCATCGCCGACGAAGAGCTGTGCGAGGTCGCCAAGGGCGGAGACCCGGAAAAGGGCTCCTGGCTCATCCCCTCCCACAAGCAGGACCAGTACCCGGACAAGACCCTCGTCCACTACACGGAGGACGACGCGCGCAGGGGCCTGCGCGGGGTCAAGAAGTACGAGAAGGGCTCCTTCGTCTACCGCCTCGCCGGCCGCGACCGGGAGACCTCGGCCTCGTACTACACACCGGAGTCCTTGACCCAGGTCACGGTCGAACTCACCCTCAAGCACCGCCTCGACCAGGAGTGCGACGCCGAGGGCAACACCGTCAAAACCCGCGCGTCCGACCTGCTCAAGTACAAGATCTGCGAGCCGGCCCTCGGCTCCGGCGCCTTCCTCAACGAAGCGATCAACCAGGTCGCCGAGGAGTACCTCCGCCGGAGGCAGGACGAGCTCGGCATCACCATCCCGACCGCCGACACCTTGGCAGAGAAGCAGAAGGTCAAGGCATACATCGCCCTACACAACGCGTACGGCGTCGACCTGAACGCCACCGGTGTCGAGCTGGCCGAGGTCTCCCTCTGGCTCAACACCATGCACCCTGGCATGCGCGCACCCTGGTTCGGCCTCCACCTGCGCCGGGGCAACAGCCTGATCGGCGCCCGCCGGGCCGTCTACGCGGCTGATGATGTCACGGGCAAGGAGTGGCTGAAGTCCAAGGGTGCCCTGGGCCCGACGCGGCTGCCCTTCCTCCGGGACGGCGAACCACAGGCTCTCCCCCAGGACTCGGTGCACCAGTTCCTGCTGCCAACCCCCGGGTGGGCGGCGGTCGCTGGCTCGAAGGAAGCCAAGGAGCTGGCCGAGGAGGGCGTCGAGCAGCTGGCCGCTTGGAAAAAGGGCATTCTCCAGCGCCCCAAGCGCGGCAAGGCCAGCCGCGGAAGGGAGCCGGTCTCCCAGTTCACACGTCTCCGGGACGCTGCTCGCCGGGTGGAGTTCCTCTGGTCCCTCGTCGTCAAGCGCATGGAGCTGTCCGAGCAAGCCATCGCCCGCCGCATCGACGTCTGGGGCGCCGACCCGGCCGACCCCGAGTACGCATTCCTCCAGCGCCCCGATCATGCGGCAACCAAGGAACAGGTCCTCCAAGACCTCTTCAATGCCGCGGACACCCCGTACTGGCGTCTGAAGAAGATCATGGATGCCTGGTGCGCCCTGTGGTTCTGGCCGGTGGACAAGGCCGGGCTGCTGAACGGCACGGCGAGCGAGTACGCAGTGCACGCCACGGTCACCGAGGCGGACGGCCTCGCCCTGGTCCTCGACGGCGCGCCTCTACCCAATAAGCCGCTGGCGCCTATCACCGCGCCGGAGTCGGCTGCCGCTCCCGAGCCCACGCCCATGCCACGGTTCGTCGAGGCGACAGCGCTCTTCGCGCTTGGCCCCGAGCAGACGACTTTCGGGGACCTTGAGCTGTCCGCAGATGACGCAGTCGTAGAGGTGCGGGAGGTCGGAACGAAGTCGGGGAAGAAGCCCACCGCCCCCAAGCCGAAGGCACCGGAACGCCGAGTCGCGGTTCCGCTCAAGGACCTTGAGGACTGGTTGGAGTTCCTCGAAGCGATGGTGGGCACGGCCGACGTGCCCGAGGGCACCCTGATCGACCGCTTCACCAGCCTGGACGAGCTCAAGGGCTACGAGGAGACTCTCCCGGGCTTCATGGGTATGGATGCGAGCAACCCGGAGGACCGCTTCCCGTGGCTCCGGGAAGTCCGCGACATTGCTGAGGACCAGGGATTCCTACACTGGGATCTAGAGTTCGCCCTCATCTTCGCACAGGGCGGCGGATTCGATCTCCAGGTGGGAAACCCGCCATGGGTGCGGCCTCAATGGAACGAATCCGCTGTGTTCTCGGAGTACGAGCCATGGTTTGAGCTGGATACCAAGGCTTCCGTTGAAGATAGGGACCGTCGACGCCAGGAGGTCTTGGCATCATCGGCAGCATATCGGTGGCTACTTGGCGAGCTGACGAGCACAAGCACTCAGGCTGCCATGCTCGCCTCGCCTCAGATGTATCCGCTACTGTCCGGCACTCGCCCCGACTTGTATCGGGCTTTCATGTGTCAGGTCTGGGCACATACATCGGCGACTGGAACGTCGGGGCTCGTGCATCCCGACACGCACTTCACAGGGGAAAAAGAGGGCGCTCTTCGACAGGCCGCGTATCGGCGCCTTCGCATTCACGGCGACTTCTTCAATCCAGGGCATCGTTTCTTTCAGAAGCCCGTTGGCGAGTCCAGCCACTTCGGTGTGCACATCTACGGCCGCTCTGGAGAGATCGGTTTCGATCACCTATCATGGCTGGTCTCGACTGATGCCCTGCGGCTCTCGCCACAGCACGATGGTTCAGGTTACGGACCAGGCATCCGGTATCGCGGTGGTGCATACGATGAGCGTCCGCACCTAAATCGCGTCGTCCGAGTAGATGCGCATCAGCTCTCTATCTGGCAGCGACTGCTGGAAGAGGCAGACAGCCCCGCAGAACAGGCTCGTCTGCTCTTCCCGGTCAGCACCGCGGAAGCCTCGGCCATCGAAGCTCTCGCGGACTATCCGGTCCGACTGGGTTCCGACGCGCGAATTTCAGCCGGATACAACGAGACCACCGCCAGAGCGCAACACTTGATTGCGTTCAACCGCATTGATCCCACTACGGGCCAAGAGTACCTGCCGAATCGCTGGCGCCGGGTTATTCTAAAGGGAACCCAACTAGGCGTCGCAACCCCCGTTTTCAAGCGCCACGACGCCAACAGCAACGACCCGTTTGGTGCGAACCTCGTCACGCTTCCAGAAGATTTTGTTCCCGATACCGCATACATCCGGGCAAATGGAAGAGATCTCGCATATCTGCGCGATCAAGAAATGTGGACCGACCATCAGGCTCTCGCACGCCTTCGTGCGAGTGAGAAGGCGATCATGCGTGCGCGACGGCTGATCGCGCATACAGACGGCATTCCTGAGGAACAGGTGCCTCAGGTCAGGATCGACGGCATTCTGCTGCAGCGGGCTCAGCGGCGGTACGTAACTTTTCACCGATTGGCCTGGCGCCGTCAGGTCGCTCCCGACACCGAACGGGCTCTGTATGCAGCTCTCGTACCGCCGGGAACTGCACACGTCCACGCAGTGCACAGTTTGGCCATGCCCGAACCCCAACTCACCGCTCTAGTTGCCGGGTTCTGGGCATCACTCCCACTCGACTACTTCCTCCGAGTAACCGGCCGAGGCGACCTTCAAGTCAAGGGAGCCAAGGCCATGCCCACTCCCTCCCTTGGTCACCCTCTAGCCCCCGCACTCCTCCTCCGCACCCTCCGTCTCAACTGCCTCACCCGCGCCTACGCCGACATCTGGGCCGAGCTGTACGACCCCACCTGGCCGGCGTATGAGCCGTGGGCCTGCGACTGGCCCGGGCTCCAGCCGCTCCACGACGTAACCCCGGAGTGGCGGCCCGAGACACCGCTCCGCACCGAGCGTGCCCGCCGCTCCGCCCTAATCGAGATCGACGCGCTCGTGGCCGTCTGGCTCGGCATGGACGCCGACGCGCTCATCGCCGCGTACCGGGGCCGCTTCCCCGTGCTCCAGAAATACGAGGCGGTGACCTGGTTCGATGCCGAGGGGTGGAAGATCGCCGGGAACGCACGCACGATCGGGCAGCGGCAGACCAAGGAAAGCTGGGGGCAGTTCGAGGCCTACCAGGCAGACCCAAAGAACAAGCCCGTCCCTGAGGGCTACACCGCTCCCTTCCACAAGGCGAAGCGTGAAGACGAGATGCGGGCGGCACATGCCGTGTTCAAGATGCGGCTGGACGAGGCCGTCGCTCGCGGGGAGTGGGATCCGGTGAAGCAGGAGGTACCGAAGCCGTGAGGCCGACTCTGCAGGCGCGCGGGCTCAAGGAGAGCCTGCTGCAGTACCTGTCCACGACGTACGCGCTCACCGACGAGGGCGCGCGTGAGGCGCTGCACCGGTTCCTGGGTGACGAGACCTCCGGGATGTTCCGGGGGCCGTACCTGCGGGTGCGGACGCCGTTCACCGTGGCCGACGACAAGCAGTGGCGCCGGCATCTGGAGTGGCAGCCGGAGGGGTTCAAGCCCTACGCACACCAGGCCGTGGCCTTCGCCCGTCTCACCTCCGCGCGCGGGCACACCCCGCAGCCGACACTGGTCACCACCGGCACCGGGTCCGGCAAAACCGAGTCGTTCCTGTACCCGGTGCTCGATCACTGCCGGCGGGAGCGGGAGGCGGGCCATACGGGCGTCAAGGCGGTCTTCCTGTACCCGATGAACGCCCTCGCCACCGATCAGGCGCAGCGCATCAACGAGCTACTCACCGAGAACGCCGAGCTAGGGAAGCTGTCGGCCGGGCTGTACATCGGTGAGCGGGCCGCAACGCAGTATGAGAAGGTGCGGACTCGGCGGTCGGACATACAGCTGTCGCCGCCGGACATCCTGATCACCAACTACAAGATGCTGGACCTGCTCCTCCAGCGCGCGGACGACGCCCCGCTGTGGCGGGAGTCGGACATCCGGTACGTCGTCGTGGACGAGTTCCACACTTACGACGGTGCGCAGGGTACGGACGTCGGCATGCTGCTGCGTCGGCTCGCGGCGGCCGTCGGGGCTTCCGAGGAGAGTCGTCCGCTCGGGCGGATCTGTCCGGTGGCGACGTCGGCGACGCTCGCGTCCGGGACAGACGAGGATGGTGTGGCGCGGCTGCTTGAGGTGGCCACGCACGTGTTCGGTACGGAGTTCACCGCCGACGCGATCGTCGGGGAGAACCGGCAGTCGGTGGAGGAGTTCGTCCCGCGCCGCGATGTGACCATGCAGCCGATGCCGACGCCGGACGAGCTGCTGGCGCTGCCGGATCCGACGACCGGGGACGCGGCTCTGCTCGACCTGATCGAGAAGGTGACGGATGTCCGGGACCTGGATCCGTTCGTGCTCGGCGGCAATCTCAAGCGGCATCTGTTCACGCATGCCGTGATGGAGGCGCTCGGTGGTGAGGTGAAGACCTCGGCCGAGGTGCTGGACGTGATGTGGCGGGTCGGCGCGGCCGGCTGGTCGGAGGCGGTGGCCCGGCAGCCGGAGAAGGCGGCGGAGGCGCTGGCGCGGTTCGTGGCCCTGCTGTCGTACGCCCGCGATCCGGAGTCCACGCCCGCCTCGCCCCGGCCGTTCGTGCACGTCGAGGTACACCAGTGGGCGCGGTCGGTGTCGCGACTGCTGCGCGGGGTGCTGCCGTGGCCGAAGGCGGAGTTCCGGTGGGATGCCGCTGGGGCGGCTGATGCCGGTGGGGCCGACAACGGGCGGACAGCTCCGGTGACGACGGCGACCTCGGGGCAGAGCGCGAACCTGTTTCTTCCGGCGGTGTACTGCCGTGACTGCGGGCGTTCGGGGTGGGCGGTGTTCTCGCCGGAGAGCGACGACCACGACGTCCTGTTCGACACGTACAAGATCCGCCGGTCCTCGCTGGGCCAGGACAAGGCCCGGGTACGGAACCTGATCGCGGCCACGGACCAGCAGGCCCGCGAGGGCTCCGGTGCGGCGCCGATGTCGGCCGCTGGCGGCAAGGGCAGCCCGGCCGGCTCGCAGGGTGCGGGCGGGACCCTGATGGTGCTGGACGGCACCCGCAAGCGGCTGCGGCTGCCCGACCCACTGAACGACTACGACCAGCAGACCAAGCAGCCTCGGCTGACGGCGCGTGACTCGGCGTTCGTCCTGGTGAACTTCGGCGAGACGGCCAACACGGCGGCCAAGGAGGACTGGTGCCCGGCCTGCGGTGAGCGCAACGCCATCCGCTACCTCGGTACCGGTGCCGCGGCGATGGCGGCGGCCTCGATCACCCAGCTATTCACCGGTGGGGAGCTCGACAGGGAGCTCCGCGAGGACAAGACGCTGATGTTCAACGACTCGGTGCAGGATGCGGCGCACCGGGCCGGTTTCGTCGCCAACCGCTCGTACACCTTCTCGCTGCGTGCCCTGCTGGCCGACCACCTGCGGCACGACGAGCCGACGGCGCTCAACGACCTGATCGCGAACGTGGTTGAGGCCACGACCGACAAGGACACCCTCTCCGCGGTGGTCCCGCCGGACCTGCACGGGTTCAAGGGCGTGGACCGGCTGCTGTCCGGGCAGGGCCGCGGTGGGGACCTGAAGACGTGGCGGCTGATCGGGCAGCGGCTGGCGTTCGAGGCGCTGATGGAGTTCGGGTTCCGGTCCCGCAACGGCCGCACCCTGGAGCTCACCCGGACCGCCGCCGCGCACGTCCGCATCGACGACCCGGCGGCCGTCGTGGCACTGGTACGGGAGGCGCACGAGGAGTGCGTGCGGGACGGGCTGCCGCTGGTGCCGCAGGACGACGCCCGCTACTTGGCGTTCGTACGGATCCTCCTGGAGCGGCTGCGCACGCGCGGGGCCGTGGCGCACCAGTGGCTGGACAAGTACGTCGACGAGGCCGGCACGAGCCGGTACTACGTGTGGGGCAGGCGGCCCAAGGGCATGCGGGCCTTCCCCAAGGGCATCGCGGCCCCGGTGTTCCTGCTCGGGCAGCCGAAGAACGGCAGCGAGTTCGACTTCGCGTCGGGCCGGCTGTCCTGGTACGAGCGGTGGGCCGGGCGCTGCCTGGAGCTGCCGCGCGAGCTGGCGCCCGAGCTGTGGAGCCGCCTGCTGCCCGAGCTCGCCTCGATGGGCCTGTTGTCGGTGCGTACCCCGAATGACACCTCGGCGCGGGTATACGGGCTCAAGCCGGGTGCGATCGAGGCCCGGCTGCTGGACGACGAACAGGTCCGCATCTCGTATGTGCGCTGCCCTGTGTGCTTCTGGGAGCAGACGGTCCACCCGGACCTGCTGGACCAGTGGCATGGCCAGCCCTGCCCGTCGTACCGGTGCCGCGAGGGTCGGCTGGTGGCCGGCGACCGTCCGGAGGGGCTGGGCATCCACCACCGGGACCGGGACTACACGCACGACTACTACCGGCGGCTCTACCTCGGAGCGGGCACCTATCAGGTGGTGACCGCCGAGCACACGGGGATGCTGACGCGTCCCCAGCGGGAGCAGATCGAGGAGGCGTTCAAGCGCGGTGGCGGGTTCAAGGACCCCAATGTGCTGTCCTGCACCCCGACGCTGGAGATGGGTATCGACATCGGCGATCTGTCCGCCGTGGTGCTGGCGGCACTCCCCCGGCGGCCCGCCTCGTACGCCCAGCAGGTCGGCCGGGCCGGCCGCCGTACCGGCAATGCCTTCCTGTTGACGATCCCGGACCGGCGCCGCCGTGACCTTTACTTCCTGGAGCGTCCGAAGGACCTGATCGCGGGCACCATCGTGCCGCCCGGCTGCTATCTGTCGGCGGTGGAGATCCTCAAGCGGCAGTACCTGGCGCACCTGCTCGACCTCGCCGCTGCGGGCCGGCTCGTACGGGCGGACGGGATTGTGTTGCGTGCGATGCCGCACAAGGCGCCGCGCCTGTTCGGCCCGTCCGGCTACCTCACCGACTTGGTGGAGCTGGCCCTCAACCAGGGCGAGGAGCTGGTCGAGGGGTTCCTGCGGCTGTTCCCGACCGGCGTCAGCGAGCAGGCCCAGGACGACCTCAGGAAGTACGCCACCCACGGTCTGCGGAGCAAGGTGGAGCAGGCCGAGCGTGAGTGGCGGCGTGGTGAGGAGGCCCTGCGGGCCCGGCTGGCGGAGATCAGCGAAGCGCATGACGAGCTGAAGGACTCCGACCCTGACCAGGCTCGCCAGAAGGCGGAGCTGGACGCCGAGCGGCGTGGCGTGGGCAAGCGGCTCCTGCACCGGGGTGAGACCACGGCCCAGAGCGCGCTGTGCGACCTGGGCCTGCTCCCGAACTACGCCCTGATCGACTCCACGACCACGCTGTCGGCGACGCTGTACGGAGAAGACGGCGTCGATCCCAAGACCGGCAAGGTCGTCTACACCTCGGAGACCCTGGCCTACGAGCGACCCCGGCGGTTCGCGCTCCAGGAGCTGGCTCCGGGCAACACCTTCTACGTCAACGGCTACCGCCACGAGATCACGGGCCTGGAGCTGTCCACCGGCGGCCTGCAGGAGTGGCGTACCTGGCGGGTGTGCCCGGGCTGCGGCTATGTGCGCACCGAGAAGGCCGCCGACGATCGTTCCTCCTGCCCGCGCTGCAAGACCGGGCAGATCGCCGACGACGGCTCCTGCCTCTTCCAGGTCGTCGAACCTGCCACGGTCACCTCGCGGGACAAGCGGGAGGACGCGCGGATCCGGGACGACAAGGACGACCGCGACCACCGCGCGTACGCCGTCGTCGACGCTGTCGACATCCCGCTCGAGGCGATCGAGCCGGGCTCCTGGCGGCACACCCGCGAGACCTTCGGCGTGGACTACTGCCGCAGCGCGATGATCCGGCGGATCAACGTCGGCCCGGTCCGCTACGACAGCCCGGCCCGGGACGACTTCGCCGGCCAGCAGGTGCGCCTGAACCCGTTCCACGTGTGCACCGCGTGCGGGGCCGCCAGCGCGGACGGCCGTCCCGTCTTCGACCACGACACGGATGCCCTGGAATCGGCCGCGGTCCGAGCCGGACAGCTCAAGCACCACCGTCCGTGGTGTCCGCTGCGCCGCGGCAAGAAGGACGGCATCACCCAGGAACAGGTGCTGCTCGCCCACCAGTTGCAGACCGAGGCGCTGCGGGTGCTGATCCCGGCCGCGACCGCGGACGTGGACGCCAAGGTGCACTCCTTCCGTGCCGCCCTTCGGCTCGGGGTGGACCTGCACTTCGGCGGGGACCCGCAGCACCTCGACACCGCGGTGGCGTCCATGCCGGACAACGACAGCGGGGAGCGGCGCTGGTTCCTGGTGCTGTTCGACGCGCTGCCCGGCGGCACCGGCTACCTGGACCGGCTCACCGACCCGGCCGCCTTCCGCGACGTCCTCGCCCGGGCGTACGAAAGCCTCAAGGCATGCGCGTGTTCCGAGGAGCACCGCCGGGCCTGCCACCGCTGCCTGCACCGCTACACCCCCGAGCAGTTCCAGGACGAGGTCTCACGCCAGGCGGCCCTAAGCATGATCGAGTCGCTGCTGTTCACTCGGGAGGGCGAAGACGGCTGGGAGACGGCCGAGGTGGACCACACCGGGCTGGTCGGTCTGGACGCCCAGGTGGAGTCCGACCTGGAGGCGCGCTTCCTGGCCGCGCTGAGGGACTGGGTGAAGACCACCGATGACGCCGCCCTCGACGAGGACGGCCACGCCAGCGGACACCTGCGGTTCACCGACGGCTCGGATGTCACCCACTGGCGGCTCACGGCCCAGCGGCAGCTCGAAGGGACCCGCACGGACTTCACCTTCACCCGTGTCGGCGGCCCGCAGCAGAGCGTGCACGTCTACCTGGAGGGCTTCCGCTTCCACGCCAGCCGCGAGCACAACCGCATCGCCGACGACGCGGCCCGGCGCACCCTCCTGCGCGCCGACGGAAAGATCGTCTTCCAGATCACCTGGGCCGACATCGACCTGTTCGAACAGCGCCCGGTCCGCACCAAGCCGGTCTGGCCGCCCTACCGGGGCACCGCCCAGGAGGGCGCCAGGGCCGCGTACGAGCAGTACGGCGGCACCCGGGCCCACTTCGGCGAGGCGGTCTTCGCCAACCCAATGGACACCCTGATCGCCTACCTGCGCGCCCCGGACGCCGAACGCTGGGCCCGGCGAGCCCGTGCCCTGGTCACCGGCCTCACAGCGGTGCCCGCGACGACCCCTGTCGCGGCGACCGCCAAACGCAGCGAATTGATCGCGGCGCTGAGCGGCCAACTCGCAGGGTTCGGGGGTGGGCCGCGGCACGACAAGCCGGTGGCACCGGATTCCCCCGGCGTCGCCGGCCCGGTCCACGTGTTCCGCACCGAGGACGAGCACGGCCTCCCCCTCGTGTTCGCAGTCGACGCGGCCGATCCAGAGAACCTGCGGTGGACCGCCCTGGCCGTCCTGGACGACAGCGATGCCGTCCTGGACACCGAGGAACACAAGCTGCGGTGGAGGTCCTGGCTGTACTGGACCAACCTCACCCAGTTCCTGTCCCTGGCCGGCGGCGACGGCGTCCAGCTCGCCGCCAGCCGGGCCGCGGACTTCGCAGTCGAGGTCCTCTCCGTCTGCGGCGGGCTCGGGGAACTCGACTCGCTCTCGGACGCGCGTACCCCGCGGCAGCAGCCGGTCGTGCCTCCCGCCGTCCCGGAGGCAGGCGGCGAGACGCCCGTCGAGGCCGCTCTCCGACACATTATCCGGGACGCGATCTGGGACGAGGACATCCTTGAGCTGCTGCGCGAGGAGCCGGACGAGAACCCCGCACTCCTCAACCTCGCCGAACTCCTCGCGGACCAGGGCAAGCAGGCACCCGTGTTCGGATTCGAACTCGGGACCACCAGCCGCTGGCCCGCCGAGTTCGCCTGGCAGACCCCTGACATCAAGATCGCCGTCGTCACCGCCCATCGGGGAGAGGACGACGCCGAGGCTCAGCGGCGCGACGCCGCGTACGCCGAGGCGGGCTGGACGGTCCGCACCGCCGCCGAATGGCTCGACCACCTCGACACCCTGCTCGAACAGCTCCCCGACACGGAAGGCACCACCCGATGACCGCCCGGCTCAGCTTGTACCGGAAGGCCGAACAGGAGCTGTACAAGCTCGACCGCTCGGTCAAGGCCCAGTTCTACGACTTCAGCCACATCTTCCGGAACAACCCGAACCAGCCCGGCCTGAAGCTGAAGAAGCTCAAGGGCGACTCCCGGATCTGGTCCGCCCGGGTCAACGACTCCTACCGAGCACTGCTCACCCCGACCGGCGTCGACCCGGACGGCACCGAGAGTTGGCTGGTCATCGCCGTCCGGCACCGCAAGGACGTCTACGAGGAACTCCAGGTCGCGGTCAACCGCGTCACCGGTGAGATCGAATTCGTCGACCTCGCCGTCGTTGGCGATACCGCCCTGCGCCGCGCCGGCATCACCCTCACCCCCGCCGAGCCCGACGCCGCCGAGACGCCCACGCCGCCGCCCGCGCCGACCGCTGTCGAGCCCCCCGCTCCTGCGCCCACGGTGCCGCCGCTGCTCGCCGCGTACAGCGCGCAGCAACTGCGTGAACTCGGCGTCGCCGACCAGCTGATCGAGCTGGCCCTCGCGGTCACCGACAGCACCGAGCTCGACCAGCTGGTCGAGGGCGCGCCGCTGCTGTCCAAGGACGTGCTGTACGGCCTCGCCGCCGGCATGTCGATCGACGAGGTGCGCCAGGAGATCACCCAGCCCGTCGAGCTCGGCCACGAGCCAGACCTGGGCGACTTCGCGACAGCCCTGTCCCGTACCAAGGTCACCGCCGTGGACGACGCCGTACAGGCCGTCATCGACGAGGGTGACTTCCGGGCCTGGAAGGTGTTCCTCCACCCCACCCAGGAGCGCGTCGTCCGCCGCCACTACAACGGCCCCGCCCGGGTCTCCGGCGGACCGGGCACCGGCAAGACCATCGTCGCCCTGCACCGGGTAAAGCACCTGGCCGAGCAACTCCCGCCCGGCCACGACAAGCCGATCCTGCTGACCACGTTCACCAAGAACCTCACCACCGACCTGCGGCTGCGCCTGTCTTCCCTGATCGAGCCCGAGCTGCTGGCCCGCGTCGAGATCGCCCACATCGACCAGCTGGCCGCGCGGGTCCTCGGCGAGAACACGGCGCCCGGCCGCGGCAAGCAGCGCGTGTACGACAACGTGGCGCTGGGCGAGATGCGCCAGCTCCTCGCCGAGCTGGACGACCGCCGCTGGGAGCCCGAGTTCCTCCTCGAAGAGTGGGAGCAGGTCATCCTCGGCCAGTCCGTGCCTACCCGGTCGGCCTACTTCCAGGCCCGCCGGGCCGGCCGCGGCCGTTCCCTTACCCGTCCCGAGCGCAATCACATCTGGAAGCTGATCGAGCAGTTCACCGCCCGCCTCGACAAGCTGGGCGTGGAGACCTGGGGGCAGGCGTCCGAACGAGCCGCCCGCTATGAGATCGAGCGGGCCGCCAAGATCCGCGCCCGCCGCGAGTACAAGGAGGAGGTCGGTGGCAAGGACCTCATCCACCGCGACAACAGCTCCGGCATGCGCTACCTCGGCTACCGCTATCGGCACATCGTGGTCGACGAGGCCCAGGACCTCAGCCCTGCCCACTGGAAAATGCTCCGGGCCATGGCCGACCCGGAGCTCCCCAACGACATGTTCATCGCCGGCGACACCCACCAGAGGATCTACGACCACCAGGTCGCGCTCGGCGCCCTCGGCATCAACATCCGCGGCCGCTCCTCGCGGCTGACCCTGAGCTACCGCACCACCAAGGAGATCCTCGCCGAGGCCCTCCGCGTCGTCGAACCCAGGAAGGCTGGCCAGGACGTCAGCTACGACGACCTCGACGACGGCACCGACAACCTCGCCGGCTACCGCTCCGTCCTCCACGGCCCCGCCCCGGCCTTCACCCCGTACACCTCGTGGGAGGAGGAACTGGCCGGGCTCGCCACCACCCTGGCTGCCTGGCGCACCGAGCTATCCACCGACGAGAACGGCTCCCCCCGCGACCCCAGCGGCCACATCGCCGTCTGCGTCGCCGACCGCGACATGGTCAGCCAGACGATGTACCACCTGATCACCAAAGCCGGCATCACCTGCGCCGAGCTCACCAAGGACGGTCCGAAGGGCGACGGCGAGGTACACGTCGGGACCATGCACCGCTTCAAGGGTCTCGAGTACCAGCGCCTGGCGATCGTCGGCGCCAGCGACGGGATCATCCCCCGCACCCACGTCATCGACCGCTACCGCACCGAGGACCCGCCCCGCTACGAGCGCGAGCAGCGCAAGGCCCGCTCACTGCTGTTCGTGGCCACCACCCGTGCCCGAGACGCCCTGACCATCAGCTGGCACGGAAAGCCGAGCCCCTTCCTGCCGGCCTGAACCGACAGGGTCGTCTGCCTGCCCGGACGCTGGGCAGGCAGACGACGGTCAGGAGGTTCCGACAACGAGGATGTGCGCGGAGGCATCCGTGAACACGCCCTGGTCGTCCGCCAGGCGGGCGGTCGCCACCGCGTCCGCGACCAGCGCTTGCGCGACCTCCTGTCCCGCGCACCGGCCTGCCGCCACGACGTACGCCCATCCGGGACCCTCGATCCCGTGCAGTCGCACATCCTTCAAGCCGGCCTCGGCCGCCTCCTCGGCGAGCTCGGCCGCCGTATGGAAGTGCACCACCGTGAACCCTCGGCTGCCGTCGTACGACCCGGTCCGCACCACTTCGGTGACCTCCCCTGCGAGAAGGTCCGGGGTAAGCCCGGCACTCACGGTGTAGTCCTGCATCAGGGAGTACCGGGAAATCCCGGCTGCCGCCACCAGTCCACCCGGCACCACGACGCGGCGGGCTTCGGAGAGCGCTCTGAGCCTGTCGGCGCGATCCGCCAAGTGGTACAGCGGCCCCAGGAGCAGCACCGCGTCGAAGCCGTGTGCGGGCAGCGTCACATCTCGGGCGTCACCGATCTCGGCCGTACACCCTGGAACGTACGCGCGGGCCTGTTCGACATGCTTGGGCACCGGGTCCAGGAGCACCACCTCGTACCCGTCCTCGACAAGCCACCGAGCATGGGTCCCCGGCCCTCCACCCACGTCCAGAACCCGGGCCGGCGGCGGTGGAAGGTACTGGCGTAACAGCTCTTGAGTCCGCTCGAGCTCCAGGCGGCCTGTCGCGGTGGTGTGCAGCCGGGCGGCTTCGTCGTATTCCCCGTAGAAGTCCGCGATCCGTGCGTCGATCGTCGTCATACACAGCGACGGTAGGACCCGGCCGGTCGTCCTGTCACCCGGAATTCCGCACTAGCACATCGTGGAGGCGATTCGCCTTCTCCGGCCGGTCAAGCGACGCGAAGTCGACCCGGCCGGTTGCCATCGCCAGGCCTCTTTCCGGAGCTGCGTAGGCTAACGTCGGTGTGTCGCCAAGGAGGTCCAGTGCTGTCTTCCGCATCTGCTACCACCGCTTCTGATTTACGAATTGAGCCGATCGACGTCGTCCTCGACGAAGTCGAACGGACGCTTGGAACCCAGCTGGACCCGGCGACCCTGGTGCGCAAGCGCCGGTCGCTCGGCGCGAGGACGGATCGTGACTCGTGGGTGCGTGTTGAGCGGCGTCGCTTCGAGAAGATCGGGAGCCAGGGCTGGAACGGTACGGAGTGCGCCGCGCTGCTGGAAGGCGTCGCGATGCCCGAGTGGCGGCGGGGTGCGGCGTGGCGGCAGAGGGACGAGCCGGTGATGTGGCGCGCTGACGAGACCGATCTGCTGCCCGGTGCTCCAGTGGGCAGCAGCGTGCTGGTCGTCGACCCGCTCCTCCCGGAGGCGTGGTGGGAAGCGCTGAACCGCTCCCTGGATGCTCTCTCAGTGCAGAGCACAAGCCGGGTGGCGACTCCCGACACGGTGACGATCACGCAGGGCGGGGTGGCGGAGGCAGTACGGCGTTTCCTCCCGGATGGCGTCGACACCGAGGTACGGCAGTGGCAGCCGGCGCATGCCGATCTGAACTGGGCGAACATGACCGGGCCGGAGTTTTCCCTGTTCGACTGGGAGGACTGGGGCTTGGCCCCGCAGGGGCTGGATGCCGCGTCGTTGTGGGGTAACTCGCTTGCCGTCCCGGATCTGGCCGAGCGCGTACGCCACGAGAGGCGGCGCGACCTGGAGAGCCGGGACGGCAAGCTGATGACCCTGTTCGTCTGCGCGAAGATCCTGGCCCCCGACGCGCATCCCGAGGACCCGCGCCTCGAACCTGCCAGCCGGATGGCGGAGCAGGTCGCGGCGGACCTTCAGTCCGGCTGACGGCCGGCCCGCTCCCGAAGGATCTGCCTGTACGTCCGCAGTCTGTCGGCATCGGGCTCGTACCGGAGAGCGTGGATCAGCTCCTGGAGATGGGCGGGGTTGTCCGTGCCTACGGCGATCCTCCCTACCTCCGGCAGCGAGAAGGCCGTGCGGAAAGCGGCCTGGAGGCCGGAGAGGGCGTCGTCCGCGTCTGAGATGAAGACGCGAGGATCCAGCCGCCCCCACACGGGGTCGGCCGTGTCGCCCCCGAAGGGAGACATCCCCCAGACCTGGTCCGGCGCCATGCCCCACTGGGCTGAGAGTGCGTCGCCGGCTTCGAGGACATCGATGCTGGCGAGGAGACCGGCGCGGACCATGAGCACTGCGGGCCTGGGCAGCGCGGCGTCGACGAGGCCTGGCAGGGGGCGGGGATCCCAGGTGGAGATGCCCCAGGCACCGCACAGCCCCTCCTCCACGGCTGTTGCCAAGGTGGCGCATGCCCGGCCGAGGGTGTCCTTTGCCTCGGCCGCGGGGGAGGTGAGCGAGCGTTCCGGGTTGTGCAGGAACACCAGGTCCGGCACTCGGCCCAGGTCGTGGTTGGTCTGTTCCAGGGCCACTCGCAGACGGGCCGGGTCGAGGGAATGCTCGGCATGACCGATGCCGGTGAAGTATCCGACCTTCGTGGATACGGTGAAGCGGGGCAGGACGTCGCCGGCGACGTCGGCCAGCGTGGCGTGGGCGGTGAAGCCTCGGTAGTTGAAGCTGGTGTCGATCGCGGTGATGCCCAGGTCCAGCGCGCTGGTCAGAGTCCGGCGTTCGTAACGAGACCGATGTAGCCCGAGGACAATTCGGGGGTCAGGCTCGCGCACAGTTCCTCCTCCACCAGGATCTTCGCCAGCGCCTCCACCTCGGCGCCCACCACACGGGTGGCCTCGTCCAGCCGTACGGGGCGTCCGCTCAGCAGCATGCGGAGGCCGGGCAGTGCCTTGGCCGCGAAGGTGAGCTTCTTGCCTGCCGCCTCCACGACGACCGTCTCCCCGTCCTCCGCGATCGTGGGCGAAAAGTCGGTGACGCACACTGCGGCCTCCAGCGGGCCGAAGATGTCCAGGAACGGGACGTGGCGGCCGGGAGGGGCTTCCTGCTCGCGGCGCCGGAGGAACTCCGCCGGGTCGCGGGCGTCGATGAGGCGGGAGGCTGCGGTGGCCAGCTGGCGCTGCTGGTCCTGCTGCTCGTCGGGGCTGGCCCAGCGGTTGAGGTCGTGGCGGAAGATCTCCTCCTGGCGGGACCAGTCGGCCAGCCAGGTCAACCAGCTCACGGCAGTGCGCTTGGCGAAGCCGAAGGTCACGTGGGTGCTGTGCCCGCCACCGTGACCGACGCGGGTAGCGGCGTGCCAGTAGCCGCGCGGGATGTGCATGACGTCGCCGGCCTTCATGGCGCCGGTCCACACAATCTCCTCGCTGGGCGTGTTGTTCCGCTCGGCGTCCCGGTACATCGGCACCGGCCGGGAGGCACCTCGTACCTCCCACTGCTTCTCGCCGGCGAGCTGGACGATCACGACGTCGTGGTCGTCCCAGTGCAGGTCGAAGCCGGAGGCGTCGTTCGTGGTCAGGTAGACGTTGGCCTGGACGTGCTCGCGCGACCACCACTGCAACGCCCGGCACGCCACCTCCATGGTGGGGTCGAAGACGTTCGACTGGTCGAGGACCAGCGTCGCTCCGTCCCGCAGGTGATTGCCGACGCGGCGCATGTCCGCCATCGGTATGGCCTGCCCGCGGGGTGTGACCTGCCGGTTCAGGTAGGCGTCGGGGTGCATCTCCTCGCCGCCCTTGAAGAACCGGAACTGCGGGTTGGACACGCTCCGCCGCATGACCATGTCGAGCAGCCGCTGCGGCGTGAGGAGCCTGGTGACGACCTCGGGGTCGCTGATGCTGCCCCGGGCGAACTCCGTACCGAGCGGGGCCGGGCCATCCCACCCCAGTGCCTCTTCGATTGCGTGAACCAGACGGTGTTCCATGAGCCGCTCCCTTTTCCTTGCCTCGGATGGGACGTGAAAGGCGGAGGGGCCGCGCACCGCGGCCCCTCCGCCATGGAGCCGGCGGCGCTTACGCCGCGTGGTTCAGCCCGTCACCGGTGGGCCAGGGGCCGTCGCCCGACGAGCCCTGTCCAGGGTCGGAGGCGTTGCTGTCGTGCCGGTCGTGGACGCTCGCGAGAGCTTCCACGGCCACCAGGAGGCCCTCCTCGACGGAGGGCTTGGCGTCCTTCACTTGGTGCTCCTTCCTCTACCGATCTCCCGCCGGGTCCGGCGGGAAGCTTTGGCGTGCGGAGGTGCTGGATAGTGCGAGGGGCCGCCCCCGTGGCCGTGGGGTTTCACCACGGGGGCGGGACTCAGGGGCCTGCGCTCAGGGGGCGCCGCAGGCGCTGTCCCGGCGCGCGGTGCCGTCCACCGCTGGGCTCGGAGGGCGTCTCCATGCCGGGATGTGGACCGGGTTGCGCCGGGCGGGTCGGCTCGTCGCCCAGGAGGATCGCCTGCCAGACCCGCTCCTGGAGCTCCTGGATGCAAGGCCCACAGGCATACATGGGGGCCTGGGCGCCGGCGACGCTGACGGGGCCGATCCACAGGACGCGGGTCCGCTGCTGGCCGCAGTAGAGCCAGCAGCGGCCGTCCACCCACCGGTTGCCGTCGTCGGTGGCGGCCGGGGCGGGCAACCCGCCGCGTGCGAAGTCGGCGATGCCGGGGATCACTCGAGGCGGCATGGCCAGTTCCAGAAGCACTGCGCGGCCTTCACAGTTCAGTCGGCCTGAACGGCCACGGGGGTGGGGTCGGCCTTCTCGGCGTCCGAGAAGAGGAGGGTGGGCTCGGCGAGGATGTCGCGGCCGGCTTCACTCTTGTAGATCTCGTCCACGCTGCCGAACCGCGCCTCGGTGTAGTCGAGTTCGAGAAGGGCAGCGGCCTGGCGGACGGACGCCTCGTCAGGGCCCTCGATCTCGAGGAAGGTGGGGAGGTCGGGCCAGGTGTCGAAGTCGAAGGCGACTTCTCCCAGGCGCCACTCCTCGCGGTAGTTCTCCTGGTAGCGGACCTCGCGCAGGCCGAGCCGGCGCAGGATGTCGGCCATGGCGTGCAGGTCGGCGATCTCGGTCTCGATCTCGGTTGTGCCGTCGATCGTGGTGGAGTCGGTGACCTGCTTGAGCGTGAGCGTGGAGCGGGTGCCCTCGTCCCTCAGGCGGAGCCAGGCCCCGCCGTCCAGGTTGTCGTTCTCAAAGATCTTTCGGGTGAGGAGGGTCCGGGGGAACGCCTGGACGGCGCCCAGCCTGGTCAGCTTGTCCTGGAGGCCAGCGACGTCGACGGCCAGGAACTTCGCCTCGTACTCGTGCTTCATCAGTCCTTCTTCCCTAGCGGTACCTGGTGGGCGTACGGGCCGCCAGGAGCAGGCCCATGCGGTGGGTGTGGTCCTGGAGCTGCCCGACGTGCGCCCGCTCGGTGAACTCGGTCGTCCGCAGCGTGAGCAGGACGTCCCAGTCGCCGATGAAGTAGCGGCGGAGCTTCTCGGGGGACGTGTAGTGCTCGACCAGGAAGTGGCGCTGCTCGACGGGCATCATGAACTCCGCGCCGAACAAGCCCCCGGGACGCACGAGGCGCTGCATGCGGTCGACGAACTCGGCGAGCGGGCGGTGGTGGTTGGCACTGTAATGCCACGAGCAGCTCGTCCAGACGGCGTCGCAGGGCGAGTCCAGCGGGTCGCCGGTGAGGAAGTCCTCCTCCACCACCTGCACGCGGTCGTACAGCTCCTCCAGCTTGAGCCGGTCGATCAGCCCCAGAGCGTGGGCGTGCTCGTCACCCGGAAGGTGGACCTCGCCACCGTGCAGGGCGAGCGGGTCCCGCTCTATGGCGATGACGCGGTAGCCGGCGGCGGCGAGCGGCAGGATGAACTTGCCGTCGCTGGCTCCGACGACGGCGACCGTGGCGTCAGGTGCGGTGTGCGCCCTCAGCGCGGCGAGGAACTGGGGGAAGAAGGTGAGGGTGTGCTCCCACAGGCTCTGCGTCTGCACGGCCATGTGCTCCTTGGACCTTGGTGGTGAGGATCGCCTGGAGGACCTCGTCGGGGTCGCGGCCGGTGGTGTCCACGCGGTGCATCGCGAACCCGGCGTAGGCGTCAGTGATGCTGCTTGAGTCGCTCTCGACCAGGGCGTCCCAGCGAGTGTCGGGCTTGTCCCGGCCAGCGAGTCGGGTCTGACGCTCGTCCTCTTCACATACCAGGTAGTACGTGACCGGCTGCGGCAGATCGGGGGGCAGCGTGATGCCGAGCCGGGCGCCGAGCGCACGGTGGTTGGCCAGGCAGCGGGCGAAGTAGCTCTCCACGACGACCGGGGTGCCCGCGGACAGGTACCGCCGAATGTCGTCGGCTGCGGTGAACAGGGCGGAGAGGTAGAAGCACATCCGGGCCTCCACGTTCTCCCGTCTGTCCACCTCCCTCCGCAGCGGCTGGTAGAAGGCCGGCACGGTCGGGACCAGGACGGCTTCCCGGGCTGCGGCCAGCATGGGGGCGATGGTTGACTTGCCGGTGCCGCGCAGCCCTTCGATGCTCTCGAACCGCGGGTGGTCAGACACGGGCGTACACCACGTCGGGCACCGCGAGGGTGAGCTCGTCGGTGGCGGTGGGGCGGTGGACGATGTGGTCGGCGAGCTTGTCGTACCAGAAGGCGTGGGAGTCCTTGCCGACGGCCTTGCAGGACATGGTCAGCGCGCCGCGCGGATCGGCTTCGATCCGTTCGATCTCCACCGGCCCGCCCACGGGGGCACAGATCTCGGGGGCGCCGTCCTCGGACAGGTCCTCGTCGACAATCACCTCGATGTCCAGCCGGGTCTCCTGGAGCTGCTCGCGCAGCCGGGCGTACGCGGCGGAGTCGGTGATCAGCAGTTCCGGGTGGTTGGCGGCATGGCCGACCGGCCGCAGGCAGTGGAGCTTGAGCTGGCGCGCGCCGAGGTCCTGGATGGTGCGGGCCAGGGGCAGCACCTCGTCGATATTGCTGGAGGTGACCGTCATGGTCGCCCCGGTGCGGACGCCGAGCTCCCGGGCGAGGTCGAGAGCGCGCAGCGCGCTCTCGTAGCTGCCGGCCTTGCGGATGTGGTCGTTGGTGGAGCCGACGCCCTCCAGCGAGATCCGCAGCAGGTCCACGTACGGGGCGATCTCGGTGAGCCGGCGCTCGATCCGGTAGCCGTTCGTGCAGATCTCGACCTGCAGGCCCAGCTCCTGCTTGGCGTGCCGGACCACGCGGGCGAGCTCCTTGTAGACGAAGGGCTCGCCGCCGAGCAGGGTGACGGCCTCGGTGTCGTATTCCTCGCGCATGAGGGTGAGGAGGTTCGCGGCCTGCTCGGCGGTGAAGGCGTCGGCGTGCTGGAGCCGCGTGCCGTGGAAGCAGTGCAGGCACTCGAAGTTGCATCGGTACAGCAGCTGCAGGTACAGCATCCGGATCCTGCGGATCCCGGTGACTTCCCCGATCACGTGTGGGCCCCCTTCGGCCAGTCGCCTCGTTGGAGCCCTGATCGTGGCCGAGGGGGCTGGGACCGCATCACCGCGTATACGGACGCTCCCGAGGACGTCCTGGGACGTTTTCACCGACCTGCGAAGCCCTCCAGGAGCTCCATCACGTGCTCCGTGTCCGACAGGTCCGGCAGCACCACGGACGCGCCGGCGGCGGCCAGGTCGTCGGCGCTGTGGATGCCCGACGCGACGGCGATGATCTCCGAGCCGGTGGCGAGGGCCGCCTCGACGTCACGGGGGGTGTCTCCGATCAGTACGACGGGGACGTCCTCCCGCACGCCCCGCAGGCGCCGGGCCCGGTCGCGTGCCACCGCCACGAGCTCGGGCCGCTGCTCGGCATCGGCGCCGTAGGCTCCAACCGGGAGATCCAGCAGCGGATCCAGGTCGAAGGCGGACAGCTTCACGCGGGCGTTGGCTGCGATGTTGCCGGTCAGGACCGACGAGACCCAGTCACGGCGCTCCGCCGCGGCCATGAGTACCTCGTGTACCCCTGGCAACGCGATGCCCCGACGTCGTAGATCCTCCTCACGCCCCGCACCGGCACGGGTGAGAGCAGCCTCGACAACGGACCACTCAGGCTCCGCCACACCGTGCTGCCTGAACATCCCGCGCATGATCAGGCGATCAGTCCTGCCCTCCGTCTGCGCCGGTCCCGTCGGCGGTCCGCCTACGAGGGCCGAGAACGCGGCGGCATAGATCTCCTTGCTGATGCCCGCGTTCTCGATGAGCGTGTGGTCGATGTCCCATAGGACGATGAGCTGCATGGCGTCAGCGTAAGGATCTCGGACCTTCCCCAGGCCGCAGGAACGTCCCAAAACGTCCTTGCCAGATCACTCACGCCTCCGCTTGCATGACGCCCGTGAACGAGCGACTGCACTCCGTACTCGCCCAGCGCGGCGTCTCCCCCGAGTCACTCGCCGAAATCTGCGAAGTCGACCCCAAGACCGTCGGCCGCTGGCTCGGCGGACGAGTCCCTCACGCACGTCACCGCTTCCGAGCCGCCCAACACCTCCGGATCGAGGAGTCCTTCCTCTGGCCCGCCCCACAGCCATCCGCGAGCAAGCCCGCCTCCGCGTTAGGCAGCGAGCTGATCGGCACGTACGAGAACCGCGCCAGCGTCCCCCGGGACATGTGGCTGGCTCTCCTCCAGGAGGCACGCGAGCAGATCGGAGTGCTGGTGTTCTCCGGCACGTTCTTCGCCCAGTCCAACCCCCAGGTCGCCGAGATGCTCGCCGAGCGGGCCGCCAACGGCGTCCGCGTACGCCTGTGCTTCGGGGACCCGGGCGGCCAGGCGGTCGCCATCCGAGGACGTGAGGAAGGCATCGGCGACACCCTCGCCGCCAAGATCCGAGCTTCCCTCACCTACTACCGCCCACTGCTGCCCGAGGGCGGCTGCGAAGTGCGGCTCCACGACACCACGCTGTACACGTCCTTGTTCCGCTACGACGACCACCTGCTGGTTAACCCGCATGTGTGGGGCCGGCCAGCGAGCGCCAATCCCCTCCTGCACCTCAAGAGGGTTGATGGCGCAGGGTGGTTCGACAACTACGCTCAAAGCTTCGAAGCCGTCTGGGCCACCGCACGGCCCTGGACTCCCGACCAGGAGGGGACCGCCGCACATGGGCAGGACTGAGTACTACAACGACCCCGCCGCACCGAAGGCGAACACCCTCATCCCCGCGAGCAACCTGCTCGTTGTCGACGACAGCGGAGCCATCCTGCTCCAGCGCCGCCGCGACACCGGACAGTGGGCCCTGCCCGGCGGAGCCCAGGACATTGGCGAGACCGCGGCCCAGTGCGCCGTACGCGAGTGCCTGGAGGAAACCGGCATCATCGCCGAGATCACCGGCTTCCTCGGCGTCTACACCAACCCCAAGCACATCGTCGCCTACACCGACGGCGAGATCCGCCAGCAGTACGAGAACACCTACATCGGCCGCCCCATCGGCGGCGCGCCCACGATCAACGACGAAGCCGACGGCGTCCGCTTCATCCAGCCTGCCGACCTCGACCAGTACGACATCCACCCCAGCATGCGCCAGCAGATCGGCGACTACCTCGCCGGCACATACCCCTACCTCGGCTGACCCACTAGCGCCGCCTCCACCCGCCCCACCGCCGCGAAAATCTCCGGCGACGCCCGACGGATGAACCGCCCCACGAGGCTGTCCGCCCCGTAGCGGCCCACGATCTCCGCCACCCGCTCCTCGGCGGTGGTCTGCTCGCCGTCGGGTGTCGTCGTCATGTCGCAGTACACGAGCGCGTCCACGAGCAGCGGCTCCTCCAGCAACGGGAACTCGCGCTCCAGCACGTCCCTCAGCCCGCGCTCCTCGGCCTCCAGCAGCGCAAATGAATGGTTCGCCACCAACCGCACCAACCGCTCATCAGCGCCATGCTCGTCCCGGAGAAACCGCGCCCCATCGAGCGGATGGAACCCCGTTCCCGCCAGTCGGGGCGCGTATCCGACGTCGTGAAGTACCGCGGCTGCAGCCAACAGGTCAGCGGCCTCACCCAGGCATTGACGGAGCTCGGCCGCACGAACCGCCACGCCCTGCGAGTGCGCCCATCGCCTGGGAAGCACAACTCTGAGCTCCGTATCAGCCACATGCCTCGCCCAAGCCGCTATTGATTCATCCATGGTCTGCTCCATGCCCAGCACGACAGCAAGGCAGTCCCACACGAACATCCCGGAACCTTCGCAACCGGCCATCAGGTGAGGGTCGAGCGGTAGATGGGCGGCGGGACCAATTGTGGGAATCACAGGCGTGATAACACCTCGGCGATTCGCGCGAGCGGCTATCGCCATTGACCCTGTGGCTCTTCCAAGTCCAGTCCGTAGCGAACCTCCCACGGCGGCCAGGCACAAGCGAGGCAGCCGTACAGCGCGGAACAGCAAGCAGAACTCGAGAGGGGAAAGGAACAAGTGATCACCAAGCGGAACGCACGGGCCATCCTGTTGGACGTCGACGAGCTCGTACTGATCAAGCGGACAAAGCCCGGCCGAGACCCGTACTGGGTGACGGTCGGCGGCGGTATCGAGGCCGACGACGCGAGCATCGAGGACGCCCTGCACCGCGAGGTGTTCGAGGAGCTCGGCGGCAAGCTGAGCCGGGCGCAACTCGTGCACCTGGTCACCGACTCCCTGGAGAACGGCCTCGGTGTCCAGCACATCTTCGCCGCCCGCCAGGACCAGATGGACATCGAGGCGCGCACCGGCACCGAGTTCGACGAGCCCGAGCGTGGTGGTTACGAGGTCGCACGCGTGCCGTTCACCGCGGAGGCGATCCGGCAGCTCAACCTGATGCCGCCTGAGCTGGCCCACTTCGCCGCCAGCAACATCGAGGCCATCAAGTCCGTTCTCGATACCCAGATCCCCGCGTCCTGAGCGCCAAGATGTCCATCAGCCTCAATGGCCCGGACAACGTCGGCAAGACCACCCACTTACGCCTGCTCGCCGCCCGCTTCCCCAATCCCCATCTCGTCACGCTGGGCTGGCAGTACGGCGTCCTCAACGGATCCCGAGGTTCGCCGGGTTCGCCCCTCGATCGGTTTCCGGCCGCTGATCGCCGCAACGCAACCAAACCGGGGTCCGTGCATCACAGGTAGGGGGTGGTGCGTCGTAGTGCGCGACACGTCCATCCAGGGCATGGGGACGGTGCGCAATGGTCCATCAAATCGTTTGCGTGATGTGCACCAGTTGATCAGTAGACAAGCTGTATCTGAGATCGCCTCGTGGCCGGAGCGACCTCGACATGCTCCTGTGCGGCAGGAGCAGCTGATGAAGGTCGTTCGCTCCCACGGGGTGGAGCATCCCATCACCGTGGTCTCCCGGAGCGACTACCTGACAGAGCACCCCCGCCACACCAACGTTGTTCCGCGACGTGTTCAGTATGTGGCCATCGCAGACTTCCATTGGCTGGAGGCCGCCCGAGCGTTGGAGATGCCCTTCGTCTCGGTGGTGGTTCAACCAATGCCTCGAGATTCTGTGCATGCGTACGTACTCCGTCGGCACTGCCACGATGACTACCTCGGTCCCCTTGACGAAGCACGCCTGCTGCGAGCTGCGCTTCACGCACCGGGACAGACTCGGAGCCAGAACATGTTCGCCGAGGAACTGGGCTACAGCCGAGCGACTGTATCGCAGCGCCTGTCCTTGCTGGAGCTCACTCCCGGAGAACAAGCGGCGCTTGAGGCCGGCGAACTCGGCCTTGGCCACGCACGACGAATCGTTACGGATCGTCGCCGATCACGTGATCCGAAAATGACGTGAGATTAACCATGAGGCGTCGTCACCCGCAGCCTGTCGGGCCGGCGCCTCGCCCAGGGCGTCGATAGCCCTGGATTGCGTCCGGCTACGGTCGCCTGCTCGTGCTCGTGAGTTCGGAGATGCCCCGCATCACCCTTGCCACATCCTCGAGCGAGTCGAGCACAAGGTCGGCACCGGACTCGCCCAGCTCGGCGGCGGTGGTCTTGCCCGATGCGACACCGATGACGGCCGCGCCGCCCTCACGACCGGTACGGACGTCCTCAAGAGAGTCGCCGATGATGACGGTGTTCCCACGGTGGAATGCCGTGCTGTGCTTCACCTCGGCACGCCTCTGGGCAATGGCGACGAGCGCCGGCCGGTGGTGGTCGTCGGAGGCGAATCCGCCGATCTCCATGTCCAGCATGTCGTCCAGCTCGAAGGCCGCCAGCTTGAGCTGGGCGCTCGGCTTGAGGTTGCCGGTCACGGCAGTCGGAACGAGGCCGGGATGGTCATGCACAGCACGCAAGGCAGCGGTGGCGCCAGGCATGAGGACTCCCTGCTCCCGCAGATCTTGGCTGTGTGCAGCGAGCCGCGTCGGCAACAGTTCCACCATGCGCGGCAGTAGCTCGGCGACGTCGGCGTCCGGCACACCGTTGTCGATGAGGAGCGACCGGATCGCCAGTGGCATCGTGACGCCGGTACCGCGTGCCGGCAGGTGTTCTGCGGGGCGGCCGACCACGTCGGCGAACGTCTCCCGATAGACCTGCCGGTCGATGTCGCCGACGTACAGGAGAGTGCGGTCGATGTCCCACAATACGAGGGCCTGCTGGGCCTGGGTCACGTTCGGCTCCTTGTACCGGTCAAGAGGGCGGCGCGGTCGATCAACTCTCGAGCGTACGGGTCTCGCCTGACGGGAGCGACCTCGCCCACCAGCGCATCGATGTGCTCGTTGAGCCGGGCGGACTGAAGCTGTTCGGCGAGGTCGAGCGCCTGGCGCGCCGCGGAGCGCCCTGCCCCAGCTCGAGAATAGGCAGGGGGTAGGCGGGCCAGCCGCAGATCACCGTGGCTGAGGCCCGAGCGGAAGGGTGTGCACGATCCTCCACTGATACGCGCGCCGCTCACGGCGCAGTTCTACGAGATGCACATCGGAGATCGTGACGGAAACCGGTGGCATCCGTCGAAGGGGACCCAAAGCTTCACGCACCGGGCCCGAGGACCGCCTCCGGTTGCTGTACGCAATGCCGATGTGCGGCCTAAGAAGCCCCGTGGGCTTCCGGGGTGCCAGCCCGATCTGGAGGCCAGCCTGCGAGAGGGCAGCATGGAGTTCCAGGACGGGATTCCAGGGGCCTACGCTGTAGCGGAGTGCGCCTCGTGACGCTGTGAGCGGGACTGCCAGGAGACTGAATGCCGCGGGCAGGGTTTCGGTGGCCGTAGAGACAAGCTGATCCAGCTGGCCAGACTTCACCTCACCAACGAGCCCCACCCGTGCCAGGGTCAGATGCAGTCCGTCTTCAGCGATCTCGTCAAACCCGAGGTGGCTGAGTTGCCGCTGACAGTCCCGCGCCTGGGAGACCAAGGGCGCCTCCGGCGGAACGGTGATCATCCAGTAGTACGCCCGAGTGGAATCGCTCCACCCCGGCCGGTCCCAGTGATTGATCATCTCGTCAACCGCATCGAAGGCGGTCCAGTCGTGCTCGGCGATGGCATCGAGATCAGTGACGCTGGGCGGGGGTGTGGGAGGAAACGCGCCAGGGTCGCTCAACAGATGCACGTCCTGCCCCTCCCAGTTGCCCGACTGGCCGTGCGATCTTCGCAGTTCTGGCCAGATGTCTTGCCTGAGGAGCATCCTGCCAGGAGCGTAGCGCCTCCCCGTACTCACCCACTGCCTGCAGATCACGCCAGTCCTGGGTTCGAGCATAGAGCTCACCCGCCCGCTGCACGACGGATCGAATCGGCGGTCCACCACCACCCTCAAGGACCTGGCGGCCGAGCACCATGGCGTGTTCGACTTCGGGGCGCGGGCCAGCCAGGAGAGCGGTCGCAACGTCAAGACGTACGAGGGCGCGACTCCATGCCGATTCGGACTGCTCGACGAGTTCGTCGATCTGATCCGCGTGCTCGAGCACCCGCTGAGCGTTGCCGAGGGAGACGTGAACCGTAGCGACGTTGGCTAACGTACGCGCCGTTCCATACGCCTCGAAGGAGATGCAGGAGGTCAGAGTCGGCGGCGTGCTGTGCTTGCTGCTGAGATCTTCGGCGGTCGCGATGGATCGCTCGGCCTCCGCCCGCTGGTTGAGCTTGCCCAGCGCCCGGGCGCGGCCGTTCGCGTGAAGGCGGATGGCCTGGGGATGGTCTGGGGCGACGGCCAGTCCGACGTCAGCCCATTGGACAGCAGCCTCATAACGTCCGGCGTAGTAGGCGTTCAAGGACCTGGTGCCGTACGTCCACATGATCAGCTCAGCGTCTCGGATCTCCTCGGCAAGGGACTGCGCCTCAGAGCAGTACGCCTCCGCCAGCGATTCTCGTCCAGCGTTGACGGCCATGTAGCCCAGCAACCCCGACGCCTGTGCCGCCAGGCGAAAGAGTGACCGCCTAAGCTCCGGCGGCTGCCGGCCGTCCAGAAGGCCCTGAATGAAGGAACGGAGCTCGACGGCCTCCGTCACGAGCTGGTACGGGCCTTCGCCTTCATATCGCTCAACGATCTCAGCGATTCCCTGTTCCAGGAGCAGAAGGGCGGTCGAGTCCACGTTGGATGCTGTTGTCGCATTCAGACGCTTAGCGATCTCAACCGGACTCTCCCAAGCAGGTGCCGAGAGTGCAGGCTGGCCGAGACTGGTCGTCTGAGGTTCGCACATACGAGCCTGCACTGGCCGAGGAGCGACATCCGGAGGCACCTGCAGGCGCGAGAGAACTGAAATGATCTTGTCGATGTTCGCCAGTCGCCGGCCTCCCGACTCCAACGTCGAAAGAAACGATTGGCTGAGGCCGGTGAGTTCAGCCATGTCCTCCTGGCGCAAACTCGCGATCTCCCGGATTCGGCGGAAGGCACGACCGAAGTCCCATTCAGACATCGCCTCAGCGACCTCGGCGTCCCGCCATACCTGGTGCGGCAGATGAGGACCTGCCGACACGTCATCGGCCACAGTCCGGACGCAGGCGGCACACATCGGTTCGGTGTTGTAACGACTGAGAGCACAGTCGCAGCGGCTGCAGCGTCGTTCGTTCCGTGCCATGAGTGCCTCCCCGCTCGAGTCCGGGAGCCTGGTCAGAGAGCACCGCGGAGCGCAATGACATCAGTGATATCACCGGCTCGATTCATGAACATCGTCTTCGCGTCACACACTTGGGCTGCCAAATGCCCCATGGGCGGAGTCTCGACGCAGATGAGGAGGTTCAGCCCACAATGCGGCCCTCCTTGGCGTCGGCAGCCGGCGCTCAGCAGGCCCACCACGATCCGGCGTGACCAGTTCACCTTGCCCGGATTCCACAACCAACCACGACAGCTACCTACGAAGGGCCTTGCAGGTGTTTCCACGAGCCGAGCCAGTTGATGGCCCGCTGACTGCCGTCCGGCCCCATGGCGGTTGGCACCGTGCATGACGAGGAACAGCAGAACGAGTTCGTGGCCGAGGTGCTCGAACTGCGGTACGGACTAAGTGTTGACGGGATCGAGCGGGTGCCGCCCACGGGCCTCGGGGCCGTGATCAACCGGCGAGTGCTGACCTCTGGCGGCGAGCGGGTGTACATCAAGGAGTACCCCGGCGGGGGCACGCTGCACGAGGTCCGCGCGGCTTTGGACATGGCGCAGTTCTGCTCCGCCGCTCAGCTTCCCGTGCCGCGGGTCTGGCCGGATGGGAGCGGAGACGTACTGAGCGAGTTCGGCGGCAGCGCGTGGGCAGTGGCCTCGGAGGCACCGGGTCGCATCAGTCCATACGTGATGTCCGGGCCCCAGGCAGAGCACATCGGGATGGCCTTGGGCCGCATGCACAGGGTTCTCGCCGCCTACCCACTCCCCCAGGCCAGCCAGCCCAGGCGCTGGTCCACTCACCCTGTCGAGGGAGCCTTGGCGGAGTGTGATGCTTTGCTCCGACGGCTGCCGGCGCAGCTCCTGAATGGTCCGACAAGCCTGCGCACCGATCTCGCCCAGAGGGCAGATGATCTTCGTGGCGAGGCGGAGCGTCTTCGGTCGGGTGTGCCTCAGGATTTGGTGGAACACGCCATCCATGGAGGATTCACCCTCAGACACGTCCTGCTTGTGACCGATGTGGTTACGGGGGTCATCGGCTTCCGCTGCCAGAGCGGGATGCCTGCATGGGAACTGGGGAGGATCGCGCTCGATCCGCGGACTGTGGCAGGCAACGACGAATGGCTCGGCGGCGCGATCGCTCTGGTATCCGCCTACAGATCAGAGAACCCCACCCTCCCAGTCAGGGACATCACAGCAAGCGTTCGAATCGCGTTGCTTCACATGCTGTTCAGCTTCGGCGGCGAAACGACCACGACGTACTGCACATCCCGCGAGGCAGACGGCCTGAAGCACCGTTGGGCTGATCAACAAGCAGCCATCCGCAGGGTCCTGACGAACCTCGACGATCTCGAAGAGGCACTCCGGTCCACGCCTGGCCACTCGCCTGGAACCCGCCGATGAGCACCGCACCCGACAACACATCGCGACGCCTGGTCCTGACCCTCGACTCTCCGAGGCTGAGATTGCCCACGCGCCCGAGCGGTACCCCAGGATGTCCGCCTGCCGAGGTGGACGTGTCTCCGCCACCCACGGGCGAGGTCTTACTCCGGTCGGTTGGCCGCGGGCTCCCAGTAGTTCGCCAGCATCGCCGCCGGCCAGGCCGGAGCGGTGACCGGACCGCGGGGGCCCATCTCCTCGAAGTAGGGGGCCAGGTCGTAGATCGGAGTCCCCGCCACGGCGTCGAGGTCGGTGACGTGCAGGTCCCGGCCTTCCACCTTGAGCAGGCAGGGGAAGGACGTCGCCATGCGGTTGGGACGTCGGTGGTTTCGGTGCACGAAGGTACCGGTGGGCTCCCACGTCGGGTCGTTGCGAGGGCTGCGGGCTCCGAGGTGCAGGTCGGCGTCGGAACCCAGGTGGAACCGCCAGGTCACGATCAGGTGGGAGAACTCGTCGAGTCCGCGCAGGGTGTCCAGCGGGAAGTCTGGGCGCATGCGGATGATCGATTCGACTCCGCCCTGGTAGTCGTCAGCCGGCCTCTGGTGGCCACCGACGACGTGGGCGATGGCCTCGATCGTGATCGGGTCGTGCACGCATTCCTCCCCTGGGACTACCGGATCGGCTGGGCTATTGGCTCGGCTCGGGCCGGTGGTGTGACGGCGCGGTCAGCGTACCCGGCTGATCACGATGCGGGCGCGGTCGTCCAGGCGGGCCAGCGCGGTGCCGCCGCGGCCGCGGTACGGCGACAGGGCACGGCGCATCTGGACGACGGTGTCCAGGGCGCGTCCGGACTGGACTCCCTGCATGGCGTCGAGGGCCTGGGTCCAGGTTGCGCACGCCACGTCGAGTGCGCCCCGCTGTATCTGGACCGTACCCAGGAGGCCGAGGGTGACGGCGTGCGTGCGGGCGAAGGCCGTGCTCTTGCGAGTACGCACGCTACGCAGGAACTCCCGCTCGGCGCCTTGGAGATCGCCGAGGGCTTGCAAGGTGCGGGCTGTCTCGTGCGCGAGGGACGCTTCAGAGAAGAAGAAGACCCTTGCGGGCTCGTCGTCACCGGCTTGGGCGCTGCGCAGGTCGTCCTCGGCTCGCAGCAGGGCTGCGATGGCCTCCTGCTTGTGGCCGGCGGCTGCCAGGGTGCGGGCGTGGACGACGCCGAGGAGGGAGCGTTCGCGGGAGCTGGCGTTTGTGTAGCGGCGCTGGGAGACGGAGGTCTCGGCCAGCTGAAGGGCCTGGTTGGGGTGGCCGAGGTCGAGGGTCTGGTGGGCCTGCGCGCGGAGGATGTGTCCTGCCAGCGGGGCGTCGTCGGCCTCGGCGGACAGCTGCAGTGCCAGGCTGAGCCACTTTTGGGCCAGCACGTGCTCGGAGGCGTCGAACGCCGTCCAACCTGCCAGGTAGGCCAGTTCGCCGGCGGCCGTGAACATCTCCTGCCGGATGCGCTCGTCAGGGAACCGGCTGCCGAGGTAGGCGGCCACGTCGGTGCGGAGGTAGGCCACCAGTGCGGACCGTCCGTCTCCTCCCCCACGCCGCTGTTCCCGCTGCGACAGCAGCTGGGTCATCTCCCGTACGGCGGCCACGTCGTCCTGCCCGACCGTCCGGCCAGCCGGAGGTCGCCGCGTACGGGCAGCCGCCAGGGAGTCCTCCCACCACCCGGTGGACGGCAGGCTCATTCCGGCAAGCGAGAAGGCGGCGCGTTTGAGGGCCAGGCGGCGCTCCAGGTCCAAGTCGGTCCCCCCGAGATCCACGAGCTGTGCGATGGTGTCGCCGCGTTGAGGCCGCATCGAACCCGCCTGTTCGTCGGGGTCGTTGAGCCCGATGTCGGCAGGCGTGACGATGCGGTTCAGCCCCTTGCCGAGCAGTCCTCGCGACAGCGTCTCGCACAAGATACGGGTCGCCGTCGGCCCCGGATGCGCGCCTCGAATCCACTGGTTGACATGGGAGCGCGTGATGGACTGCAGCTCCGTGGCTCCGACCTCGGAGGCGACGCGCACCACGTGCGCGGCTGCCGCGACCTGCGACCAGCCGATTTCCTGGAGTACGCCTTCCAGTCGCGTGTTCCGTTCGCGCGGCACGCAGCGCTCCTGTCCACGAAACGATCTTTACCCGCGTTACCCGTCCCCGACCACGCTTCTGGATACCCACACGGGGTGAAACGCGGTTCGCTGAGCGTAACGGTAGCCCCAAGGGCCACTAGCACGACCGTAGTTCGGCCATCGAACGCACCGGCACACAGACTCCCCGGCGGGTCAGCACGTCCACGGAATGGAACGAGGTGAGGTGACCATGTCCCATCGGATCACGCGAAGCGACCTGCTTCGGGCTCTGGACTCCCCCGCCGCCGTCTCGGCGTGCGTGGTCCTGCCCAGCCGCCTGGAATCCGTCAGGCACACCCGCCGGTTCGTCTCGGACCAACTGGGCAGGTGGGGCTGCGAGTCCCTGACCGACTCCACGGTGAGGATCTGCAGCGAGCTGGCCGCCAACGCAGTCACCCATGCCGAGCCGGACGCGGCGGGACGGGGCGAGATCCTGGTTTCCCTGACGTTCGTTGCCGGCGAGGCGCTGATCGCCCAGGTCGCGGACTCCGATCCGAGCCCGCCCGTCCCGAAGATCACCCGGCCCCAGGGCCTCGCGGAGAGCGGGCGCGGACTGTCCATCGTCACCAAGCTCTCCGACTACTGGAGCGCCTCTCCCAGGTCTGATGGTCAAGGCAAGACCGTCAGCGCCTACCTGCGCGATCGCCAGCAGGCCCTTGCTCCCGGAGCGGCGTCGGCAGCCGACCGCGCCTTGCCGCCGCTGGCCGGGCAAGGCCGGGTGCATTCCGAGGATGCTGCTGGACTCGTGACCGCGGCGGAGCCCGGTGGTACCGCGCTGCCGCAGCTGGACTTCTCCAAACCGACGGTGGCACGGGTGTGTGACTACGTCACCGGCGGAACGGACAACTACCCGGCAGACCGTGCTCTGGGACGTCAGCTGCTCGCGGTGGCGCCGTGGCTGGACCAGGCGGCTGCCGCTGCCCGTGCCCACGGACAGCACGTCGTCCGGCATCTCGCTTCGCAGGGGATCGTGCAGTTCCTCGACCTCGGCTGCGGGCTGCCCCGCCGCCGCGGCCGCAACGTTCACGATGCGGCGCAGGACGTCCAGCGCGAGGCCAGTGTCGTCTACGTGGACCGCGACCCGATGGTGCAGGCCCACGTCCGGACCCTGTTCGAAGAAACGCCCCGGGAAATGGGCCTGCACGCCGACATCACCCTCACCGAGGACATGCTCGCCCAGCCGGCCATCGCACGCCTCGACCGGCGCAGGCCGATGGCGGTCCTGCTGCACGAGGTCCTGCCGTGGATCGATGACGACCAGGCCAGGCACCTGCTGGACACGCTCCGGTCCTGGCTGCCCGACGACAGCGTCCTATCCGTCGTCCACGCCGCAGCCGACAGCTACCCCGAGTCGGTCCCCGACCTCGTCACGCTGTACCAGGAGGCCGACATCCTCTACCGGCCGCGAACCCTGGAACAGCTGCTGACCCTTGCCGCCGACTGGGACGTGGACGGCCCGGGCATCACGGCCGTCCCCCTCGAAGGACTCCGTGCCGTCGACGGCCGCGAGCCGCTGTACGGCTCGTACGCGTTCACCACCTGCGCGTCCGAGTCGGCTGGCAGGCGGCTCGGCCCGAACGCTCCGGCACACACGCCGGTAGCCGCCGACGGCGCGTACCGGGAGGCAACCCAGTGACCGCTCCCTACAGCGTGCGGGCCCTAGCCCGCACCGACTACCCCCAAGCGGGCAGCCTGCTGTCCCGTCGCTGGGCCCGGGAGGCCGAGTGCGGACGGCCGGTCGACCAGCAGCGCGACATCGCCCTGATCCGGCCACTGCGGACCGGTGACCACAGCGACGAGCTCCACGGCCTGTTCGAGGACGGGAACCTCGTCGCGATGTGGGAGCTGGACCCCAGCGGTCCGGGCCCCGGCTGGAACACGTCCAAGCGCGCCGAGAGCAGCGTCAGCCTGCTGCTGCTCTACACCGACCCCGTTCACCGGCACGCAGGCCGCCTGGTCTCGCTCTGGCTCGCCGATCAGCTCGCACGCCGCCCGCGCCCGCCGCAATGGCTGCGCTGCAACGTGACCAACGGCCGGCTCGCGGACCACATCGCCCTTGCGTGGGGCTGGAAGAAGGTCCGCTACGACCACGGCCGTCACCTTCTCCAGCTCCCTTGCGACGTGAAACCGGCGCTCAGCATGCTGATCACGGATCCCGTCTCTGAGCGGGCGTCCAGCTGGCCCTCCCTGGCCGCGCCCGCAGGGAGCGAACGCCCGTGACGTACATCAACTTCGGCGACGACCCCTACTGGACCGGGCTCGAGGACAACGAGCCGGAACCCGTGCACGACCGCCTGGCCGCCCGCACCGTGCGCGGTGCGCCGCCCGGAGAGGTCCGGGACGCATCCCCCCGGGAGATCCAGGTCGGCGACTGGTTGGTCCTCGACGGCACGGCCTACGAGATCACCAACCTGTTCTCGCCCGGCTTCGACAGGTCCTCCAAGCGAGTCATCCTTCGCGGCCACCCCGACCAGATGGTCAAAACGCGCCAGCAGATCGTGCGCCCGTACGAGGTGTCGCACCGCGCCCCGCGCCGCCCCTGGTAACCGACGGTCTGCCCCGCACGGCATCGACAACTGACATCCCATTTCCCTGTCCGAGGAGTTTCCGTGGGTCCGTCCCTTCCGATCCCCACGCCGCAGTCCTGCTTACCCTCTCCGCCGTCACCGCCAAGGAGGGGCATTCCAGGTGCCCTGATCGGTGTCCCTCGCACCCCGTCCGAGGCGGAGCCGGTGACCTGGCGTCTGCTGCGTGCCCTCGCGGTCTCCCGGCTCGAAGACATCACCAGCGAAGACAGCGGCCTCTGGGACACCCTCAATCGTGTCCTCGACGATGCGGTGGACTTGGGCGAGGTCCGCCCGCTGACTGCCGGCCTGGCTGTGGACCTCCGCTCGCTGACGGACCGGGCCTCCCGCCACGTCGAAACCGGGCTTACCGAGGAGACGCGAGCGCGGGCGTGCGGTCTCCTGGGCGAGGTCCGCGACCGGCTGCGCCGTGACACCCTGGACATCGGCCTTCTGCGCCGACTGGCCTGGATGACGGAGGAGGTCGCCGGCGAGGTCCTGGCCCCGGCTCCGTCCGCCGCTACTTCGGCGGCGGCCGGAGGGTGTGCGTGCGCGTGCTCCCCTGTCGCCTCGGGGTGGCCCGGGCAGTGGCCCACAAGGCCCGCCCCTGCCGCGTACTCGGCGGCCTCGGCATGACCGTCGGTGTGTCCGCTGCCACGAGGCCGGAGAGCATGCGGATCCTGGACCGGGCCTGCGTCATCGTGCACCAGCACGTCACCACCGTGTACCCGCCGGGTGCCCCGCTGCCGCGCACCAAACACCTGGCCCTGGCTTTGAGGCTGCCGGTGAAGCACGTGCACCAAGGGCTCCTGCGCCTGGACTCCCTGGGCGAGATCGTGCTGCATACCGGGAACGTGCCGGTCCGGCTCGGCACGCGCGAACCGCACCCCCGCGACCGCGGCCTGCACGGTGCCGTCCGCGACCGGATCCGTGCTGGCCACTACCGGCCAGGGACGGCACTGCCGACCGGTCTGCTGGGCGAGGAGTTCGGCCTCCTCCCCCACCACGTCCAGCGAGCGTTGCGGTTCCTCACGTTGGAGAAGACCCTGCGCTTCGAAGAGGACGGGGCCTACGGCCCGGGCCACTACGTTCCTGCCGAGCCCGTGGAGGCGGTTGCGTGAACGTCACGCTACTACCTGCCGCGCAGCACCAAGGCGAGCGTGGCCGCCGCGATGCGGCGCCCGCCCTGGCCGATGCCTGCGCCGGCCTCCCGGGGAAAAGACCACCGACCACGGTGGGAGTACTGCGGTGACGGCCGTGCAGCGCCGCAGGCTCGTGCTGCTGCAGCGGCTGGCCGCCGTACCGGTGGCAGGGCCGATCGCAGGCTGGCTGGCCGAGGCGTATCTCCGGTGCACGGTCCGGCAGATGGTCTCTCGGGCCCGGCTCTATGAAGACCGCACCGGTGCCAGGCTCTCGCCGCGCCACTCGGCACCACCCAGAGACAGGGGCTGATCCCTCCCGCCGCAATCGCGGCCCACGACTTCCCTCTCCGGCGCTTCCGAAGGGGGAGGCCAGGAAGCGCGCCGTCAGGCACGTGCCCCTGGCCAGTACCACACCGAACAAACCAAATCAGCAGAAGGAGTTGCAATGGCCACCAATCCCAACCCGGGCATGACCCAGGCCCAGTCCAAGGCCACAGCCAAGGACGCGTTCCACCTGGACGTGGAGCTGGTCGAGGTCGGCGACGCGGGCGCCCTGAAGACGCTGACCGACGACGGCTGCGGATCGACCTGCGGCGCCTGCACCACCGGCGTCCACTGACCCACTCGCTCCGCCCTGACCGGTGCCGTCCCGCCCAGCGGCGGGGCGGCAACGGTCCGTCCGTTCCTTTCACCCTTCATGGAGGTTCAGGTGGCAAGCCCCGCGTTTCGGTCCGGCCTCACGGCGCTCGTGCGCGCGGTGGCGTCTCCCACTCCTCCGCTGGTGCCCTGGCCCGACCTGGCCGACCGGTCACCCGGGGACTTCACCGGGCAGCTTCCCTGGCTGCGTGCGATCCGCGACACGCATACCGGCAAGGCGTTGTGGCACGCCAGCCCGGCACTGGGCAGTGAGATCGATGGCCTTCTGGCCGCCGAACGTCCCCGGTCTCGCGATGTGCGGCGAGCTGCACTCTCGGTGGCCCGGTACGTGCTGCGAGCACACGGCCGCCCCACGCCCTTCGGATACTTCGCTGGCGTCACCACCGCCGGTTTCGGCGCCGCGGCCCATGCAGCCTGGGGACGCGAGCACCTGCCTGTGGCCCGAGCGTCCGCGGAATGGATGGCGGAGATCATCGCTCGGCTGGAGGCCGACGCCGAGCTGCTGGAGCGGATTCCAGTAGTCGCCAACACCACCCTCACCGAACGCGGCGATCGTCTCGTCGTCCCGTACCGGACGGATACCGGAGCCGACCGCCGACGCGCGGTCGAGGCCTCCGTCCGGATGACCGGCACCGTGGCTGCCGTCCTCACCGCCGCGCAGGCACCGATCCCGGTCGCAGACGTCGTCGCGAAGGTCCTGGCCGAGTTCCCCTCAGCAGGGAAACCCACCGTGAACGGGTTTGTGCGGGAGCTGTTGAGGGTCGGCGTCCTGGTCAGCGCCTTGCATGCTCCGAGCACGGAGACCGATGCGCTCGGCTACCTGCTGGCCCAGCTCGACACTATCGGCGCTGACGACGTCGTCGGGGTATCGAAGACCCTCGCCGCTCTGGGGGCCATCCACGATGAACTCCACCACTCCGACAGGCACGAGGCCGCCCGTGCCCAGATGCGCGCCTTGACCCCCCGTCTACGGCGGGACCCGGTCGCCGTTGACGTGCGCCTGGCCGGGTCCGTCGTACTGCCGGACGACGTCGCCCGGGAGGCCGAGCGGGCCGCACTTTTGCTCGCCCGCGTCAGCCCGGCGCCGTTCGGGACGGCAGCCTGGAAGGCGTTCCACATGCGGTTCTACGAGCGGTTCGGGATCGGCTCCATGGTTCCGGTGCTCGACGTGGTCGCCGACAGCGGCATCGGCTACCCCGACGGGTACCCGGGCGTCGGCCCCGCGGACCTCAAACCGCGGTTGATGGACCGCGACCATGTCCTGCTGCGGCTGGCGCAGCAAGCTGCCCTCGACGGCCGCCGCGAGGTCGTCCTCGACGAGGCCACGATCGAAGTCCTGACCGTGGGCAGCGAACCGGTACGGCTCCCGCCCCACCTTGAGCTCGGGTTCAGGCTCCGGGCATCCGACATCAGGGCGCTGGAGCGGGGAGACTTCCGCCTGGAAGTGGTGAGCGTGTCCCGGGGCGCCGGGGTCGGCACGGGCCGGTTCCTCCCGGTGCTCGACTCCGGGCAGCGGCAGGCTTTGATCGACGACCTCAGTGACCTTCCGGCTTCCGACCAGGACACGATCGTTGCGCAGTTGTCGTTCCCCCCGCTGCTGCCGGAGAGCGCGCACGTCACCCGGACACCTCGTGTGCTGCCGACCGTGATCAGCCTCGCCGAGCACCGGCCTCCTGGTGAGGACGTTCTGACCGTCGACGACCTGGCCGTGGGTTGCGACGGGCGCCGGATGTACCTCGCAGCCCCTGGTCGCGGGCAGCGTGTGGAGGCGGTGGGGATGCATGCCCTGAATCTGGACACGCATACCCCGCCCCTGGCCAGGTTCCTCACCGAGCTGGGCCGCGCCCAGTGCGCGCAGGTCACCACGTTCGACTGGGGTGCCGCCGCCCATCTGCCCTACCTTCCGCGCCTGCGCTCCGGCCGGATCCTCGTGGCGCCGGCCCGCTGGCGGCTGAACGCCCGAGAGCTGCCTGCGGCCGACCGGCCGTGGGAGGAATGGGACGCGGCGTTCGGCACCTGGCGCGACGCCCGCAAGCTTCCCCTGACGGTGCACGTCGGGGAGGGCGACCGGCTCCTGCCCCTCGACCTCACCGTCCCCGCGCACAGGGCGCTGCTGCGCGAGGAACTGGACCGGGCCGGTGCGATCACGATCGCCGAGGCGCCGGCTGTAGCCGAGCTGGGGTGGTGCGGCGGCCGGGCCCACGAGATCGTCGTGCCTCTCAAGGCCAGCCGTCCACCGGCCTGGCCACGCCTGCCCCAGCCCACGGCAGCTCGCACGGTCCGGAGGGACTTGGTCCACACCCCCGCCGTCTCACCTGTCCTTCTGGCCAGCGTGTACGGGGACATCCGCCGCCAGGACGTCCTACTCGGGGAGCACCTGCCGGACCTCCTGGAGCGCCTCGGCGGGCCGCCCTGGTGGTTCGTACGGTTCCGCGACCCCGACCAGCACCTACGGCTCCGGTTCGCCCTGCCCACCCCGGAGGCTTTCACCGCCACGGCGAGCACGGTGAGCGCATGGGCCGACGAACTCCGGCGCGCCGGGCTGGTGGCGGATCTGCTCTACGCCACCTCCTATCCGGAGATGGGCAGGTGGGGCGAGGGGCCGGCGTGGGCTGCAGCCGAGGAGGTCTTCCGAGCGGACTCCCGAGCCGTTCTCACGCAGCTCACCTGCGCGGGCCAGCCGTTCCGGCGGGCGCTGGTCGCCGCGCACAGCGTGGCCATCGCCGCCGCCTACCTCGGCAGTACGGCGAAGGCGATGACGTGGCTGATCGACCACATCCCGCCCGCGCCCCCGGCACGGGTGACCCGCCCGGAGTTCACCGAGGCCGTCGCGCTCGCCAATCCTGACGACGGCTGGGCAGCCCTGCGGTCTGTCGCCGGCGGCGAGACGATCCTGAATGCCTGGAGCGACCGCAGCCAGGCCCTGGCCGTGTATCGGAACCACTTTCCCGGCCCGGTTACCCGAGGCATTGACGTCGACGACGTGCTGACCTCGCTGCTCCACGTCCACTTCGTCCGCGCCGTCGCTGTCGACTTCGCAGAGGAAGCCGTCTGTCTCTACCTCACGCGGGCCGCAGCCCTCGCCTGGACCGCCAGGAGGTCCCGCTGATGCCCCGCCCCGCCTCCGGCCTTACCCAGGAGATCGCCGACCGGCTCGCCGACCCGGCGGCCGTACTCGGCGCGCAGGCTGCCTCCCACTGGCGTCGTCAGTCCCTCGGCCACGGCGCTCCCGGCATCGCGTTGCTGCACATCGAGCTCGCCGCCGCCGACCTCGCGCCATGGGACCGCGCGCAATCCTGGCTCACCGCCGTGGCCGGACAGCCGCTGACCAGCGGGGCCGACAGCCACGCCTTCTACGGAGCCCCGGCCTTCGCCCACACCCTCGCGTGCGCGGCCGAACGCCTTCCCGGCGCATACAGGACCGCACTCGATGCCCTGGACCGACAAGTGACCAGCGACGCACGCCGCCGCCTGGCCGCGGCCGAACAGCGCATCGAAGCCGGAAAGCTCCCAGCGCTCGCGGAGTTCGACGCGATCCGCGGTCTCACCGGATACGGCGCCTACCTCCTACGCCGACGCCCCGACAGCGACACCGTCCGCGCCATCGTCGACTACCTGGTTCAGCTCACCCAGCCGCTCACCCACCGGGGCGAGACTGTGCCCGGCTGGTGGACAGCGTCCGGACCTTCCGGCCGCCCCGACCACCGCTATCCGGACGGGCACGCCAACACCGGGCTCGCCCACGGCATCGGAGGCGTCCTTGCCCTCCTTGCGCTCGCCTCAATCCGCGGGACGATGGCCTCAGGTCACCGGGATGCCATCGCCACCATCCTTCACTGGCTGGACCGCTGGGAAGTCGACAGCGGCAGGGGACCGGCCTGGCCGTACTGGGTCACCCTGCCCGCCCTACGCACCGACCACTTGCCCGTGGGGCCACAGCGACCCTCCTGGTGCTACGGCACCGCCGGCCTCGCCCGCGCGCAGCAGCTCGCCGCCATCGCCCTCGGGGACCGGAGACGACAGCTCGCCGCCGAGCACAGCCTTCTGGCAGCGCTGACCGACCCCCAGCAGCTCCGCGAGACCACCGACAACGGTCTGTGCCACGGCTTCGCCGGCCTCGCACACATCGCCGCCCGGGCAGCCTCGGACGCCCTGGCCCTTACCGCCGGTCAACTCCGGGCAGTGCTCCCCGCGCTGCTGTCCGCTGTGCACCCCCCTGGCAGCGACCCGGCAGCCGCCGCAGCCGGGCTCCTCCAGACGCCGGAACCCGACCCTGGGCTCCTCGACGGCGCCGCGGGAATCGCCCTGGCCCTCCTGGCTCCAGCCACCGGCACCCCGCCCCAAACCTCCTGGGACACCTGCCTGCTCATCGCCTGAACGGCCCCCGCGCGAAACCAACACACACGACACACCCCGTCGTCCACCTACTTGAAGGACCTCACCGATGCAGGGCACCTGGCACCAGATCAACGTCACCTTCCGGGACCGCGCCACCGCGCAGCACGTGATTCCCCAGACGCTCGGCCCCGCCCTGCTCACAGCCGAGGACCGGGGGGAAATTTCCGCCTGGTGGTTCCTGAACAAGCAGCCGTGGAAGCTGCGCGTACGCACCGCCGCCGACGAGACCCCCACCCTGTGGGGTGCCCTCACCGGGCTCGTCCAAGACGACCAGGTCCGGCAGTGGATTCCCGCCATCTACGAGCCTGAGACCCTGGCCTTCGGCGGGGCCGAGGGCATGGAGGCGGCCCACGAGCTGTTCCACGCCGACAGCCGCCACCTGCTGACCTACCCCGTCCAGGCGGGGCACCTCGGTCGTCGCGAGACCGCAGTCCTCCTCGTCAGCGCGATGATGCGCGCTGCCGGTCTCGACTGGTACGAACAGGGAGACGTCTGGGACAAGGTCGCAGCCGAACGCCCGGCCCCGCCGATCCTCGCTTCCGAGCTGGACGCGGCCATGCACTCCCTGTTGACCGTCGACGCCCGCAGCCTGTGCCGGGAGGACGGCCCGCTCCACGGCCATGCCGACTGGGTCCGCGCCTTCGCGCGGGCCGGGACCGCACTCGCCGTCCTCAACCACGAAGGCCGCCTGCGCCGAGGACTGAGAGCTGTCCTCGCCCACCACACCATCTTCCACTTCAACCGGGCCAGCCTCCCACTGGAGGACCAAAGCGCCCTGTCCAACCTCGCCCGAAAGGCCATCATGGGAACGAGCGACACCCCCGCAACCACCCCCGACGGCACCCCGTCCGCCGATAGCGTCGGATCGGTGAACACCGACACGCGCACCACCCCCGACCCGACCGCGGAACAGCTCCGCAACGCCCTCGTCGACCAGATCCGCCAAGAGGGCCGCGCCACCAACCCGGCCGCAGAGGCCGCACTGCGCACCGTGCCCCGGCACCTGTTCGTGCCCGACGCCTCGCTCCAGGAGGCCTATGCCAACCAGCCGGTCCACGTGAAGTACGACACCGACGGCACGTCCATCTCCTGCGCCTCCCAGCCCGCCGTGGTCGCCCTCATGCTCGACCAGCTCGAAGCCCAGCCCGGCGAGCGCATCCTCGAACTCGGCGCCGGCACCGGCTACAACGCAGCCCTCATCGCCCACCTCGTCGGCGACACCGGTCACGTCACCACCATCGACGTGGACGACGACCTCGTCGAGGGCGCCCGCGCGCACCTGGCCGCCGCCGGGTACACGAACGTCGAAGCCCTGACCCGCGACGGAGCCGTCGGCTACGCCGACGGGTCGCCGTACGACCGGATCATCGCGACCGTCGGCGCCCACGGCATCCCGCACGCCTGGCTCGACCAGCTCGCGCCGGACGGGCGGCTCGTCGTTCCCCAGCGGATCAAGGGCAGCGTCTCCCGCTCCATCGTCTACGAACGCCGAGACGGCCGGTGGGTCTCCTTCGGCAGCGAGATGAACACCTTCATGCCTCTGCGCCGCGGCATCGCGGACGACGACCGGCGGATCATCTCCCTCGTCGCGGACGGGACCGTACGCCTGCAGGCGCCGGCCGGAACGCCCATCGACGCCGAGGCGCTGGCCGGTGTGCTCGAAGAACCGCGGGTCGAGGAGTGGACTGGGATGACGGTCCGCGCCATGGAATCGCCCGAGTGGATGGAGCTCTTCGTCAGCTGCTCCTTCGACTCCGGCCTGATCAGGATGCTGTTCCCGGCCTCTGCGAAGGGCACCACCCTCGCCGAGGACCCCTACCCCTCCTCCAGCGCGGTCATCGACAAGGGCGCCCTGACCTACCTCGCACGGCGCCTCTCGGACCAGACCACCCCCGAGGGCGGCAAGCTGTGGGAGTTCGGCGTCATCGGCCACGGCCCCGGCAGCGACGAGCTCGCCGCCCGGGTCGCTGAGGCCATCCGTACCTGGGACCGCACCTACCGCGGCCGGGAAGCCAGCTTCGAGCTCCAGTCCCTCCAGGCGCCGGTTCCCGAGGAACGTCCCGGCCAGTTCGCCGTCGACACGCCCCTGAACCGGATCGTCATCGACTTCAACTGACCGTGCGTCCCTGACCGTGTGGTGCCCGCCGCCCCCATCTCCGGCAGCGGGCACCACACGTCGGGCCGACCCCTCGGAGAATTCCATGGACCCGCACGGCCAGTTAGCCCGGCGCTTCCCCCTCGTCTCACGCTTCCGGCCCGCCTGCCTTCCTCTTCCCGACCGCGTCCAGGCCCTCGCAGCCCTCTCCGAGACCGCCGCCGCCCACGCGGACCAGGGGCTCGCCTCGGCCGTCTACAACCAGGCCGCCCTGATCGCCAGCGACGTCGGACTGCCCGACCTCGCCCACCAGCTATGCCACCAGCACGCCGACGCCTACCTGCACGCCACCCCACTCCCCGCCACGGCCGCGGTCCGGGCCCTCGAGCCTGTCGTCAACCTGGCCCGCCTGAAGATCCGCGCCGGACACCCCGACGAAGGACGCAACCGTCTTCTGCGCCTCTTCGACGCCGTCACGAACGGCACCGCCGACCGATTCGACGATGTACACATCCCACCCGCCCTGGTCCAGTCCGAAGACGACCGGCAGGAAGTACGCGCATGGCTGTGGCGAGTCCTCCTCGCCGATGGCTCACGCACCCTCACCAGCAGCGGCCGGTGGGCCGAAGCCCTCGCACACACCCGCAAACACCAAGGCATCGGCAAGCGGATGTTCGACGGCCGGCAGATCGCCGTCGTCGCCGCCCTCACCAGCGGCGACACCGAGCACGCCGCCGAACTCATCGCCGACACCGCCGCCGGCGAGCCGTGGGAGCACGCCGTCACCGCCTGCCTCCACGCCCTATGCCTCCGCGCCTGCGGCGACTTGAACCACAGCCAGGAGAACGAACTCGAAGTCGCCCTCCGCGCCGTCCCCGCCGAGCAGGGTATGACGGTCTTCGACACCCGCCTGCGCCTCACAGCCCTGGACACCATCGCCTCCTCGGCGAGCCCGGCCGCGTACCGCATCACGAACGAGTTGCACCGGGACATCGTCGGTACACGTGACGGCTTCGCCGCCCGCGAGGTGCTGCACGACTCGCTGTTCACCGGGCTCGCCGCCCCGAGACAGCTCCAGGACTGCCACGACCTCGTCGCAGCCTGTGCTCTGGGCTCCGGCGCCGTACCCGCGCGCCTGCGTAGTGCATTGGACACGGCACTGCATCGGAGCGACCGAGTGATCAGAGACAGCCTGTCGGCCGCCTGAATCGCCCAGGTGCCCAAACCGGTCCGGCAGAACGCACGCGGTCGGCAATCCTCCGCCCGGGTGACACGCCCCTGTTCGAGCGAGTTTCAACGCCACAGACCCAGACGCGCCAAGCCCACTCAGCCAGACGAGAACATTCGTTCCCGTTTTGCCTCCGATCCGGCCGTGACGGACCCAGATCGGAGCCGTTCTTAGAGCACCAGTGCCAGTCGTGCGCCCATCCGGAGGACCCCGTGAATCTCCTGCCGAAGCACCTCGACACCCTCCCATTAATCGAACATCACGCGCCTGCCCCGTGTCGGCCCTCTATGGGTGGGGATCGTGTTGACGCCTTACCGTCCTGCTGCCGCGGCTCACGACCGGATTTCGGGAGGGCTGCGTGAGCAAGGACTCGGCAAGTGGATCCGACGCCGCGGGTGTGTCGGAGTCTGAGCGGCTGCTCTTCGGCGGCGAGCTGGCGTACGACGTCGGCTGGGACCGCCACGAGGGCGTCTGGCTCAAGCTCGGCCTGTGGACCATGGCCAGGTCCTTACCGCGCATGATCGGCACCGGGCTCCGGCTCGCCCACCTCGCGGACGCCCGCGCCCTGCGCGTCATGCTCGGCGCCGAGGTCGGGCGCGGCATCACCCAGGCGGTCGGACTGGTCGCCGTCAACAGCGTCCTGGGCCACCTCCTCGCGGGCGGCGTGACCAACGAGCGCCTGGCCCGGGCCGTGCCGGCGCTCGCCCTGGTCGCGCTTGCCGCGCTGCTGGGCTCGCTGCTGCGGTCCGCCTCCACAGCCGCGACCGGGGAGCTGGAGCCGAAGGTCCAGCGGGTCGCCACCGAGCAGTACCTCGCCCTCGTGTACCGGGTGGAACTCGCGGCCATCGAGGACGACGAGTTCCACCGGCTCCTGGATGCCGCCCGCTATGGCGCCGACTCCGCCCGCCGCATGATCCGCTACTGCACCAACACCCTGAACTCGGGCATCTCCCTCATCGCCGCGGGCGGGGTCCTGACCGTTCTCCACCCGGCGTTGCTGCCCCTGCTGGTCCTGATGACGGTGCCGAGCGCCTGGCGGTCGCTGACCATCTCCAAGCAGCGCTACATCTCCTTCCACACCTTCGTCCAGCACGCCCGTGCCGGGCACCTCCTCGGCCAGCTCCTGACGCAGCGGGAGGCTGCCGCGGAAGTCCGCGTCCACGAGGTCGGGGGCTTCCTCCTGGAGCACTTCCGGGAGATGGCCGAGACCAGCGAACGCGAGCAGACCCGCCTGGCCCGCAACGCCGCCCGGATTGGGCTGATCGCCGACGCTGCGTCCGGCGCCGCGACCCTCCTCACCTACGGGGCGCTGGGGCTGTTCCTGTGGAGCGGGAGGATGGACCTGGCGGTCGCCGGGACTGCGGTCCTGGCCATCCGGACCGGATCGGCCAGTCTGGACAGCCTCGTCGTGCAGATGGCAGACCTCCACCAGGAGTCCCTGTTCGTCGCCGACTTCGAACGTCTGTGTGCCGAAGCCCGGGCCCGGGCCATTGCGGACACGGGCGAGGACCTGCCCGAGCGGGTGCGGGAAGTCCGCTTCGAGAAGGTCTCCTTCACCTACCCCGCCGGCGACGGCCAGACGCCGGAACCCACGCTGCGGGAGGTCTCGCTGTCCTTCCCCATGGGCAAGGTCATCGCCCTCGTCGGGGCGAACGGATCGGGCAAGTCCACCCTGATCAAGCTCCTCGCGGGCCTCTACCTGCCCGACGCGGGCGGCGGCACGATCTGGTGGGACGGGGTGGACGCGGCCAAGGCCGACCGCCGGCAGATCTTCGCCCGCATCGCCCTCATGTCCCAGTCGTTCTTCCGGTGGCCGTTCACCGCCCGCGTCAACATCGGCATCGGCCGTCCCACCAGCCCCATCGACGACACCGCCGTGAACGAGGCCGCCGCCTTCTCCGGCGCCGACCGGTTCGTCTCCCGCCTGCCGCGCGGCATCGGCACCCTCCTGGGCCGCGGCTTCAAGGGCGGGCAGGACGCCTCGGGTGGGGAGTGGCAGATGATCGGGATCAGCCGCGCCTGGTACAAGAACGCCGGGATCCTGGTGGTCGACGAGCCCACCAGCGCCCTGGACGCGCTCGCTGAGCAGAAGGTCTTCGACCAGATCCGCGCGCTGGCCGAGACAGGGCAGACGGTCGTGCTGATCACGCACCGCCTGCACTCCGTACGCCACGCCGACGTCATCCACGTCATGAAGGACGGCCAGGTCGCCGAGTCGGGCACCTTCGCCGAGCTGATGGGCAGCGGCGGCACCGGCGATTTCCGGGACGCCTACCAGGTGCAGGCCGCCGCGTTCAACGACGCCGTCCCCGGCCCGCGCCCGGCCGACGCGCTGGACACCGTTGGACAGGAGCCCGCATGACGACCGCGCCTCCGGCCGCGAGCCACGCGCAGACCGATACCCTGGCAGGCTGCCTTGCTCGGGGGGCCCGGGCGTCGCGGTGGCAGGCGCTCGGGATGCCGGGAGGCACCACGATGTCCACGGAGGCGCCGGTGCCGCTCCTCCTCGTCGACGGCCACCACCTGCTGTACCGGGCGCACTTCGGGTTCCCAAAGCGGTTCGAGGCGCTCGACGGCACGGACGTCACGGGCGCCTTCGGGTTCAGCGCCCTGCTGCGCAAACACCACCGCGAGCTGTGCCCCGGCCACGAGGTGATCGTGGTCTTCGACGCCGAGGACGGCGCAGCCGCACGGGCAAGGGCCGACGCCGGGTACAAGGCGACCCGAGCGAGCGCCGACCACAGTCCCATCCAGGCGCTGGCCCCACTGAAGCGAATGCTGGACCTGGCCCGGGTGCGGTGGGTGGAGGTTCCCGGCGCCGAAGGCGACGACGTCCTGGCCTCCCTCGCATGGCGTGCCGTCGCAGACGGGCGACCCGTGGTGGCGCTCTCCGGGGACCGCGACCTCTACGGCCTCCTGACCGGGCCGGGCGTTCGGATCCTCAGCCCGCAGGCGCCGCCGGGACGGCAGTTCGTCACCGCGAGCACCGTCATGGAGCGCTACGGCGTCACGCCGGGCCAGTGGGCGGACTTCCGCGCCCTGACCGGCGACCCGGCGGACAACCTGCCCGGCGTGCCCGGGATCGGACCGGTGACCGCGGCCCGGCTCCTGGCCGGAGGCCGCCGACTCGAGGATCTCCCCCTCACCGCTGCGGGCCGGCTGGCGAAGCCCTTGGCCCGCACCCGCGCCTGCTGGGACGACGTGATGCGCTGGCGGTCCCTGCACCTCCTGAACACCGGTATCACCTGCCGCGCCCCGCTCACCGGCAGGGCCACCGGCGAACTCCCGACCCCGGCCGACCTGATGAAGGCGGCCGGTCTGTGGTGACGGTACCTCTCGACACGAGCGTCCCCTCACCGCCGGGAGGTTCCCGATGACCGCCGCTCCCGCCGGGTCCGCGCCGACCGCCTCGCTGTGGAGGCACTTCCGCCGGTACCTGACCGGGCAGACCGCAAGCGTCGCCGGCAGCTCGATCTCCTCGATGGCGCTGCCCGTGCTGGCCGTCCTCGTCCTGGGCGCGACCACCGGGCAAGTCGCCCTGCTGGCGTTCATCGGACAGCTCCCGCCCGCACTGCTCGCCCTGCACGCAGGCGCCCTGGCTGACCGGTACCCGAAGCGCCCCCTCATGATCATCGGCGACCTGGCCAGCGCCACCGCGCTGGCGACCCTGCCGGCGGCCGCCGCCCTGAACGCCTTGACCCTGACGCACCTGATGATCGTCGCCGCCGTCCAGGGCGCCGCCGGCGTCCTCCACGACGCCGCGGCGATCAGCCTGCTGCCGAGCCTGGTCGACAGATCCCTGATCCAGCGCAGCAACTCCCGGGTGGGGGCCCTGTTCGCCGTCGCGGCCACCGGCGGAAGCAACCTGGGCGCGGCCCTGACCACGCTGCTCGGCCCGGCCCGCGCCCTCCTAGGCGACGTCCTGTCCTACGTCTTCAGCATCTGGTGCACCGCCCGGATCCAGGTCCGCGAACCCCACCGCGCCCCGGAGGCCTCGCCGAGGCTGCGGCGCGAGATCGGCGAGGGCCTGCGGTACGTGGCCAGCAACCACCGGCTTGCGGTGCTCACCGCGGTCAACTCGACGACCTCCTTTGCCTTGGCGCTCCTGAACACGTTGTGGGCGCTCTACCTGCTGCGGGACCTGGCGATGACCCCGACCGTCTTCGGAACAGTCCTCGGTGTTGGCGCCCTGGGCGCTGCGGCCGGGGCGCTGGCCGCCCCCGCCCTCAGCAGGCGCTACGGACCCGGCCCGATGATGCTCGGTGCCCTCGCCCTGACCCCCTGCACCCAGGTTCCCCTGCTCCTCGCCGCCCCCGGCCTTCCCTGGCAGGTCGCGATCACCGCGGCTCTGTTCGTCCAGCTCGCCTGCGCGGGTGCAGCGGGCACGACCCAGCGTTCGATCAGGCAGATCATCACCGAGTCGGCCATGCAGGCCCGGATGCAGGCCGTGTCCACCTGCCTGACCTCCGCCGCCCGCCCCGCGGGCGCCCTCCTCGCCGGGATCTTGGGCACCTCGACGGGCGTACGTCCCGCGCTGGCCGTCGGTGCCGCCCTCCTCGCGGTCCCGCTCCTCGTCCTGGCCTGCTCGCCCATGCGGGCCCTGCGTCGAATGCCCGATGCCCCCGCCCGGCTCGCCGAGGACGAATCCGCTCCCGCCGGTTGGGAACAGCCGCCCGCCAACTCCGATCAACCAGCACCACGCCCATGAACGCCGCCGACTCCCCCACCCCGCCGTCCCATCGACCTGTGAGGCCCTCTTGCCACCCGCCCGCTCACACATCCGCGATCTCGTCACCGCCTACCTGGAACGGAACCCGGCTGAAGTGCCCTTGCTGGCCCCCCTGTTGCAGCTGGTGGACGAAGACGCTGAGCCCACGAGCCGCTCGACCTTGCCGGGGCACATCACGTGCAGCGCGGTCGTCGTCGACCACGGCCGCCGGGTCCTGCTCGTCCACCACAACACGTTCGGGCTGTTGCTGGCACCCGGCGGGCACGTCGAGGCAGATGATCGCTCGCTGCTGGAGACGGCGCTGCGCGAGGTCCACGAGGAGGTCGGCATCCCGCCCGGCGCCCTGTGCGCCACCGCCACCTACGGTCCCCTGCCCATCGACATCGACGTCTTCGACATCGACGTCAACCCCGCCAAGGGCGAGGTCGCGCACCAGCATTGGGACTTCCGCTTTGTCTTCCAGCTAGTGGACAGGGAAGTCGAGGTCTCGGTGCAGCCGGAGGAGGTCTCGGCCCCGCAGTGGGTCGCCTTCGACAAGGTCACGGCCCCGCAGCTGCGGGAGAAGCTCACCTCGTCCGGGCTCGACGGCCGCATCGAGCCGGTCAACGCCTCGGCACTGATCCACGACGGGCACGGCCGCTACCTGCTGCACCTGCGCGATGACACCCCTGGCATCTGGGAGCCCGGGGCCTGGGCACTGCTCGGCGGAGGCCGCGAGCCCGGCGACACCTCGCTCGAAGACACCGTCCGTCGCGAACTGCGGGAGGAAGCCGGGCTCGAGCCGGCCGGGCTGGAGCCGTTCGCCGTCGAGCTCGCCACCGGCACGGACGGGCTGACCGTACCAGTGCAGGTGTTCACCGCCCGATGGAACGGCGACCCCGCCCGACTGCCGCTCACCGAGGGCGTGATGCTGGCCTGGTTCCACCCCGACACCATGGAGCGCCTGAGGCTGAGCCCCTCCACCCTGGACCTCGTACGCCAGCACGCCCAGCACGCCGCCCGCAGCACGACGGCACCCCAGGACGGAGCCCTCGGGCCGAACAGGCCGAAGGCGGGCAGCACCAGCGTTCCGCACATCGTCGGCGTCCACCTCTACCTGGAACGCGACGGGCAGGTGCTGCTCGGCCTGCGCCACCCCGACTCCGCGTACGCCGGCGGCACCCACCACTTCCTCGCCGGGCACTGCGAGCAGGAGTCCGCGGTCGCCTGCCTGGTCCGCGAGGCGCAGGAAGAGGCCGGATTGCTAATCGACCCGGCCGACGTCGAGCTCGCCCACGTGGTGCACATGGTCGACAAGCCCGGAGACCAGCCCAGAATCGGGTTCGTCTTCCGCGCCCGGCAGTGGACCGGAACGCCTGAGGTCCGGGAGCCGGACCGGTGCGTCTCCTGGGGCTGGTGGCCCGCCGACGCCCTCCCCAAGCCGATCGTCCCCTACACCCGCGCGGCGATCGAAGGCATCCGCGCTGGACGTCCCTACACCGAGCTCGGGTGGACCTGACCGCCCCGCGCATCCCGTCCGTAATCCCCGTCCCCTGCCCAAGGAGTCGTACGTGCCCGATCCCCTCGTACCTCCCGCCCATGCCGGAGTTGGCCTTGAGGAGAAGGCGGCAGCCGCGCGGGCGGAGATGGTCGCCGGACTGGAAGCAGCTGGCCATCTCCAGGCGGGCCCGGTCCGGGACGCGTTCCTCGCGGTGCGGCGGGAGGTGCTGATGCCGCAGGCGTACGTGAGGCGCAGCGGGCCGGACGAGACCCCTCCGCGCTGGGACCTGCTCGACTGGGCGGTGCCCGCGGACCGTGAGGAGCTGCTCGGGCTGCTGTACGGAGGGGAGAGCGTGCTGGTTCAGCACGGCGGCGAGCCGGTCCTGGGCCGGGTGCCGGGCCCGAGGTCGGGCGGGTCGATGACGGCGATGTCCAGCACGGCCGGGATGACCGTCGCGCTCCTGCAGCGTCTCGGCCTGCGGCCGGGCCATCGGGTCCTGGACGTCGGGACCGGTGCGGGAGTTACCGCGGCCGTCGCGTGCCTGATCGCAGGTGATGCCGGGGTGGTCACCGTGGACCGGGATGAGCACGTCACCGCCGCCGCCCGCGAGCGGCTGGCGTTGCTCGGCCACCGGCCGACGGCCGTGACGGGGAACGGGCACAACGGCTGGCCTGCCGGCGCCGACTACGACCGGATCTTCGTGTCGTACGCGGTCACCCGGGTACCGGAAGCCTGGCCGCAGCAACTGGCCGGCGACGGGCTCGCGCTTGCGACCTTGTCGACGTCCTCGCCGTCCTGGCCTGGATTGGCCGTCCTCACCAGGACCGGCAGCGGCCGCGTCCAGGCCCGTCTGGAAGCGGTGCGGCTCGGGCACCGTGCCGGCCACGGCTGGAGCCAGCTCTACCTGAAGCCCGGTCTGCGGAGACGGATCGAGGCCGTGGACGGGGGCAGCACCCGCACCACGCATACGGGCCCGCCGCCGGATGATGCCCGCGGTCTGTGGCTGGCCCTGGACCACCTGCACCCCGGGCTCGTACGGAACTGGGCCGCCGACCACCTGGTCATCGGGGCGCCGGACTGCGGGTCGTGGGTCACTGCCCGGCCGGGCGGCTCCGGGCCGTGGACGGTCACGGGCTGCGGGCCACGCGACATCTGGGCAGAGATCCAGGACACCGCCACCCGATGGCAGGCAGCCGGGTCACCGTCCTCCTACCAGCTGCACCGTGACCCGGACGGAACCCAGTGGGTCGGCGCTGGCAGCGGCCGGAACGAGTTGTCCTGGCCACTGCCCGACGCCCTCCAGCCGGCAGCGACCGTCCCGCCGCAAGCCCCCGAACCCACCCCTGCGCCGAAGGAGTCCACTCCATGACCTCATCCACCCCAGCTTCCACCATGGCCCGGTCGGGCGGCTGCCTGTGCGGGAAGGTCCAGTTCACGGTCACCGGGGAGCCCGACTACCCCCACACCTGTAGTTGCCGGGACTGCCAGGGCTTGTCGGGGGCACCGATGATGTCGTGGGTGTCCTTCACGCTCGACGGTCTGGCCTGGTCCGGCGCCGAGCCGTCGTGGCACTACACGTGGCCGGACTCCAAGCGCGGCTTCTGCCCGTCTTGCGGCAGCCAGATCTGCGCCCTCGACGACGGCGCCACCAGCATCGCGATCACCCTCTCCTCGCTCGGCAACCCCCCCGACCTGGTCCCCGTCAACCAGTCCTTCCGCGAGACCGCCGTCCCCTGGCTGCCCCAGGTCCCCGACACCCGCAGCTGACCACCACGCCCACACCACGAGATCGGAGACCCGTGTCCCTGTTCGACTCGGTGGACCAGTACTACGCCCGCTACCGCCCCCGGCTGCCCGACCGGGTGGTCCAGCTCCTGGCCCGGGAACTGGCCGGCGTGGCGGCGCCCACGCTGCTGGACCTCGGTGCCGGCACCGGACAGGTCGCCCTGTCCATGCTGCCTGGCCTGCCTCGCACATCCCACCTGGACCTCGTGGACCAGGACGAGGGGATGCTCCGCACCGCGCTCGACGAGCTTGGCCCCCAGCTGGGCGAGCGCACCGCCACCGTGCACGCCGTCCCGGCCGAGAAGTTCGCCCCCACCCAACCCGGCTACCAAGCGGATCTAGTCACCTGTTGCCGGGCGTTCCACTGGATGGACCGCCCCGCAGTTCTGGCCATGGCCGACCGGGTGGCCGACCCGCACGCCGCCGTCGCGGTCATGGGCGACGGCAGCCTCTGGACCTACCAGGCCGAATGGACAGTCGCGCTCCAGGGCCTGATCCAGTCCCACCTCGGAGAAGACCGCCGCGCCGGCACCACCGGCACCTACCGCGAGCCCGGCCGCCGCTACGAAGACGACCTCGCCGAATCCGCGTTCAGCAACATCGCCGAGCACCGCATCCCCTTCCGCCGCACGTGGACACCCTGCACCGTCCAGGGATACCTGCGGTCCACCAGCTTCGCCCGGCCCAACCTCTTCGCCGACCACGCGGGATTCGAGGACCAGGCCCAGGCGCTCCTGCTCCAGCACGCGCGGGACGGGGTCCTGCACGAGGACGGCGTGTTCACCGTGCTGCTCGCCCGCCGCCCCGGGGCAGGACGGTGAGCGGCGGGGCCCGGCACACGGTGCCGGTCGACGTACACCTCATCCTGCGGCGCGAGGGTGACAGCGGCGCGGAGGTGCTGCTGTGCCGCCGGGCCGGACCGGTGTATGCGTCGGGCCTGTGGCATCTGCCGTCCGGGCACCTCGACCCCGACGAGGACATGGTCGAGGCCGTCATCCGGGAAGCCCTTGAGGAAACAGGCGTGCGCATTCAGGTGGAGGACGTGACCGCGGCGGTCACCGTCCACCACCGCCCACCGGTGGGATCCCGGTCCCGCATCGGCGTCTTCTTCGACGCCCGCCGCTGGTCGGGCCGCCCTCGGATTATGGAGCCGGACCGGTGTGACGGCATGGACTGGTACCCGCTGGGCACTCTGCCCGACCCGATGGTGGCGTACTGCCGGGCCGGTCTGGACGCCTACCGCGCCGGTCTGCCCGCCGCCGTGCATTTCCAACAGCCGGGCGACGCCATCGAGCACCGGCAGGAGGGCCCCGACCGCACCCGCCTGCTGAGCGGACCGCCGGTCAGTGGGGTGGAGGTGCCGTATGGGCTGCGGGTGTTCGCCGAGCAGGCCGTCGGCAGGATCGCGGAGGCGAGGGAGGTGTCCTGGGTGCGCACCGGCAGCCGGGTGTGGCGGCTGGCCGGGCCCGGGGGCGGCAACTGGTACCTCAAGCGGCACCGCGGGGTGCGGTTCCATGACCGGGAGGTCGCTGCGTACCGGTCCTGGGTGCCGGCCCTCGGGGCGCGTGCTCCCCGTCTCGTCGCCGCCGACACCGCGGCGCGGGCCGTCGTGGTCACCGCGCTGCCCGGGCACCCGCTGCACGGCATGGTCCTCGGTGCCGCCGACGAGGCGCGCGTCCAGCAGGCCCTGGGTCGTCTCGTGGGCGTCCTTCACCGCAGCGCACCCGAGCTGCCGGCCGCAGCCGCCACGGCTGCGGACAGGATCAAACGGCATCTGGACGGGGCTCGCCGGTACTTGGCCGACGGGGATGAGGATCTGGTCCTCGTCCTCGTCGGTGCTTACGCGGACCTCCCGAAGCCCACGCTCGTGCCCACGCACGGGGACCTGCAGTACCGCAACGTCCTGCTGGACGGCGACGGGGAACCGCTGCTGTTTGACTTCGAGCGGTCCGAGTACAACACCGCGACCCGGGACATGGTTCGGCTGAGCGACACCTGGACCGGCCGACCCGACCTGCGCGCCGCGTTCCTCGACGGCTACGGCAGGGCGCTCACACCGGCCGAGGAGCTGCGCCTGGACTGCGAGGCCGCCTTCGACGCCGTCTCCGGCATCGCCTACGGCACCAGCCACGACGACCCCGAGGTCACCGAGCGCGGCCACCGCACCCTGCGCCGACTCCGCACCCAACACCCCTAGGCCCGTCCCCGACTCCACCCGTCCGAGAAAGGACCCCCATGCCCCAACCCCGCCGCGCCACCCCTGCCGATGCCGCCGAGATCGCCCGCCTGCGGTCGGAGCACATCCTCAGCGAACCCCTCGACGACGCCTGGCTCACCACATGCACCGACCAACTCGCCTTACGCCTCCAGGAGGGCGGGGACGCCCGCGCGTACGTCATCGACTCCCCCGACGGCGGGCTCGCCACCTGCGCCCTCGGCCTGATCCACGCGGTCCTGCCCGCCCCGAAGTACCCCAAGGGGCTGGCCGTGCGGATCCACGCGGTCGCCACCGACCCCACCCACCGGCGCCGCGGCTACGCCAAGGCCGCGCTCACCGCCCTCCTCGACGACCTGGAGGACGACGGGGTCACCCTGTACGAGCTGTACGCCAGCGACGGTTCGGCCCCGCTGTACGAGCAGCTCGGCTTCGCGGCCGACCCGGCCCTCATGCGGATGACGCGCTTCCCCGCCATCGAAGGGAACGCGTCGTGAGCGAGCGGAAGTGGCTGCCTCCGGAGGAGTTCGCTGCGACGCTGCCGAAGGCCACCATGTTCGGGTCCGTGTTCTTCACCGACAAGGACGACCGCCCCGTCCAACTGCGGGCCACATACTCCAGTACCCACCCCTGGCAGTGGCCGGGCGGCGTCGCCGAACAGGGCGAGCGCCCCTGGGAGACCGCCGTGCGGGAGTGCCGGGAGGAGACCGGCCTCCGCGTGGAGGGACCGCCGAAGCTCCTGGCCACCGTGTTCGGGCTGCCGGGCAAGGACTGGCCGCTGGCCACCGCGGGATGGGTTTTCGACGGCGGCCGGCTCACCGCCGAGCAACTTGCGGGGATCGTGCTGAACCCGGACGAGCACGACAAGGTCCGTGCCCTGGCCGTCCCCGAGTGGCAGGGCCTGATGCCGGAACGCGACCACGCCCGGCTCGAGGCCGTGATGGCCGCCCGCCGCACGGGGATCCCGGCGTACTTCGATACCTGGGACTGGGAGGTCTAGATGAGCATCGTCCTGATGTCCGACCCGCGAGTCGCCGCCATCCGAGTCTCGGAGAACGGCGAGCCCCTGGCCGACGTCCGTGGCGGCGGAGAGCTCCGGCTCGATGACCGCCGCTCCGATCCCGCGTATGCATTCGCGCACCTGCGCTCCGGTGTTCTCGACCGGCTCCTGCAAGCGCAGCTGCTGCTGCCCGAAGGGTTGCGGCTGCTCGTCGTCGAAGGGTTTCGGCCGCCGGCCCTGCAGCAGCGGTACTTCGAGGAGTACGCGGCCGAGCTGCGCGCGGCCCACGGCGACTGGCCGGCGGAGGAGCTGCGGGCGCAGGCGAGTCGGTACGTGTCGCCTCCCGAGATCGCCCCGCACAGCGCCGGCGCGGCCGTCGACCTGACCCTCGTGGACGCGGACGGCACCGAGCTCGACATGGGCACCCGCGTCAACGCCAGCCCGGAGGAGAGCAGGGGCCGCTGCTACACCCTGGCCGACGGCCTCACCCACCAGGCCCGGCTGCACCGCGCCACCCTCAGCCGTGCGCTCACCGCCGCCGGGCTCGTCAACTACCCGACCGAGTGGTGGCACTGGTCCTTCGGCGACCGCTACTGGGCCCTGATGACCGGTAAGCCGGAAGCCCTCTACGGACCCGCCTCCCAGCACTCCAACCGTTCCTGAGCCACCCGACGAACAGGGAGCCCGCACCACATGAGCACCACGCACACCGCACAGGACTGGCACGCCCACTACGAGGCCGGCCACGACTTCCGCCCCCTGAGCGACACCGAGAAGACCATCCTCACCGAGCACCTGGCCCTGCTGGAGGACGCGCAGGAGGCCCGGGCCCTGGACGTGGCATGCGGGACCGGTGAGCTCGCCCGGTTCCTCGCCGCAGCCGGGTACCAGGTCGACGCCGTGGACTGGGCCCAGTCCGCCGTCGACAAGACCAGCGCGGCATCGGACGGGGTCAGCTGCCACCACCTCGACCTGACGAGCGGGGACCTCTCCTCTCTCGCCCCGGTCGGCTCCGGCGGGTATCGGCTGATCACCATGCGCCGGGCCCTGGCCCACCTGCCCGACCGCACCCGCACGGTCACCGAACTCGCCGCCCTCCTCGACGAGGACGGCACACTGTGCGTGATCACCCCGCACGCCGACCGCCACCCCGAGGAGCTGCGCGGGATCTGCCTGGACGACACCGAGATCGACCTGCTCGCCGACGGCTGGCAGCACACCGAGCGCATCGAGGCCGGCGACCTCACCGTCCTGCTGCTGCGCGGCCCCAAGACCGACCCCGTCACCTACAGCGAGAAGCGGACCCCGAAGCCGTCCGCGATGGCCGGAGTCGCCGTCGTCGTCACCAACGACCGCGGGCAGGTCCTCCTCGGCTGGAACCCCTCGCGCGCCGTGTGGGAGCTCCCGGCTGGCAAGGTGGAGCCGGGCGAGGCGTTCGAGGCCACCGCGGTACGCGAACTCGGAGAGGAGGCGGGCCTGCAGGCCCGGCCGGAGTCGGTGCTCCTGCTGGGCACGTTGTGCGACTCCACGCACGGATTCACCCGGGTCACCGAGATCGCCCGCCTCACCGAGTACACCGGCGAGCCGACCGTCCGGGAACCGGAGTTGATCACCCGGTGGGAGTGGCACAGCCCCTTCGCGGTGCGGAACTTGCCCCAGCCGCTGTTCACGGCTTCCGCTCAGGCCTTGAACGTGGTGTGGCCGGGGCTGCTGCCCGACGTCCCGCCTGCGCACCACACGCCCAGGCCCACCGAAGGGGTGCCGCTGAAGTTCGGCGAACCGGCTGCGGCGGTCCGGCTCCGCGAGCAGCTGGTCGAAGACCTCACCGAGGCAGGCTGGATCGACACTCCGGAGTTGCGGCGGGCGTTCGCGACGGTTCCCCGGCAAGCGTTCCTCCCCGAGCAGTCGCTCGTCCGGGCGTACGCCAACGAGGCGGTGCCCACCGTGTTCGACAGCGGGCGGTCGATGAGCTCGGTGTCCCAGCCCGAGATGCAGGCGGTCATGCTGCGCCGCGCCAACCTGCGGCCGGGAGCGAACGTGCTGGAGATCGGAGGAGGCGGCTACAACGCGTCGCTGATCGCCGAACTCGTAGGCTCTCAGGGGTCAGTGGTGTGCATGGAGATCGACCCTTACGTGCATGCGCGTACGGAGAGGTTCCTGTCCGAGACCGGGTACGCCGATCGGGTCCGGGCCGTCTTGGGCGACGGCACCGGCGGAGCGCCCGGGGACCTGATCCCGGCGGACGGCTTCGACGCCATCATCGTGACGGTCGCCTCGAACGACGTTGCGCGGTACTGGACGAACCAACTCGCCGAGGGCGGGCACCTGGTCATGCCCCTGCGGATCGGCGGGTTCACCCGGGCCGTCGGCCTTCGCAACGAGGACCCGGCGCTAGTGTCCACGGAGATCAGCCCGTGTGGGTTCGTCCCCATGCAGGGTGCCGGCCGGTGGGATGAGACCTCGGCCCCGATCGGGGACACCGGCTACGGCATCCGCTGGGAGGACACCCCGCCCACCGCGCTCGACGGCCTGGACCGCGCCCTGGCCGCGGGTGGCGTAGAGCTGTGGACCGGGGTGACGGTCCGCGGCGGAGAGACGCTGGAGGACCTGCAGCTGTGGTTGGCCACCTCCCTGGCCGGGTTCTGCCGGATGGAGGGGGATCCGGAGCGGCCGGGGCCGGTGCGGCTGCCGAAGCGGTCGGGGGCCGAAGCGGTCGTCCTCGGTCGCTCGCTGGCCTGTCTGATGACGGAACGGCGTGAGCTCGATGAGGCCGACGGCACGTCCACGTGGGAGTTCGGAGTGCAGGGCTTCGGGCCGGACGGCAAGGCCGCCGCGGACACCCTGGCCGCCGCCGTCCACACCTGGGACCGCGACCTTCGGTGCCGGGCCACGCCTCGGCTGACGGTGCTGCCCGCAGGTACCCCCGACTCCGCGCTCCCGGCCGGTGATGTCGTGGAGAAGAACGACTGCCGCATCGTGGTCTCCTGGCACGGCCGTGACGAGGTTCCCGGCCCCGCCGTTGGACGGAACACAGCCTCAGGGAGGTCCGACGAGCAGTGATCACCTGGATCAACGGGGCCTTCGGAAGCGGCAAGAGCACCCTGGCAGCCGGCCGGCCTGCATCAGGCACTGCCCGGTTCGGTGGTGGCCGACCCGGAGGAGATCGGCGACCTGCTGCGCTGCACCCTGGCCGGGCACCCCGGAAGGCTCCGCGATTACCAGGACTTCCCGGCCTGGCGGCGCCTGACCACGGCCTACATCAGCGAGATCGCCGCGCATACCAGCGGTCACGTCATCGTGCCCATGACCGTGCTCAATCCCGCCTACGCCGCGGAAGTGTTCACGCCCTTGCGCTGCTCGCCCGGGCTCGTCCATCTCGTCCTCCACGTCGAACCGGACGAGCTGAAAGCCCGGATCGACGCGAGCGAGAAGTTTCCAGGAGACGAGACCCGTGGCGAGGCCGTGCGTGCGTACCGGCGTCGAAGGGCGGTGGACTACGCCGCTGCCGCTGCGTGGATGCACGCCGACGGCCACGTCATCGACACAAGTGCCCTGCTGGCGCACGCGGTCCTCCAGGCCGCCCTACGCCGTATCTCGCCCGCCCACCCCGTAACCGTCGATGGAGCCCGACCCTGATGACCAGCAGCACCAACCTCACCACCGTCCGGCTGGGGACCCGGCCCAGCCCCATGGCCCTGGAACAGACCGACCGCTTCGCCGACGCCTTCCGCGCCCGCTACCCGCAGGCGGTCCTCGACATCGTCGAGATCGTCTCCGAGGGCGACCGGCACCGCGGCCCGCTCTCGGCGATCGGCGGGAAAGGGGCCTTCACCCGCAACGCGGACCGCTACCTCCTCGACGGCCTCGTCCAGGCCACGATCGCGTGCGCCAAGGACGTGCCCGGCCCGCACGACCGCTCCCCCGGCATCATCATCGGAGCGGTCCTGCCCCGAGAGGACACCCGCGACGCCCTCGTCCTCCCCGCCGGCCATCCCGCGGCCACGCTCGCCGACCTGCCGCCCGGCACCAGGGTCGGAACCAGCGCACCCCGCCGCTCGGCCCTTCTCAAAGCCCTCCACCCCAAGCTCGTACAGGTACCGATCCGCGGCAACGCCGACAGCCGGCTCTCGAAGCTGGACGAGGAAACGCTCGGCGCGGACGTGATGATCGCCGCCCTGGCCGGCCTGCGCCGCCTTGGCCATAAGGACCGGGCCTGCGAGATCCTCGACCCCACCGTGTGGCTGCCCGCGGCCGGCGCGGGGACCGTGATCATCGAGCACCGTGCCGACGACCCCGCTACCGGGGAGCTGCTCGCACCCCTCACCCATGCCCCTACTCGGATTCTGCTCGACGCCGAGCGGGCCGCGCTCGCCACGCTGCACGGCGGGTGCCTGACAGCCGCCTCCGCCCACGCCACCCTCGACTCCGCGTCGGGAGTCGTCACCGTGCACGCCGCCGTTCTCGACCCGACCGGCGGCACCCCTCTGCGCGCCTGCGCGTCCGGCCCCTCGACGTCAGCCCATGAAGTCGGGCAGGACGCAGGCCGACAGCTGCTGAACGCCGGAGCGGAGCGTCTTCTCGGACGGCCCGCATGACCGATTCGAACGCCCGGCAGGCAGTCTTCGCGCCGCCAGCCCAGACGTCCGACCAGGAGCGGATGCGCAGCCGGCACCAGCAAGCCGCCCGTGCCTTCTCTGTGACCGCGTCCGGGCCGGAAGCCTGGGGATGGCAGGGCCGAACCCTGGGGCGCCGGGCCGGCCTGTGGTGGCTGCGGCTGGTCGGCGCGCCTGCCGACAAGCGCAACGCCCGCCTGTGGGAGGGTACTGCCGCCGCGGACTGCGCCCTGCCCCGCTCCGTTCCCCGGCCTCGCCTGCACGACGTCACCGAGTGGACCGAGAACGCCATCGCCTACCGGGCCGAGCTGTCCGAGTACATCTCCCAACCGGCGCTCCAATCCGGCGGACCGGTCCTGACAGGCGAGGTAGACCTGCCCCGCTCCTGGTGGGCAGACCTACGCAACGCACTCGCTGCCACCGCGACGGTGCCAACCGACCGGCATGCCGTACGGCAGCAGTGGATCGACCGCAACTTCAGCCGCTTCCTCGGCATCCCGGTGCCCACGATCGATTCCTGGACCACGGGGCACGGGGACCTCCACTGGGGCAACCTCACGCCGGAGCCCCTCGTGATCCTCGACTGGGAGGGGTGGGGCCTGCTCCCCACCGGCTACGACGTGGGCCTGCTCCACGCCTACGCCCTCCCCCAGCCCGCCACGGCCGGCCGCATCCGCAGCGAGTTCGCCCACGTCCTCGACACCCCCGAGGGACGGATCGGCGAACTCGTCGCCCTCGCTCAGCTCCTCCAGGTCACCGGCCGCGGCTCCCACCCCGAACTCGCCCCGCACCTGGCCCACCGAGCCCAGCAGCTCACCGGCACACCCGTTCCATCAGCCACCAGCACGGCCAGAAAATCCGACCGCTGACCTGGCCCCACCCCCGACATCTCGATGCCGCGGCCCCCACACCACAGTGACGGCCGGCACCGACACCCCAACCGAAGGAGCAGCCGTGTCGCTTCCCAGCCTGCTCGGCGTGTTCGCCCACCCCGACGACGAGGCCCTCTTGGCCGGCGGCGTTCTCGCGCAGCACGCCGCCGCGGGCGCAGCAACGAACGTCGTCACCGCCACCTGGTCCCCCACCAGCCACCGGGCGCCCGAGCTCGCCGATGCTCTGGCCGTGCTGGGCGCGGGCGAGCCGAGGATGCTCGGCTACGCCGACGCCCGCATCCCCGACTCCGCGCCCGGTCGGGCCCGGCTGTGCGACGCTCCCATCGACGAGGTCGTCGAGCTGCTCGTCGGGCACATCCGCGCCGTGCGCCCTCAGGCCGTGGTGACCCACGACGCCTACGGCCAGCTGACGGGCCACCCCGACCACGTCCGCACCCACCAAGCGACCGTCCTTGCGTTCCACGCCGCCGGACTTGAGCACCTCCACCCGGATGCCGGGGCCCCGTGGCAGCCCGCGGCTCTGTATGCGGCCACACACCCGGTCTCGGGGGTGGGCGAGCTCGGACCGCTCTTGGAGCGGGTGGGGAAGAAGATCCTCAGCGTTCCGGACAAGCACGCCACCGCGATGGTCGACGTGAGCGAGTGGCTCGAGCAGAAGTGGGCCGCGATCTCGGCTCACCGAAGTGAAGCCGCCAAGGAACGGCCACTTCCTGGGATCCTCTCCCGCCTCCCGTCAGCAGAGCGGGAGTCGATCATCTCGACCGAGCACTTCACCCTCCTCGCCACCCGCCCCGCACCCGCCCACCTACAGCAATTGGTCTTCTGACCGGCACAGCGGAACGCAACCGCGCACTCATCCGCAACGGAGAGCAGGGGATATGACCATACGTCTGGCGAATCTCAACGCCTACAAGCTCACCCCTGCCCCCCGCCACAGCAGCTCCTGGACTGCCCGGGGCACCGCCACCGTGGGGGCGCGCCGGCCACCCGCACGGCATGGCCATGGCGAGCGGGCTGGCGAGGCCATCCAGGAACACTTCGGCCGCGGGTACGGGTTGGGCCTGGACGGTGCTCTGCGCGGTCCAGGCCAGCCGTGGTTCCAGATCTGCGTCGAGGAGGTGGAGGCTCGGTGGTGGGTGAGGAGTGCGAGGGCGGCGGCTTCGTTGGCGGCGCGGGCCGGGTCGCTGCAATGCTTGAGGACGTACGGCTCGCGTCCGCCGATGTACCAGACGCTGTTGGCCTGGCTGGTGCTGATTTCGGTGCGCCTTCGGGGACGCGGCAGTCGATCGTCGCCATGGCGTCAGGCGAGGTCGCCGAGATAGCGGGTGGGAAGCTCGGCGTGCGCGAGGTCGGCTATCAGGGGGGCGCAGGCCCTGGGGCAACAGGTTGATGCCGGTCACCTTCGCCCTCGGGCCGGCACCCGGTGATCTTCCGGGGCACCGTCGTGGTTGGCGCCGATGTACTCACGCAGCCACAGCAGAGGCTCGGGGGTGACGTCCAGGCCGGCCTCCTCGTGGACCTCGCGGCCGCGCTGCGGTAGAGCATGGCGCCACGTACGAGGGACCGAACCTGTCCCCGCCGCCCGTCCCACACCTGGCAGGCAAGCCAGGGCGATGGTTCAGCTGCCCACTGCCTGGGGGGTGTCGGCGTAGCTGTTGAACACTTCGAGCTCATCCTGCTCGAAGCGCCGGATGCCGCCGCGGATGGAGTCGTAGCCGGCCACAACCGCAGTCGCGGTGGCGTAGACGTGATCGTCGTCCTTCACCTCGAAGTGGAAGGTGATCGACACCCGCTTGACGTCGGTCACCCAGGCTTCGATGCGGACCGGGGTCTCCCAGGTCTCAAGCGGGTACTGATAGCGGATGCTCTGCTCGCGCAGGAGGAAGTTGCGGGCCAGTCGCTCGGTGGGATCGCTGGGAACCAGCATGCTGAACATGCGCATGCGGGTCTCTTCCAGGAGGACGCCGTAGCGGCTGGAGTTGAGGTGTCCGTTTGCATCGAGGTCCGACCAGCGAACGGGGCAGTCGTAGGTGTACCGGGACACGGTGGCTCCTGAAGGGCTGTGGGATCTGCCGCGCCTCTGAGGCGCACGGCCGATCCGAGGACGGACTGGCGCAGTCGTCGTCGCAAGAGAAGCGGTTCATGGGCGCGGCCGTCCGGACGATCTCTGCTGCCCGGATGGCCACGCCCCGGCCCCCTGCCCTCGCACGGAGACGGCGCCAGCGGTGACACTAAGTTGTCTTCAATGCTCATTCGGCCAGCCACACCAGCTACTGGGCCAAGTCCTCGCCCTCTTGGAGGCTCTCGGAAATCTCACGAAGGAGAGCGGCCCGGAGGTCTGCCTGCGGTAGTTGATCCTGGAGCCGGCTGAGGGCCTCGCGGTCAGATGCCGGGAGTGAAGCGCGCAACAGAACCTTCAGCTCAGCCCGAGCTTGGGGGTTAATGTTCGCCGGCTGAATGCGGTCGACCACCGCACCGGCCCCGAGCTGCGTGATGCCCCACTCTTCAGGTGCTTCTCGGACGGCCCACACAACGGAGTGGTTCTCAGGTGAGAGGGTGAGCTGGCACTGCGGGCCAAGCAATTCGCTGAGCGCGGGGAGCGGAACGCCTCCGGGGCCGGCGAGCGCCGCGGCTTCGTCGGCACTGTCCACGACCAGGCGGGCCGTGAGCGCATTGGCTGCGCGGCGCCGGGCAGCATCCGCTTCGGCCTGGCCGGTTGGGTGCTGGGCCGGTGCGGCCCAGGCGTTTCGCCTTCCACCGAGGGCGTCGATCTCGTCGTCAGAGGACTCGGCCTCGACCCAGGTGATCACGACGAAGCGGCAGTGGGGCATGCTGGCCGGGTAGAGAACGTGACTGACAACCTCGACAGTTTCCCAGCCGAGCGCGGGGATGATCATACGGAAGACATGGCCGTCACGGTCGGCCTCCATGTCCGCCTCGGTGCGCCAGATCCGGTCGACGCCGGAGTTGCGGCGGACGTCTGCAATCAGCTCGGCCAGTTCCGCGTTGTCCTTGTGGGTGGCCTGTGCGAACTTCAGCAGCCGGACGTAGGCCATCGCGTGCTTGTCCCAGTCGTGGTACTGGGTGCGGGCCTCCGGGTTCGTCAGCGCCCAGCGCATCAGGTTCGCCTGCGGCTCCATGACCCACGGCCACCACTCGGCCATGGCCTGGTTGTACGCCAGAACGTTCCAGTTGCGGTCGGTGAGGTAGGTGGGCGAGGGCATCTGCCGATCGATCAGCAGCCGCAGAGCCCTGCGCAGCTCGGGGCTGGCACCGACAAGCGGGTCGTCGTCCAGCGTCGTTCCAATGTTGTACAGCAGCAGGGCGTGGCGCTCGCTCTTGTCCAGCTGGAGGACGTCCGCCAGCGCGTCGCACTGGGCTTTGGTGAACCGCGGTGGAGTCGCGCCCTTCTCCACGTTGCGGTAGGTCCGGACTCCCATGCCGAGGGCCCTGGCGACCGGAGCCTGGGTGATCCCTGCCGCTTGGCGCCAGTTCTTCAGCCAGCCGCCGAACCCCATGAACTGGCCGGCGAGCTCCTCGCCGCGCGTGCCCTTGTTCTCGGCGTGGTCATCGCCGAAGGGGGTGGATATCCCCTGAGCAACCATGAGGCTCTTCCTTGTCTTCCCGTATTCCACAGGGACACCTGACGCGGACATGAAAAAAGAGGGGCAGGCGTGAATGCCGGCCCCCCGGCCTGGTGTCTCCCACAAAGACGATACGACGACCTTGAACGCTTTCCACAATTTGTGGCCTCGACCACAGGGGTTTTGGTTAAATCCGCAACCATACTCCACCGTCACCAAGACCCTTCCATGACGAATCTGGACATTCCCTCGCCCATGGATTCTCATGATCGGCAAAGCGGCAAATCCTTGCCGCTTTTCGCTGTAGCGGCATAAATGATCACTCGCACCTCTGTCAGGCATCCCTGAATGGCCATGCTTCACCACTCAATCCCCCTTCGCCGCAAAGGCGTTACGCGACTTCATCACCCACTCTCCACATCCTCTACACGTCGCTCTACGCGCGTGGATTCTGCCTTGAGCCACCGTTGACGAAGGCTTTGCCTGCGGGCTTAAATCCAGACCTGACCAGCCCGGTACAGCGCGACAGCCTGCCGGTTCACAGCTGGTCAGAGCATGTGCGGGAAGCTGTATGGGGTTGTAGAGCTATCTCTGGACCTTGGCGCAGCCTGCCCATATGTTCGTCGTCGCTCGCCGGGTAGTCCGCCCGGCCAACGGGGGGATCGGGGGAGAGCCATGTGTAGTGCGTGCACCAGCCGCGCGGATTAAACCGCAGATACAGCGACGGCGCCTGAGAGGGCCAACTCTCAGACGCCGAACGCTCACGGTGCTCCTACCCAAGGCAAGGGCCGGAGACCACCTTCATCCGCACCGATCCTTCTCACGGGACCATCGGTGCGGCTTCACTGCACAGGAGAGTGTTGCATGACGCCTGCCCAGCGCAAAAGGCCAAGTTGTTCGGCCCTGGCGGCCACGGCCCCCTTTCGTAACCCCGCCCGCGGGGGTGCTGCCTGATGGCCCGCATCCGGACGATCAAGCCTGAGATGTTCTTGTCGGAGGATGTCGCCTCGGTCGACATCAGCGCGATGGTGACCTTCATTGGGCTGCTGACTCAGGCTGATGACAACGGTCGCTTCCTCGCCCACCCTGCGATCATCGCCGGTTTCCTGTGGGCGCTGCGCGCCGAGCACACCCCGGAGCACGTGGCCAACGACCTGGAGCAGCTGGAGGCAGCCGGGCTGATCTGCCGCTACATCGGGTGCGACGGCAAGAAATACCTGCACATCGTGACGTGGGAGAAGCACCAGAAGATCGACCGGCCGTCCGCCTCTCGGGTATCGCGCTGCCCGAAGCACCAGACGCACCAGCGGTGCGGCGGGTGCACGGCCGAGAAGCAGCGGCCCTGCCCGGTCTCCCAGCCTGCCGTGGTGCAGGTGCCAGCCACGCCTGCGGGAATCATCGGTCCGGTTCTGCAGGCCTCGGCGCACCCTCGTCGAGCCCTCGATCATCCGGTTTCGCCCGCTTCTGCGCTGGGCGCCGCATGCAGCACCGAAGCGGCCGGGGGAAGCTCCTCCGCTGAGGAGGCCTGCGGAACCCGTTCGGACGGAACTCCGGCGGAGTCGGAAGAAAGTGCAGCTCAGGGGGCATTCGTCGAGCCCTCGACACAGTCTCGCGAGGGCTCGACGTCTGGATCTAGGATCTTGGATCCTGGATCTTTCCCTAAGGGGGGCGATGCCCCCGCGCACGAGGCGGCTCCAGGGCCTGGCTCGACGAAGGCCCTGGTGGCCGAGTACGTCAGCAGTCACGTCCAACGGCCTCCGAAGGACGTGATCGGTCTGGTCGGGCGCCACGTCAAGGGCCTCCTGGAGGAAGGCTTCGACGCCGAGGTGATCCGGGCCGCTCTGGAGCGGCTGCGGTTCAAGAACCTGCATCCGAGCGTCCTGCCGAGCCTGGTCAACGAGGCCCTGAACGCCGCACCGCCGCATGCCGCCGCTGGGGTGTCGTCCGCCTCCGGCACGGGGGCCTGGGCCCACGCCTCGGGCTACACGCCCTACATGAACCCGACCACGCCGGAGCCGACCACGTTCGGAGGCAGCCTGTGAACCGCGCCCGACTCTCCGACCCGCTGCCCGCGGTCTCCGACCGGCTGCGTGAGCGTCTGGCCGCCCGCCTGGCCGAGCGCGGCATCGACCCGGCAACCGCGCCGATGCTCCCGGATACTCCGGAGCCGATCCCGGCCCTGGAGGCCGCCCAGAAGCGGATCCCCTACGCCTACCGGGACGCGGTGCCCCAGCATCCGCAGGTCGCCGCCTGGGTGCGGACCATCGCGGAAACCGCCGTCGCCCCGGCTGCAGAAGATCTCAACGCAGCCTGGGGTAGGCCCGGCCGCCGGCAGATCGCGCACGGCCCGTCGCTGCTGCTGTGGGGCGGGACCGGGATCGGCAAGACCCACGAGGCGTACGGCGCGGTCCGGGCCCTGACCGCTGCCGGGTGTGGGGTCGAGTGGCATGCGACGACCGCCGCGGACCTGTACGCGGAGATGCGCTACCGGTCCGGCGTGGACCCCGAGCACATGCTCCGGCGGATCATGCGGGTGCCGCTGCTTCTCCTGGACGACATCGGCGCGGCGAAGACCAGTGAGTGGACGGAGGAGATCACCTTCCGGCTGGTGAACTGGCGCTGCCAGAACCGCCTGCCGACGATCTTCACTACGAACCTGCCGCCGGTCCGCGCCGACCACATGGAAAAGCATCTCCCGGTGCTGCGTGACAAGGTCGGCGACCGGGTCCTGTCCCGCCTCTCCGGCATGTGCACGCCGGTGGAATTCATCGGCACCGACCGCCGCTTCCAGCGCACCTGACCGGCCCTCCGCCCGGCACACGCTCATCGGCGCGGCACCGCCGCCGTCGCCCCCTTCTCCGCCTCCCGCCGGCCTGCCAGCCGCACCCCGGCCTCCTGCCGGCCTGCCGCCGGCCGGTGAGGCGTACCCGAAAGACAGCTCCCGATGCGCACGATCACCTCGAACACCGCTCCCCCACCGACGCTCCAGGGCGTCTCCGACCACAGCTGGCACGCCCGCGCCGCCTGCCACGGCATGGACCCGGACTCCGCCGACGAGCTGTTCTTCCACACCCCTCGCGACCGCTGGGCCATCCGTGAGGCCCTGGAAACCTGCGGCATGTGCCCGGTCCGCCAGGAGTGCTTTGACTACGCCCTCGACAACGAGGAGAAGGAAGGCATCTGGGGCGGCATGACCGCCGACGAGCGCCTCCACTGGCACGAGAAGGTCGAGCACCGGCTCGACTACGGCCGCGTGCTCTCGGTGATCAACGGCCGGAGCATCCAGCTCAGCGAGCACGAGCGCCGGACCCTAATCCGGTACGCCGCAGCCCGGGGCTGGAGCCCCGAACGCCTGGCCTTCACCCTGCAGGTCAGCCTCAACTGGGCCCGCGACGTCCTGCGCGAGGAAGCCCGCGCCATCGAAGACCGCGACAACTTCAACGTCGCCCTCGACACCAACCCCATCGCCACCGCACGGCAGGCCAAGGCCGACGGCAAGGAGCTCCTCGGTGCGGGCGTTCGCCACGACGGCGACGGCCCCGAGCGCGACCGCAGCAAGCAGACCCCCGAACCAGTGCCCCGGCAGGTCCACACCTCTGCCCTGATCGACGACTTCCGAAAGGCCACATGCCGCCCCAGCACGACAAATGGAGGCACCACCCGGTGAGCACCCAGACCGCTGAGCGATTCGTCCTGATTGCCGCCGGCGCCGTCATCGTGGCACTCACCGCCGCCGGGTTCTGGCTCTCGTACGCTCACCTGGCCGAGGTCGCGGGGCTGCACGGCCTGGGCGGCTCCCCAGTCCGACGGTGGGCCTGGCCCGGCACCTTGGATGCCTTCATCGTCGCCGGTGAACTGCTCATGCTGAGGGCCACGCTCCGTCGGGTGACCGACTGGTGGGCCATCGCTCTGACCACCACGGGGTCGGTCGGCTCGATCGTGCTGAACGTGGCAGGCGTGAGCGGCACCGGCACCGCGCCGGTGCCCCTGCTGAACTACGTGGTCGCCGCGATCCCGCCGGCCGCCGCCCTGCTGGCCTTCGGTGTCCTGATGCGCCAGGTCCAGCAGCTGGTCGCCACCCACCAGGACGGCCAGAGCCCGAACGGGGACCGTACCCCCGCGCACGTCACACCGGGACCGTCCGCAAAGGGCGAGGCGGTCGGGGACGGGGGGCTCCCCGGATGGGGCGAGGGCACCCAGCATGACGGGGACCAGGCGTGCGGGACCGAGGCCTCCACCGCCGGGGACCGTCCCCACTCCACCGCGGGGACCGACCCCGGTACCCGCCGGGACCGCACCGGCGCAGTCCCCCACACGGTCCCGGTCCCCAGCGGGGACCGTACAGACGAGACCGCCCATCCTGCCGGAGGGGACCGAACCGCCGCCGCCGGGACCGTCCCGCAGGACAGCGACCACGGTCCCCGATCAGTCCCCAACACCGCCGTCCCCCAGCGGGACCACGCGTACGGGACCGGGGATCCCGTCGCAGGAGATCGTCCCCACACCGAGGGGACCGTCCCCGGGAGCGACCATGGTCCCCTCCGGAACCGCGCCACCACGGTCCCGGACACCAGCCCCGGTCCGCGGACGGTCCCGGTCCCCAGAGCTGCGGTCACCAGCGGGGACCGTCCCCGGCATGAGCGCACTCTCGCAGTACCGGGGACCGGGGACCGCCTGTGGGCCGGGCTGGGGACCGATGCTGAGGGACCGCGTCCCCACCCGGTCCCCGAAGGGAACTCAGACGGGGACCGGGACGACGCCGGGGACGGGGACCGCAGTGACGGCGAGGACGACCCCGCCACCGGGGACCGGGGACCGGACCCCGCAGCCACGCGCGTTCGGGACCGTGCACGGGACCGGTCCCGAACGCCACGGGGACCACGTACTCGAACGGGACGGGGACCGCGGTCCCGGACCCGCCTGTCCGAGGACGAGATCGTCGACCTGCTGCGCCCCCATGTCCCGGCGGCGCTGAAGCGGGACGGCAACGAGTCCATCACAAGGGTGCAGCTGCGCCAGATCATGCGCGAGCACAGCATCCCGATCCGTAACGACCGGCTAACCCCGGTTCTCGCCCGTCTGCGTGACGAGAACGCCCCGTCCATGAAGAGGAGTTCTGCCCGATGAAGACCTGCCGCACCTTCAGCCGCATCAAGGCGGGATACGAGACGGAGATGGGCCAGATGAGCAACCACTCCGTCCGCCACGCCGGCACCAGAACGGGCAAGTCCAGCGCCGGGTTCGCGGCCGGCGCCAAGCAGCGCATGGCCAGGGCCCTGACCCAGCACTACGCACACTGCCCCGAATGCGGCTGACACCGCTATAGCTGCAGGTCAACCGCCTGCCGCGCACCACCTGACATCCGGGTGGCCCGGTGATCGACCGGGCCACCCCGCTCTCCTTCCGCCGTGCACGCGAGCGGCGAGGCAGGCGACACCCGACAGGCGCCACCAGCACCGGCCAGCCCAGCGACGAGGACCCAACCCATGACCAGCCCAAACACCACGCCTGCAACCGAACGCGTGCAGCCGGCATCCAACTCGACCTCAACGCGAGCAAGTTGGGACGGAAGCGTAGCTTACGCCGGACCCGCCACCGAGGGGGCGGGCCAGGACCTGCACCAGGGGGCGCAGGTCCTTCTGGCTTCGACCGGGGGCGGATCGAAGCCAGAGCAGGAGGAGAAGCCGTCCGAGCGTCGCAGCCGCCGTAACCGATCCGACCGCGCCCGACAGCGCCCGCGCCAGCCGCACGAGAAGAAGCGTCGACACCAGCCCAATACCCGCTTCAACGAAGAAGAGTTCGCACTGATCAAGTCCGCCGCCGCCCGGTGTCGCCTGTCCGTCGCCGGCTTCCTCGCCCGAGCCGCTCTCGCCGCCGCCCGCGACCTCGACCGCACCAACGCCGAGATAGCCGACGAGCGCGAAGTGATCACCGCCCTCTTCGAGAGCCGTCGCAGGCTCGGCTGGGCCGGCAGCAACCTGAACCAAGTCACCAAGGCCCTGAACTCCGGTGCTGACGTCCCCCAGCTCGACGCGACACTCGCAGCCGTCCACCAGGCCGCCAAGACCGTTCACGAAGCCGCCACCCAGCTGATCGCGCAGCGCACGCCGTGATCCCCAGCGTCAACAACCCCGGATCGCGCACCATCGGCCTCCTCGCCTACCTGTACGGGCCCGGCAAGCACGAGGAGCACACCGACCCGCACCTCGTCGCGTCCTTCGACGGCATGTCCCCCGATCCCGGCCGGGACCCGAACGCCACCCTGAAGCACCTCCAGCAGCTCCTCGACCAGCCTGTCCAGGCCCTTCCCGAGCATGCCCGCCCCGCCAAGCACGTATGGCACACCTCCGTACGCGCCACCGCGGACGACCGGATCCTCTCCGACGAGGAATGGGGCGAGATCGCCCGCCGGATCGTGGCCGCCACCGGCATCGACCCCGGCGGCGGCGAGCCGAGCTGCCGCTGGGCAGCCGTACGGCACGCGGACGACCACATCCACATCATCGCCACCCTGGTGTGCGAGGACGGCAGCCGCCCCGACGACTTCCGCTCCGGCAAACGGGCCCAGGCCGAGTGCCGCCTCATCGAGAAGGAACTCGGCCTGCACCAGGTCGCGCCCGGCGACGGCACCGCCGCCCAGCGCCCCACCAGCGCCGAACGCCACAAGGCCGAGCGCCAGGGCCGCGAGCGCACCGCCCGGGAGGAACTGCGCGAGACCATACGCCGCTCGGTCGCCGGAATACGCAGCGAGGAGGAGTTCTTCGCCCGGCTGGCCGCCGCCGGCCTGCTCATCCGCAAGCGAGTCGCCCCCTCCGGCGACCTCCTCGGGTACAAGGTCGCCCTCCCCGACGACCACAACAAGGACGGCGAGCCGGTGTTCTACCCCGGTGCGCGGCTCGCCCCGGACCTGTCCCTGCCCCGCATCCGAGAGCGCTGGACCGTCGCTGCGCCCTCCAGCCAGGAGAGCGACAGCTCTACGGCCGACGCTCCGCTGCGAGCCATGCGCGGGCCCGCTTCCGCACGCCGGGCCGCGACCACCGCCGCCTGGCAGGCGGTTCTGGTCCTCGACGACGGCGACGACGGCGTGATCGCCGCGCACATCGCGGCGGCGGGCGAGGTCCTAGACGCGCTCGCCAAGACCTCCGCCGCCCACACCCGTAAGCAACTCGGTGAGGCTGCCGTCGCGTTCGAGCGGGCATCCCGCTCCCACGTCCGGGCCGTCCGCGGGCACGACCGCGCCCTGCGCCAGGCCGCCCGCGACCTCGTCCACGGCGGACCGGCCCTCGGCCGCGGCGAGGACGGCGCCACCACCGCCATGCTCATCGACATGACGTTCTTCCTCGTCACCGCCGCCGCGCACTGGCACGGCAAGAAGCAGCACGCCCAGCAGGCCGAGGCCGCCCGCCAGGCCGCCGAACACCTGCGCGCCGCCTACCAGGCCGCAGCCTCCCAGCCCATAGCCGTCCTCCACCACCGCGGCCGACTCCTCCCCCTGCCGCTGCAGCGCCGCCACACCCTCCTCGTGCGGCAAGCGCTGCCGGAGCTGGCCGAGCAGATCCTCGCCGAGGCGGGATGGCCCGCGCTCGCGGCCACCCTCGCCGACGCCGAAGCCGCCGGCCACGACCCCACCCTCCTGCTCACCGAGGCAACGGCCCGGCGGGAGTTGGACAGCGCGGCCTCGGTCAGCGACGTCCTCGTGTGGCGGCTGCGCCGCGCAGCCTGCCTCCCCGCCGACGCCTCCGCCCAGCCCCTCCCGGGCGCCACCACAGTCCCGACATCGTCGCAGTCGCGTACAACCGGGCGTACGCAGAACCGGGACGACCGTCGCCGGGGCCGGTGACTGTTCATGAATTTGCTAGTTGCGGCAGGTCACGGGGCTGGTGCACGATCTCCCGTGCCCGGCTGGATCAGGACGAGGGGGAACTGATGCTTCGACGCAGACGTGAACGACAGCAGCGGCTTCAAGCACAACAGCAGTGGGAGGTCTGGAGCGCCATGCACGTAGAACCGGACCCGGCACCGGCGTCGGCCGCGCAGGCAGCCGTCGCGGTGGTGGACGACTTCCTGCCGCCCGACCTGCGGATGCCGAGCCGTGAGCTGGCCGGGATCCTGATGCCTCACGAGGCGCCCCTCGTCATCGATGGCGAGGTCCGCGCCTGCGCCGACTGTGGCGCGTACCGGCAGTGGATCGTCGCCAGCACCCGCGACGGCGTGTGGCTGCGCTGCCCTGTAGGCCACGAGCGGCCCGAGTCCCGCCTGGATGCGGCCTGGTTCAACCGGGTCAGCGGCCCCATCACCGCCCAGCACGCCTCCTACGAGGAGTGCCTGCGCCACCTCGGCCACTGAACCCCGCCCCCTGCCAACGCCCGCCCATCTGCCGGAGGAGAACCCCACGCGGGTCCGGCTGTCAGACCCGCCACACCCAGCAAGGGGTTCCCATGCGCCGTCGCACCACCATCTCCATATCCCTGGCCCTGGCCGCCTCCGCCGCGCTGTCCGGCTGCTCCGGCAGCCCGGCGACCGCACCGTCCGGCTCGGCCGCCTCCTCCTCGTCGGCCGGACCGGCCGCCCCTGCCGGCGCGCCGAGTACGCCCGTGTCCTCGGCCGCGCTCGGCCAGCGGCTCCTGACCGAGGCAGACCTCGGCCAGGGCTACACCCGCAAGCCCGAACGCGACAGCCACCGGGACGACGTCACCGTGATCGGCTGCCCCGCACTCGAGCAGCTCGGCGGCGACGCCGCGGCCGGTGGGAGCCTGGACTTCCCGAACAAGGCCAAGACCGCGTTCACGTACAGCGGCAGCAATGGCTCCGAGGTGTCCCAAGAGCTCTACAGCGACACCCCCGACAAACTCGCCGACGGCACGAAGAAGATCTTCGACGCGATGACCGGGTGCCCGGTGTACCAGGTCGTCATCGGCAGCAGGCCCGTCAAGGTCACCACCCAGAAGCTGACCGCGCCCGCCCTGGGCGAGCAGGCGTGGAGCCAGCTCCTCAGCTTCACCGCTGGCGGGCAGGAGAGCGTCGTGAAGCAGACCGCCGTTCGTACCGGGACCGTCCTTGTGGTGGTGGCCGGCTCTCCTGGGCTCGTCGATGCTCAGGTCGAGAGAGCCCTCGGCAAGGCGTCCTCCTCCCTGTGACGGAAGGCCTACGCCTGCCGCGCCGCGACGCTGGTGCTTGGTGCGCCGGGCAAGGCAGCACGGCAGGACGCTGGCCGGGAGATGCCGATGCGCCGCGCGTCCTCCCCCACGGCCACGTGGTCGGCGTGGATGCCCGGACGAAGCCGGAATCAGCCTCGGGCGAGAGCCAGCATGTGGGCCGAGGAATCCGTCAGGGCCGGGTATGGCTCAGCGACACGTGCAGCGGCAAGCGCCGCCTCGTACATGGGGGTGCCGATCAGGTCGATGCCCGCATACTTCGTGATCGCCTTGACCGCGACCCAGCCCGGCCCCTCCACCCCGTAGACGGTGTGTTCGGAGAGCCCTGCCGCAGCCAGCTCTTCGCGGAGCTCGGCGGAGGTCTGGAAATAGGCGTGGGTGAACCCGCGGGAACCGGAGTAGCGACCTTCGTCGAGGGTGGTGCGCACACCGTCCTGGATGGCGCGCTCGGCGATGCCAGTCGTGGCAATGTAGTCGAGCAGCGGGCTATATCGGCTGATCACGGCTGCGGCGAGGAGGCCTCCGGGCCGCAGGACGCGTCGGGCCTCGCGTAGGGCGGCGAGCCGGTCGGACTGTTCGTGCAGGTGGTAGAGGGGGCCCAGGAGCAAGACGACGTCGAAGGAGTCGTCGGCCGCGGTCAGGGTCCGGGCGTCGCCGAGTTCGGTGGTGACGCCCGGGATTTCGGCGGCCTGGGCGATGTGCTTGGCGACGGGGTCGATCAGGTGCACGGTGTGGCCGTCCTCGGTGAGCCAGCGGGCGTGGGCACCGGGCCCGCCGCCGACGTCGAGAACTCTGGTTGGTGCGGGTGGCAGGTGTCGGCGTAACAGCTCCCGGGTGCGTTCCAGTTCGAGCATGCCGGTGGCCGTGGTGTGCAGGCGTCCGGCTTCGTCGGACTGGTCGTAGAAGGCGATGATCTCCGGGCGAACAGGCTGGAAACTGGACATGGGGTCCCCCTTGTCGGTCGGATGGCGAGCAGGCTAGGGCACTTCTCGAACTGATCGCCTCGCATTTCTGGCCGCCGCGTCCCCTCGCCATGCCACCCCCGCCTGCCTCGAACACCCCCGGATGGTGTCCGCCCGTCGGCAAACGCAACAGGCCCGGAACCCCCCCGTTGAGGGAGTCCGGGCCTGAAGTCATGAATGTCGAAAAGGGGACATGTGGTCCGGGTCCGCTTGCTCCAGCAGACCGGGCCAGTGCCGTCATCCGCACGCGTGCCGTCTACGAGCGTCGTCGGGTACGACTCTGAGACTGGCCGTGCAGGTCCATCCGCAGGTGCACACTGCTTCCCAGGTGGCGCGTCCGGTGCAGCCGTCGGTGCGGGGATAGCCGCGTGGGGAAAGACGGTGCCGGTCGGGGCCGACGGTCGGGCACTGGGTGCCGTCGGGGTGGTAGGCGGTCAGTTTGGGCAGGCTGCGAGGCAAGGATCCTCCAAGACGGGCGTGCAGGTGGCGGGTTGGTCTCCGGGTTCAGTGAGCCCGGGTGAGGATGAGGCGGCCCTCGGTGCCCTCGGGCAGGCTGCGGCGCAGGACCGGGGCGGGTGAGGCCAGGGACGCGGCGAACGCGGCGACGAGGTCGTGCGGGACGCTGGGGCTGAAGGTGGCGGCCCACTGGTACGGGGCGCCGAGTACGGGCTCGGCCCACGCCTGCCAGCCCAGCAGGTCCGGGCGCGGGTCGGCGTCCTGGATCTCCGCCGGGGCGGGGCCCCAGGTCAAGCTGGCGGACAGGCCCGGATCCCAGGCCGTGGTCTCGGGCCGATCCACGTCGCGGGCCCAGCCGAGCGCGGTCAGCGCGCCGAGGACGGCTTCGGGGCCGTCGTAGTTGAGAGCCGGGTCGGTGCGTGCCTCGACGGCGAGGAGGAAGTCCGCGACGGCTTCATGCGGGGTGCCGACGGTGAAGTACGCGTTCCACTCGACCAGCGCGCTGTCGGCGGCGGGTCGGGCGGAGACCTGCCAGGCAACGGGGAGGTCTCCGAGGTGGAAGAGGTTGTCGGGGAGGATCCATTCGGCGCCGCACAGTCGGCCGGGGCTGAGGAACAGCCAGGTGCTGCGGGCGGTGGTCCAGCTGGTCCAGCCCGCCTCGGTGAGCAGACAGGTGATCCGGTCGGCAAGGACACCGTCGTCGCCGGCCAAATGGCGGGGCGTGACCCAGTACGCGGGGCCGGCGGGGTTGGGGGTGGACGGGTAGCGGGGGTGGTGCGGGTTCAGCAGCGCCTCCAGGCGGGTGCGGTACGGGTCACTGGCCGGCGCTTGCTGTGCCGGTGGCGGGGCGGCGCCGCCGCGGGGGTACATCGGTGGGCTCGTGCCAGGCCAGGCCCACGGCGACCGCCGGCGGTACAGGCCCGAGCTGCTCACCGCGTTCGGCGATGTAGACAACCGCCCGCCCCTGCGTGTCCACGGTCGCGGTGATGCCGGCGACCGTGTGCTCCAGCGGGAAGAGCGGATTGATGGCCAGGCGCACAGGTGCGCTGCGGTCGAAGACGGACAGACGGTCGATGAACTCGCCGACAGTGATCTCGCGATCCAACAGGTTCTCCTTCACAAGCGTGGGTGGCTGTCATGCGGGCGGAGCCGGACGCTGTTCAACCCAGGGCCACCGGGCGGGAGGTGGCCAGCACGTGCGCGACGGTGGCCGCGACGAGCTCTGCGGGTGTGTCGACGTCGAACGACACGTGGTATCCAGGGAACTCGGCGGGCCCGGTGACCGCGAGTTTCCAGCCCTCGCCGTCCGTGCCGGGGCGTCCGGTGGGGAACCAGCCAAGGTAGAAGCGGCCGTCCTTGCTGCTGATGTGGAGATCGGCCCGGTCGTCCACGATCAGGTTGAAGTCCTCGGCGGTGAACTGGTCGATCACGCTGGACGGCTGGCCGGGACCGAGCTGCCAGGAGCGGAGCCTCAGCGCCTCGATCGTCGTAGCGAAGCCGTGCTTCGAACCTTCCGCAGCCATGAGCACACACCTCTCTGACCTGGGGTTTCTTGGGAAGGTATCTACGTTGACATCGGTTGCCGCGCTCCACCAGTCCTTTGCCGCTCTTTCCTGTCTGCCCCAGGCGAACTGGGGACCAAGCACTCCAAAGGATCACCGATGCACCTGGCTACACCTCAGGGCCTACAGCTCTGGACGACCGCTCGACCAAAGAGAAGCGACTCGGCTTCCCTGCAAGACACATGGGTTCCAAGAAATAACTGAGGGCTTCAACACGCTAGATAGTCGACGGGCCCTATCCGCGTCTGTCACGAGGTCCGGCTGCTGGTTGCACCGGCGCAACGGGCAGCCCAGCAGCCGGACCACACAACCGAAGGCACAGGCGTCTACCGTAGATCCCCGGTGGGCGCCATCGGTCTGCCCGAAAGTCACTCACATGTGCGCCTGCACCTTGCCTTCGCCGGGCTGCACCCGATCCACTGTGCTGCGTGACCCTCCGGACGGTCAGCACCCCTTGCGCGGGGAGTCCCAGGTCGCACCACCGACATAAGCGGATAGGGCTTAAGGAGAGACGATGAAAGTGAGCGTCGGGTACGCAGCGGGCGTAGCCCTGCTTGCGACCAGCAAGGCTGTCGAACTCGGGGGCGACCGCTGGGACTCGGCTGCCAGCTGGGCGCAGGTGGCCGTGATCACGGCTGCCACTGCGCACGTGGCCATCAGCGGTGTGGATCGGTCGATTAACATCACCCAGCAGGTGCGCAAGGTGATGAGGTTCGCGGCTGTCCTCGATGAGGACAACAAGGCCAATGGCACCGATGCCGGTGCCGCCTAGCGGCCCCATCACAGGAGCGGCCGACGCTGGCGAGACCGCCACGTCGGCCGCTTCGGCGCGCCTCGAAGAGCTGTTTCGCACACTCCGCCCGAAGATCGCCGCCAACATCCGAGCGCGATTCCCGAATCTAAGCTGGGCCGATGCCGAGGATGTCGTCGTCGAGGCGTTCGTCTACGCATTCCGGAATTGGGAACGCATAGGGGCACGGGAGAACCTGGCCGGGTACGTGACGCTCACTGCGCACCATAAGGCGATCGACCTACTAAGGGGCCGACAACGCGAAGTTCTCGCTGACGGGGGAACCCTCGCCGCCCTACTCGACGATACGGGTCGTAATCAAGTCTCTGACGAGAGTGTCGACTCGGAGCTCTGGAGCATCGTTCATCAAGCGATCACAGGCTTGAAGGGGGGGAGCCTGCGCCGCGTAGTCAGCTTGCAGGCAGCGGGTTCATCCGATGCTGACATCGCTGCGGCCTTGGAGATCCCAGCGCACCGTCTCCATTCAGACCGCAGCAAGGCGATCAACAAGCTAAGGAAGCAACTCGGCAGCTACATTCGGGATAGCCACGCCCGCAAGCAGCGGAAGCCTGAGGCAACGTCCAAGCCTCTAACCTCCCTCCCGGCTACGACCAGCCAGCGCGGCTCGACACCACCAACCGCCGCCAAGGCAGCACTGGCACCCAAACGGAAGGGGCGACCCGGCGTTTCTCCGGATGAGGCCGCAGCCGTGATGCGCAAAGCCGGGTTTGAACCTCTGGAACCGTACCCCGGATCGAACGCTAGGTGGCGATGCCGATGCATTACCTGCAGCAAAGAGGTGATGCCGCGCTATGGGACCGCAAAGAAGGGACACGGATGCCGGTACTGCGCCGGCCAGGTTGTATCACCTGAGGCTGCCCTTACCGTCATGCGCGAGCGCGGCCTGGAACCCATCGGCGCCTACCCGGGTGCAACCAAGAAGTGGGCCTACACCTGCCTGACGTGTGGGCACGAGGGCATAACGACTTACCACTCTGTGAAGTCCCAAGCCAGTGGCTGCATTGTCTGCGGCCGACATCAGGCCGGTGCCCGACAGCGCCTCAGCCGTGCTGCAGCAGCTTCGGTTATGAGGCATGGCGGGTACGAACCCCTGGAGGACTATCCAGGCTCTGGCGCACCGTGGCGATGCCAGTGCACAACCTGCGGGGTAGTGGCAACACCCACATACGACAACGTGAAGTCGGGACACCGCTGCAGTACCTGCGCCCGTACTCGGCAGGCCGCAGAGCAGCAAGGCAGGGCGCCTTGGCCAGCGATCGATTCGCAACAGGGGGTCGACGCGAAAGGGAGTGCGCTGGAGGCGGCGGGCCAGAGCGGAGTACCGGGGAAGCTCCCTCAACACCACTATGCGCCGGACACCGAGGCATGCTCCGGGACTACAACGACTACATGTAAGTGCCCTGGCAACACACCAGGCCCCAGGAACTACGGGCTGGTTCCTGGGGCCTGATCTTGCGACGTCGGATGGAGTTAGCTGTTGGGCTGGTCGTCCTCGTCACCCTGGCGACGACGCAAAGCGAACAGGGCACCGCCGCCCGCACTGATCAGCAGTCCGGCGCCGGCGAGTAGCCAGGAGGTGGAGTCCGCGCCGGTCTGTGCGAGGGAACCCTTCGGGGTGGGGGAAGAGGTGCTCGATGCGGTCTCGGTCGGCCTCGGAGTCGCCGAGGTCGGCGCAGTCGCGGAGGGTGTGGGCGTGCCGGTCGTGGCGGGGACGGTGGGGTTGCCCGACGGTGTGGCCGGGGTGGTCGGTGCGGTGGGTGTCGGGGTGGAGGGCGGGTTGGTCGGCTGGTTCTTCTTGGTGTTGGTGAAGGCGGCGGTGGTCTTCTCGCCGGGCTTGGCGGTGATCTTCACTGGGGTGGAGTTGAGCTGGTAGCCGTCGGGGGCCTTGGTCTCGGTGGCGGTGTAGGGGGTGCCGGTGCGGGCGGAGACGTCGAGCTTGGTGGTGGCGGTGCCGTCCTTGCCGGTGGTGAGCGTGAGCGGCTTGCCGCCGCCGGTCTGTGGGGTGATGTTGATGACGGCGCCGGCGAGCGGCTTGCCAGTGTCCTTGTCCGTCTTGGTCACCGTGACTTCGGCGGGCTTGAACGGGTCGACGACGGTGAGCTTGGCAGTCTGGCCGGGGGTGACGACGATGTCCTGGTCCGGGGCGAGGTCGTGGATCGGGCTGCCGGAGTTGGTTTCCTTGAGCCGCCACACGCCTGGGGTGACGCCCTCGAAGCGCAGGGTGCCGTCCTTGCCGGTCTTCCCCTGAAGGGCCTTGGCACCGTGGAGGGTGTCGAGGAGGGAGAACTCGGCCCCGGCGAGGAAGTCGCCGCCGGGGTCCTTCTTCGTGATCTCGAAGTGGCCGGGCTGCGGTTCGGGGGCTTCGGCCCAAGCGGACGGTGCCCAGGTCAGGGTGCCGGTGGCGAGGGTGGCTGCGGCGGCGACGGCTGCCGGTGCGGTGCGGCGAGAAGTGGTGCGGGTACGCATGCGGTGGAACGGTCTCCTGATGTAGTGGTGGGTGCATTGCCGGGATCCCTTGACGGGGCCGAGACGGACGTCAGGGGGTGCGGCCCGGTGCGGGTGCCAGGGCTGGCAGAGCGGGCCGGCCTGTAGCCGCGGCGGTCAGGGCCGGTGGTGCCGTGGGGGTGCGGTAGCGGTGGGCTGCGGCCTTGACCAGGGCGTGCTGGCCTTCGGCGCTGAGTGCGTCGATGCGGGCCAGCGCTTCGGCGGTGCCGGGTCCGTACGGGCGGCCGGCGGTCTGGGTGATGTGGGCGACGGCCTCGGCCTCGGCAAGGACCCCGTACTCAATAGGCAGGCCGAGCGTGTCGCGGACGCCTTCGCGGGCGTAGCGCAGGTTCTGCGAGACGGGGATGCCGTCAAGGGTGCCGTACTCGGCGAAGTCGAAGACGAGGAGTGTCGCCTGGCGGAGCAGGTCGAGGAAGTCGGTGTCCGAAGCCCAGAAGCCGTCCGGGTGATGCAGCCCGGGCGCGTCCAAGGTCGGTGTCGGACGCGGCTCCTGGCGCTGGTGTGCGCTCGGGGGTGCGGCTGGGGCGTGGGTCCACATAGTGGTGAAGGCGGTCACGGCCTGCCGTAGTCCGGTGAGGTCGGCGCCTTGCCAGGGCGGTGGGCCTGAAGGGTGCCAGTCGCGGATGCGGGCGTACCCGTCGTGGCCTGGGGACTTGCCGCGTGCAATGTCCCGTTGGGTGAAGGTGTGGTGTTCGGCGAAGGCGAGGGTCTCCACGTGGAGGGCGCCTCGATGGGGGTGGATCACGGTGAGGCGCAGTCCGTCGTATTCGCCGTGGCGGATCGTCGGGGCGAAGTCGATGCGCAGCCGCAGCGCGGAGTCGGCGGCGAGGGCGGCGTAATAGCTGTCGCCGACGACGAAGCCGGTGGCGAAGGGCGGGTCGAGTTCGGCGAAGAACTCCTGGGCGTGCAGTGGCACATGGGCTCCGGGGCGGGGTTAGCGGCGTACGGCGGGGCGGGTGCTGGTGGTCCAGCGGGGGACGCTGGTCGTGGTGAGGGCCGGCCGTGGCCTTGCCCAGGTGCGGCGGTGTACGTCCAGCGGGGTCGGTGCCGGCCGCGGGGGCGGGACGACCGGGGTGAGCTGGGCGTGCGGGCGCAGCAGTGGGCTGAGGAAGCTGTCCCAGCGGGCGACCGGGGCGGGGTCGGCGAGCGCGGTGGTGACCGCGGTGACCAGCGGCACGGGGGTTGCGGTGGAGGCGGTGGCGTACCAGCGGGGGCCCTTGGGGCCGCCTTCCATGTACCAGCGGGCCCGCAGCGTGGTGATCTCCTGGGCCGGGTCGAGTGGGCCGGTGGCGTACTCCAGGCCGGCCATGCCGTCGGGGGACCGTAGGGCCAGCGCGGAGCCGTAACCGGTGTACGGGAGCTTCCAGCCTTGGTTCAGGAGCGGGGCGACGGCCGTGAACCGGTTCTGGTGTGCGCCGTTGTGGAGGTAGGCCCCCTGGCCGGAGGTGTAGGCAGTGGCGAGTGCGGTGGTGAAGGCGGTGACCAGTTCGGTGGGGGCCGTGTCGTTGAAGCAGACGCCCCAGGCGGGGGCGGCGAAGGGATCCTGGTAGGCGGTGATGCGCCAGATGCCGTCGTCTTCGCCTTCAGGGAGAAAGCCGAGGCGGACCTTGCGGTCCGGGGAGGCGAGGTACAGGTTGCCGTACTCGTCGTTGTGGCGGTCAAAGCCGAGGTCGAACAGCGGCTTGAAGGCGGGGTCTACGTTCGCGGCGCTGCCGGCGAGGTAGCGGGGAGTTACCCACACGTCGCCGTCGATGTCGAAGGTGTCGGTCAAGGGGCTCCAGGTCTCGGGGTTCAGGCGGCGGGTGCGACGGTGATCGTGATGTTCCGGGTGACCGTGTCAAGGCGCTCGCGGGCCTGGTCGGCGTCGGCGGCGGTGACGACGACAAGGCCGACGCGGGCGACGTCGACATCGCCTTCGGGCGGCAGGGTGACGCGGTCGCCGGGCTCGAGGATCCAGCTGGTCTGGTGCAGCCAGTCGGCTCCGGCGAGGGCAGGGTCGATACCCCGGGCGGTGACGGTGCCGGAGGTCTCGGGGTAGAGCAGGGCTATGGCCGCGGCCTGGTACCGGGTCGGGGTGAGGTCGGGGCGGCGGCCGAGGGCGAGATCGCCGGCGGCCCGCGGCAGGTCGATTCCGGTGGCGAGCAGGACGAGCTTGCCGATCAGGTCGCCGCCGATGCGGGCGTTGACCTCGACGATGCGCGGTCCGCTCGCCGTGAGCCGCATCTCCACATGCTGGATGCCGGAGGTGACGCCCAGGGCGGCGACAGCGGCCTGGGCGATTGGGCCGACGTACGGCAGGAGCGGGTCGGCGGCGTCCACGCTGTGGCCGGTCTCCTCGAAGTACGGGGCGAAGCCCAGTTGCTTGCGGGTGATGGCGACCGGTGTGGTGACGCCCTGGTGGGTGACGCACTCGACGGAGATCTCCTCGCCGTCGAGGTACTCCTCCACCAGCACCACCGTGGACTCCCCGCCGTGCAGCTGGGCTCCGGTGGTGGCGAAGGCGAAGGCGTCCGGGAGCTGCTGCGGGGTATCGACGCGGATGACGCCGACGCTGCCGGCCTGGCCCGCTGGCTTGACGACGACCGGGTAGCCGATGTCCTGGGCCGCCGCTACGGCTTCCGCAAGGGTCGCGGCCTTCACCGAGGTGGCGGAGGGCACCTGGTGGCGGTCGAACAGGGCGCGGCTGGTGGCCTTGTCGCGGCAGGCCCGCATCACGCCGGGCCGGTCGCCGGGCAGGCCGAGGTGGCGGGCGAGGCGGCTGGTGTTGACCAGCAGGGTCTCGTTCCAGGTGAGCACGCCTGCGACCGGTCGGCGCGCGGCCAGGGCCTGTCCGGCCGTGATCAGGGAGTCGAGGTCGTAGGGGTCGGCCTGTTCGTGGTCGATGACGTGGGGGTGTTCCCAGGTGAGGGGGGTGGGGGTGATGACGACGGTGTCGTAGGCGGCGGCGACGGAGGTGAGGCAGTAGCCGCGGTACAGCTCGTCGTTGGGGGCGACGACCAAGACGACAGGGCGTCCGGTCGGCTGACGGAGCGGTCGGGGATCGGTCAAGACGGGGTCCTTGTCTGCGGGGGCGGACTGGCGGACGGCCTCGAGGAGGCTTCGCATGTCGGTGGTGAGGCCGCCGGGTGCGTGCAGCAGGCGGGCCAGTGCGGCGGCCTGGCCGGCGGGCAGGCCGTGGAGGCGGCTGGTCAGGGTGCGGAGCAGTGCGGCGGCGCAGGCGGCTTGGTCGGCGGTGTAGGCCGAGACGGCTGCTGGCTGGTCGTTGGGCATGGGCAGTTCCACGGGGGTCAGGTGGCGGCCGGGTGGCGGTCGCGCATGGCGGGTTCGCGGCGCAGGCGCCAGAAGGCTGCGGCGAGTCCGATGGCCTGGAGGGCGGCGCAGGCAGTGAGTACGTGGCCGAGGAGGGCCGGTGGGGTGAGGGCGACGAGGATGCCGGCGAGGGGGAACGGCAGGAGCATCACGAGGATGGTGATGCTCAGCGTTGCGCCGAAGACCTGTTCGGGGATGAGGTGGGAACGAAGGGTGCGCAGCACGACGGTCATGCCGCCTTCGCCGGCCATGAGCACGGCGGTGAGGACCAGGAACTGGGTGTAGGTCCCGGCCTGGGAGACGGCGAGCCCGGCCGCGGCGGCGACGAGGGCGCTGGCTGCTCCGGTGGGCCACAGGCCGACGCGGTCGATGGTGAAGCGGCAGCAGGCGACCGTGAGGAGGGAGGCTGCTGCGGCTGCGGACCAGATGACGCCGACGGCGGCGCTGGAGTACCCGAAGTGCTGGACGACGATGATCGGGGCGGCGGCCTGCAGCATGCCAGTGGCCACGTTGGAGACGGTCAGTCCGGCGATCAGCCAGGCGAGCGCCGGCAGGGAGATGAGGGTCTTCCAGCCGGTGGCCAGTCCGGTCAGGGCGGAAGCGGCTGGGTCCACCTGGCGGGGCTCGCGATGCCAGGGGGCGAGGAGCGCGCCGAGGAGGGAACAGGCGGCGATGGTGACCAGGGTGCCGGTCACCCCGACCCAATGCAGGAGGAATCCCGCGGCGGCGGGTCCTGCGAGGGTGGCGGTCTGATCGATGCCGAGCAGGACGGACTGCACCCGGTGCGCCCGCTCGCCCGCGTCCCGGCTGGCGGTGGCGCCAGCGGTCTCGGCCGCGATGTACGAGAACTCGGTGACCACGCCGGTGATGGCGGCGAGCGCCATCACCGTGACTGTTGCGGCGGCACCACTGACCTGGGGCAGGAGGAACGCGGCGGCCATCACCACCAGGGCGCGCAGAACGGAGGCGATGCGGAAGACCCTTTTGGTGCCGTGCCGGTCGACCATCGCCCCGGCCAGGGAGAACGCCGCGAGGCGGGGTACCCACTCCAGGGCGAACGCCAGGCCGGTCAGGGCTGCCGAGCCGGTGGTGGCCAGCACGATCAGCGGGATGCCGTACGTGGTCATCGCGAAGGCTGCGGCATCCGCGCTGCGGGGAAGGTAGATCCGGCGCAGCAGGGACAGCTGCGGCAGGAGGGCGTGCCGGGGGCCGGCGATCACGAGCTCGGTGGTCATCGTCGCTTTCACACAAGAGCGGCGCCCGCCGCGGCGAGCTGAACAGAGAGAAGGAAGAGGAGCGGGGTCAGCGGCGCGGGCCGCGCGCCTGCGGCGGGGAGTCCGCCGGATGCGCCGTGCCCGCTGTCCTCGTCGGCGCGGTCGGCGGATAGGGCCCGGAGTTGGCGGCCTGGTAGAGGGCCAGGTGGGCATCGAGGCGGCGCAGGAGTTCCCCGCGGCGGACGGCCAGGCGCCCGATGCGGGCGCCCCGGTCGCCGAGGAGGCCGTCGGTGGCCCGGAGGCTGTCGGTGCCGGCCTCGGTCTTCGACAGCTCCTCGATCGCGCGGACGACGTCGTCGAGGAGGTGCCGCTGCACGGCGTCGAGTTCGTGGGCGGTGTTCATCACCGCGAGCACGACGGCCTGCAGGTGGCCGGGCGCGTCCTTCATGGCGGCGAGCGCCCACACGGCCGGGTCGGTGCCGACGACCTCGGCCACCGTGCGGGTCCCCAGACCTGCTTCGGCAGGGCCGTTGGGGGTCGTGCTCACGCTGCCAGTTCCATCCCCGCCTGCGCGCGGGCGGGCACCGGATTCGTGGCGAGGGCGTCCCCGTGGTCGCCGGCCCACTGCGACAGGGCGGACCGTACGGAGTTCAAGGTGCGCGCGGCTTCGTCGTCCGGCCCGGTGTCCGCGGTGGTGGTGCCGGGGTGCTGGGCGAGGAGGGTGAGGGTGGCCTGGACGCGGGTGGTGAAGTCGCTGACTGGGTGGGGGTAGTGGTGGGCACGGGCCCACCGGGCCGCGATGTCGTAAATTTCGGCGAGGTCGCGGCCGGAGCTGGTCAGGACGTAGCAGGCGTTGCCGCCCTGCCTGCCAGTACGAAGGAGGCCCAGCCGTCGGCCGGTGGTGGTGGCGTGGGTGAGCTGGCGGCGGGAGAGGCCGTGCAAGGTGGTGGCGAGCATGCGCCGCTGGAGGGGGCCGTTGTCGTCGATCTCGCTGATGAGACGGATGAGCCCGTCGTGGGCCAGCGTGTCGGCGGCCCACGACGTCGGGGAGGCCGGGGTGCGGGAGGTGTTCATCGGGTGCGGCCTCCTGCCGGTGCGGGGGTGATCGGGCGGGCGGGCGGGGTGTGGGAGAACATGTCGCCTGGTTTCCAGACGGTCTGGGTCGGCCGGGGTGCTGGTGCGGGGTGGCGGGGCTGGGTGGTGAGCCACACCCCGGGCCCGGCGGTTGTGACCGGGGAGGGTGCGGGTGCCGGGCCCCAGACCGGGTGGTCACCGGCCTCCGCCAGTGGGCGGCCGGCCGCCCACGCGGACAGGGCCCGGTAGACCGGTGCCAGGTTCCGGCCGGCCGCGGTCAGCTCGACGTGGCCGTCGCGGTGCCGGTTGCGGGTGATCAGGCCGTCCTCGGCCAGCCGCTGCAGCGGCTGGTAGATCACGGAGAGGCTGGAGTCGGGCATCACACTGGCGGCGATGGCCTTGGCACTGGAGGCGCCCCGGGCCTGGAGGGTCCACAGGATCGCGGTGGCGTGCCGGGGGGCGAGCAGCGTGAGGGTGTCTTCGATGTCCTGGGCCTGCGGCACCGCCTTGGGCACGCGCTGGCCCGTGACGGCGTCCAGGACGGTGTCCTTCTCCAGGTGGGTCCGGGCCCATTGGGCCAGTTCCGGCAGCACCGGCAGCACCGCCTTGCCGCGGGCGGACAGCCCGTAGAGGACGTTGCGCCGGTCGAGGGCGGTGCGCTCGACCATCCCGGCGTCGGTGAGCTTGCGGAGCTTGGGGTGAAGCTGGCCGTCGACGAGCCAGGGCAGACGGGTCTTGATGTCGCTGTAGCGCAGGGGCTGTTCGGCCACCGTCATCAGTACCCACACGTTCCAGCGTGGGGCCAGCATCTGCAGGCTTTCGGTGACGCGGGACAGGTCGGCGGCGACGGTTTCGGGCATGCCGGGGGTAGGCAAAGTGGTGCTCCTGGAACGTGGGTGAAGGAGGGTTCAGCGCGTCCGCGCAGCCGGAGCAGCGGGTGCAGCGGCTGGCAGGCCGGGCATGGCCGGGGCTTGCGCGGCGGGTCCGGGGGCGCGGTGCAGGCTTTGCAGGACGGCGGAGGTGTGCCGGGCCTGGGAGTCTCGGACGGCGACGGCTTCGCCGATGCGGCGGGCGCAGTCGAGGAGGTGTCCGGCGGTGAAGCGGCCGATCTCGCGGTCGGGGTGGGTCAGCTGGCGCAGGCGCTCGGCCTGGAAGGCTATGTCGCGCTCGGCGAACTCGACCGCGGAGACAGAGCCGAGGAGCGCGGCCAGCATGCTGGGGTGGCCGGTGGCGTCCGCGTGGGCTTCGAGTTCGGCACGGGGCCGTCCGTAGAGGTCTTCGATGCGTTCGGTGATGGCCTGGGAGGTACGGTGGGGCAATCAGCGGCCTCTCGTTGCGGGCACTGGCGGTGAGGCGGCGGGGGCGGGACGGGGACTCAGCCGGGCTGCGAGACGCTGTTGGTCGAATGCGACTGGCCGGCGGGGAGGGTTGGTCGGCGCCGGCATGGTCTTCAGGAGCTCGCCCAGGGCGGTGAGGTACTCGCCGCGGGCGGACAGGGCGGCGTCCATCCACTGCGAGTCCATCCGCAGCTGCGCGGCCGACAGCTCGTCCATATCCCGGTCCGGGGCCATGGCGGCGTGCACCCGGTCCCGGACCCGGGCGACCTGTTCCTCGGTCAGTGCGAGGAAGGAACGCAGCTCCAGCGCCCGCGATACCGCTGGCGGTGCGATCCCGGCAGCCGCCTGCCCGTACAGCTCGCCGACCGGGGCGCCGAAGACTTCTTCGAGGCGGATGTCCTGGCTGCAGGGCTTGGTTGAAGTGCTCATCGCACAGCCCCCCTCACCGGCACCGCGGTGGCGGCAGGCCGGGCAACCGGCGTGGTCCGGACGGCCGGAGCCAGTCCGTTGGTGCGTGCGGACCAGGCAGCGCGGTTGCCGGGTGCGTTGCCGTCGAGGAGGTAGCGCACGACCATGGCCCGTCCATCGCGGACGGCGACCGCCGCGTTCACCTGGTGGGCCAGGGCCATGGCCGGGTCGTCCAGCTCTCCCGGGGTGCTGCCGAGTTCCTCGACGAGCGCGTCCTCGGCGCGGGTGAGGGCTTCCTGGGCATCGGTGAGATGCCCGTACCAGCGCAGGACCGTGGCCGCGCCGCGATCGGCGCCCGGTGCAGCCGTGACCGCGGCCCGCAGCTCGTCGGTGGTCATTCCGTAGCGGGCTTCGATCTGCTGGGTGATGGCACTCACGACATCGTCGGACTCCAGTGCTGGGGACACCGTGGACTCCTCTCCAGAAAAAAGTGGGCATGCCTCGCCCACGGCGACAGGCAGGGGTGGGAAGCCCGGGCGGCGTTACCCGCTGGGCTGATTCAAGAGTCCGGACAATCCCCGGTTTGGCTAACCGGGGATGTGCTGTTAGCTTCTCCGCCCGCAACTCGATCAGCGGGATCGTCCTGATCGCGGACCTGGGGCAGGGGCTGGCGGGAGTGCCGGCACCCCAGGCGTGCGCGCGACCGATACCCGAAGCGCCCGCGGAGCCGGGAGCGGGGCGTCGCGGTCCTCCAGCCACGCGTCCGCAGCCTCGAAGGTCTCGAAGCCGCCCTCGCGCAGGGTGTGGGTCCACGTGCCGGTGTCCACCTCCTCCAGCAGCACCCGGTACGGGTACGGCGCCCGGTCGTCTACGGCCCGCAGCAACACCGTGATCTCCGGCTTCGGGCCGTCGTCCTCGGTGTAGCTGAACAGAACGGCGAAGTTGTCCCCGTCGCCCATCAGCCGCCGCTCCAGAGCGACGGTGGTCTCGTCCGCAGGCCTGGTGCCCGTCCCCTCCGGCAAGCCGATGGCATCGGCAGGGCAGCCGCGCTTGATCAGCCAGGACTGGGCCATCGCGACCAGCGGCAGGCGGACGAAGTCGGCCGTGAAGGTGCGGGCTGCGATGTCGCGGGTGAGGTGGAGGGCGATCAGCTGCGGCTCGCCGGGAATGCCCCAGGTAGCGGTGCGGTCGTGGAGTACGAAGAAGCTGGTGTGCCCGTCCTGGCTGTGGTGGGAGGCCAGCACGCTCATCTCGTGGGATTCGCTCTCCACCACGCCCCAGAAGCTCTCCCCCATCGCGGGGCTTGCGGGCTCAAGGCCGTCGAGTCGGAAGTCGGGTTCGTCATCGGTCGGTGGCAAGGAGGTCCGTTCGTCGTATGCGGGGCGTGGGGGGGAGTCAGCGGTGGGCCCGCGTGGCAGGCGCGGGCCAGGCACCGGTGCGGACGGCCGGAGGCGCCCCGGGCGCGTTCGTACGCCGGGCGCCGGTGAGCGTGGCGCGGCCGGCCTCGGTCAGGGTGAGGGGAACCCCGGCGTGGACGGGGTGGGAGGTGTCCCGCGCGACCAGGTCGGCGGACTCGAGCCGTTGGAGGGCCGAGTAGGCGATGCGGGTGCCGGAGGCGGTGATGACCGACAGGCGCTGGGTGAGCAGGTTCTCGTGGAGCTTGGCTCCGCGGGCGATGGCCAGCAGCGCGGCAGTGTCCGGGGCCGACAGGTCCGGTGCCCCGCTGGTGTCCGGCCGTGCGGGGCTGGCGGTCTGGAGTTCGGCCAGGGCGGCGAGGACGGCGTCGCGGTGGGTGTCGCGGGTGGCGGCGGCTTGCCGCAGGTGCCCGATGGACCGGTCGATGCGGTCCGCGACCGTGGTGTCCACCACAGGCTCGTCGAACAGCAGCCGACGTAGGTGCTCGCGGTGGTAGTCCACGGCCTGCTGCGCCTGGCACATAAGCCTGTGTGCGTCGGCCAGGGCCGCCGTCGGCCCGTCGAGCAGGCCGCGTTCGTGATACTCGGCGAGGTCAGTGACGCCGTGGCTGGTGACGGCGCGGATCCGGTCGGCCAGAGCCGCATCCGGCGCAGAAGGGGCAGATGGTGGGGTGAGGATGGGCGACTCCGGGAGGTGACGAAGCGATCGGATGTGTTCAGAAGGGCCTGCCGGGTGCGTCAGCTTCTGAGCTGGACGCGGACGTCCGCGTGGCTGCCGTGTGGTGTCTGCGCGGACGGGCCGAGGCGGCGCAGGATGCGGAGCATCGGCGTGTTCGACGCCGCGGTGTAGACCGACAGGGTGTGGGCGCCGCTGCTGCGGGCGTGCGCGGCGGCGTGGCGGGTCATCAGTGTCCCGATGCCTCGCTGCTGTTGGGCGTCGGCGACCTGTAGGCCGAGATCCATCACCCCCGGCTCGCCGCTGACGTGCCCGGCGGTGGCCACTGCGGTCACCTGCCCGGACGCGTCGAGGCCGAGCCATGTCGTACCAGCGGCCAGGCGTTCGATATCGTGGATCGCGACGCGGGTCCGCCCCCAACGCTGGTGAAGACCGGCAGGTGAGCAGCGGTGGTGGAACGCGTCGATGCGGGCGATGTCCGAGAGCACAGCCCGCCGGATGCCTGCGAGCACAACCGCGCGGACAGGGTGGGGGCGTGGGGTGGTGGGGTGGTTCAGCAGAGGGATTCGCCCCACCCCGCCGAGACGAAGGCGGTGCGGCGGTAGGACTTGCGGCGCCGGCCGTCCGGCAGGGTGACGTCGCGGGACTGGATCCCGTATGGGGCCAGGAGCTCGGCGAGTCGGGCCTGGGTGAGGTCGGCGTAGGACCAGCGACCCCCCGCGGTGCCGGGCAGGAGGCGCAGTCCGTCCACCAGGTCCGCCGATGCCAGCGCGTCCGGATCGCCGAGCGCGCAGAACACCACCAGGCACGCATCCAACAGGTCGGCCTGTTCCGCGCCTGCCTGCCGACAGGAGCCGTTCTCCGAACCCTGCCCGCACGGGAGGCACTCGGGTTCGACCGGGATATCTCCGCTCGGGCGGCAGCAGTCCGCATCGGGCTCGCCCTCGGCGGGCGGGGTGCTGCCGGTGACCGGGGCGCAGGGGGCGGACAGCAGGAGGGACAGCTCGACGCCGGCGGCGAGCCGGTCGAGGACGAGCTCGGTGTACTCCTCCACGTACGTATGCAGCGAGGTGTTCTCGGGCAGCGGCCGGGAGAACCTCTCCAGGAGCTGGCCTTCGAGGTGCTGGACGGTGCTGTGGGCCTCCAGGAGGGCCCGGTGGTGGGGGTTCTCCGGCTTCGGCTGCGTCCCGAGGAGGGTGTGGGCGAAGGCGTCGAGGATGTTGGGGTGGGTCGTCAACGTGTGAGGCCTTTCGTGGCGAGGGGGGTGGGTGCGGGCTGGGGCAGGCCCGGCAGTGCGTACGACGGCGGGCCGGGCTTGGGAGCGGTCCGGTAGCCGGCCAGCTGGGGGGATCGGGCGCGGGCGGCGTGGGTGAGCGCGCTGACGGGTCGCCGCTTGATGCCCAGGCGGACGGCGGCGGTGTTGTAGACGTCGTGCCGGTCCCGGGGGCGGATGGCGACCACGTGGATCTCGGTGCGATGGGCGGAGCCCTCCGGGGCCGGCCGTTGGGCGTAGACGGTGCGCCACGCGGCAGCGCGGTCGACGTAGAGCTTGCGCAGGCCGGCGAGGTCGCCGGTGAGCTTGCCGCCGAACAGGTCGGCGTTGACGACGTCCTGGAGCTGGGCGAGGGCCAGGTCGCGGATGTCGCCGGGGGCGGCAAGCAGGTCGTTCAAGGCGCGCGGGTCGAAGCTGAGGCCGAACGCGGGCCGGGGCTCGGGCCCGCTCACGACTCGGCCCCGTCCGCTGCCGCTGCGCCTGCGGGGCCTGCCATCGGAGCGCGGCTGGATCGGCCGGGGCCGCGCAGGAGACGGTGGGCAGGCCGGTCCGGATCCGTCTGGCAGGCCGAGAGAGGGCCGCCCGGTGCGCGGACGGCGGCCATGGTGTGGGTGAGGAAGTCCCGGTGCCACACCGCCATCCCGGACTGGCCCGCGTCGGGTTCCTTGTGCTGGAGGTAGGCCAGCCACAGGGCGTGCAGCCAGGCCACCACGTCCAGGTGCTCCTGCCACTGCCCGCACCACGGCGCGGCGGTGGTGACCTCCGTGCCGTAGACGCGCATCAGGAAGTCCTCGACCCAGTCCGTGAGCGTGTCGAGTTCGTTCTCGTACTCCTCGCCCTCCAGCTCCAGGATCGGCCGCGGCTCCGGCGGCAACGCCGGCATGCCAGGCATGCCGGGGAGCGAGGGCATGGCGAAGCCGGGAAAGGACACCGGGTCGGGGGCGATGGCCAGGCTGTCGAGCTGGCGGGCCTGTTCGGCAGAGCGGTCCAGGAGGTGGCGGACGCTGGCCTGGATGCTCTCCAGCTCGGCTTCCGGAATCCGGACCGGCTCCAGTTCCTCGCCGCCGGTGGCATCTGGTGATTCGTGCACGGAAAAGGGATCTCCTCACAGCCGTAGACGGCATGGGGAATTGGGAAGGGGACTTCAACGATCCACGGGATCCCCGGTTTGGCTAACCGGGGATCCCGTGTTACAAAGCCCGGCAACCGGACAGGAAGGGGAATCGAAACCTCGGGAATCCACCGCCGTAAGACGGTGGGCGGTATCAGGCAGACAGGGTGAAGTCGTCCTGGGTGAGGGTCTGCTGGAGCGTTTCGGCGAGCCGGCCGGTGGCGATCTCGGCGTAGTGCTTGGTCTTCTCCACACCGATGAAGTCGCGGCCCTCCAGCAGGGCGGCGACCCCGGTGGAGCCGGACCCGGCACAGAAATCGAGCACCGTTCCGCCCGGCGGGCTGATCTTGACCAGCTCGCGCATCACCTCCACGGGCTTCTGCGTGATGTGCTGCCGGTTCTTGCCCGAGGGCTGCGAGGCCGAGTACAGGCCGGGCAGGTAGACCTCGTTCCGGTCGCCGTCGATGGCGCCATTCGAGCCCCAGACGATGAACTCGCAGTTCTGGGTGAAACGGCCCTTCTGCGGCCTGGCCTGCGGCTTGTGCCAGGCAAGGACACCGCGCCACAGCCATCCGGCGGCCTGGAGCGCGTCGGTGGTGACGGGCAGCTGGCGCCAGTCGGTGAACAGCAGCGCCGTCCCGCCGGCCCGGGTAAGGCGGTGGGCTTCGGTCATGATCTGGGTGAGCCAGAAGCCGTAGGAGCGCTGGTCCATGTTCTCGCCGGTGAAGTCCGGCAGGGTGTGGCCGGCGTCCGCGGAGGTGTACTTCTGGCGCGCAGTCCGGGAGGTGCGCTCCTTCGCGGTCCGCCCGCCGCTGTTGTACGGCGGGTCGGTGATGACGGAGTCGACGCAGTCGTCCGGGAGAGTGGACAGGACGCTGAGCGCGTCACCCTGGTGCAGGGAGAAAGACAAAGAGGTACCCCAATTCGGGTCGGGAAAGGGATGGGACTCCCCAGAACGCGCCAATGGGACACACGCCAGCCAGGCGGTATGCGGGCATGGCAAGGCCACGGCAGAAGGCGCCGGGCAGTTGCAAGTGGGAGTCCCAAAACTGTAGGGCACGATCCCCGGTTGACCACGGTCACCGCCAAAACCCGTGAAATAGAGCCTTGATCATCAATTTCTTGGTCAACCGGGGATCGGCACCTACAGTTTTGGAACCGCCCCGGCACGCACCGACTGCCGGATGGCCTCCCCCACCCATGCCCTCACGGAGGATCCCTGTGCCCAGGCACACCTGAACTCGCGCCCTGCCGTACCGGAACGAGAGGCAACTCAATCCGGCCCGCCGCCGGGCACCAGATCACCCATTACCCGGCACGACGCGCCCTTCTCACACGCTCCACGGACCGCGCGGCCGGGCTTCACTCACCAAGGACACTGCTGTGACACGACCCTGCCCTCCCCTGCCTGTAACCCGGCCGCCGGCACCGACCGGCGAACGGGGAGGCACACCGGATTGAAGGCCGTAGCCGCCGCCCTCGGCGCCGTCTGCCTCTCCCCACTCCTCCTCGCCGGCACCGCAGCTATCGCGGCAGCCGGAAGCGCCGGCGCCTCCCGGTCCGCTAACTGCACCCCCGGCGGCGGCACCGTCGACACCGGTGCCGTCGCCCGGCAGGTCGCGGCCATCCTCGGCGGCCAGGGCGCCGACCAGAACGTTCGCGTCGAAGGCCTGGAACTGCCCGCCGAGCAGATCCCGCACGCCAAGACCATCGTGGCCACCGGCGTCGCCATGAAGGTGCCCGAGCGCGGGCAGGTCGTCGCCCTCGCCACCGCCATCCAGGAATCCCGGCTGCGGAACCTGAACTCCGGCGACCGCGATTCGCTGGGCCTGTTCCAGCAACGGCCCAGCCAGGGCTGGGGAACCCCGGAACAGATCCGCGATCCTGTGTACGCCTCCACGCGCTTCTACAAGGGGCTGCTGGAGGTCAACGGCTGGCAGCAGATGACGATCACCCAGGCTGCCCAGGCCGTACAGCGCTCCGGCTACCCGGACGCGTACGCCCAGTGGGAGCCGCTCGCTCGGGCCCTGCAGCAGGCCATCGCCAAGACCCTGCCGGGCGGCGGCCAGCCCCAGCCCGGCCAACCCGACACCGGCAGCGGTGCGGGCACAGGCGGCTCCGGCAGCGGCTGTCGGCCGGGCGAGGACGGGTCCGGCTGGGGTGAAATCCCCGAAGGAACCGTCCCCGACGGGTACAAGATCCCCGCCGACGCCTCGCCGAAGGCCCGCACCGCGATCGACTGGGCGATGCACCAGCTCGGCACGATGTACCAGTGGGGCGGCACCTGCCTCGCCCCGCGCGGGCCCGACCCGATGGGGCGCTGCGACTGCTCGAGCCTGATGCAGCAGGCGTACGCCAAGGCCGGTGTCCAGCTGACCCGCACCACGTACACCCAGGTCATGGAAGGCGACCCGGTGCCGGCCAGCGCCCTCAAGCCCGGTGACCTGCTCTTCACCCGCGGCACCGCCGCCGTTCCCGAGCACGTCGGCATGTACATGGGCGCAGGTCTCGTGATCAACGCGCCGAAGACCGGGCGTCCGGTGCGGATCGAGAAGGTCGGCGACTGGCAGATCCTCGCCGTCCGACGCATCCCCGCGCTCAGCTGACCGTCAGCTGCGCCCCGGCCTGATCCGGGCCCCCCACGCGCCCCGAGCGCCCCCTCTTCCCTTCCCCCGCATTCCGCACGGCCGCTTTGCCCTGCGTACGCAAGGAGCTCCGTCATACCCATTCCACTCGCAGACCGCGTCACCCACCTCGCCTTCGACCCCGGAATCACCCCGAAGGGGGGCGGCCTGCCGGGACTTGACGTCCTGCGCAACGTCGTCAGCTCGATCAACATGTTCGGCATCATCGCCGTCGTCGGTGCCCTGGCCGTGTCCCTCGGTGTGTGGGCCTGGGGCCACCACAGCGGCGGCCACCAGGCCGAGGCCAACGGCAAGAAGGGCGCCGTCGTGAGCGCGGGCGCGGCCCTCGGGCTCGGCGCCGCCAACGGAATCGTGGCATTCTTCTCCGCCCTCGGCACCCAGGTCCGCTGATGGGGAGGCGCTCTCTGTCTCCCCTGCACCGTGCCACCTCGGACTGGCCCGCCAAGCGGCGGATCATCGTCCTGGTGACCGTGACGGCCCTGCTGCTGGCGGTCGCTGCAGCCGCGGCCCTCCTCACCAGCCGGGACCAGGGCAAGGCCCGCATCCCCACGGCCTCGGCCAGCCCCTCACCATCCCCGCCGGGCGCGCCGAAGCCCGGGGCGGGTACGGGCTCGGTCCCCAAGCCGCCGCGGCTGGCGGATCCGCTGGCCTACGGGCGGGCGGCGGCGGTGATGCTGTGGTCCTACGACACCCGCACCACCACCCGCGACCAGCAGCTGGCCGGCATGCATGCCTGGATGACCGCCGAGACGAAGTACAGCGACTGGACGTCGCTGTCCTCCCAGGTCCCGGACCCGGTGCTGTGGTCGCGGATGGCGGACAACGCCCAGCACGCCACAGCGACCGTCACCGACGCCCGCTTCCCGTCGGCGTTCAAGCAGGCCCTGGCGGAGAACCCGACGGCGATCACCGAGGCGTACATCTACGCAGTCACCGTCACCGGCAAGCAGTCCATCGCCTGGAAGGACGGCGGTGGCGGGGCGGAGGACCGTGCGGTCACCCTCGCCGTCCAGTGCCGGCCCAACGCCGACTGCGCCCTAGTCTCCCTCGCCCCGAGCGTCGCCCCGTAGCACGCCACTGAACAGATAAGGAGGTATCCCTTCCAGTGGACTTCTGCTCTCTGCCCATCGCGAGCAAGCTGTGCACGGCGGCCGACGCCATCGACTTCGTCAACGATCCAGGCAAGGCCATCACCGAAGGCATCGGCAACTGGATCGCCAAGTCGGTCGGCGAGTTCGCCGCGGGAGCGGCCGAACTGGCTGCCGAGGCCGTCGACACCACCACGAAGGTCGACCTGCGGGCCGGGTGGTTCGTGGACAACTACGAACTGCTGCTGCCCATCGGCCTGACCATCCTCGTCGCCACCTTCTGCGCCCAGCTCATCCGGGCCGCCGTCAAACGCGACGGTCAAGCACTGGCCCAAGCGTTCACCGGCACCGCCAGCGGCGTGCTCTTCTCCTTCGCCGCCATCGCGCTCACCACCGTGGCCATCGAAGTCGTCGACGCGCTGTCCGCCGGCCTGTTCGCCGCAGCGGACACCTCCATCCAGGAAGCCGTACGGCGCATGGTCAAGGCCAGTTACGTCGGCTCGATGGTGCCGCTGGGCTGGATGATCCCCGCAGTCGTCGGGCTCGGCTCCGCAGTCGGGGCGCTGCTGTACTGGTGCGTGATGATGGTCCGCAAGGTCGGCATCCTCGTGCTGGTCACCCTCGCCATCTTCGCCGGAGCCGGCGGCGGCTGGGAAGCCGCCCGCAGGTGGCGGCGCGGCTGGATCGAAGCCACCGCCACCCTCGTCGTCTCCAAGCTGCTGATGACGATTGTGTTCCTCCTCGGTGTCTCCGCCCTCGGACGGACCGAACCGAAGGACGGCATGGCCGCGCTCGCCGACTGCCTCGCCGGCGCGGTGATCATGATGCTGGTGCTGCTCTGCCCGTACGCCTGCTTCAAGTTCGTGCACTGGGCCGCCGAAGGCACCGACGGTGAATCGATCCATCGGGCCGGCGGCACGGGCGCGCAGGTCGCCCGCCAGCACACCGAGCAGGCCGCCCGCAAAGCCGCCGCGATGGCCGCGACCGGCGGTGCCGGAGGCGCCGCAGCCGGGGCCGCCCCGCAGGGGCCGGCCAGTGTCCCAGGCCAGTTCCCCGGCGACGTCGCCGCCAGCCCCACCGGCGGTGCGGGCGGGGAGAAGAACACCGCGCCCATGCCGTCCGCGGGCGGAGGGCTCGCCGATGGGCTGTCGAAGGTGGTCCAGCCTCCGCCGACCCGCGTGAACCAGGACACCAGCGGCCACCTCGGCGGCAGCCCCGGCCTGCAGGCCGGGCCGACCTCCCCGGGCCCGGGTGCCGGTCCGGTTCCGCGCAGCACGCAGCAGGTGCCGCCGCAGGGTGCCCCGAGTGCGACAGCCGGATCCACCGGCAGTCCGTTCACTGCTTCGCCGCCGTCCAGCGGTTCCTGATCCGTTCGCCCCAGCCCGGGCGGGACGCACACACCGCGTGTCCCGCCCGGGCACCAGCCCCGCGCCCCGAAAGCGGCCCCTGCCTTGTCTGACCTCTCCCTGTCCCCACTGACGATCAAGTTCCCCCACCGGTCCAGGCGCGGCATCCTCCTCGGCCTGTCCCTTCCCCAGCTCATCCTCACTTCCGCAGCCCTCGCCCTGCTCCTGGCGACCGTCGTCTCCACCGGCCTTCTCGGCGCGCTCGCCCTGACCCCCTTGTGGGCGGCCGTCGCCGGGCTCGTGGCCATCCGCCGTCACGGCCGGTCCCTGATCGACTGGGCGCCGATCGTCCTGCGCTACGCCCACCGCCGGCGCACCGGCCAGAACATGTGGCTGACCCGCGCTGTCTCCCGCCCGAAGGTGGACGGCCTGCTGCACCTGCCCGGCACCGCAGCCTCGCTGCGCGTGGTCACCCCGGCCGGGTCCCAGGCCGCCGCCGTCCACGACCCCCACCACCAGACCCTCACCGCGGTGGCCCGCGTCACCTCCCGGGCGTTCGCCCTCCTCGACCCCGGCACCCAGAACGCCAACGTAAGTTCCTGGGGGCGGGCGCTGGCCGGCATCGCCCGCACCGGGCACATCGCCACCGTCCAGGTCCTGGAGCGTACGGTCCCCGACTCCAGCGACACCCTCACCCGCCACTGGACCACCCACGGCCACCCCGCAACACCCGTGGCCGGGCAGGTGTATGCCGACCTCGTCGCCTCCGCCGGACCGGCCGCCGCACCGCACGAGACGTACCTGGCGGTCTCCCTGGACATGAAGGCCGCCAAGCGTCTGATCTCCCAGGCCGGCGGCGGACTGCCCGGAGCGTTCACCGTGCTGGGGCAGACCACCGCCTCCGTCGCCCAGGCCGCCCGCAGCGCGGGTCTGATGGTTACCGGCTGGCTGACGGCCCGGGAGATCGCAGCCGTCGTCCGCACCGCCTACGACCCCAGAGCTCTGGCCGGCCTCCAGCAGTGGTCCGAGCACGGTCGCGCCGAGGCCGACCCGGCAGCAGCGGGCCCGGTCGTCCAGGTCGAGGAGTACGACCGGGTCATCACCGACAGCGCCCGCCACGCCACCTACTGGGTGGAGAACTGGCCCCGCACCGAAACAACGCCGGGATTCCTGCACGGCCTGATGTTCACCGCGGGCGTGCGCCGTTCCTTCTCCCTTATATACGTGCCCCAGGAGCTCGAGTCCGCGCTGCGCGACGTGCAGCGCACCAAGGCCACCATCATCGCCGACGCCAACGAACGCGCCCGCCGCGGACAGGTCGACTCCGAAGCCGACTCCGTGGAGTACACCGACGTCAAGGAACGCGAACGCCAGCTCATCGCCGGGCACGCCGACGTCGCCCTCACCGGCCTGCTCACCGTCTCCGCCGAAACCGACGCCCAACTGGACGCCGCCTGCGCGCAGATCGAGACCGCCGCCGTCACCTCCCAGGTCGACCTGCGCCGCCTGTCCTACCAGCAGCCCGACGCCTTCACCCTCGCCGCCCTCCCCCTCGCCCGCACCGCCCTGTAACCGGCACGGACCGGGCATCGCCTCCCGCCCCGCCGCCGCTGACCCGCCCAACAGAAAGACGCCCTGCTTCTTGGCTTCCTCCCTCACCGACTCCGGCGACGCGCACCCCTACCTGCGGGCCGCAACCGCCGGCGTCCGCCACCACACCCGCCAACGCGCCACCACCGGCACTCCAGCCGACCGCGCCCACCTTGATGTCCTGCACGGCCACCTGACCGGACTGCACCTGCTCCTGGACCAGCTCGCCGAGGCCACCCGGCCCGCCCACCCAGCGGCCGGACGCCACCTCGCCGCAGCGCACCTGCGGATGTGGCAGGCCGCAGCCGGCGTCCACGACGCCTTCCACACCCTCCCAGCCACACCGAAGGCCGCCGCGGACCCGGTCTGCCGCCCGGAGACGCTGCCTGAAGGGCCGCCTGTCCTCACCATCTGCCAGCGCCACCTCGCCTCCGGGCACGCCATCCGCCGCAAGACCACCCCCAGCGACCACAGCCCCCGCACCGCCGGAACGGTGTGAGCGGCCACCACCGCAGAATCGATCCGCCCCATGCCCCAGCAGCACCGCCCCGGCCGCCGCGCCCGCCGCGCCAGCGCCAGCCCCCTGTTCACCCCGCACGGCACCGACCGCGCCAGCCGCCGCACCGCCCGCAAGCAACTCGCCGAAGCCGAGGCCAAAGCCCGCGCAGCCGCCACCGCTGTCCACGGACCCGAGCCCGCCGAAGCGGAAATGCCGCTGGCAGTGCACTCCCCGGCCGGGCGCCTTGGTCCCGCATCCGCCCGCGGCAGCCGCCTGCGGCTGCCCGCCCACCGCATGACCACCGCGGTCGCCGCCGGCGCGTACCCCTTTCTCGCCGAAGGCGGACTCGGAGCCGACGGCATCTACATCGGGCGCGACGTCCATGCCGAAGCCGCCTTCACCTTCGACCCGTTCACCCTGTACGGCAAGGTCGAGGGCTTCACCAACCCGAACATCCTGCTCGCCGGGGTCATCGGCCAGGGCAAGTCCGCTCTTGCGAAGTCCTTCGCCCTGCGCAGCGTGGCCTTCGGCTACCGCGTCTATGTGCCCTGCGACCCGAAGGGCGAGTGGACGCCGGTCGCGCAGGCGCTGGGCGGCACCTCGATCGCTCTTGGTCCGGGCCTGCCCGGCCGGCTCAACCCGTTGGACGCAGCACCGAGGCCGCCGTCCGTGCCGGAAGGGGACTGGGCGGGTGAGATCCGCAAGCGGCGTCTGCTCCTGCTCGGCTCCCTCGCCCGCACGGTGCTGGGCCGGGACCTGTTGCCGATGGAGCACACCGCGCTCGACATCGCGCTCGATGGCGTCGTCAAGGCCGCCGCCCACGCGGGGCGCACCCCGCTGCTGGGCGACATCGCCCACACTCTCGCTCAGCCCGCGCTCCTCGACCAGGCCGCCGGCACCGTCTCAGGCCACCTCGGCGACGCCGCGCGCGACCTCGCCCACGCCCTGCGCCGCATGGTCCACGGCGACCTCGCCGGAATGTTCGACGCCCCCTCCACCGTCGCCTTCGACCCGAACACCCCCATGCTCAGCATCGACCTGTCCCGGCTCGGCGGCTCCGGCGACGACACCGGCCTCGTCCTCGCCATGACCTGCGCCTCCGCCTGGATGGAATCCGCACTCACCGACCCCCGCGGCGGACGCCGCTGGATCGTCTACGACGAGGCATGGCGCATCCTGCGCCACCCCGCCCTCCTTCAGCGCATGCAAGCCCAGTGGAAGCTCTCCCGCGGCCTGGGCATCGCCAACCTCATGGTCGTCCACCGCCTGAGCGACTTGCTCTCCGCCGGCGACGCCGGATCCCAGGGCCGGGCCCTGGCCGAGGGGCTCCTCGCGGACTGCTCCACCCGCATCGTCTACCGGCAGGAAACCGACCAGCTCCACGCTGCCGCCGCCCTGCTCGGTCTCACCACGGTGGAGACCGAAGCGATCTCCCACCTCAGCCGCGGACGCGGCCTGTGGAAGGTCGCAGGCAGATCATTCATCGTTCAACATCTTCTGCATCCGGCCGAGCAGCACCTGTTCGACACCGACGCCCGCATGCACTGAGGTCTGCCCACCTCGCAGGGCCACCCCTCACAACCGAATCCCCTCCAGGAGGACCCCCATAGAATCCCACCCGACCACCGCCCTCTTCCCCATGCTCGATGAAGAGGAACTCCAGGCCCTTGCCGACAGCATCCGCGAACTCGGCCTGCTCCACCCCATCGTTCTGGACCCCGCAGGCCGCGTCCTCGACGGCCGAAGCCGCCTGCGGGCCTGCGAACTCACAGGCACTGAAGCGGCATTCACCAGCTACGACGGCGACGACCCTCGGGTCTACTCCCTGGCGGTCAACAGCCGCCGGCGCCACCTGACCAAGGGGCAGCTCGCCATGATCGCCGCCACAGCCTGTTCAGTTTCTGAACATCCAGGCCGTTCAGAGACTGAACAGACGGCCCGTTCAGTTTCTGAACAGGCCGGGGTCTCTCTCGCCCGGATCGGACAGGCCCGCACCGTCCTGCGTCACGCCTCCGATCTCATCGACCGCGTGATCTCCGGCGTCGTATCACTGGACGACGCCTATGCGACCGCTCGCGAGCGCAAGGCACAGGCCGACTCCCACGAATCACAGCTCGCTCGGCTGCGTAAGGAGGACCCCGAGCTTGCCGACAGGGTGGTGGAAGGCGAACTGACCATCCAGGGCGCCTGGGCGGAGCACAAAGCCCGCCTGGAGGAAGAGGTACGCCAGCGCCGGGTAGCCACGCAGCTGCTGTGCGAGATCGTGCCGGCTCTCGCTCAGATCCGCGGCAGCCGCACCTTCAACCAGTACGACCCCGAACTCGCGCTGCCGGGCCGCACTGTCACCCGCGAAGTGATCGCATACGCCACCGAGGCGCTCGCCGAGATGGCGACCGTGTGGAAGGAGCGTGACCTGCCGTGAAGCGTATCTCCGACCCGAAGCTGCGCCAGCTCGCCCTCGACGCGGCGCATGAGGCAACCACCGACGTCGGCCGCATGCACACCAACGACATGCTCGACATCCTCTGCGGGAAGCTGGACAAGCATCCGGACCTACACAGCGTCCTGCTCAGGAAAGCGGCACAGGGCGCGCTGCGCGATCTCGGCGAGCGCCGCAGCCCCCGGCGCAACCGGACCACCGGCGGGCTCTACCACCCGGACAGCATCATGAAGCTCGGCCATGGGGTCTGGGTGTGGATGAAGGATGCCACGTTCACCGACATGACCGCGTGGGGCCGCGTCGCCGCCCAGAACACGATCCGGACGATCACAGCGGACGGGGCGAAGCAGAAGTACGTCTTCGAGCGCACCGACGCGTTCCGGCAGAACCCGTCCTTCGAACGCCTCGCCCCTCTGGAAGCAGCCGTCTTCGACTACCAGCATGTCTCCTTCGACGACCTCGACGTCGAAGACGACTGGGCCGCGTAACGTCCGCGCCCCGGACCAGAAAGCCGCCGCCCTGAACCCCGACTTCGAGCTGTACGACAACGCCGGCCGCGACGCCGAGCAGATCCACTCCCACGCCACCGGGTCTGCCACCGCAGCTGACCTGGACCGGTGGGCGCGCAGGGACGCCGCTGGCCTCCTGGCCCGCCACCGCTTCCCCGAGCCGCCCCTTGACGCACCCGACCTTCGCCCTTACCTGAAGGCCCTGGACGAGGCGGCCACACCTGTCGAGGCCGCCGTCGTCACCAGCGCCGTACTCAACGCCTCCGAAGCGTTCGTCGGCGCCCTCAGCAACTACCTCCTCGCCGCCGGCCACCGTCACCAGCACAACGAACGGTCGTCTGCCGACTCCCCACGCACGGCGGCGTGGAGAGCTGCGAGCGGTCTGCTGGCCTCCCTGGGCGAGGCCGTTCGCGCCGTCGAGATCACCCTCCGCCAGGAGTACGACACCCCGGCCCGACCGGGCAGCCACCCCGGACAGCAGCCACCGGCTCCTCCGCCGAACCCCGCATCCGGCCCGACAGCGCCCCGCCGCTAGAAATCCATGACAGGAGGCAGCACGCACATGCTGCACCACCCCGTGAGCATCCACGTCGGAGCCCACACAGCCGCACCGATGACCCACCCACGCACCGACCCCGTCCACCGCCTGCTGTGGGGGCGCGGATTCTCCCACTGCCCCCGCCTGAACGCCTACGTCGCACCATCGGAACTTCCCGTCGAACAGCAGGAGCATCTGGTGCACCAGGCCGTCCACGCCCTCACCGCACTCGGCCATCCGGTCGCCCACTTCCACCACCAGCAGCCGGACGTCTGACCCGCCCGGCCGACCAATGCGGAGCCACCCTCTGCCCACACCGTCCACGCCCGCTCCCGCGGCCTCGGGCCCGCCGCACCTGACCACCCCCCGCCGATCCGGACGGCCGCTACGCCTACGGCCTGCTACTCCTCGACCTCACCGATCGCCTGAGCGGCACCCCGCACCTTGACCGCGCCGCCGCTCTCGTCGACCAGATCCTCGACCCCGCCGACGGGCTGCTGGCCCGTCTCGCCGACTTCTTCGAAGCCGCAGGGGAGAAAGCGAAGGAGTCCGAGGACGACGACGCCTTCGACCTCGGCGCCGACTTCGAGGAAGCCGCCGCCCAACTCCGCGACATAGGCGAGACCCTGCACGACGCCACCGAGCGCATGACAGCCCTCGCCCCCACACCCTCACCAGTGCGCGCCCCGCGCTCCCTCGGCTCCGCCGTCCCCGTCGGCATCACCCGGCCCATACCCGGCCGCTCCCGCTGACCACCCACCCACTTCCCCCGGAGGATCCCCTGGCCACCCGCTCCTTCATCGCCCGCCCCACCGAATCCGGGGGCTACGAGGGCATCTACGTCCACTGGGACGGCTACCCCAGCCACCACCTGCCCCTCCTGCTGGCCGCCTACCAGCACCGCTTCGCCGGCGACCTCGACGCCATGACCCGCCACCTGATCTACGACGTACCGGTCGGCTGGTCCGGGCTCGGTACCGACCTTCTCGACGGCGCCCCCGACGAGCTGGTTACTGCCCTCACCCGCGGTGATCGGTACGCCAGCGACCAGCTCGACGTCATCACCCCCGACGGATCACCTCCCACCCGTATGACTGTGCGAGACGGGCAGGCATCCGGTCTGGACTGGGGCTACGTCCTCCACGGGCACGGCATCGAGGTCATCAGCCTGCGCGAAGAACAGCGCGGGCCCGTCGTCGGGTGGGCGACCGACCCCCGCACCCGGTTCAGCGACCACCCGGCGCTGTGGCAGCCGACCGCACCGGTCCCCGGGCGCTCGCCCTCGCCGGCTCCAAAGCTGACCACAACCGCCGTGCCGCCCGCCGCCGCCCCGGCCGCCACCGCGCACCCCACACGCCGCTGACCCGAAACGGAGCCCCACTTCTGTCCGGCCAGTTCGTTCTCGGCACGCACCCGCAGTACGGGTACGTCGCCTCATCTACCGGCATCCCCCACCACATCAGCCACTGGTACCTCACCCGCCTCGGCTTTCAGCCGCTCCATGGCCTGCATGGCGTGTACCTGCTGAGCACCCCCGGCCACGACGGTCCCCGGCGCACCCGCCAGGCCGTCGCCAGCCTGCGCGCCAGCGGCTACCCGGTCCACGCTGACTACTCCCTCGATCCCGCCAACACCACCCAGGCGGCCCCGGCACCGGACCCGCGGGCGTGGTACCGGACCACCGTGGCGCAGGCCGCAGCCGTACGCTCCCCACAGGACCGGCACCCCTTGCCCGCCCGCCCCTCACCCGTTGCCGCTACCGGGCGGCCGGTGAACGCACCGGCAGCCGCCGGGCCGGCGCGAAGCCGTTGATGAAGAACACCGCGATCATCTCCATTACGCGCGGCAGGGGCGGGCAGGTCGAGGCCGAGGGCCCGATCGACGCGCTCGCCTCCGCCCTGCTGGACCGTGCCGGTTTCATCCGGCAGCCCACCCTGAGCGGCACCTGGCACCGGCTCCCCTTCGACATGGGCGAGGAGTGGGAGAACGAACACGCCTCCTACGCAGCCGACATGCTCCGCACCGCCCGCTACGTGATCCGCCTCGACCCCGCCCTGAACCCCGGCGGCCATCCCGCACCGAACAGCCCGCGCCGGGGCGCCGGCGCCAGCCCAATCCCGGTACCGGCTGCGCCCTCCGCGGTGCCCCGTACCCGCTGACCACACCAGGACCTGCCCATGACCACCACCCCCAGCCCGGCCCCGGCCTACCCTCGCCCAGCGAGCTGCGGCGCCAGGCCCGCGCGCAGGCCGGATCGTTCCTTGACCTGCGGGAACTGTCCGACCCCGCCGACGCTCTGCGGGACTGGACACGCTGGCTGGCCGAGGCCGGGACACCCGCCCAGTTCCACGTCCTCGTCGACACCGTGACCGGCACCCACGGCAGCGCGCTGCTGGCCTTGCGGGACTTCCTGCTCACCGCCAGCACCTGGTGCCGCGAGAACGGCCATGCCCGGCTCGGCGAGCGCTACCAGCGCACCAGCGACCTCCTCGACGTCGCCGACCGGCTCCTTCACCAACTCGGCGTCGACCACCTCGCCGCCACCTGGCCCAGCCAGGCACACACCGCCCCCTCCTCGGGAAGGACACCTCACTGAACTCGGCCGAGATCAACCTGTTCACCAGCAAGCACGACGGCATCGTCGCCCTGGTCACCGGTGACAACTGGCGCTGGGCCCGCAAGATCCTGCTGGTCGCCGGATTCGCCAAGGACGACGACGGCAACTACGCCCTGCCCCTGGCCGGCCTCCCCCGGATCCGGCAGGCCCTGACCGACGTCCACGAGCTCGCCCGCGCCTGCCAGATCAAGGTCACCGCCACCCACCAGCCCTATGTCGGCGACTTCGCCCGGGACATGGCCCAGCACCTGCCCGGCCAGTGGAGCGTGAAGGTCGAAAACTACTCCCTGCCGGTGTGGCAGGAGGATCTGGCGGCCTGCCTGTGGGACACCAGCCCCGGGCCGGGCTCCGAGTTCTACGGACCGCTGCTGCACACCATGGAGAAATACCGGGTGCCCTGGGCAGTCGTGTTGCGTAGCGACACCGGGACCGAGCTCGCCGTCGTCCAGGCCCCCCGCGACGACCAGTACCACGTCGGCGCGCTCGCCCCCAGGGACATGTGCATGGACGAGGAGGTAGTCCCGCCGCGCAGCATCACCGTGCAGCCCTCCGCTGTCACCGCAGCGCGCAGGGTCGCCTCCGTGCTGCTGGCCGACTACCGCCGGGCCGTCCTGCAGTCCCACCTCAACCACCTGGCCGATGATCTCGCCTGGGCGCAGGAGGCGTTCGAGCCCGGGGCCGTACTGAGTCCGCCGCAGCCGGACCTGGCCGCCGCCTTCGCCCGCTTCACCACCCACGCCCCTGACCTCATCGCCTCCCTGCGGCACGCCGCCCCCGGCACGGTCGGCAGGCAGGAGGCGGCGTTCCTGGAGCGTATGGACTCCGCCTTCGGAACCCCTCCGCCCGGCAGCGACATGGACAGCCCTGCGGCGGTGCCCGCTGTTGATCCGCTGGCGCTGTGGCTGATGGAAGGAGGCGAGCTGATCGGCCTGGCCCGCACGGCCCACCCGGCGCTCACCCCAGCGCCCATTGCCGCCGTGTCCGGTCGGTCTCCGGCCGTTGCGGGTGCTCTTCCCGCTGTCCTGCCGCCGCGTTCCGGGGCCGTCTCGAGCCGCCGATAGCTTCCGCCTCCCTGGAGTGCCCATCACCTCTCGCCCGGACCCGACCCCACCACTGCGTCAGGCGGTCGACTCCCTGACCGGCTACGCCGCCCACTATTCGCTGATACGACTGCGCCTCGAAAACCCCCCAGAAGGACCCGCGCAACGGGTACGGGCTGATCACCGTCCCGGGCGCCGCCTTCGAGGGACACGTCCGCGATCTCGCCGAGGCCTTCAAGCGTCTGCTGCCTCACGTTCCCGTGCTGCTGGAGTCCGTCCGCGCCGGTATCGACGCCATGCCGCCCGCCCGCCACCACGCTGGATGGCGGGCGGTGCTGGACGACCTCGCGCACGCCCCCAACCAGGCATCACGCCCCGTCAACGTCACTGACGGACTCGGTGAGCGGCTGTGGCCATACCTGCGGACCTGGGGCGAACGCGCCACCCTGCTGCGCGACCTCGCCCTCCAACCCCAACAGCCCCACACGGAGCCTTCTTGAGCGCGCAGGAGGAGGAGGGGCTGTGGACCGCTTACGCCCGCTCGGCCCGGCTGCGGGCCCTGCTCCAGCCCATGGAGTCCCGCTACGACGCCGCGGGCCGACAGATCACCGTGGCCACCGCCCTGCACCCCGAGGACCCTGACGAGGAGATCGTCCTGGTCCTGTCCGGGGACATCCACAGCCCCGGCATGCGGGTGATCGGGCACTACGACAGCCGCGACGACGCCATCGCCCACCTGCCGCCGGCGGTCCCGCCCGGCGTGCTGCACCCGGCCGGTCCGCCCGCCGTACGGGATACGCAGGCTCCGTCACTGGCCGACCTGACCCTCGACGTGGCCGACGCCCGCCACAGCGGCGACGTCGCCGGGGCGATCTCATACATCGCTGGCCACCCCATTGAGGGCGGGCACCTCGGCGAGCTCACCGCGTTCCTCGACACCTGTACGGCCTGGGCGAGCGCCATGGACATCCGCGCCGGCCACGACCTCGCCGCCCGCCTGCGGATGCTCGCCACCCAGACCCGGCAGCTCGGCCACGAACTGGGGCTCGTCGGCGAGGACATGGACGCCGCCGTTGCCGTCTTGCCCGCATACCGCACCCCGGCCCCCCGCCACCTCAAGGTGTCGGCCGCACCGGCGCTGACCACCACCCCGCTGCCGGCCGCGCCGCCGGCGTACGCGCTGCCCGCCCACCGCCGGTAGCGGCCCGGCCCAGCTCTGCCACCTCATCTCGCACGCCATCTGACGGAAAGCCCTGCCCTGTTGACCCTGGCCGCCACCTCGACCGCCGCCCCGCCGCCTGCCACCTACGGTGCCGTTCTCGGCAGCCGGCACGTCGCCCGCCTGCTCGCCGGCACACTGACCGGGCGCCTGCCCAACGGCATGGTCCCCGTCTCCCTCGTCCTGTGGATCAACGCAGCCGGGGGGAGCCTGGCCTTCGCCGGAATGCTCGCCGCCCTGTACGGGCTGGCGTCGGGGCTGTCCCAGCCGGTCAAGGGCAGGCTCATGGACCGGTGCGGGCAGACCCGTGTCTCTGCCCCGGCGGTCCTGGTCAACTCCGGCTGTCTGCTCGCCCTCACGTGGATCGGGGCGAGCGGGCACCCGGCCGCCGTCACTGCGGTGGTCGGCGTGGCGGGGGTCTTCACGCCGCCTTTGGAGGCCGGGCTGCGGGCCCTGTGGCCGAGCGTGCTCACTGACCCCGGACAGCGTCGCGTCGTCCAGGCCCTCGACACCGGCTCCCAGGGTCTGCTCTACATCGCGGGCCCCCTGCTCGCCTCCTGGCTGGCTACCGCATACGAGCCCGATGCCGCGCTGGCCGTGACCGCCGCCCTGGGCCTGGCCGGCACCGTCGTGGTGCTGACCGCCGCTCCGTCCCGGACCTGGCGCCCCACAGCCCCCGACAGCGGGGCGGCGGGAAGCGCGCGGCTGATGAGCACTGCCCTCGTCCTGCTGTTCCTCGCGCTCGCCGGGACCGGCTTCACCCTCGGCGCGATGAACGTCTGGGCCGCCAGCATGGCCACCACTCACCACCAGCCCCTCCTGTCCGGCGTGCTGCCCGCGGCGTTCTCCACCGGGTCCTTCCTCGGCGGCCTGATCTACGCCCGCCGCACCTGGCCCGGCACGACCACCACCCAACTCCTGGCCACCAGCGCCCTGTTCCTCCTGGGCTGGCTGCCCCTGTTGGCCCAGCCTGGCCCCCGCACCGCGATCGGACTCGCCCTCCTGCCGGGACTGTTCCTCACCCTGGTCATCACCTGCGGATTCCACACCGTGGACACCCTCGCCCCCGCCTCCCGCACGACCGAGGCGTACGCCTGGCTGATCTTGTCGATTGGCGTCGGCCAGGCCTCCGGCACCGCACTCGCCGGAACCCTCGCCGACCACCCGCAGACGCTCGCCGCGCTGCCCGCGGCGGGAGCCGCCACCGCCCTGCTCGTCCTGCTCCTGGCCCGCCCGAAGCTCGGGCCCGGACGCCAGCCCGGACGCCACCGCCGCCCCCGCGCCACCGCCACCGCCCACTCGTACTCGAACTCCCCTACCTCCGAAGGAGATACCCCTATGGCTGTACGCACCGCATGGAAGATCGCCCACAGCTGTGGACACGAAGTCACCCACGACCTGTCCGACCGCCCCGCCGACCGCCGGGCGTCCTTCGCCCGCTGGCTCGCAGGCCGCGACTGCACCGACTGCTGGAAGGCCGCCCGCGAGGGCGACACCGCGTCGAAGGAAGCCTGGCTGGCCGCACGCCGCGCCGAGGAGCAGGCCGCCGCGAAGACCTGGTCCGAACAGTTCGACATGCCGCCCCTGGAGGGCCCCGAGAGAGCCCTGGACTGGGGCGAGCGCTCCCGTTACCAGCTGGCGACCGCCGCCTACACCGCGCTGGTCACCGAAGGGACCTGGGACGAGGCGGACTGGGCGGTACTGGAGGAGAAGGTCCGCACGGTCACTCGGGCCGGGTGGTGGATCGACCAGAGGGAAGCCGAGGGCACCGACCTGCCGGAACTGCTCGACGCAGCAGGCGAAGCGGACCACGGCACGGAGAACCCGTTCCGGTGAGCGCCGCGCCGGGACGCCGGTAGGGGCGGGGCGGACATGTATAGCGGACGATCCCCGGTTAGCCAAACCGGGGATCCTCCAGACCATTAAAAGTGCTGGCCCCACCGCCAGCCGTGCTCTTCGCAGAGAGGATTTTGCCGTGCCCGAAGCCGTCTCCCGTGACGCGTGCATACCCGCCGACACCATCACCCGCGACCGGGACATCACCCATGCCCACTTCGCCCCGGGCGACCAGATCGTGGTGATCAAGGGCGTCGCCGACGGCGAACTGTGGGGGGATGCGATGACGGTGGTCACCCCGTCCTGGCACACCCCCACCGAGGAAGACGGATGGCGGCTGCGCGACCCCAACGGCGGCGCGCTGTCCTTCATCACCGGGCACCCCCGCTACTTCGTCCACCTCTCCAAGCGCTGCCCGGACTGCCTGATCTACCAGCGCGCCCTGGAGGACTACCTGCTGCCGAAGATCGGCGGGACCAAGGCCGTGGACGTCGGCTGGTACTCCATCACGGACCTGAACCAGCTTGTCCACGCCGCGGACAAGCGGAGCGCCCGGTGATCGCCCGCCTGCACCGCCGGCAGCACACCGCCGAGGCCGCGCTGGGCAACGCGCTGGAGCGTCCGGTCAGCTTCACCCGCGAACTCAGCCACCGCATCGTGGCATCCTGGGACCGGCTGGACCTGCGCTCCGAGTTTGCCGAGCGGGAGGGATGGAGCGAGGTCCAATGGGCCGCGCACCTCAGCCATGCACAGCCGCGCACCGAGGCGGCCGATTCACCGCGCTTCCTTCATTTCGGGATCCGGTTGCACCGCCTGGACCAGCCGCTCGCCCCGGCGCAGTGGTCGGAGATCGCCCATCGTCTGGCCCGCACCGCGGGCCTGGCAGCGCCTGTGCACGGAGAGCCGTGCCGGTGGATTGCTCTCCAGTTCCGCCACGGGCGACTGGATGTGATCGCCAGCCTGGTCCGCGAGGACGGGGCCCTCGCGCGCACCCCGAGGCGGCTGGCCAAGGAACTCGCCCGGCAGGCCCGGATCCTCGAGTCCGAGTTCGACCTCATTCCCGCCCGGCCCCCGGCCGCCCGCGAGGAACAGGCGATCGCCGACCCCCTGGTCGCCGCGGAAGCCACGCCCGCGCAGATCGCGGAGCAGATCCGCGCCCTCACCGATGAGATGAACGGCAGCCTTGCCCAGGCCCGGCGCCTGGCCGAACAGGCCGGCCACCAGTTGGCGACACGGCCCGAGGTGTACGCCCGGCGCGGCGCGCACCAGCTGGAATGGGCCGCCGGGCGCCTGTACGGGCTCCTCCACGACCTCGAAGGCACCGCCGAGACGCTGGCCAACCCGCCCGCGCTGCTGCGCAACGCCGTGGTCCGCTCCACCCGCCGCCCCGCCCGCGCGGCGCGGCGGTCCCGCTGATCCCACCCTCGAAGGGAGCCTGTTTGCCCCTGGCCGAACGCCACCTCGCCCTGCGGCGCGACCCGCACTCCGGTGAGGTCCTCGCACGCGGCGGCGACGCCGTCGCCCGCAGCATCCTTGAGCGCACCGGCTTCGTCTCCGTCATCCGCTACCGCGACCGCTACCACCGGCTGCCGAAGAACCTCGACCGGGCCGAGGACGAGCGCCTGGCCAGGCGCGCCGTGGCCCGCCTGCAGGCAGTCGGCTACCACGTCGAAGCGGACAGCGCTTTCGCCACCGAACACCGTGAGCCGTACTATCTGCCCCTCGGCGCCCAGGTGGCGCAGCTCGCCACCCGTATCCGCGAAGCCGAATCCACCGAGGACGTCGCGGCCGTGCTGACCGAGTTGACCGCCGACCACGACGGCATCCTGCCGGCCCTGGCCGAAGTCCTCGCCGCCGCTGCCGACTTCTACGAGCCCCTCGGCGATCCGGCCGATGCCTACACCGCGAAGCGGCTGCGCTACCTGTCAGGGGAGCGGCTCGCCGTCATCGACGCCGACCTGCGCACCACGCGCAACGAACTCGCCGACCGGCACACCACGCACCCCCACCGCCGCCCCTGCACCGGCGAGGTCGGCCCTGGTGAGACCGAGGCGTCAACCGTTTGTCCCTGCCCCGTCCCGGTCACCACCTCGCTGCCCTCCGCGCCGGCCGCGCTGCCGCCCGTCCCTGTCGGCCGACACCGCTGCCCCGTCCCATCCCGTCCTGCCTTGAGGAATCCATGCCCGCCCACCACCACGAGGAGCTCGGTGCCTTCGCCGCGATCCTCACCCAGCTCATACCCGGCGCCTGGGCCCACCAGCTCCGCCAGCACACCCCCCACGACGACCAGTTCTTCCTCACCTCCGATGTGTGGGACACGAACCAGGTCGCCGAAGCCATCGCCACCACCACCCTTACGCACGACGCCATCCTGGCCCGCGACGACGGCCTGCGCCTGTTCCTCATGGACCACCCCCGCCACGAGGACACCTTCCTCATCGCCGCCATGGCCCCTGCGGACACGGCCGCCGAAGCCTTCCGCGGCGTACGGGAGCCGGACGGCATCGCGATATCCGACGACCCCGAGCAGGCCGCCGACGCCATCACCACCCGCCTCCTGCCCCGCTTCGAAGCCGCCCTCGCTCACGTCCGAGACAATGCCGCCCGCCTCACGGCCACCGCGGCCGGGCCGCACACCGTCGAGATGACCTGGACCGATGACGGCGCCCTCACCGCCGCGGCAACCGGCGATAAGGCCGCTCGGATCCTGGTCGCCAACGGATTCATCCACGACCCAGACCGGCAGGAGTACGTCCTCTCCGGTGACGACACCGCCGTCCAGGCCCGCCACGTACGGACCGCCGGCACCCAGCTCGCCGCCCTCGGCATCGGCGTCGCCCTGCGCCACCCCACCCCCATCACCGCAGTGGACACCAGGCCCGTCCCGGTCCCACGCCAGCACGCGGCGGGCAAGGCCCGGTCCCGGTGAAGAAGCCCGACAGCTCGCCGGACCCCCGCACGAACCTGATCGCGGCGGTGGGTCCGTCTCGCACCAGCTGATGCCCTGGGCACCCGCCGCGTCCTTCCCTCCCGCCCGAGGAGCCCATGCCCACCGCACGCCCCGACCTGGCCACCTACGCCGAAGCCCTCGCCACCCGGCTCCCCGGCACCTGGACCACCGCCTACAGCCGCAACGCCGCCCACGCCGACCAGCTCTCCACCACCGCGGCAGTCTGGGACGCGGGCGCCGTCGGATACGCCGCGTCCAACTACGTCCTTGGCCACCAGGCCGTGCTCGCACGCCCCGACGGCGCACGCCTGCTGCTCTTCGACCGGCCCATGCGCCCCCGCCAGTTCATGGTCGGCGCCCTGGAGCCGGACGCTCATCACGACGCCTTCCACGGCGTGGCCGAACCAGGCGGCATCAGCGTCCCCGACGACCCCGCCCGAGCCGCCGCCCAGGTCACCCGCCGCCTGCTCCCCCGCTACGAGGCCGCCCTGCGCCAGGTCCGGCACAACACCGCGCACCCGCCGCCGCGGCGGCCGGCACCACCCGTGATCACCGGGATGGTGAGCATCGCCTGGTATCCCGACGGCGTGGTCGGCGCCGTCACCGGCGTCCGCGACGCCACCTCCGCCCTGTACAGCGCCGGGTTCCAATACCACCCCCACCAGCGGATGTTCCTGCTGCCCTCCTCCCTCGGCGCCCGCGAACAGATCGCCCGCATCGGCGTGGCCGCCCAGCACCTGGCCCGGATCGGCGTCGGTGTCACGGTGCGCCCCGCCCCGGCCGCCACTCCCACGACGCAGCCCGCCCCACTCCCGGCCCTGCCGACCGCCGTGTCCGCGCCAGGCCGCTGACCCCAGCCCCGCCCCCCTTTTTTGAAGGAGTCCCCGCCGTGGGCAATCTCGCCGATGAATCCGGCACTGACGTCGAGATCTACCGCCGGGCCTTCACTCCCGACGCCATCCACATCGTCAGCCGCACCGACGCTCCCGAAGAACTCCTGGCCCTCCTCGACAGCGCCGGTCTCGAGCGCAAGACCGAGGCCATCTACACCTGGCACGAAACCCCCCAGGGTCTGAGCGAGGCCGCCCAGAAGCAGCTGGTCACCCGAGCCGTGCTCCCGCTGCTGATCGCCGACTACAAGGTCAACATCGACCCCGACGTCTACGACGTGACCGCCTGGGCGCAAACCCTGCGCGAACACCGCGCCGCCCAAGCCCAGGCCACAGGAGCGCCAGCCCTTCCGCCCCCAGGCCCGGCAGGCCCCCACCCCAGCCGTACCCGCTGACCCCCAGTTCTCAGCCAAGTGCCCGGTCCGGCCCGGCCGGGCTGGACCGGGCAACCTCACCCACCGGAGCTTCCACGATCCCCAAGCCCTCGCGGCTGCCAGCACCGATCACGGCAGACCACCGCCCGCGCCTGGCCGTCTTCCTGATGCGCCGCTACCTGCGCGCCGTGACCGCCGTCGGCGCCGACCGCCACGCAGGCGCCAGCGGCCCCTTCAGCTCGCTGGATGAATCCCGCCGCCGATCCCCTCGCCCCTGACCACAACCGGGAGGACCATGACCGACCCCACCCCCGACCCCGTACTGCTGGCACGGCACATCGCCCAGCAGATCAGCCGACTCACCGACCACCTTGCCGTCGCACCGCCTCAGCAGGCCGCCCACATCCTCGGACACGTCCTGGCACCCGACGGCGTCCTCGACGGAATGACCGGCCTGGTCGCCGCCGGATCCCGCTTCGCCAAGGACCGCGCCACCTCCGGAGCACTGCCGCCGGAGGTGTGGCTCGCCCTCGGCCGCGCCTCGAACGATCTCGACGCCATATGCGGTGACCTCGCCGAGCACACCGACGACATCCACCGGCTCACCCAGACCCCGGCAACCGCCACAGCCCGGCCGGTCGCATCCGCCCTCGTCGCACGGAGGCACCGGTGAAGAAGCAGCAGTGGACCGGTTGGGGCCCGTCCGCCGACCAGGCCGAACAGCACTACCTGATCGAACCCCGCCACCTCGGCGGCGGCGGAGACCCCCGCTACATCGCCGAGTACCTGCGCGCCTCCGGCTGGAGCGACCACACCCACAGTGGCGGGCCGTACGTCTTCGACAGCCCCGACCGCACCGTGCGCATCGGCTACGACCCCACCACGATGCCCGGCGGCTGGACCGTCTCCGGGCAAGCGGTCGGCGAACACCAGGCAGCCTGGCACGCCACGTTCACCACGGCCGTCCCCGTCGAGATCGTCGCCGGCCTCACCGACAGCCTCACCAAACCGCGCTCCGCGCACGCCCCCAACGTGTGGGCCCCGCTCGAAGAGCACGGCTGGGAGACCGAACGCGGACAGCACTTCACCGCCGTCTCCCCGGACCGCAACGCATGGGTGCAGTACCACCAGAACGAACCCGGCCAGGCCCACTGGTGGGCCGGCGCCCGCACCGAGCACGGACGCGCCTGGGACGCGGTCTTCACCTCCACCACGCCCCTGCACCTCGTCCAGGGCTTCTCAGCAGCGCTCGCCGACCCGACCCCGGTGATGCGGCCCCGCGGACACGTACCCGCCACCAAGTGGATCAAGACCACGTCCGTGTCGGTCCGGCCCTCCGAGCTCGGTGCGTGGCAGCAGGCCCGGATCACCGCGGCCCGCGCAGCTTCCTGGGCCCGCAACTCCTGGGCCGCCGCCCGCCCCCGCCAGCACACCCCCACCCCCACCGCCGGCCCGCACGCGGCAGCAGGCGCACGTGGCCGCCGGTAGCGCCTGGAAGGAGAAGCCTCGCCCTCTGTGAGCATCAGTGAGCGGCAGTTGGCCGCCTTCGCCGCCGACCACAACGTCTACGGCTCACCCGTCAGCCCCCGATACCTCGCCGGCCGCGGGGATCCCCGGCACATCACCCACGCCCTGTGGGCCGCCGGTTGGACCAATTCCTCTGACCCCCTGCACCCGGCCCTGCGCATGACCAGCCCCGACCGCAGCCTGCGCCTCGACGTCGACTTCGCCGAGGAACGCTACGGCTGGAGGGTCAGTACCGAGTTCGGCCACAGCTACTGGTCGGCCTCGTTCAGTACCAGCACTCCGGTGGAGATCGTGGCCGGTCTGACCGACGCCCTCATCCGACCCGAACCCGACACTCCGGCCCTCCCGGTCGCCGACATCCTCACCGCCCGCGGCTGGCAGCACACCACCGACGAGACCCGGACGCAGAGCCTGCTCTCCCCGGACGGCACCGTCCACGCCGAGCTGCGCGTCTCCCCGTCCATCGGGGTAACCGGCTGGCAGTTCATCGCCGCCTCCCACCATGGCGAGTTCGGCCCCCGAGGAGTGCTGTGGCGGGCCGACTTCCGCGAGACCACCCCGCCCCACCTCCTGTCCGCGTTCACCGCTGCCGTGTGCCACCCCGCCCCCGCCCTGCGCGCACGCTTCGACCACGCCTCCAGCCCCCACGTGCACGTCGACGAGGAGTTCGTCATCGGCGACGCCATGGTCGCCGCCCACAAGCAGCGCCTGTCCCACGCCCGACGCCTGCGGCCCCGCCCCGTCCAGCACGCCCCGGGCCCGGCGATCCCCGTACCCGCCACCCGGGCCACAGCCGGCCCCGCCCGATAGGGCCCGCCTCCTCTGTTTCTGCTCCAGGAACCCGTACCGCGTGCCCCTGCCCCCCGACGAAATACGACACCGCTCCCTTGACCGGCTCGCCCGGTACATCAAGGAGGCCGAGGAGATCCTCGCGTCCTGGGACGCGTACTCCGACGAGTACAGCGACGCCGACGGCTGGCCCCACGACCCCACCGCCTACGACACCCGGCAACGCCGTCGCGACGCCGACACCTGGCGCGCCTTCACCCGGATCCGCAGCACCGCTGCCTCCTACCTGCTCACCGCGGACCGACAGCTGCGGCAGCTCCCCGGGACCGCCGCCGCAACCCCATTGGGCCTGGCAGCTGAAGGAACTACGCACATCGCTCGACGCGATCCACACACTCCAGGCCGAGTGGCTCGCCACGCTCAACACCCCGCCAGAACCGGCGCTGCCGGGCACCGAGGCGTGGGCCGAGACGCAGGCCGAACGCAACGCAGAGGCCTGGCACCACCTCTACACCTGGGCCTGCCACGGCCACGCCGTCCTGGGCATCCACACCGCCACTCAGCACCACCGGCCCCGCGCCGTCCCCATTACGACAGCGGTCGCCACCACCCCCGTACCCCGGCCGGCCCCATCTCCAGGAGACCCCTCTGACCTACACCGAAGGCCCCCTCATCGAACGGTGCCTCGTCTATCCCCACCGCCGGGGACGACACCCGCTCCCTGCCACGCCCGCTGACCTCCTCTTTCTGGAACCGCCCTCTTGACCAACTCCCCCTCCAGCTCCGGAAACGACGGCTGCGACATAGCCTTCAAGGCACTGCTCGGAGCCATGGCCGTCATCATCCCCGCATCCTCCCTGGCCTGGCTCGGCGGCAACGCCCTCGCCTGGGCCACCGATGCCGGCGACTGGGTGCCCTACCAGCCGGCCGCCGCCCTCCTCCACCCCGACCAGCTGTGGCCCGCCGCGGATGAGACCGCGCTGCTGATCGCCACCCGCACGCTGCCCGCCATAGTCCTCATCGCGCTCGTCCTGGGCGGGCTCACCTGGTGGCGGCGCCGCCGTGGCGCCGGCGGCGGGGGCAAGCGGAAACGTATCGCCGGGATGGCCAAGCGGTCCGACATCGAGCCGCTGCTGGCCAAGGCCATCACCGCCAAGGCCCGCTCCCTGCGCCCGAGCCTCAAGCACGCCAAGAGCATCGACGCCAAGGACACCGGCGTCCTCCTCGGCAACCTCCAGGGCAGCCGGCACGAGGTCCGGATGGGGTACGAGGACGTCGCCGTCGCCATCATGGCACCCCGCTCCGGCAAGACGACCTGCCTGGCGATCCCCGCCATCCTGGGTGCGCCCGGCCCGGTCCTGCTCACCTCGAACAAGGCGGCCGGCGACGCCTACACCGCCACCCTCGACGCCCGCGGCCAGGTCGGCCGGGTGTGGTCCATGGACCCCCAGCAGATCGCCCACGCCGAACGCACCATGTGGTGGAACCCCCTCGCCGACGCCCGCACCCTCGACGGAGCGGGCCGCTTGGCCGGGCACTTCCTCGCCGCGAGCGTGGACGCCTCCCAGCAGGGCGACTTCTGGTCCAAAGCCGGATCCAACATCCTGTCCCAGCTCTTCCTCGCCGCCGCGCTCGACGAACGGCCGATCACGGACGTTATGCAGTGGCTGGCGTTCCCCGCCGACCGTACGCCACTGGACATCCTGCGCGACCACAAGTTCACCGCAGTCGCCTCCCAGTTGAAGGGCACCGTCGAAGGCCCACCGGAAACCCGAGACGGCATCTACGAGACCGCCCGCCAGTACGCCGCCACCCTCCTCAACAGCGAGATCGCCGCCTGGGTCACCCCGCAGAAGGGTGTACCGGAGTTCCGGCCCGCCGAGTTCGTCACCTCCCTCGACACGCTGTTCCTACTCAGCAAGGACGGCGGTGGCGGCGCCTCGGCGCTGATCGCGGCGTGCGCGGACTCGGTGATGCGAGCAGCGACCGCCCAGGCCGAACGCGCCGGCGGACGCCTGGACCCGCCGATGCTGGCGATCCTCGACGAGGCCGCCAACGTGTGCAAGATCAGCGACCTCCCTGACCTGTACTCCCACCTCGGCTCCCGCGGGATCATCCCGATCACCATCCTGCAGTCCTACCGGCAGGGCCAGAAAGTTTGGGGAGACGCAGGCATGGACGCCATGTGGTCCGCGTCCACCGTGAAGGTGATCGGCTCCGGCATCGATGACCCGGACTTCGCCGACAAGCTCTCCCGGCTGATCGGCGACCACGACGTCGAGACGAAGTCCACCTCCGTCTCCGACTCCGGCAAATCCACGAGCATCAGCATGCGGCAGGAACGCATCCTCCCGGCGGACGCCATCCGCGCGCTGCCGAAGGGCACCGCACTGTGCTTCGCCACCGGCATGCGGGCCGCCATGCTCGATCTTCGGCCCTGGTACCTGGAACCCGGCGCCAAGGAGCTGTCCGCAGCCTCTGCCGCCACGTCGAAGGCGATCACCGCTCGCGCGGTCGCCAAAGCCGCACCGCGCCAGTCCGACTTCGGAACCGCCGCATGAGGGCGCACAACCGGTTCGTCCTGGACCTCTTCGCCGGCCCGGGAGGCTGGAGCCACCCATTGAAGGTGTTCGGCATACGCGAAGTCGGGCTCGAGTGGGATGAATGGGCCTGCAAGACCCGGGCCGCTGCCGGGCAGTTGACAATCCGAACCGATGTGGCCCTGTATCCGACCCGACCGCTGGCCGGCCGGACCTGGGGATGCCTGGCGTCGCCTCCCTGTCAGGCATGGTCGATGGCCGGCAAACGCCTGGGGCTGGTGGACCAGCCTCTGGTGCACCAAGCCGTCGCCGACCTCGCGACCGGGCGTGACACCCGGGCCAAGCTCCTGACCGCATGCAAGGACGTACGGTCGCTGCTGGCTGCCGAGCCGATGCGCTACCTCCACGCCCTCAACACCGTGGGCGAGCCGGATTGGATCGCAATGGAGGAAGTCCCCGACGTCCTCCCCCTGTGGAAGCAATACGCGGCCATCCTGCGCACCTGGGGGTTCTCGGTATGGACGGGGATTCTCAACGCCGCCGACTACGGCGTGCCCCAGACCCGGCGCCGGGCGATCCTCCTCGCTTCCCGCGTCCGTACCGCCGAACCGCCAGCGCCCACCCACGCGCGGGCCGCAGAACCGGAGTCCCTGTTCGGGCCGGGCCGCGAGCGGTGGGTGTCGATGGCAGACGCGCTCGGCTGGGGCGCCACCGACCGGCCCACCCCGACTGTGTGCGCTGGCGGTGGCCCGGGCGGCGGCCCCGAACCCTTCCCCTCCGGCGCCCGCAAGACACTCGCCGATGCCCGAGACCGCGGCCGGTGGAAACACCCGACCCCCGGCCGCACCGACGGTCGCACCGAGCACGGCGGGCCAGCCGGGAAGACCACGGGCGAAGCGGGCTGGTCCTGTTCGCTACGGAGCAACAACCAGGCCAAAGCCACTATCCGCACCGTCGACGAACCGGCCGGGACGCTGTTCTTCGGGCACCGCGCCAACGAGTGCGTGTGGGTGGCCGAACCAACCGCTGCGGAGCTGGGCGTGGACGCCCCTTCGGGTCCGGCGCCGGAAGCGATCCGGATCACCGCTGCCGAGGCCGGTGCCCTGCAGTCCTTCCCGGCCGACTACCCGTGGCAGGGCAATAAGGGCCAGCAGTTCTCGCAGATCGGCAACGCCGTCCCGCCCCGCCTGGCCGCCCACCTCCTCGCCCCACACGTGGGCGTCACCCTCACCCGCGACGACTTCACCCTGGCCGCCTAGATTGCCCCGACCCGTTCTCCCCGACCCGGACTTCGACCTGCTCGACGTCCCGCCCGCCCCCGCCGTCCACTACGCCGAGCAGGCCCTTCTCGGCTCGATCATCCTCGAACCCGACCGCCTCAAGACCCTCGGCACGCTGCACCCGGCCGACTTCGCCAACGCCGGGCACCTGGCGGTGTTCCACGCCATGACCACCCTCACCCCGCCCCCGCCCGATCTCCACACCACCAAGCCGATATGGCTTACCGCCATCCTGGAACACGCCCGGCCCGCCGCCCTCGGATTGACCGCCGCCTACCTCCACCAGCTCATCAGTACCTGCCCCGACCCCGCCCACGCACCGGCGTACGCAGCGATCGTCCGCGCCGGACACGCCCGCCGGACCCTGACTGCCCACGCCGAACACCTCATCCACACCGCGAGCGACCCCACACTGGAAGACCAACCCACCGCCGCCCTCGAGGCCGCCGACAAGCTCGCCGGCGTTCTGGACCACCTCGCCGGCCGGTTCCCCCCGCACTCCAGCACCCTCCCCCGCACGCCCGCACCGGCTCACCCGGTCCGCGACCCCGACCCCGAGGTCGTCCAGGACGAACGCCTGCTTCTCGGGGCGCTCTGCGCCCGCCCCTGCCCCGTCGAGGCCGCGCGCTGGCTCCAGCCTGGCGACTTCCTCGAACCCCTGCACAGTCGGCTCTTCCGCTGCCTGCTCGACGTCGCCCGGCACGGCGACCCTGTCGACCCGGTCACCGTGCTGTGGGAAGCCCAGCACCAAGGGCTGATCAACCCCGCCCTGCCCCCAGCCGAACTCCTCGGCATGCTCACCGACGGGCCTGGCGCAGCCGCGGAGTACTGGGCCGAGCTCGTCCTGCGACGCTCCATGCTCGCCCGCGCACACACCACCGGCCTCATCGTCCTCGCCTACACCCAGGACGACACCAACACCGTCCACCAGCTCCTCACCGGCACCCGACGCGCCCTCGCCGACCTCGCCGCCATCCGCGCCCGCTGGCAGCGCGCCACTCACCCGGCCCCGCCCAAGACCACCCAATCCGCGGCCCCGGCCCCACCCCGGGCTGGACCCGTCCCGCCCCGGCCCACAGTCACCACACGGGCCGCTCGCTGACCCCTTCTCCCAGGCTCCGGCCAGCACCCGAACGGCAGGAGCTGCAACCTGAAGGCGCTCGCCGCCGACGTACCGGTCTACTTCTGCGCCCCGGCCAGCCCCTTGGCAGCGCGGCTCGAACGAGAAGCGTCAACGGCCTGCTGCGGCAGCACTTTCCCAAGGGCACCGACCTGTCCGTCCACACCCGTGAGGACCTCGACGCGGTCGCCGCCGAGCTCAGTGGCCGACCACGCAGAACGCTCGGCTGGAAACCTCAGCCGAGCGCCTGCATTACTGCTCGCGGCCTGAGCAACACAACCACGTGTTGCAACGACCCCTAAAAGCCGCCTGCTGACAGCGGAGGCTTCTCGCGTTTCCGAGTCACAGGCGCCCGTCGACGCATCGGAAGCCGGTGTCCTCGTCACACATGCTGGTGGAGGCGTCGTTGAAGGCTGCCGGTGTCGCGCGGACGAACGGGCTGGTGAAAGCGCTCCCCTTCAGCTCCCGGCGCCCCGGAGAGGACTCGGTGGCACACCACTCCCACACGTTGCCGCACAGGTCGTAGGCCCCGAAGGGACTCGCACCGCTCTGGTAGCGGCTGACGGGGGTCGTGTGCCCGATACCGGATTCGGAGACGTTGCACTTCGCCGCGGTGGGGCTGTTCCCCCAGGGGTAGATGTTGCCTTTCGTCCCCCGGGCGGCCTTCTCCCACTGTGCACTGCTGGGGAGCGACTTCCCGGCCCACGCGGCGTAGGCGGCAGCGTCGCGCCACGACACCCACGCCACCGGGTGGTCGAAGAGGCTGTCCGGGTACCGCGCCCCCTGCCAGTGTTGCGGGGGCGGGTGCCCCGTGGCGGACACGAAGCGGAAGTAGTCGGCGTTCGTGGTGGGGAACACGTCCAAGCGGAAGGCCGGAAGCCACTCCGTCTCACGGGTATCACCTCGTAGGAAGATCCCTTCCGGAACCACCACCATCAGCTTCCCGTCGACCGGATGCCGGACGAACTGGAGCGGATCGGCGGCCAGCAGAATTTCTGTTCGCTGGTCTTCAGCCGCAGCGGCCTGTTCCGTGATCAGGACCGCGAAACGCTCCTGCGCCTCCGTGCCCGCGCACGATAGCGCGGTGTCGAGCGCGGCCTGGTTGGAGGGACGTGGGGCGATTGCGACCCCGGCCGCCTCCCAGTGCGACACCATGCGGTCGCTGACTCCGATGTGGACGGCGAACTTGCGGACGGTCATCCGCAGGGCCGTGCGTAAGGCCCGCGTCTCTCTCCCCGTCCATCGCACCACTCCCATACCCGGCGCCGGCTAGACGAGTTCACCGGGCTCGGCCAGGTACCCCTCTCGCAAGGCGGCCAGCACCGGATGCTCTGTGGGGAACGGCGTGGAGTCGATGGCGCTGATGGCCCGTACGCCGATGCTCGTGTTGGTGGCGAACACGGCCTGCATCTCGTGGGCAGCCTCACGCGTGACGTGTGTGACCGTGTGCTCGTGCTGCTGCTGGAGGAGCGCCATCGTGACCCCGGGCAGGACTTCCGCCTTCGGCCAGACCACGGATCCCTCGCTGTCGATGAACCCGACGTTCCAGGTGCCCCCCTCGGAGATCAGCTCATCCGGCCCGTAGAACAGCGCATCGTCGAACCCGTCGAGCTGCGCCGCCCGGCGGGCGTGGAGGGCGCCGAACAAGCCGATGTGCTTCACGGCCGGGACGTCGCGCACGTACGGAACAGCCTTGACCTTCATGGGCGGCATCGGGAGCTGACCCGTCGGGCGGCTGGTCACCAGGACATGCGGGGTGGCAGCCGACGAGGGGTGACCCATGTCCAGAGCCGGGTCGAAGATGCTGACGCGGACGACGAACGAACCGTCGTGGCCGGCGACCGCCCGGCGTACGTACTCACGAACGCGGTCCATGTCGAGTTCCGCGGCGAAGACGGCGCGGCAGTCGCGTTGCAGCCGCTCCATGTGCAGGGACAGACCCCGCACCCGCTGGTCATCGACGCGCATGGATGTGAAGTGCCCGTAGTTGACCAGTGCAAGGGCCTTCACGGCTTCGGGATCGGCGGGGGCTCCATTGAGTTCCATCATGCTGGTCAGTCTGGCAGTTGGGGCCGATCGGGTGGCTGAGAGCGGCCATTCCGATGCCCGTAACTTCAGCAAAACTTCATTCCCCAGGTGGTCCGTACGGCCGTTGACTTGTCACCGCACCCGGAGCGACGACTCGCCCCTCCACACCGAGGAGAAAGCCGTGACCGAACGCCTGCCGCGCCGCCTGCTGGCCCGTCAGCTCGAAGTCCAGCCCGAGGAGCGGATCCCGTGGGACGCCTTCGCGGCCAGCTCCGACGTCTCCGGGCCGTACGGGCAGCCCTCCACGGCCTTGATCGAGCGGGCCAAGGGCGTTAAGAGCAGGATCGGCGCCCTGGACACCCCCACCAACCCGGTGGGTGAGGAGTGATCGCCGTGCCTCGCCCCGCATCCCACCAGAACCTGCCGGAGTGGCTCTACGACGGCGCCAACGTCCCGACCGCGACACCGAGGGCGTCGTTCAGTTCATCGGCGACTTGGAGGACCCGGCCACCCACCGGCAAATCCCGCACGCGGTCTTCCTCCCGAGGGCGGCGGTAGAGAGTGGACCGTCCTCCCCGGAGCCGTTCGGGAAGCGGGGCCGCCGTGAGGCTGCGTCTGCTGGACGAGACCGAACTGGCGGGGGACCCGAGTCGCAGCGTGGAAATGACCTTCGATGGTGTCCGTGTCGAAGACGACCACCTCGCGGTGCGGCTGACCCCGGTCGATCTCGTCCATCTCACCCTCGACGCCGAGCGGGTCATGGGTGAGATCAGAGCCGAAGTCGTACGCGCCGAGCGGAGGTGGCGGCGCGCCCTTGAGTAGTGGCATGAGGAGGGACGGATGGCTGTCGAAGCCCGTACGCCGGACGTGGCGCTGCTGTCCCGGGTGCTCGAAGCACTCCGCCGCGATGCCCTCATCACCCGCTGATCCACTGACCGCCTCTTCTCCACCCCCAAGAACATCAGGTCCCCCACGAGACTTCCGCCCGCCCCTACACATCGTGGGGCAAAGGCGGACCGCCGGGAACCTGCTTCCCGGCGACCTCACCGAGCGACGAACGAGAGGGTGCACACAATGCGAGGTCACGTTCCGTCCAACGAAATCACCGCCGAGGGATACGCGCCGATCTACCACCAGACCAAGGAGCGGATGGCCAGCGTCTTCGGCGTCCGCGACGACCGGCACTGGCCGTCCGGCGAGGAGACGTGCTCCGACTGCTACAGCGTCACGCCGGCAATCAACGCCACCGCTTAAGACCGCCCCGCACTGACTGAACCCGAGGCCGGGTGCTGTACGCGGTGCCCGGCCTCTCACAGATACGGAGAGTGCACGTGGACAAGATCAAGCTGGTGGCCGAACCGGGAGCGATCCTCGACAAGTGCCTCGTGGCCATGCCCGACATGGACGACGGCCTGCGCGAGCGCCTGCGCATGCTGGAGGAGTACGACATGGGGTTCCTGCTGCTGGGCATGAGCCCGCGCAGGCTCCTGAGGGACGGCCGCCTGTTCGACAACGAGCAGGTGCTGCCGCTCCTCCTGTGGTTCGGCCAGTGGGACAGCCACTGTCGCCACTGGGCCGCCGAGGTCATGAAGCAGTGGCTCGTCTTCAACCGCTCGGAAGGCACCTTCGAGGGCGTCGCCGACGAGAAGGCCGTCGCGTTCCGAGACTACTTCTTCCACAAGTACGCGATCCCGCTGATCGAGGAGTTCCGTCAGTACGTGGCGCTGACGATGCTCTACCCGAAGGAGCACAACGCCCCCTCGGGCCCGGTCGACATGGTCTGGCACTCGTTCATCCTCAACACCGAGCCGTACCAGGAGTTCGGCCGACGGATCTGGGTGGGCGCCGAGCACATGGCCCCCGAGGTCCCGGACGAGGACTACGCCGACATCCCCACGCCCGTCGGCCGGTAGCGGTGGACAGGCCGCACGATCTCGCGGGAGCCGCTGCGGCATTCCACCGGGACGGATTCGTAATCCTGCCGTCCCCCGTGCCCGCGGATGCGGCCGAGCACCTGCGGGTCCTGGTCGAGCACCACTACCAGGACCCGCGGGTCCACGCCGCCGATCCGGAACGTGACCTCGTGCGCGGCGGCGTCAGCCTGATGCGCATGTTCGAGCACGACCAGGCGTTCCGCGACATCATCACGGCGGAGCCCCTGGCGACCTTGGTCGAAGCGATCCTCGGGCCGGACTGTCACGTGATCTCCCAGAACGCGCTTCGTATCCCGCCGGGGAAGGGCATCGTCAACTGGCACATCGACGACGCCCTGTTCTTCCCCTTCCTGGAGGGAGCCGGGGCACCTCAGGAGAACATCCCCTGCTTCAGCTTGAACGTCATGATCGCGCTCAGCGACATCGACGACGAGCAGTACGGCCCGACGCAGGTCATTCCTCGAAGCCACCTGTCCGGCCGACGGCCGCCCTACAGCCCCGACCTCCCCGGAGAGCCCAGGTCCCTGCTCGCACGGGCCGGAGACGTCTACCTGGTCAACAGCCAGACGTGGCATCGTGGCGCCCCCAACCGGTCCGACCGCACCCGGTACGTGCTGACCACCGCGTACGGCCGCCGGTTCATCAGCCAGCGCTTCTACCCCTTCATCGGGTACCGGCTTCCTGATGGTGTCCTCGAGGGGGCCTCCGGCCGGTTCGCCCGCTTCCTCGGCCAGCACGACAAGGGCCCCTACGGGTAAGGACCCCTCACTCCCACCCGGTCCGGTGCCGCAGCCAAGCACGTGCTGCTTCAGCGGCCCGGACCTGGTGGGCCCGGAGGAACGGAATCCCGGGAGGGGCGGGCCGGCGGGAGGACTTCTCCCAGTACCCCCCGAGACCGGCGGCGAACGCGGTCAACGTCCGGGGGTTCTCCGGCTGCGGGAGATGGGCCACCGCGGCCTCGGCCTCACCTGCGGTGTGACCGTCGAGAATCAGCTGGGGCACCAGCACGGCCGGGTCGACCCAGGCCGCCCCCTGATTCTGATACGACCAGTCGATGATGACGACCGTCCCGTCCTCACGGCGCAGCATGTTGTCTGGCCGCAGATCCCAGTGCAGCAGGGTGTTCCCCCCGGCCTCCTGCTGCCAGTCCTGCTCGATCGCTGCCAGGGCTTCCAGGTTCCGCGCGGCCCACGGGTCGAGGTCGTCCGGGATCTGTGTGGCCAGAGTCGACCATCCGGTCAGCCACCGTCCGACCAGATCCGCGATGGGCTTCGCGCCGTCCAGCGGCGAGGGCGTCAGCAGCTTCCCGGCCTGCTCCACGGCGGCCAGCGCCATCTCCGTATCCGCGGAATCCGGAGCCAGCACGGGCATCGTCCCGGGAATGTCCTCAAGGCACAGCCACCACCAGCCGCCGGACTCGCCGGGACTGGCCCACCACCCCACACGCGGCCCGACACCCTCGGGCAGCACAGAGGTCACGGCCACCTCATCCGCGTACTGCGGGGCGAACGGAAGATCGGCACTCATGCCCTTGAGGAAGACGTGGCGCCCGTCGTCCAACCGTAGCCGGGATGCGACACCTGGTGTGAACCCGCCCCCGCATGAAACCGCCTCGACGACACGCGCTGCGAGCCGGCGTTCCACGTACGCGCGCACATCGCGGTGAAGAGAACCCCATTCGGGCCGGACAGAGGTTACGGCCATACGCTGCTCCCGGAAGATCCGACACCCACAACGGATTCTCCGTACGGTAGCGCTTCCCCCCACGCTGCACCCTGTGGATTCCCCCGCACAGCGGCACCCCTCCCAGTGGCTCGCAGAGGGGGCGCCGTTCATGTCTGCACACGTACTGAGCGCTTCGTATGCGCGCGTTCCACATCTATCGCATCACCATCGACTACGACTGCCCACTGGCCGCCCAGCCTTCGCCAAAAAGGGGCCGCGCCGACAGCCTCGGTCCCAGTACGCTCCGTCGCCTGTCCGCTGCAGAACGGAGTCGCACCTGTGATCCTCACCAGTGCCCGCCTGACCCTGCGCGCCCCAGAAGAACACGACATCGACTGGATCACGGCCGAACTCCAGGACCTCGAGATCCAACGGAACACCACCGTCCCCAGCCCCTACAGCAGACCTGACGCCGAGCAGTTCGTGGCCAACGCGCGCAACCACGAAAGCCACAGCACCTTCGTCATCACCACCACCGCCACCGGCCAGCCGGCCGGAGTGATCAGCCTCCACGAGCGCCCCAAGCACGCACCCTCGATCGGCTACTGGATCAGCAAGTCCGCCCGCGGCCAGGGCATCGCGACCGAGGCGGTCGTCCGGATCTGCCGCTGGGGCTTCGAAGACCTCGACCTGCCGATCATCACGTGGATGGCCCGCGTCGGAAACGACGCCTCCCGCGCCGTCGCCCTCAAGGCCGGATTCCAGATGGAGGGCACCCTCCGTCTACGCATCACCTCGCAGGGCCGCCTGCGCGACTGCTGGGCCGGATCCCTCCTCCCCGAAGAGTTCGCGCCCAACGCCAGCTAGGGGCCGGTTCACGCTCAGGGGCGGGTGGGAATGCTGCCTCACCACCCATCGGACCGACGAGGAGCACGATGCCCGAGAACACCGCCGCCTTGACGCGCAGTTACGCGTCCCACTACGCCGACGTCCACCTCCTGCTCCGCCAGGGCGACCAAATCCTCATGAGCCGGCGCCGACAGCAACGGGTCTTCCCCGGCATGTGGCAAATCCCGGCTGGCCTCATGGAAGAACACGAACCCGCCCGCGCAGCAGCCGCCCGCGAGTTCACCGAGGAGGCCAGCGCCGCCGTCGACCCCACCCACCTGCGCTTCGTGCACCTCATGCACCACATCTCCACCGGCTCCGGCTCGCGAAGGATCGCGTTCTTCTTCGAAAGCGACCGTTGGCAAGGCAGCATCGGCAACCCCGAGCCGGACAAATGCGAAGGCTGACAATGGCAAAAACCACCAGCCTGCCCCAGCCACTTCCGCCCTACCTCGCCATAGCGCTCCAGCACATCGCCGACGGCACCCGGTACAGCGAGTACGCCTGGCCCGATACCGCCGCCCCGGGCCCAGCCATTCATCACGTCCCGGCCATGCCGCCGAACAGTTGCACATACAGCAGCCGATCCCCGGTTAGCCAAACCGGGGAATCGCCGGGACATTGAATACCCACCGCCGCTCGCCTATCCGCACCGCCGCAAGGCCAGCACCGCGCCCCAGCCCCACAACGACAAAGTGCCGCGCTGACCGTTCGCGTTCACGCCGCGGCGTAGCTCATCCGGAACAGCTCCTGGGCACGCTCCAGGTCGCGCTCGCTGTGCAGCCGCACCTCCAGGTTGCCCGTGCCGTGATGGCCGAGCCCCGTCACATCCCGGCTGAACCCGGGGACGAGCTCGATCTCGATCGGGCTGGCCTTGAGGTAGACCAGCAGCCTGCTCTTCCGGGAGCACACACAAGCGAAGTTCTGCAGCCGCTGGTAGGCGGTGTAGGTCTGGTTCTCGACCTTGGTGACGCCCTCGCCGAGCCCGAGCAGCACCTCGTCGACCGCTGCGGCCAGCTCGCCCATCGCCCCGTCCAGCCGCTCGGCACGCTCCTCCCGAGCAGTGCCCCGGCGCCGTCCCGCACTCGCCGGCGTACGGGTTCCGCCTGTCGAGGCGACGGTCTCCAGGCCGAAGTGCTCGCCGCCGAAGATCCGGTAGCGCACCAGGTCGATGGAGTGCCGATGCTCGCGGACCGCGTGAAGGTCGTAGCGCGTGAAGTCGCCGGCCACGCAGATCAGCCTCGGCGCGCTCCACCGCACCCGGGCCGCGGCCTGCGCGCCGAGCCGGTCGCGGACCAGGCGCCGGAAGGCGTCCCGGTGATCCATCAGCCAGGCAAGGTAGAACAGGCCCTGGTTGATCACACCCGCGTCAGTCGAACGCTTGTACTCGATCACGACAGGTGAGCCGTTCTCGTCGATGCCCAGCGAGTCAACTCGGCCACCATGCACCGGTCCGGTGCTGTACTCGCTCGCCAGGAACGTCACGCCCAGCATGGCCTCCATGTGCGCCTCGACGAGGTCCTGCACATCACCCTCGACCTCGGCAAGACGCGACACGACCTCCGTCACACCACCCTTGAGGTTGAACAGCCTCAGCCCCAACACCTTCCCTTCACCGTCTATGGGCCGAACAACAAACGGTGATCGAATTGTTTCCAATCAGGGTCTTCGGGCTTGTGAAGATGGTGTAGAGGCTGCCTCCAGCCCGTGAACCCAGCCCGATCTCCTGGCCCTTGCCCCTCGCCTGCAGCTGTTGTTGCAGAGACGAAAACCGGGCAAAACGACCCGGAGATGGGCCAGTCGCAAGAGCAGGAGGCGGACCGGGCGGAGCGTCAACGGGTGCGGCGGCAGCGCCGTGCCCGGCTCACGGCAGCGGCATTGGGCCGCTCGCACGGCCGGGCTGACCAGCAAGGCCCACCTCGCGGCGGACCCCCGCTGCCGCCCGCTGGCGTTCGTGCTCACCTCCGGGCAGGCCGCCGACAGTCCTAATTGCTCACCAGACGCTGCAGGTGCGGGCCGTACTGTCCGTCCGGCAGAGTGGCCTCGATCAACTCCCACTCACGGTCGCTCAGCTGGCGCCGCGTCACACCGACGGTTCGACCAGTCAAGCACCAGTTCGATAGCCGAATCAGCCCACAAAGATTTCAACTCCAGACAGGCCCCTACGCGCGCAGCAGCGGCGAAAGCTGGCAGCGGGTCCCCGGTTAGCCAAGCCGAGGATCCGCTGGATCACGGCTCGTGCATCAAGACCGCAAGGCCGACGGCAAGGCGTCATCCCACAACCTGCTGCGAGGTCCTTCCCGTGAGGTGGAGGAACAGCTGCAGAGGGTCCAGATCCGCTGCGGTCAGGAGGGGGCCGAGGTCTCGTCGGGCCTGCTCACCCTGGGCTGCAGGGCGGGGTGCTCCGCTGTGGAACGTGGCGGACGGAGTCGCCGGGGCCGGGACGCGGAAGCTGGTCCACTGCGTACCCCGCTGGCGCACGAGGACCGGCCGGTGCCAGGCCATGAAGCAGGGGACCCGCGCGCCTTGACCGCGGGCGCGGGCGAGCACGGGGCCGGGCCACAGGCCGTCGGGCAGGCCGGCCAGCACCGTGACTGCCTTCGCACACGCGGCCTGCGGGTTGGTGAACTCGCCCGCCAGCTCCCAGACACCGGCCTCGTAGGTCGCGCTTAGATGGGCGACGGCCAGAGCCCGGTGCGCCTCGACGACTGGGTCCGGTACGGCGCGGGCCCGCTTGCCGAGTACTTCGACATCAGCCTTGGTGGCCACGGGAGCCCCTCGACGGCTCGCCTGCAAGTAGAGGTCCGCCGCACGGTCCGGCTGCACACGGGCGACCGCGGTACGGCTCATCCTCCAGGCGGTGGCTGCCACCGGTTCCGCCCCAGGTCCCTCGATCTCACCGTGCAGGCCGAGGAGCGATATGTGTACGGCGATCACCGCATCGAGGCGCTCTCCCTGTTCCTCGGGCAAATCCTCGTCCGTCGGTCGCCGGTCCGCTTCGGCGAGCGCGGTGAGTGCGCGGAGCAGGTCCGCCGTGACGGCGCGCCAGCTGTAGTCGTTCTCGTCCCAGGCGCCCGCGGCGAGTAGCTGCAGGTGCAGGGCGGCGACAAGCAGCGTCGTCGGCAGGGACCACGGGCGGGGCCGGGCTCCAGGCAGCTCGTCGCCCGCCGGGCCCGGCCGACCCTTCCCACTTTTCCCGGCAGCCTCGGTGGCTGCCTTGTCCGCTGCCTCTGCCTCGGACGCCAGTCGGCGTGCCAGCCTGCTCATCCACCTGCGGGAGTATGCGCGTGCACCGTCAGGGAGCGCAGACGGAGCGTCCTCCACCTCCGCTACCGTGTCGGAGCCGGCGTCGGCAGCCTCCTCCTCGTCGTCCCCCGAGAGGTACTCCGAGATCTGCCAGCGCTGCGCGGCCGGAGCCTGGGGAAGCTGCGGCAGGTCCATCGCGAGGGGTCCGAAGGCCACTTCGGTCAGCTCCACGCCCAGTGTCCGGCGGCAGTCGGCCACCGTTGGCGGGACTCCGACGGCCGGTGTCGGCCGCCCCGCTGCATCCGTGACGACGAGTTCACGCAGCCGGGCGATGTCCTGCTCGAACCGTCGCGCCGCCATCGAGTCGCCGAACAGGTCCTCGACGGCGTAGCCGCCGGAGAGGCGCGGGACCGTGTCGGCCGCGCCGCGCGGTGCACAGTGGTCGGCACTGTAGAGGAAGGCAACGGCCGATTCGACGTACGTTCCGTCGTCCAGTCGGCAGGTGGCGCGCACTGCTGCCCCCGGTGCCGTAGATGCCAGCGGGAACGTGGCGGTGTGACGGTCTACCGGGATGCGCCCGATCGCGGCCCACGAGCCCGGCGCGCCACCGTCCGACGAGAGTTCGACGGAGACCTCCGCCCCCTCGGGACGACGGCCCAGTACGGCCTCCAGCGCGGGACCGTCCGTCCGTACGCCGAGCAACACGAGCGCGGGCGCGGTTCCCGCTCCGCCGCGGCCTGCCGCAGTGGATCCGGTGAGCTCCGGAGCGGGGGTGGCCGGTCCCTCGTCCGGCAGCAGCGGGTCGGTGCCGGACGCCAGGACGGCGAGTTCGCAGTTGCGGGCGGGGCCATTCCCGGTCCCGCTCGGGGCGTCCCCCACGGCACGGCCGAGTGCCGCCCGGGTCAGGTTGGGGCTTCCGGTGAGCGCGTGCCAGCGGGCGCCCGTGCGCCACTCGATCAGCTTGCCGTGCCGCATCCTCGTCTCGGCGAGCTCGCGCACACGGGCGGCAGGGTGCCCGGCGAAGGCGCGCCTCACACCCTCCGCGTCGTAGCTGGTCCACCTTCGCTGGAGTCCCAAGGTCACGTCGGCCGGGGACAGCCGCTCCCGGAGCAGCCGCAGCATCTCGCCCGAGGGGTCTACGAAGGGGGCGTACAGCCGCAGTTCGTCCACCGGTCCGGCGGGGAGTTGGTCGAGGATAGGCCGGTGCAGGTTGTGCACCAGGCGTACGTCCGTTCCTTCCGGGTCGAGGGCGGGCGCCTCGCAGTGCAGCTCGGTCAGCAGGCTGGCGATGTGGTGCAGGTGTTCCTCCCACCAGGAGGTCATGGCAACCGCGTCCGGCAGCTCCTCCAGCCAGTCGGCGAGATCCGCCAGGAGCGGGTGGGAAGCCGTGCCGTCCGTGGCGACGACCGTCCACAGTTCGTCGTTGGTGCCCCATCCCGACTGCGTCGGATTGCCCGAGCCGATGGCGACGCGGCAGGCGTCGTCCCCCAGCAGCAGGGCCAGTTTGGGGTGGAAGGCCCCGTGGCAGGAGGCGACGCCGTGGAGGTATCCGCGCCCGGCCTGCCGCACGTCGACCGCCTCGTGCAGGGCGTGTCCGGCGTCCCCCAGGATCGCGACCCGGGCGCCCAGGGCGCGAGCCACCGGGACGGCGACCGCTTCCAGGAACGGGAGGTCGGTGGTGAAGCCGAGGACCAGGAACTCCCTGAGCGGTGCCTTGTCCGGCCGCTCCTGCCAAGCCCGCAGGAGGGAGACAGGCGAGGCGAATTCGGTGTGCACTGCTGCTGTCATGCCCCCACGTCCAGGCTCGTCCACGCCGCTTCGGTCAGGGTCAGGGAGCCGGCCTCGTCCGCGTCGGCATCGAAGAGGCCGAGCTGTCGGCCGATGGAACCGAGCTGAGGGATCCGGATGCCGATCTCCGCCTTCGACTCCTCGCCGATCCTGAAGTAGCGGTCGTTGCGCATGTGGAGGCGGGAGAAGATCTTGAGGCCACCCGTCTGCGGGTCGTAGCGCAGCTTGCGCAATGCCACCCTGCGGGACTGGGCCAACATATCGTCCGCCAAGCGAGACGCCAGGTCCCGGACCGGCCGGTCACCGTACTCCCGCATCAGGGCCTCCACCCACATCGGGTCGAGGAACTCCCGCCGGTCGCCGAGGAAGGCGCGCTGGACCCCTGCGAACAGAGTGCCTGGGTGAGGATGTATGCCATCGGCGCCGTCACGGGCTCGGAGGCCGCCCACGAGGAGGACCCGGATGTCCCGCCAGGGAGCCGGTTCCTCCTCGAGGAGCCGTGGCTCGACGGGTACGGAATGCCCGGCGCGGTCGTAGGCCGGGCCGAGTCCGGCGAGCGCCTCGTTGACGGTCCCGTCAGGCACCTGGTCGCACAGCCACGTACGAAGCTCGGCCGCCGACCGGTCCTGGCCGCCGTCTTGCCCTTCCTGCGCACCGACCTCGGTCACGAAGTCCGCCCACAGCCGACGCCACGCGGACACGGAGTAGTGGCGCAACAGCAGCCCCCGCCAGCGGGCTGCCTCGGGGGCAGCGGACAATACGGGGTCGTCGGCCAGGAGCGGGCCGAACGCGACGGTCTCCCGTAGCGCACCGGTGTACGAGTCCCCTCCGTGCAGCGCGACCGCCCGCGCGAGCACGCGCAGCGTGGCCCTCCGCGTCCGGTCGGTGGCCTGCCAGTCCCCCGGATGGTGCATCCCGTCGCGGGTCGCGGCCAGCAACGAGGCGAGCCAGTCCCGCTCCGCGGCACACGGCTGACCCAGCGCCGCAGCCCCGGCTTCCTGCAACTCGGCGGGCCGAACCTCGGTTCGCCTGGAGGCTGCGAGGGCGAGCAATGGCGCGAACAGCTCGCGGACTTCTGTGGGGCATTCGTGCCGTCCCGGCCGGATCCTGCCCCCGTCGTACCCGACGATGCCGAGGACCTGGGCAGGCGCACCGTACTGGGACCAGAAGCCCCACGAACGGGGCGAGTAGACCCGGGCAGTCCGGTCAAGGTCGAGCCCGTCGTCGGCAGACAGCCGGGGGTACACGCCGTCATGGCCGTGTGGGAAAAGTCCGTCGGGGATGCCGCCCTGCGACTGCGCGATCTGTACCGCTGCGAGCAGCACCTCGGAGCGGCGCAGCAGCTCACGGCAGCCCTGGGCGTCAAGGTCCCGGCGCTCGGCCTCGACGGCGGCCGCAGCGTAGAGCGTGTAGTAACGCGCATACTTGGTGACGCTGGACACCCCCGGCACGAGCCGGTCGACCAACCTCCGGACAGGCCCTTCGACGGACAGGGGGAACTTGGGACTCCGATGCCCCAGCCCCTCCTTGGCCCACGCCGGCCCCACTGCCTCCGCCCGCAACCTGCTGCCTTCCCCCTCGGCTGCTCCAGACCATACATCGGCCGCCTGACACCGACTCAGCAGGAGCCGGTAGTGCGGTGACCGTCAAGTGCGGGTCGTGCTGCGCCACGCGACCAGGTGGCGTCCAATTAGCGCCCGAAATCGTGCGGAATCCAGCCCGCCCACCGCAACTCCACCCTCAGGCGGCTTCCCAGAGGCCGGCGTCAAGCACACGGGCTGCCTTCGTGATACTGCCCGGCATAAGATGTCGATAGGTGCGATAGGTTTCCTCGATGGACTTGTGCCCCATCCATTCGGCTACATCAGTGATCGGTATGCCTTTACCCAGGGCATTTGACGCGAAGTAGTGACGGAAACCATACATGCCCATGCCGCTCACCGGGGGAAGGTCTTTGAACAGCTTCTGCACACGACGGCGCTCCATACCTTCGGTGTAATAGCCGCCCGGACCTCTGAGGAGATAACCTTCCTCCGTCGTTCCATACTTCTCTTCAAAACGCTCCATCGCCTCTCGCACGGTACGCGGCAGCGGCACCTCTCTGAATTCACCGACCTTTCGATGCTTGAGCTTCGCGGGCTTCAGCAGGTTCGAATGGATCTGCTCGTGCACTCGGTAGACATCGTCTGCAACCACGTTGTTGATGTTCACCGCCCGCGCTTCACCATTGCGGAGACCACACCCGACCATCATCGTGATCTCCAGTGCGAGGTCCTTGTCTGCCACCGCAAGGGCCTTAGTGATGTAGTCCAGCTTGGGAATAACCACCTTGCTGCGCACGTATTCGGGATCCTGCACGCCCTTCACCGGATCCTCAGCCATCGCACCCTTGTCGTAGGCATCTCTCAGGATCGACTTCAGGGTGCGATATATATTCATCTGATTGCCGCGCCCGACACCATTAGCCTCAAGGTCATCGAGGAACTGCTCAACGACGCTCGGGGTGACCGAGTTCAACTTTCGGGAGCCGATGGCAGGATTGATGTGCACCTTGATATAGCTGCCGACATGCTGTGTGGTTGAGTAATCGGTCATCTTGCGCTGCCGAGGCAACCACGTCTCCGCGTACTCCTTGACCGTCTTCTGCCCCAATTCACGACGCGCTTCGGCCACGGTCGCGGCCGTCTGCTTCTTGGTCTTATAGAGCGCCGTGAGGCGGTCCATCGCATCGTCCTGAGTGCTGAAACCAGTCTCCTCGCGCTGCTTCCCCAGCGCGTCCCGGAAGCGAATCGTGTACGTGTGAGAGCAGCGCGTTTGCCTGGCGCAGTCACAGGGCTTGAAGAACGTGCCCATGCCGCGGGCGAGCTGTCGAGCCATGAGTGGGAGCCTTCCGGAGCCGTGCGGGCGACCGCTGGCCCGGCCCCCCGCTGTCTCGCCCGGAGGTCAGCATTGCCGAAACGGGGTCCGGTCTCATGCTGAGTGTTTGCTGACCTGGGCCCGGCCATCATGGCCCTGACCTGCACAGATGACCAAATGTCAGATGTTGGACTTGATCATGGTGCGCAGCATTTTGAGCTCCTAGAGGACGGCTCCCTGCCAGCTTTTTGCAGGTCAAGGGCGTTCTGCACTCTACACCGGCAGGCATCGGAACGGAGATCCCAAGGAAAATCGATTGCCTCTGGCGAGAGGGCTCCTGGCCTGCGCTTCCTTGGACACCAAGGCCGTTGCGACACTGCAGACCAGGCGTCGCGTCGGGCAGCCGCTTCGGGACACAGGGGGACCGATGCTGACCAGATGCTGACTTGTCTGACGGTATGTCACGCGCATCAGGAGGGGCACGGAGCGCCTCACGAAGGGCTGCCCACGGGGCTCGACACGTCAGGCACCGGCACCCGATCGGCGTCCACCGACAAGTCGGTCACGAACGTCGAGACCACCCCGACCCACCCGGTAACCGACGGCATGCACTCGGCCATCATCCGCGCCCTGAAGCCCGCAGCCGGGCCGGGCATGAGCGCCGGTCAGGCGAAGGCCGCGGGGCGGCCTCTTCCGGCCGTGACGTGAGACGTACGCCATCCGGCTCGGCCGCCGACATGCTCAAGACCGTGGCCTAGGGTGAGAGCGCAGCTGGTTCGCCCCGTCCGCCAGGCGGGATGCGTCGTAAGAGGGAACCCGGTGGGAATCCGGGACTGCCCCGCAGCGGTGAGCGGGAACGACCGCCGTCATACGCACTGGAACCGGACAACGGTCCTGGGAAGCGACGGCCAGTAGGTGCCCGCCGGGTCCACCACCCGGCAGGCATGCCCGCGAGTCCGAAGACCTGCCCGCTGACCGTGCGCGACGAGCGCGTACGGAGACCCGAGGGCCTCGTGGGCGGGCCGGCGGCAGCGGGCACCCACCGGTCCCGCCGCTCCTTCGCGCCCCGGACGCGCCGCCGGGTCGAGCCACGACTCGCGAAGGAGAGTTCCGTGACCACGGACATCACCGCAGGCTCCCGTGCCCACAAGGCGCCGGCCGACTCCCGTGTGACCCTCGCCCACATCATGAGCGAGCACGACACCAACCTCTACGGCACCATCCACGGCGGCGTCGTCATGAAGCTCATCGACGACGCGGCCGCGGCGTCGGCAGGCCGCCATGCCGACGGCCCCGCCGTCACGGTCAGCGTGGACCGCATGACCTTCCACTCCCCGGCCCGCGCCGGAGACCTCCTCACCGTCCACGCCACGCTCGAACGCGCCGGCCGGACCTCCATGATCGTATCCGTCCGGGTCACCGCGGAACGCTGGAACATCACCACCACACCGGCCACCGAGGTTGCCACCGCCCTCCTGACCTTCGTCGCCATCGACGCCGACGGACGGCCGCGCCCGGTCCCGGGCCTACTGACGGAGTAGCGGTCCGGGGCGGGGACCTCCCCGCCCCACACTCGTTCCTCGGGTGGCCGCGAGCCGTCACGCCTGGTCGAAGTCGATCGTGATCCCTTCGGCGAGGGGGTGAGTCCGGCAGGTGAGGACGTAGCCCGCCGCGATCTCCGTGTCCGTGAGGTCGCAGTCGTCGAGCCGGACCTCGCCTCCGGTACGCCGGGCCCTGCACGTGCCGCAGATCCCTTCGCGGCACGAGTAGGGGAGGTCCAGGCCCGCGCGCAGCCCGGCGTCGAGGATGGTCTCTGCCGACTGGACGGTGACCGTGTTCTTGGTGCCCCGCTCGATGACGGTGACCGCGCGGGGCTCTCCGGTCGCGGCCTTCTCGGGGCCGGCCGGGTGGGCGCCTGGTGAGACGGCGAACCGTTCGCTGTGGATGCGGTCCGCCGCCAGGCCCAGGCCGGTGAGCGTGCCGCGGATCTCGGTGATCAGGTCCGCCGGCCCGCACAGGTAGGCCGATTCAACGCCATCGGCCATGCCTCGAGCCTTCGCCAGTTCGCGGAACGCGTTGCCGGTGAGCCGCCCTTGGCGCTGGGGGTCCGGCACCTGGGCCCGGCTGAGTACGTGGACGACGCTCAGCCGCTCCCCGTACCGCTGTTCCAGGCCGTCCAGCTCCTCGCGGAAGATCGTCGAGGCGGCCTCACGGTTCCCGTACACGAGTGTGCAGCGGCTGCGCGGTTCGACCGCCAGGACGCTCTTGACGATGGAGAGGATCGGGGTGATTCCGCTCCCGGCGGCGATGCCGAGGACGTGGCGTTCGCGCAGAGGGTTGAGGTCGATCGCGAAACGTCCGCTCGGGACACCGACCTTGACCAGATCGCCGGCGCGCAGCGTGGTGTTGACCCAGCCCGACATCCGGCCGTGCGGCTGTGCCTTGACGGCGACGCGCAGCTCCCCGTCCGTGATGCCGCTGCAGATCGAGTACGGGCGTCGGACCTCCGTTCCGTCGAGGACGGTGTGGAGCATCACGTGCTGCCCGGGCCGGAACCGGAACTCCGGCGCGAGTTCGTCGGGCACGCGGAAGGCGACGGACACCGTGTCGGACGTCTCCCGCCGGACTTCGGCGACGGTGAGGGCGTGCGGGCCGCGCAGCCTTGAGGGCTCGGCGGGGGCCGTCTGCTGTGTCGCGGGCGGCCGGCCCTCCGGTCGGGCGGCCCGGCGCCCGGCGGCGAGCCGGTACACGAGGAGGAAGACGAACGCCATCCCGAGGAGGGCTCCGCTCACTCGCACGAGGGGGGCGCCGGCATCACTGCCCGCGGTGAACGTATGCACGGTGGCCAAGGCGAACACCCCGAAGGCGGCGCGGTGCAGGTAACGCCACATCCGGTCGGGCAGCCGGCTCTTGAGCAGCGAGGTGAGGTGGACGGCGACCAGGAGGTAGACGGCGACCACGCCACACGCCTGTGCCAGCGGGTTGGCCTCGCGGGCGAACGGTACGAGCAACTCGGCCCATCCGAAGGCGTAACGGGGTTCGAGGACGAGTGCTGCCAGGTGAACCGCGGTGAAGGACACGGACAACCCGGCCAGCCAGCGGTGCAGGTCCAGCAGCCAGGCCGGCGCGGGCCGGCCGCCCATGACCCGGGTGGACAGGAGCAGCCCCCACAGAACCGCCGCGGAGACCAACCACCAGGCGGTCAGCCCGGTGGCACGGGCCACGTACCACCACAGCTGGGGATCCATCGTCATGCCTTTCGTCGAATGCGTGTTCATCGGCACGCAGGCCACAGGGTTCGGGGCCGAAGCCGTCCCGCCGGCCAAGTCGCTCACGGGCGCGGTACGGTCGCCAACTGTGTAGGCGGCCGCGCATCGTTCATGTACCGGCGTATGAGCGTGACGACGCGCACGGGGGGCTCCGGAGGAGGAGCGGGACGCGCCTGACGAGCTGCCTGCTCCCGCGCTGCACGCCGCTCCGTCTCCGCCCGGTGGCGCTCTTCCTCCTTCGCCCGCTCGTCGGCGGCGAACGCCGCGACCAGGAGCAGCGTGACCGCCACGCTGCCTCCGCAGACCGCTATCCGCGAGACCGCAGCCGGATGACATCGCCTCTTGACGGGCTCAGTGGTCAACCTTGCCTCCGTGACCGTGGGTTCGGCGATCTCCTGGGGAGGCTGAGAACCGCTTCGCGGGCTTGGGGCCTACAGGCTCGGGGTCCTCGCGCTTGACACCCTTGCGCTTGGCCTCCCCCACCTTGCCGCGCTTGCCCCTGTCGGCGACCTTCCCCTTGTCGCCCTGCTCGCCCTCGTCGTTCTCGTCGTGGACGTCGCGCTTGCCTTCGCGATCACCCTTGTCGCCCTTGCTGGGCGGACGGGGTACGGCGGGCTTGCGCGGGCTGCTGTCGGGCCTGGGCACCGATGCGTCGGACCGTGCCGGCACTTCCACTGTCCGCACGACGTTCCCAGAGGGCGGCGCAGGCATGTCGACGTACCGCGTCACCTCGACCGTCGGCACCGGGCTCGGCTCGGTGGGAACCACGGGCCGGACCCCTGGCGGCTCGGCTTCGACGGCCCGCGGCGACTGGCCGGTGAGAGCGGCCACGGCGATGACCCCCGAGACCCCGACTGCCACAACGGCACCCGCCAGCGCGACGGCATGGCGATGCTCCATGGAGCTTCCTCCGATTTGTTCTGGACATGCCCAAGTACCCCGGACGGGGACTTCAGGCAGTGGACGTACTTAGGCCCGGCGTCAGGGTGCGGGACCAAGAAGGAACCAGCCGCCAGGTGCGCCTGATTGGCGTCGCGTCAAGCAGCGGGTGCCTGCCTCCGGCCATCGTTGGTGCGTGCACGGCTGGGCGCCAGGGCCCCCGCCGCGTCGCTCACAGACAGGGGAGGCCGGGCTTGCGCAGCCCGTCACGTACGGGCGCAACGAGCGCACCCCCGCCCGAGAACGGGGTGGGGCGAATGCCTCTGGCAGCGGTGAGCTGCGGCACAGTGGACCTCCCTGGGGAACACGCGTCCCATTCGGCGGAGCATGTGCGACAGCGCGGGGTCTGACTCACCGATCACGTAAGCCCGTGGGGCCCGTTCCCGGTACACAGTGGCGCGACCGTGCCGGAGTTGCACCGGACTTCCGCGCGCTGTCACATGAACAGGGAAAACGTACTGGGCAGCGCTGGTTTCAGCCAAGGGCGCACAGGGGCGCCATTCATCACACTAACTACCCGCGTGCGCCCCGCGTGGGCGACGGAGCGCAGCAAGGCCGCGGTCCAGAGACAGAGGGTGAGCCCGACCCGGCTCACGTCTTGTGCCCGCCGGTGCGGTCGAAGCGGACCGGGGCCTGGAAGCGTGCCTTGCGAGCGGCGCGGCGGAAGACCGTGAGGACGGCCGGTCCGGCCAGCAGGATGCAGACCAGGTTGGTGGCCGCGCGACCGGTGTCCCAGCCAAGGGAGGTCGCCAGGTCGAAGGCGAGGTAGCGCTGGAACTGCTCGGTGAAGGGCAGACCGGGCAGGTACGCGATGGAGCTGTTGGGGTCGAGGGAGAAGGGCCAGAAGGAGAGGTTGAGGAGGAACCCGAAGAGGTACCCGGAGACCGAGCCGTATGCGGCGAGCATGAGGACCTCGCGGCGGCCGGTGGCCTTGGGCAGGAGGCCGGCGAGCATGCCGACGAAGGCGCAGCCGAACATCTGGTACGGCATCCAGGGCCCGACCCCGCCGGTGATCAGCGCGGAGGCGAAGAGCGAGGTGCAGCCCAGGGTGAAGCCGAAGCCCGGTCCGAAGACGCGGCCGGCGAGGACGAGGATGAAGAAGACGGTCTCGATGCCCGCGGTGCCGGCGCCCAGGGGGCGGATGGCGGCGTTGACCGCGGACAGCACGCCGAGCATGGCGAGGGCCTTGGAGTTGATGCCGCCCTCGGCGATCTCCGAGATGACGACGGAGAGGACGATCACCAGCAGTACGGCAAAGATGAGCGGCGGGGCGTAGTTCGAGCCGAACTTCCCCGGGGCGACGAGGAACGGCCAGAAGAAGGCCACGACCCCGAGGAAGGCGGCCAGGGCGATGACCAGGGCGGCCCGCGGGCCGATGCGGATGGCGGGGCTGAGCGCGGTCATGTGGCCGTGTCCGTTCCGTCGTCGGCGGTCAGGGCGTCGACCGCCTGGGCGACGGTGAGGTACGGGAGCGGTGCGAGGATCTTCGCGGTCTGCGGGGCGAAGACCGGTGAGGCGACGATGACCTCGGCGGTGGGGCCGTCGGCCACGATGTCGCCTTCGGCCATGACCACGACGCGGTCGGCGGCCCGGGCGACGAACTCGACGTCGTGGGTGGAGATGACGACGGCCCGGCCTTCGGCGGCCAGGTCGTCGACGATCCTGATCAGCTGCTCCTTGGCCCGGTAGTCCAACCCGCGAGTCGGCTCGTCGAGGAGCAGGACGTCCGGGGCCGCAGCTAGTTGGATGGCGAGGACCAGGGCGAGCTTCTGTCCCTCGGAGAGGTCGCGCGGATGGGTGGTGTCGGGGATGCCGGGTGCCAGGCGGTCCAGGAGCGAGCGGGCCGTGGTTCCGTTCGCGGTCACTGCCGACTCGGCGTCCGCCTGCTCGAGTTCCTGCTTCACCGTCTCCAGGTACAGCAGGTCGGTGGGCGTTTGCGGGACCAGACCGACGAGCCCTCGCGCCTCGGCGGCGGGAAGCTTGCGAGGATCGGCCGGTTTCCCCGTGCCCGACGGTATGCCCACCGAGCCCGCGGTACGGGGTCCCGACCCCTGGAGGGCCCACATCAGGGAGGACTTGCCGGAGCCGTTGCGGCCCATGAGCGCGGTCACCTCGCCACCGTGCAGGGTGAGGTCCACCTCGCGTACCGCCGGTACGCCGTGGTAGCTCACGGTCACGCCGCGGGCGGTCAGGAGAGTGGGCCGGTCCGATGCGGTCAGGGGGCGGGCCAGCCCGGCGGCCGTGCCGGCCAGGCGGGCGCGTACGGGGGCGGCGGCGCGGCGGGCGTCGCGGATCGACAGGGGCAGCGGGTCCCAGCCCGCGGCACGGCCGAGCTCCACGATCGGCGGCGCGATGGACGTTGTACGGAAGACCTCCGCGGGCGGGCCCGAGACGACGCGACCGTCGCCGGGCAGGTGGATGACGCGGTCGGCGTACTGGACCACGCGCTCCAGGCGGTGTTCGGCGAGGAGGACCGTGACGCCGAGGTCGTGGACAAGGCGGGTGACGGCGGCCAGGACCTCCTCGGCGGCGGTCGGGTCGAGGGCGGAGGTGGGTTCGTCCAGGACGACGATCCGGGGGTGCGCGGTGAGGACGGAGCCGATGGCGACGCGCTGCTGCTGCCCGCCGGAGAGCTCGTGGAGAGCGCGGTGGCGCAGGTCGGCCAGGCCGAGGAGGTCGAGGGTTTCCTCGACGCGTTTGCGCATGGTCGCGGGCGGTACCGCCAGCTGTTCCATGGTGTAGGCGAGTTCCTCCTCGACGGTGTCGGTGACGAAGCCGTCGAGGGGGTCCTGGCCGACGACGCCCACGACGTCGGCGAGTTCGCGGGGTGGGTGGTCGGCGGTGTTGCGGCCGTCTACGAGGACACGGCCGTACAGGGTGCCGCCGGTGAAGTGCGGGACGAGGCCGTTGACGGCGCCGAGGAGGGTGGACTTGCCGACGCCGGTGTGGCCGACGACGAGGCAGAGTTCGCCTTCCTCGACGGTCAGGTCCACGTCCCTGATCACGGGTTCGGCGGTGTCGTCGTACTGGACGGAGACCTGGTCGAAGGTGATCACGTGGCTGCCTCGGTGCGCGGTGCGGGGACGGGGGGTGTGTGGCGGGACGCCGGGGGTGGCGCCAGGAAGCCGGCGGCGCCCGCGAGAAGGATGGCGGCGGCGGGGACGAGCGGGAGCGTGGGCCAGCTGAGTGGGTAGATCGACGGGTTCAGTTCGGCCGCGTTGAACCCGGCGTTGCTGAAGAGCAGGACGGCGGAGAGGACTCCGCAGCCGGCGACCGCCCACTCGGGGAAGAGCCAGGGGTCGGGCCGGTAGGTGGTACGCGTGATGCGTCGGCCGCCGAGGCGCAGTCCGGCCACACAGAGCAGCGCCCCGACGCCCATGGCGGGCAGGCCCAGCAGCTTCGGGGCGGTGGCGTCCAGGAGGCCGTACGCTCCGGCGCACATCCCGCACATGCCCAGCAGCATCAGTACGCCGGTGATCCGGCGGGAGCGGCGGGTGGCGGTGCCGGCCCGGCCGTAGCCGCGCGAGTCCATGGCGGCGGCCAGGCGAAGGGATCGTTCGAGGGCGTCTTCCAGGACGGGGACGACGATCCCGCGCAGCGCCCGCAGGCCCTTGCTGCGGCCGGCCCGCAGCCGCCGGGCGCGGTGGACGCGCTGGACGCTCTGGACGAGCTGGGGGGCGACGCTGATCGACACGGTGACGGCGACGCCGAGTTCGTACAGGGCGCCGGGCAGGACGCGCAGGGCCCGTTTGGGGTTGGCGAGGGTGTTGGCGGCGCCGATGCAGCACAGCATGCAGGCCAGGCGCAGGCCGTCAGTGGCGGCGGAGAGCAGCGCCTCCAGCGACACCGGGCCGCCGAGCTGGATGCCGGCGTACCAGTCGGGGGTGGGGATGTGCGGGAGGGAGAAGAGGAAGTGGTCGTGCGGGGTGATGCCGGTGGCGAAGACGGCCCGGAAGGCGACGCGGATCGTGACGACGGTCAGCGCCAGGTAGAGGTAGTACTTGAAGCCGCGGGCCCAGGGGGCTTCGGTGCGGCGCATGGTGATGACGTAGCCGAGGACGGCCAGGACCAGGAACAGCAGGAGCGGGTTGTTGGTCCGGCTGACGGCGGTGGCCAGGGCGAGGGCCCAGATCCACCAGGCCACGGGGTGCAAGGTGCGGGGCAGGCGGCGGCCGCCCGCGTCCGGCGCCGGGCCGGACACGGGCGGCGTCGATATCGCCTCGGGCAGGGTACGTGCCACGCCGCTACTCCGTACGACGACGGCGCTTCGCCGCGTAGACGGCCGCCCCGCCGATGAGCAGGACGAGGGCGCCGGTCGCCACTGCCGGCAGGTAGGAGCCGGTGTCGTGTTCGGCGTCTGCGGCCGGGGCCGCGTCGACGACCTTGGGACCGGTGCTGGGCGCAGGCGCTGCGGCGACACCGGGCGGGGTCGCGGAGGCGGGCGCGCTCGGCGACAGGGTGGCCGAGGGGCTGGGGCTCGCTGCCGGAGTCGTCGGTGACGGGGACTGCGCGGGAGGCGCAGACGTCGGCTGTTCCGGCTTCGGGCCAGTTTTGGTACCGGGCGGGACCGGCGCGGCGGTCCGGGTGTCCTTGGGCTGGGGCTCGCTGCCGCCGGTGGGCTTGGCGTTGTGGGCGCGCAGCTGCTCGGGGGTGACGGTGGGCTTGCCCTCCGTGCCCTCGATGTTGGTGGCGCCGAAGATCCACAGGTCCACGCTGCCCGGCTTGGGCTTGTAGAGCATGGCGCCGAGCTGGCTGTAGGTCCAGGTGTTCTGTCCCGGGTCGGCGTGCCAGTACGACCAGTACGCCGAGGCCGGCGGTGTGAGGACGCAGTCCTCCTGCGCCGGGGTCGGGTACTGCTTGCCGCCCTGGTGGCCGCTGTAGCCGATGCGGCAGATGAAGGCGGGGCCGTCGTGGCCGGTGCCGGTGGTGGCCCAGCCGCCCTGGTTGAGGAGCTCGTAGCCGGTGGTGGGCGTGGTGCCGCAGGAGCGATACACGGGACCGCCCCAGTGGCTGAAGTCGACCGCGAGGACGACGCCCGCGGAGGTGGTGCACTGGCCCATGGGCTGCGGTGCTGCTGCGGCCGGCGAAGTGGTGGCGGTCAGAGAGGCCAGGGCCAATCCGACGGCCGCCGCGAGGTTGCCGACGGCGCGTGCGAGGCGGCCGGTCACTGGTGGGCCCCCTTCGCCGTGCGGCGGGTACGGGCAGCGCGTACGAAGCCGTAGCCGAGGAGCGTGAGGAGTACGGCCGCCCCGCCGATGCCGATCACCTGCGTACCGGTGTGGGCGAGCCCCCCGCCCCCTCCGCCGCTGCCGCCGGATCCGCCGCCGTTGTCGCCGGGGGTGACGATCTTCGGGGTGGTGGGCGTGCCGGAGGGCTGGGCCGACCCGGTGGGAGTGGGCTGCGGGGTGGTGCCGTCGAGGCTGCGGGTGAGGGTGCCGAAGGAGATGCCGGTGGCGCCGCCGACGGCCTGCGTGGAGGCGCGCAGGTCGGAGCCGGGCTGGGAGTCCCTGGCGATGTTGAAGCCGCCGTCGCCGTTCTGCTGGGAGGTGAGGAAGGCCAGGGCCTTGGTGATCTGCGTCTTGTACGTGGTGCTGTCGAGGGAGAGGCCCTGGACGGCGAGTGCGGCGGAGTTGACCGAGTTGCCGGAGGCTCCGGGGAAGCCGCCGTCGGGCTTCTGCTGGGCCGCGAGCCACGCGAGGGCCTTGTCGACGGCCGCCTGGGACTGCTGGTCGGGCAGGAGGTCGAGGGCCATCGCGGCGATGGCGGTGGAGTCCACCTCCTCCCCGCTCGGCTCGCCGATGAGGCTGACCCAGGCGCCCGACGGCTTCTGGAGGCTCTTCAGGTAGGCGACGGGCTCGGCCGCGGCGGCGGTCTCCCCCGCCCTGATCTGGGCGATGACGCCCAGGGACTGAGAGAAGACGGAGGTGGCGTTGGTGTAGGCGCCCTTGTCGGCGCAGGAGCGGTCGGGCGCCGGGGTCTTGGCCGGGCAGACTGCCTTGGCGAGCGCGGCGATCAGGTCCTGGCCGCCGAAGGTGCGGGGGTCGCGGCCTACGGCCTCGGCGAGCAGCGCCGCCTTGCCGAGGGAGCCTCCGCCCGCGTACTTGGTGCCGATGTTGGTCCACGAGGCGAGGGTCCGGCCGGTGCCGTCCTTGCCGCCGTGGTCGAGGAAGTCGACGATGCCGCGCAGGGCCGCGTTGTCGGCGCCGGTGGCGGCCAGGGCGTACGCGCCGTCGATGGTCAGGCCGAAGTCGGCGAAGCCGGTGCCGGCAGTGCTCTCGTAGTAGTGGCCTTGGAGGAGCCTCGTGGGGTCGGTGAGGTAGGCCGAGCCCTTTGTGAGGTCCGGGCCGCCCTCGGGACGGGGCGTCGGGCCGGTGGTGGGGCCCGTGGTGGGACCGGTCGGGGAGGGCGAGGGCTCCGGCTGTTTGGTGGTCAGGGTGACCAGGTCGCTCTTGACGCCGGCGATGACGGCGGGGACGGTGGCGAACAGCAGCGGGTCGGTGCCGCCGGCCTCGAAGGCGAAGGCGCCGCTGGGCAGTTGCTGCTTGGACAGCCAGGAGACGGCCGCGTCCGCCCGGCCGGGATCGCCGAGGTGGCGCAGGGCCTGGGCGGCGAAGCCGGTGGCGTAGGCGCTGCCGACCGTGCCGTACGCGGCGGCGGGCAGGCCACCGTCCGCGAGCTGGGCCTTCTTCAGGAAGTCGCGGGCCTTGGCCACCTCCGCCTCGTGGCCGCCGGCCCGCTGGAGGGCGAGGGCGGCGAGGCCGGTGGCTCCGGGCTCGCTGTCACAGCCGTCGCCGCGGCGGATGAGCATGCTGGTGAAGCCGCCGTCCTGGCACTGCATGTCGGTGAGGCGGGCCACGGCGTCGGCGGGCGGGCGGACGTCGCCGCCGAGGAGGGCGATCACGGCGAGGGCCTGGCCCTCGGCCTGGCCGGAGGTGGTGGGGAAGTCGCCCTTGACGGTGCAGCCGGGTACGGGCGTGGGGGCGTCCGATCCGCTGGTGCAGACGTGCTTGAGGAGGTCGCCGAGGAGGTCGTGGCCGCCGACGGCGCGGGGGTTGCCGCCCGTGGCCTCGGCCACGAGGGCGAGCCGGGCCGCAGCCGGCGCTTCAGGCGCCTGGTCCTTGCCGGACGGGTAGGCGTACGCGTCGGTGTGCTCCGGCCGGGCCAGGAAGGCGGCTGCCTTCGCGGCCGCCGGGCTCTTCGGGGCGGCGGCGGCCAGGGCGAGGGCGGTCTCGGCGGTCAGGGAGTGGTTCGGGATCTCGGAGCCTTCGTCGACGACGCGTTCGCCGTCCTTGAGCTGTGCGGTGAGCCAGCGGGTGGCCGCGGGGAGGTCGACCGCGCCGGGCGGGACAACAGGTCCGCTCGTGTCGGTGGGCTTGGGCGAGGGCCCGCCGCCGGCGCGGACGTCGTCCGGGGAGAAGGTGGGTTTGCCGGTGCTGCCGCCGACGTCCGTGCCGCCGAAGACCCAGGCGTCGACGTCCCCGGGCTTGGGGGTGCGGGCCATGGCACCGAGCGGGCTGTAGGTCCAGGCCGTCTGGCCGGGCGAAGCGGTCCAGTAGGACCAGTAGGCGGAGGCCTGCGGGGTGAGCTGGCAGGGCTCCTTGTCCGGGGTCGGGTACTGCGTACCGGAGTTGAAGGAGCCGTAGCCGATCCGACAGATGAAGGCGGGGCCGTCGTGGACGGTGCCGGTGGTGGTGAAGCCGGCTTCGTGGAGCAGGTCGTAGCCGGTGGTCGGGGTCGTGTCGCAGCCGCGCTCGACCTTGCCGCCGAACGGGCCGAAGTCGACGGCCACGATCGCGCCGACCGTGGCCGTGCAGTCCTTGACCGGGTCGGCCGTCGCCGTCGTGGACGGTGCGAGGAAGGCGACGGTCACACCGCAGACGAGCAGCATCGCCGCCGTCATGGACAGCAGTCGTTGTCTGGCGGTCGTGTGCCGGCCTGCCTGCTGTTCGGTTTCCACCCGCGGCCCCCTCGTCGGTGCCGGACGGACGGGGTCGTGGCGAGACGCCCCGTGCGCGAGATCCGCAGGGGCGGTGACGACCACGCCGTAGTCCGCGACGGCGCTCTTCGTTCATGACACGGCCACAGGCAATCCGGCTCGCCCGGGACGATCGCCGGGCCTACGGTTGCGGGTCAGCGCCGGAATTCGACCGGCTTCCCCTGGGGCTGAGTACTTGTCAGCCGCCATGGAACACGGCCCCGAGTGCACCGTCAAGGTGGGATGCGTCTCATCCAGCTGCCGAGCCAGGGCACTTGGGGCCACGCTGGCGGACCCTTGATCACTGGGGTAGCGTCCTGGGCGCCACATGGGGGAATCCGGTGAGAATCCGGGGCTGACGCGCAGCGGTGTGGCACGGCGGACGCCGTGCCGAGCCCGAATGCCCGTGCGGTGACGAAGCATCAGGAAGCCGTACCACGCGTTCCGGACGGCGGCCCCTTCGCCAGGTCGTGCCGGGCGGTCCGCGCATGGTCCCCTGGCGAGGTCGGCCGGCGTTCGCCGATCTCAGGAGCAGGTCATGAACCGTTCCCTCACCTCCCGCCGCCTCGCGCTCGCGGTCCCTGCCGCAGTCGGCGCGTTCGCCCTCGCCGTGGTGCCCGCCGCGGCCACCTCCACGCCCGCCCAGATCGCCACGTCGAAGACCAACGGTGTGGCCTACCTCAAGTCCCTTCAGGCTGCTGACGGTTCCTACGCCGGTTCCGGACTGTCCAACGAGTGGGCCTTCAGCGCCTTCGCCGCCGCGGGTACCGCGGTCGTCGACGTCGCCCCGGGCGGGGACACCACGAAGAACGCCCGGACCGTCTACCGCAACCTGCTCTCCACGTCCGGCTGGCCCTCGGCCTCCCCTGTCGTGACCGACTACGAGCGCGGCACGCTCAACGCGTACGCGGCTGGCATCGACCCCGCCCGGGTCTCCGCCTCCCGCAACCTGATCGCGAACATCTACTCCTACTGGCAGACCGCCGAACCCGGCTACTTCGGCCCCTCCGCCAACTTCAACGGCACCGTCTTCGCCGCCCTCGCCCTCGGCGGCGCCAAGGCCCAGGCCGGCGGCGCCCGCATACCGCAGGCCCTCACCAACTCGCTCGTCGCCCGTATCCGCGCCAACCAGCACAACGACGGCGGCTGGCAGTACGGCAAAGCCGAGGGCAACCCGACCGCCCTGGCCACCCCCGGCGACATCGACATGACCGGCGCCGCCATGGCCGCCCTGTGCGCCTCCGGCGTCCCGAACACCGACACCGACGTCGTCCAGGCGAAGAACTTCCTCAAGAGCAAGCTCGTCACCACCTCGGGCGCCTTCAACTCGATGTACGGCGTCAACACCAGCTCCAACGGCTGGGCCGTCGCCGGCCTCAACGCCTGCGACATCAACCCCCAGACCGGCGACTTCCTCACCACCGCAGGCAAGACCCCGATCGACTTCCTCATCGCCAACCAGTACAACCCCGGCGGCGGCTTCAAGTACAAGCCGGCCGACACCAGCCCCACCGCCTACGCCTCGATCGACTCGCTGCGCGCGGTCGCCAGCGGCGGCTTCACCTCCGCCCCGCCCGTCCCGGTCACCCCGGGCGCCCCGCAGTGGGTGGCCCAGTCGACGTTCACCTCGGGCACCGCCACCAAGCTGGCGCTCACCGTGGACGACGGCGCGGGCGGCCTGAAGGTCTGCTCGGTCTCCTTCACCCCGACCGGCACGACCACCACCCTCGGCGACGTCCTGAACGCGGCAACCACGGCGGCCACCCCGGCCGGCTGTGTCACCAGCGTGACGCCGTCCTCCGGCACCGGCACCATCACTGCCGTCAACGGCAAGGCCAACAGCGGCCCCAACACCTGGAAGGTGAGCGTGGACGGCTCCGCCTTTGCCGGGGCCGCCCGCAACAAGGTGATCAACGTGGGCGACACCATCGCACTGCGCTGGGGCGCCTGAGACGTGCGACGGGCGGGGGTACGCGTCCTGCTCCCCCGCCCGTGGTGCGGCACCTGCTCGGATCAGAAGGACGTCCAGACGAACGACACCTGGTCGCCCGCGTTCAGCTTGAACTGGCAGCCGCCGACCGGGGTGGGCGTGCCGTTGACGGATATGTTCCAGTAGGCCGAGCCGCCGCCGCTGACACCCTTGATCGTGTCGACGGAGAAGTCGTCGAACGAGGCGTACCAGGTGCCGTCCCAGGCGAAGTAGTTCAGGCGGGCGGCGTCGTCCAGGGCGGCGGTCGGGGTGGGGACCTTGCTCGGGTTGGCGCCGCCGTTGGTGCCGTCGCACTTGTGGGTGCCGCCGGTGGCGGTGGTCACGTCGTGGCCCTTGGTCGTGATCTTCCCCTTGAACAGCTGCCCGCCGGGCCCCTGCACGGTGAGGTTGACCTTGACAGGGGCGTTGGTGTTGACCGGCTTGGCGTGGGCGACGGCCGGGACGGTGGTGAGGCCGGTGAGGGCGAGTCCCAGGGCGGCCGTGGTGACGGCGGCGCGGCGGGCGGGGCTCAGGCGCATGGGGTGGCCTTTCTGACCGGTCCGGTCGGCCGATGCGGCTCCCGCGACCGGCACGTCCCACCGGCGGCAGGCGGACGAGCGCGCTGACGTGGTGGTCCGGCGGTACCGGGCTTCGCTCTGCAGACCGTGACAGTGGAAGCGGATGCTGCCGCGCGGCGGGCATCCCGACTCGCGGCGCAGGTCAGCGCGCCACACACGGTTGCAGGTCAGCGCCGGATTCCCACCGGCTTCCCCCGATCGCACAGCCATTCGGTTGTGACCCGGCCGGAGCCGGGCAGTGGCATCGTACGGGGCGCACACCCGGCAGCCAAGCGCCTTACGTGGCAAGGGCGCTGAGCGACTCGGCCGCGCCGAGGCGGGTCGCGAGCGAGATGCAGCCAAATGACCCACTCGTTCGAATGAGCTTCATGCTCGCAAATCCCGACGGCTCCCGGTCGGTATCCCCGACGTAGAGCCGCATCTCCGACTCGCGCCCCAATTGCCGGAATTTCCGGCTGTACGTACTAGGATCCGCCGCTAGCATCACTCGATCGACCGCTGCTCACCCAATCGATTGGAAGCCCGATGATCGGCGTGCTCGTGACTTTCACGCAGACCGACAAGTTCGATCGTTCAACTCTGGCAAGGATTGCCGACGAACTCCGCGGACCGTTCGAAGGCATGGCCGGCCTACGCTTCAAGAGCTTCATGCTCGATGAAGACGGTGTTCGGGCAAGGAACTTCTATGTGTGGGATGACGAGGAGAAGGGCCGCTCCTTCTTCACGGAGCAGATCATCGACAAGGTGACGGGAATCTATGGCGTCCCGCCCCAAATCGAGTTCCTCGATATCGTGGGTCTTGTCGACAACTCCGGCACCTGACTCTCAAGGCGGCTGCACAACCGCGCGCCAGGGCAGTGCTTAGTGGCGACGGCAAGCCGAGAAAGGGGGTGCGGCGGACACCACTCCGCCGCACCCCTTCCACCACACGCTGCCGGGCCCCTCAGCCCGGCCGCAGCACCGGGTCCCTCAGCAGTCCCGGTCGTAGGTGTGGAACCCCCGGCCCGTCTTGCGGCCCAGCAGCCCTGCCTCCACCATCCGCATCAGCAGCGGCGGCGGAGCGTAGAGGGGTTCCTTGAACTCGTCGTACAGCGACTCCGCGATGGCGGACACCGTGTCGAGGCCGATGAGGTCGGCCAGCTTCAGCGGGCCCATGGGGTGTGCGCAGCCGAGCTCCATGCCGGCGTCGACGTCCGCCGGGGTGGCGAAGCCGGACTCGGCCATCCGGATCGCCGACAGCAAGTACGGGACGAGGAGGGCGTTGACGACGAAACCGGCCCGGTCCTGCGAGCGGATCGCAGTCTTGCCCAGGGTCTCCCGGGCGAAGGCCTCCACCGTCTCCACGGTCTCCCGGGAGGTGTGCAGCGAGGAGACGACCTCCACCAGCGGCAGCACGGGCACCGGGTTGAAGAAGTGCAGGCCGACGACCCGGTCGGCCCGCCCGGTGGCCATGCCCAGGCGCATGACGGGAAGGGAGGAGGTGTTCGTCGCGAGGATCGCCCCCCGGTCCTCGACGATCTTGTCCAGGGCTGCGAACGTCTCCGTCTTCACCTCAGCGTTCTCGGTGACGGCCTCGATGACGAGCTGCCGGTCAGCCAGGTCGTCGAGGCTGCCGGTGAAGACGAGGCGGGCGAGCGCGTCCTCGGCGGAGATCCGGTCGAGCTTGCCCCGCTGGACGGCGCGCTCGAGGGAGACGGCGACGCGTTCCCGGGCCGCCCGGGCGGCGGTGCCGTCGGCCTCGCAGACGACGGTGTCGAGTCCGGCGCGGGCACAGACTTCGGCGATGCCGGCGCCCATCTGCCCGCCTCCCACGACCCCGACCCTGCGGATACCGGCGCTCATGACCGCACCTCCGCACGGCGGACCAGGTGACGGCTGTACGTGTCGGGAGTGAAGAAGGCCGGCAGGTCGCGCCCCAGGGCAACCCGCTCCAGTACGGCCCTGGCCTCCGGTACGAGTGCGTACGGTCGCTCCGCGGTGAGCGCGGTGCATTCCTCGTCGATCACGGTGAGCAGGGCGTCCCGGTCGATCCTGCGGTGGCGCAGCCACTGCCAGAGCTGGACGCGGGCGATCTCGGCGGTGGCCGCGTCCTCCATCAGCCCGTACAGGGCGACCGCCCCCTGGCCGCGCAGCCAGGCCTCGAAGTATCGGAGCGAGATGGCGACGTTGGCGCGCACCCCTTCCGCCGTGGGCGGCGCGCTGATGCGGCGGACGGAGAGCAGGTCGGCGGCTCGGACGTGTACGTCCTCGCGGGTCCGGTCGAGCTGGTGGGACCTGCCTTCGAGGACGGCGTCGAAGACCTCGCGGCAGACCGGGACGAGCGCGGGGTGGGCGACCCAGGAGCCGTCGAAGCCGTCCTCGGCCTCGCGTTCCTTGTCCAGGCGGACCTTGGCCAGGGCCGCTGCGTTGACGTCGGGGTCCTTGGCCGGCACGTGCGCGGCCATGCCGCCGATGGCGTGCGCGCCGCGCTTGTGGCAGGTGCGGACGAGGAGTTCGGTGTAGGCGCGCATGAAGGGGGCGGTCATCGTGACCTGGGCGCGGTCGGGGAGCTGGAAGTCGGTGCGGTGGCCGAAGGTCTTGATGATGCTGAAGAGGTAGTCCCAGCGGCCGGCGTTGAGGCCGGCGCTGTGCTCCCGCAGGGTGTGGAGGATCTCCTCCATCTCGAAGGCCGCGGTGACGGTCTCGATGAGTACGGTGGCGCGGATCGTGCCGCGCGGGATGCCGAGGAGTTCCTGGGCGAGGACGAAGACGTCGTTCCACAGGCGGGCCTCGCCCGCGTTCTCCAGCTTGGGGAGGTAGAAGTACGGGCCGTGTCCGGCGTCGATCTGACGCTGCGCGCAGTGGAAGAAGTACAGGCCGAAGTCCACGAGCGACGCGGGGACGGGCCGTCCGTCGATCTCCAGGTGCTCTTCGAGGAGGTGCCAGCCGCGGGGGCGGACCACGATGGTCGCCAGGTCCTCGCCGAGGCGGTACACCTTGCCCTCGGGCGTGGTGAAGTCGATGCGGCGCTCGATCGCGTCGAGCAGGTTGAGCTGGCCGCCGATGACGTTGCTCCAAGTGGGGGCGGTGGCGTCTTCGAAGTCGGCCATCCACACCTGGGCACCGGAGTTGAGCGCGTTGACCGTCATCCGGCGGTCCGGAGGGCCGGTGATCTCCACCCTGCGGTCCTCCAGGCCCGGGGCGGGCGGGGCCACGCGCCAGTCGGGGTCGGCGCGGACGGCGGCGGTGGCGATGGAGAAGTCCAGCGGGGAGCCCGAAACGAGGCGGTCCTTGCGGCGGAGCCGCTCCTTGAGGATGTCGGCGCGGCGGTGGCCGAAGGCCGCGTCCAGGCATGCAATGAAGTCGAGCGCCTCCGGGGTGAGGATCTCGTCGTGGCGGTCGCCGGGTGCCGCAAGGACCCGGACCCGGTGCGTGGTGGCGGTGGTGGTCATACGGTCTCCTGACGAGGCGACGAGGGTGGGGCGGGAGCCGGACGGAGACGGTCCTCCGGCTCCCGCTGAACACGGGCCTCCGGCCACAGCCGGGCCGGGAGGGGGCGGAGCGTCCTAGTGGAACTGCTCTGCCTCCGTGGAGCCGGCGAGGGCGGTGGTGGAAGAGGCCGGGTTGACGGCGGTGGAGACCAGGTCGAAGTAGCCGGTGCCGACCTCGCGCTGGTGCTTGACCGCGGTGAAGCCGTGCTGCTGGGCGGCGAACTCCCGCTCCTGGAGGTCGACGTAGGCGGTCATGCCGTGTTCGGCGTAGCCGCGGGCCAGGTCGAACATGCCGTGGTTGAGGGAGTGGAAGCCCGCCAGCGTGATGAACTGGAACTTGTAGCCCATGGCGCCGAGTTCGCGCTGGAACTTGGCGATCTGATCGTCGTCCAGCGCGGCCTTCCAGTTGAAGGACGGCGAGCAGTTGTAGGCGAGCATCTGGTCGGGGTACTGCGCGTGGATGGCCTCGGCGAACTCGCGGGCCTGGGCGAGGTCGGGGGTGCCGGTCTCGACCCAGATGAGGTCGGCGTACGGGGCGTAGGCGAGGCCGCGGGCGATGACGGGGGCCATGCCGTTCTGCACGCGGTAGAAGCCCTCGGCGGTGCGCTCGCCGGTGCAGAACTGCGCGTCGCGCTCGTCGACGTCGCTGGTCAGCAGGTTCGCGGCGAGGGCGTCGGTACGAGCGATGATCAGGGTGGGGGTGTCCGCGATGTCGGCGGCCAGACGTGCGGCGTTGAGGGTGCGGATGTGCTGGGAGGTGGGGACGAGGACCTTGCCGCCGAGGTGGCCGCACTTCTTCTCGGAGGCCAGCTGGTCCTCGTAGTGGATGCCCGCCGCACCCGCCGCGATCATCGCCTTGGTCAGCTCGAAGGCGTTCAACGGCCCGCCGAACCCGGCCTCCGCGTCCGCGACGATCGGGGCCAGCCAGTCAGTCGTGTCGGCGCCGCCCTCGGCGGTGGCGATCTGGTCGGCACGCAGCAGCGCGTTGTTGATCCGACGCACCACCTGGGGAACGGAGTTGACCGGGTAGAGGGACTGGTCGGGGTAGGTGTGCCCGGCCTGGTTGGCGTCGGCGGCGACCTGCCAGCCGGACAGGTAGATCGCCTGGAGCCCGGCTCGGACCTGCTGCACGGCCTGACCGCCGGTGAGCGCGCCCAGGGCGTGGACGTAGTCGAGGTCGTGGAGCTGACGCCACAGCCGCTCGGCGCCGCGGCGGGCGAGGGTGTGCTCCTCGCGGACGCTGCCGGAGAGTCGGACGACGTCCTCGGCGGTGTAGGTGCGCTCGATGCCCGCCCATCGCGGGTCGTCGGCCCACCGCTGCTTGAGCTGCTCGGCCGCCGCCTTCGTCCTGTTGGTGTCTGCCATGACCGTCACCGTCTCCATGGGTTCGCGTGGTCTGCCAACCTCCCGACGCTTACGACAGGAGGTGGCACTGTGTGCCTTGATCTGAGGCGGGGCCGCCGACCCCACCTGGGGAGCAGCTGAGCAATGCTGCAGGTCAGCCTGGTTGGACTGGCCGGATTCCCGACGTCAGGGCGCGAGTCGGGCCCGGCATGTCTGCCAGGCTGCCGGGGTCCGGCGGGCCGCACGACAGACTCTGACAGCGGCACGCAGTGCCATCAATGAGGTACGTCTGCCAACTTCTGCGAATCTTCTGCAGCACATTTGCCAACTTTGCGAAGGGTTCACAGCGACGGGATCATGCGTAATCTGAGGCCGAAGCAGGCCGAAGGAGACCGGGTGGGCAAGACGTACGCGGGTGCGCGGTTGCGGCGCCTTCGTGAGGAGCGCCGGATGAGCCAGGCGGAGCTGGCGCGCGTTCTGGCCATCTCGCCCAGTTATCTCAACCAGATGGAGCACGACTCCCGTCCGCTGACCGTGCCGGTCCTGCTGCGGCTGACCGAGGCGTTCGGCGTGGACCCCGGCTTCTTCTCGGAACGCGACACCAGCCGCCTCGTCGCGGACCTGCGCGAGGCTCTGGCGAACGAGGTCGCCGAGGCCCGGGTCTCCCCCTCCGACCTGGCCGAGCTCGCCACCCGGATGCCCGTGGTGGCCTCCGTCCTCCTGGACCTGGGGCGGCGCAGCCAGCTCCTGGCGGAGCGGCTGGCTGACACCGCGGACGGCAGGGACGGGGGCCCGGCCGCGCCCCGTTCACCGCACGAGGAGATCCGCGAGTTCTTCTACCGGCGTCAGAACTACCTCCACGACACCGACCTCGCCGCCGAATCCCTCGCCCGAGAGATCGGTGTCCGCCCCGGAGAGGTCGTCCGGGTGCTGTCGAACCGTCTCACCGAGCAGCACGGGATCCGGCTCGCCTCGGACTCCGACCGGCTGCACCACTACGACGAGGGGACACGGGTCCTGCACCTGTCGGGCCGGCTCCGCCCCGGCCAGCAGGCGTTCCGCATGGCCACGCAACTCGCCCTGCTGGAGTACGGCGACGAGCTGGACCGGCTCGCCACGGAGGACTTCCCGGCTGGCTCCCCCGCCCACGGCCTGGCGCGCATCGGCATCGCCAACTACTTCGCCGCCGCGCTGATCCTCCCGTACCGCGCCTTCCACACGGCCGCCGAGGAGTTCCGCTACGACATCGAACGCCTCACCGACCACTTCGGCCTCGGCTACGAAACCGTCTGCCACCGCCTGAGCACCCTGCAACGCCCCAGGCTGCGCGGGGTCCCGTTCTCCTTCGTCCGGGTCGACCGGGCCGGGAACATGTCCAAGCGGCAGTCCGCCACCGGATTCCACTTCTCCCGCGCGGGCGGCACCTGCCCGCTGTGGAACGTCTACGAGGCCTTCGCCGCGCCCAGCCGGATCCACGTCCAGGTCGCCGCCATGCCCGACGGACAGCGGTACCTGTGGACCGCCCGGGCCGTGACCCGCCACCGCGGAGGCTGGGGCGAACCCGGCAAGACCTTCGCCATCGGGCTCGGCTGCGAGATCCGGCACGCGCACCGGCTCGTCTACTCCGACGGCCTCGACCTCGGCAACGCCTCCACCGCCACCCCCATCGGCATGGGCTGCCGGCTCTGCGAACGCCTCGACTGCCCCCAGCGCGCCGTCCCACCCCTGGGCCGGGCCCTGACCGTCGACGAGAACAGCAGCACGTTCGTCCCCTACCCCGTGGCGCGAGGCCGGGACTGAGGATCGGGCTCAGCCCAGCCGCCGGGCCTCCGCCTCGGTCACGGGGTCCCCCGCCCGCACTCCGTGGAGCACGTGGGCGAGCACCTCGGCGCCGCGGACCACGCGGGGACCCGGTCGGTTGAAGTACGCCGGGCCGTCCAGCACCCACACCTCCCCGGCCCTCACAGCGGGCAGCTCCTGCCAGCCCGGCAGCGCGGTGAGCAGATCGATCTCCGCCATGGTCCGTTCGGGCGGGAAGCCGCACGGCAGGACGAGCACCACGTCCGGACTGGCCTCGCGGACCGCCTCCCAGGTCATCGGCTGGGTGTGCTCGCCGGGCTCGGCCAGCAGCGGTTCCCCGCCGGCCGCAGTGATCTGTTCCGGTACCCAGTGGCCTGCGGGCCACAGCGGGTCGAGCCATTCGATGGCGACGACCCGGGGCCTGGCCCTGCCCCGCGTGAGTCGGCGGACCTCGTCGAGCCGACCGCGCAGTTCGGTGCGCCGCTGCTCGGCCCGCTCCCGCACCCCGAGCACGTCCCCTACGGTGACCAGGCAGTCGAGCACGTCGTCGAGGGTCTTGGGTTCCAGGCTGAGGACCCGAGGACCGGCATCCATGACGCGCACCGCGCGGGAGACGCCTTCGTAGGACACCGCGCAGACGTCGCACAGGTCCTGGGTGAGCAGGACGTCCGGTGCGAGCGCGGCGAGCGCCTCCGTGTCCAGGGTGTAGAGCGAGGAGCCGGAGTGGGCGGCCCCGCCGACCGCCTCGGAGATCTCCCGGCTGCTGAGGTCGTCCGCGGCGAATTCGGCGCGGGTGACGACGGGCACGGAGGCGACGGCGGCGGGCGGCCAGTCGCATTCGTGGGTGCGTCCGACCAGGTCCGCGGCCAGTCCGAGGTCCGCCACGATGTCCGTGGCCGCCGGAAGCAGGGAGACGATGCGCATACCGCGACTCTAGGCCCGCCCGAGTGGCGGGTCTGGACTTACTAGGACGTCCAACTATATGTTCGTGGCACAAGGTCCGCGGTGCAGGGAAGCCGGTGTGAGTCCGGCACGGTCCCGCCACTGTGACCGGGGAGTGTGCTGCCATCCACACGCCACTGACGAGGACTGTCGGGAAGGCGGGCGGCACGCGGAGATCCGGGAGTCAGGATACCGGCCGCGGGTTGTTCCGTGTTGTCCACGAGGATGGAGCAGACACGCATGGCACCGGTCCGTACCCACGACCCTGGTGATCCGGCGGAGCGAGCGGTGACTCCCGCGTTCACATAGCTCTTCGACGGCCTGACGCCGTCGTCGTCCCACGGCATGCCCTGCGCGGCACCCCACCGGGTGCGGGCGTCGGCCTGCCGTGCCATCCCCGGATCCAACCTGACGAGAGCAGGCATCCATGGTCCGTGAACTCACCCATTTCATCGGCGGAAAGCACACCACCGGAACCTCCGGGCTCTTCGCCGACGTGCACGACCCCAACACCGGCGCCGTCCAGGCGCGCGTACCGCTGGCCGGGCGGGCCGACACCGAGGCCGCCATCGTCAACGCCGAGGAGGCGCAGGCGGAATGGGGCCAGTGGAACCCGCAGCGCCGGGCCCGGGTGCTGCTGCGTTTCCTCCAGCTCGTCGAAGGCGAGCGCGAGAGCCTGGCCCGGCTGCTGTCCGCCGAGCACGGCAAGACCGTCGCCGACGCCCATGGAGACCTCCAACGCGGCCTGGAGGTGGTGGAGTTCGCAGCCGGGATCCCGCACCTCCTGAAGGGCGAGTTCACCGACAACGCGGGCACCGGCATCGACGTGCACTCCCTGCGCAGCCCGCTCGGCGTGGTCGCCGGCATCACCCCGTTCAATTTCCCCGCCATGATTCCGCTCTGGCAGGCGGCCCCCGCCCTGGCCTGCGGGAACGCGTTCATCCTGAAGCCGTCCGAACGTGACCCTTCCGTGCCGCTGCGCCTCGCGGAGCTGTTCCTGGAGGCCGGGCTGCCGCCGGGCGTACTCAACGTCGTCAACGGCGGCAAGGAGGCCGTTGACACCCTCCTCGAGGACCCTCGCATCCAGGCCCTCGGCTTCGTCGGCTCCACCCCGATCGCCGCGCACATCTACGCCACCGCCGCCGCCCACGGCAAGCGTGCCCAGTGCTTCGGCGGAGCCAAGAACCACATGATCGTGATGCCCGACGCCGACCTCGACCAGGCCGTCGACGCCCTCATCGGCGCCGGCTACGGCTCGGCCGGCGAACGCTGCATGGCCATCTCCGTCGCCGTGCCCGTCGGCGAGGAGACCGCAGACCGCCTGGTCGCCGCGCTCAAGGACCGGCTTTCGACCCTGAGGATCGGCCGGTCCGACGACCCCGAGGCGGACTTCGGACCCCTGGTCAGCCGCGACGCCCTGGACCGGGTGAACCGCTACGTCGACATCGGCGTGAACGAGGGCGCCGAACTCGTCGTGGACGGACGGGGGTTCACCCTGCCCGGGCACGAGAACGGCTTCTTCGCGGGCGCCACGCTCTTCGATCGGGTCTCCCCGCAGATGCGCGTCTACCGCGAGGAGATCTTCGGCCCTGTGCTGTCGGTCGTCCGGGCCGCCGACTTCGAGGAGGCGCTGCGCCTGCCGAGCGAGCACCCGTACGGCAACGGCGTGGCCATCTTCACCCGGGACGGTGACACCGCCCGCGAGTTCACCCGCCGGGTCAACACCGGCATGGTCGGCGTCAACGTGCCCATCCCGGTGCCCGTCGCCTACCACACCTTCGGCGGCTGGAAGCGCTCCGGATTCGGCGACCTGAACCAGCACGGGCCGGACTCGATCCGCTTCTACACCCGTACGAAGACCGTCACCTCGCGCTGGCCCTCCGGGGTCAAGGAGGGCGCGAGCTTCACCATCCCGACGATGGGGTGAGCGCCGTGACCACCACCCTCACCGAGGACCAGCTCGCGCTCGCCGAGGTCACCCTCGACTTCGCCCAGGAGCAGCTCGCCCCGCACGCCCTGGCCTGGGACCAGGACAAGCACTTCCCCGTCGACGTCATCCGCCGAGCCGCCGGACTGGGGCTGGCCGGCGTGTACGTACGCGAGGAGCACGGGGGCTGCGGACTCACCCGTACCGACGGGGTCCTCGTCTTCGAGACGCTGGCCACCGGCTGCCCGTCCATCGCCGGCTACCTCTCCATCCACAACATGGTCGCCTGGATGATCGACCGCTATGGCGACGACGCCCAGCGCGAGCGCTGGCTGCCCGGTCTCTGCTCCGCCGCGACGCTGGCCAGCTACTGCCTGACCGAACCCGGCGCGGGCTCGGACGCCGCTGCCTTACGCACCCGCGCGGAGCGGCAGGACGGCCACTACGTCCTGACCGGGGTCAAGCAGTTCATCTCCGGCGCCGGCGCCTCGGACCTCTACCTGGTCATGGCACGGACAGGCGAACCGGGCCCCGGAGGAATCTCCGCCTTCATCGTCGAGCGTGCGGATCCGGGTGTCTCGTTCGGGCCCAACGAAAGGAAGATGGGCTGGAACGCCCAGCCCACCCGCCAGGTGATCCTCGACGGGGTCCGGATCCCCGCCGACCGGCGACTGGCCGCCGAGGGCGACGGCTTCCGGATCGCCATGAACGGCCTCAACGGCGGCCGCCTCGGCATCGCCGCCTGCTCGCTCGGCGGCGCCCAGAGCGCCCTGGACCGCTCACTGTCCTACCTCGCCGACCGCGAGGCCTTCGGAACCAGGCTGCTGGACGCCCAGGCCCTGCAGTTCCGCCTGGCCGACATGGCCACCGAGCTCGCCGCCGCCCGCGCCCTGGTCCGGCAGGCCGCCGAATCCCTCGACACCGGGGATCCGCTGGCCCCACGCCTGTGCGCGATGGCCAAGCGCTTCGCCACCGACACCGGGTACGCGGTGGCCGACGCCGCCCTCCAACTGCACGGCGGCTACGGCTACCTCAGCGAGTACGGCATCGAGAAGATCGTCCGCGACCTGCGGGTCCACCAGATCCTGGAAGGCACCAACGAGGTCATGCGCGTCATCGTCGCGCGCGGACTCACGGAGACACTGCGATGACCAACGAGAACCCCACCGCAGAGGACCACGTCCTGCTGCGCACCGAGGGCCACGCCGCGTACATCACCCTCAACCGCCCCAAGGCACTCAACGCCCTCAGCCACCCCATGGTCCAGCACATCGAAGAGGCGCTGTCCGCCTGGGCAGACGACCCTTCGGTCGAGCTGGTCGTCATCGAGGGCGCAGGTGAACGGGGTCTGTGCGCGGGCGGCGACATCCGTGCGATCTACCAGGACGCCCGCACGGGCGGTACCGCCTCGGCGGACTTCTGGCGCGACGAGTACCGCCTCAACGCCCTGATCGCCCGCTACCCCAAGCCGTACGTCGCCCTCATGGACGGCATCGTCATGGGCGGCGGGGTCGGGGTCTCGGCCCACGGCAGCGTCCGCATCGTCACCGAGCGCTCCAAGGTCGCCATGCCCGAGACCGGCATCGGCTTCGTCCCCGACGTCGGCGGCACCTACCTCCTGGCCCTCGCCCCCGGTGAGCTCGGCACCCACCTCGCGCTCACGGGAGCACCCGTCGGCGCTGCCGACGCCCTGCTGTGCGGGCTCGCCGACCACTTCGTGCCCTCGTCGGCGCTGCCCGACCTGGTGCGGGACCTGGCCCTCCAGCCGGTACACGCCGTACTGGAGCGGTACGTGAAGCAGCCACCGTCCGGCGAACTGGGCACGGCGCGCGAGTGGATCGACCACTGCTACGCCCCGGACACGGCCGAGGAGATCGTCGCGCGGCTTCGGACGTCGGGCGAGCCCGCCGCGAAGGACGCAGCCGGCACCCTGCTGGCCAAGTCCCCCACGGCGGTCAAGGTCACCCTGGCCGCGCTGCGCCGGGCCCGGCACCTCGGACCGCTGGAACGGGTGCTGGAACAGGAGTACCGCGTGTCCTGCGCGGCACTCGCCTCCCCCGACCTCGTGGAGGGCATCCGCGCCCAGGTCGTCGACAAGGACCGCGACCCGCACTGGACGCCCGCCACGCTGGAGGACGTCACCCCCGCGGACGTGGAACGGTACTTCGCCCTGCTCGACGCGCACGAGCTCCGGCTCGACGCGGCCGCTACGTCCCAGGAGGTCGTCTGGTGAGCACCACCGTCGCGTTCATCGGCCTCGGCCACATGGGCGGCCCGATGGCCGCCAACCTCGTCAAGGCCGGACACCGCGTCCTCGGCTTCGACCTCGTCCCCGACCTGCTGGCCACCGCCGCCACGGCCGGGGTCGAGCCCGCCGCCTCCGCGGCCGCGGCAGCCGCCGCAGCCGATGTGGTGATCACCATGCTCCCGGCGGGCCGCCACGTCCTGGCCCTCTACCGCGAAGGGGGACTGCTGGCCGCGGCCCGGCCCGGCACGTTGTTCATCGACTGCTCCACCATCGACGTCGCCGACGCCCGCACCGCGCACGAGGCCGTCGTCGCGGCCGGGCACCGCGCACTGGACGCCCCGGTCTCCGGCGGAGTCGTGGGCGCCGAGGCGGCCACCCTCACCTTCATGGCGGGCGGAGGACCCGCGGAATTCGCCGCCGCAGAACCACTGCTCGATGCCATGGGCAAGAGGGCCGTGCGCTGCGGCGCCGCCGGCGCCGGCCAGGCCGCGAAGATCTGCAACAACATGATCCTCGCCGTCTCGATGATCGGCGTGAGCGAAGCGTTCGTCCTCGCCGAGAGCCTCGGCCTGGACCACCAGGCCCTCTACGACGTCGCCTCCACCGCCTCCGGCCAGTGCTGGGCCCTCACCGTCAACTGCCCCGTCCCCGGACCGGTCCCGGCCAGCCCCGCCAACCGCGACTACCGCCCCGGCTTCGCCGCCCCGCTGATGGCCAAGGACCTCGGCCTCGCCGCCAACGCCTTGCGGGCCAACGGAGTCGATGCGCCCCTGGGCCTCAAGGCCGCCGAGATGTTCGCCGCGTTCGCAGCCGACGAAGGCGCCGGCCTCGACTTCTCGGCCATCGTCCGCACCCTCCGACCGCAGAACGGAACCACCACATGACCGCGTACGAGACCGTCCTGCTGGAACGCAAGGGCCGGGTCGCCGTCCTCACCCTCAACCGGCCCGAGGCCCTCAACGCCCTCAACCTCCAGGTCATGACCGAGGTCGTGGCCGCGACCGAGGAGCTCGACCGGGACCCGGAGGTCGGCTGCATCGTCCTCACCGGCTCGGCCAAGGCCTTCGCGGCAGGCGCTGACATCAAGGAGATGCGCCCGCAGACCTACATGGACATGTACCTCTCCGACTGGTTCACCGCCTGGGACCGCCTCGGCCAGGTCCGCACCCCCACGCTCGCCGCCGTGTCCGGCTACGCCCTCGGCGGCGGCTGCGAACTGGCCATGCTCTGCGACATCCTCCTCGCCGCCGACACCGCCAAGTTCGGGCAGCCCGAGATCAAGCTCGGCGTCATCCCCGGCATCGGCGGCTCCCAACGTCTCACCCGTGCCGTCGGCAAGGCCAAGGCGATGGAACTGTGCCTGACCGGGCGCACCATGGGCGCCGCCGAGGCCGAACGCGCCGGGCTGGTCTCCCGGATCGTCTCCGCCGACGACCTCCTCGACGAGGCCCTCGCCGTCGCCACGACCGTCGCCGAGATGTCCAAGCCGGTCGCGATGATGGCCAAGGAATCCGTGAACCGCGCCTTCGAAACCACCCTCGCCGAAGGCGTCCGCTTCGAACGCCGCCTCTTCCACGCGGTGTTCGCCACGGCCGACCAGAAGGAGGGCATGTCCGCCTTCGTCGCCAAGCGTCCACCGCACTTCACCCACGGCTGACCAAGAACAGGCGTCCCCGGGGATCCCACCTCTGTCCCCGGCGGCGCCGCGCGTCCGTCCCGGACCCGCCAAGCCGGGGCGGACCGTACGCCGTACCCGTCTCCTGCCTCGGAACACCCGCTGTGATCAGGGACTCATCCCCTTGGACCAAGGAGGCTGCGGGCGGTAGCGTCACGCCGACATCTACACATAGCGACGACGGCGAGACGGAAGCCCGGTGTGAATCCGGCATGGTCGCGCCACTGTGTGCTGCGACGACACCCTCCACGGGGTGGCGGCGCGGCGAGTCAGACCCTCGGACCGTCGTTCCGCACCACCACATGGGACGCGTAGTTCCCCGAGGAGGTTCCACCATGGCCGAGGCCCTCGCCCCCGCTGCCATACCCACCCCCGCCGTCTCGCCGTCGGCTCCGCTGCCCGTCAAGGCCGTCCTGCCCTGGGCGCTGTTCGTCGGTCTCCTGATGCTCGTGGCCCTGTACTTCGTCGGCGCCGAACAGGGTGCCACCGCCGTGTTCTCCGGCGAGGGCGTCCACGAATGGGTCCACGACGGACGTCACCTGCTCGGCTTCCCCTGCCACTGAGAGGCACACGCACCATGTACGCCTCCACCGTCAGAGGTCTCCTGGTCCGCGGCATGCTCGCGGGCCTGATCGCCGGACTCTTCGCCTTCGCCGTCGCCTACGTCGTCGGTGAGCCCCCGGTCCGGGGCTCCATCGCCGTCGAAGAGGCCACGGCCGCCAAGGAAGCCGCCCCGGCCGCCGGCCACGCAGGGCACGGTGCCGCCGCTCCCGCCGAGGAAGAGGAAGAACTCGTCAGCCGCCCCGTCCAGTCCACCGTCGGCCTCGCCACCGGTGTCCTGGTCTACGGGGTCGCCCTGGGCGGCATCGCCTCCCTCGCGTTCTCCTTCGTGCTCGGCCGCGTCGGCGGGTTCAGCCCGCGGGCCACGGCGGCGCTCACTGCCGCCGGCGCCTTCACCACCGTCTACTTCGTGCCGTTCCTCAAGTACCCGGCCGCCCCGCCGGCCGTCGGAAATCCCGACACGATCGGGCAGCGCACCACGCTGTTCTTCCTGATGATCCTGCTCAGCGTCCTGCTCGGCGTCGGCGCGATCATCCTCGGACGCCGACTGGCACCGCGCCTGGGCAACTGGAACGCCACCCTGGCGGCCGGCGCCGGCTTCGTCGTCGCCACCGGGCTGGCCTTCCTGGTCCTCCCGGACAACACCGACGCCGTCAAGCCCGAGTTCCCCGCGGCCCTGCTGTGGGAGTTCCGGGTCGCGTCGGTGGCCGTCCAGGTCGTGATGTGGGTCGTGTTCGGAGTCGTCTTCGGCGTCCTCGGCCAGCGGCTCCTGGCCCACCGCACCGACCCCGCCGGTGCGGAAGCCACGGCCCCGCAGCAGGCCTCGGCCCTCGGCTGACCCCCCGGCCCGGTCGCTTCGGCTCTGCCGCCCCTTCACAACGGGGGCGGTAGGGCCGAAGTCGTCACCGGGCACTCATACGGCAGCGAGGACTGCCTGCGCAGCGGGGGACGGGCTCGCGGCCGGTTCGGGGCTGGACACCGGATGGCGTCCGGCCCCGGACCGGGTGGGTCAGGCGCCTTGGGCGGCGAGGCCGGACCGGACGTCACGGGCGGCGGCGACGAGGTTCTCCAGGGAGGCGCGGGTTTCGGGCCAGCCGCGGGTCTTCAGGCCGCAGTCGGGGTTGACCCACAGCCGCTCGGCCGGGATGGCCTCCAGCCCGGTGCGCAGCAGGCCGGCCGCTTCCTCGGCGGAGGGGACGCGCGGGGAGTGGATGTCCCAGACGCCCGGGCCGGCCTCCCGGGGATAGCCGTGGGCGGCGAGTTCGCGGGCGACCTGCATGTGGGAGCGGGCGGCCTCCAGGCTGATGACGTCGGCGTCGAGGTCGTCGATGGCCTGGACGATGTCGCCGAACTCGGCGTAGCACATGTGGGTGTGGATCTGGGTATCCGGCCGGACCCCGCTGGTGGTGAGGCGGAAGGACTCGGTGGCCCAGGCCAAGTAGTCGGCGTGGTCGGCGGCGCGGAGCGGCAGGGTCTCACGCAGGGCGGGCTCGTCCACCTGGATCACGGACGTCCCGGCCGCCTCCAGGTCGCCCACCTCGTCCCGCAGGGCGAGGGCGACCTGGCGGGCGGTCTCGCCGAGCGGCTGGTCGTCGCGCACGAAGGACCAGGCGAGCATGGTGACGGGCCCGGTCAGCATGCCCTTGACCGGCTTCGCGGTCAGCGACTGCGCGTACGAGGTCCAGCGGACGGTCATCGGCTCCGGGCGGGAGATGTCCCCGGCGAGCACCGGCGGGCGGACGTAGCGGGTGCCGTAGGACTGGACCCAGCCGTGCTGCGTGGCGAGGTAACCCGTCAGCTGCTCGGCGAAGTACTGCACCATGTCGTTGCGTTCGGGTTCGCCGTGCACCAGGACGTCCAGGCCGGCCTTCTCCTGGAAGGAGACGACCTCCTCGATCTCGCCCCTGATGCGCGCTTCGTACCCGGCCGTGTCGATCCGTCCGGCCCGCAGATCGGCGCGGGCGACCCGCAGTTCGTCGGTCTGCGGGAACGAGCCGATGGTGGTCGTGGGGAGCAGCGGAAGGCCCAGGTGGGCCCGCTGGGCGGCGGCCCTCTGCGGGTAGGGCTGGGCGCGCCGTCCGTCGGCCTCGGTGATCGCCGCGGTCCGGGCCCGGACCGCGGGGTCGTGCGTGAGGGCGGAGTTGGCGCGGGAGGCGAGGTCGGCGCGGTTGGCGGCGAGTTCCGCGGTGATCGCGCCCGTGCCCTGGGCGAGGCCGCGCGCGAGGGTCGCGATCTCGGTGGTCTTCTGGCGGGCGAAGGCGAGCCAGCGTCGGACCTGGGGGTCGATGTCGCGGTCGGCCGAAGCGTCCAGCGGGACGTGCAGGAGGGAGCAGGAGGCCGCGACGTCCACCCGGTCGGCGAGGCCGAGCAGCGTACCGAGGGTGGTCAGGGACTTCTGGTAGTCGTTGATCCAGATGTTGCGGCCGTTGACCACGCCCGCCACCAGGCGCCTGCCGGGCAGGCCGCCAACGGCCGCGAGGTCGGAGAGGTTCGCCGTGCCGGTGTCGGTGAAGTCGAGCCCGAGGCCCTCGACAGGTGCGGCGGCAAGGATCTGGAGGGCGTCGCCGAGCCGGCCGAAGTAGGAGGCGACGAGCAGCTTGGGCCGGTCGGTGAGGGCGCTGAGGTCGCGGTAGGCGCGGGCGGCGGCGTTCAGCTCGGCCGGGGTACGGTCCTGGACCAGGGCGGGCTCGTCGAGCTGCACCCACTCCGCGCCGGCTGCCCGCAGCTCGGCGAGCACCTGGGCGTAGACCGGGAGCAGCCGGTCCAGCAGTGTCAGCGGCTCGAAGTCCGCGGCCACTCCCGGGGCGGGCTTGGCCAGCAGCAGGTAGGTGATCGGGCCGACCAGGACTGGGCGGGCGGTGTGCCCGAGCGCGACGGCTTCCTCGAACTCGGCGATCTGCTTGGCGGAGTTCGCGGTGAAGACGGTGTCGAGGCCGAGTTCGGGGACGAGGTAGTGGTAGTTGGTGTCGAACCACTTGGTCAGCTCCAGCGGCGCCACGTCCTGGGTGCCGCGCGCCATGGCGAAGTAGCCGTCGAGCGCGTCCGCGTCGACCGCCGCACGGTGGCGGGGCGGGACGGCGCCGAGCATGACGCTGGTGTCCAGCACGTGGTCGTAGTAAGAGAAATCACCGGTCGGTACTTCGTGGATGCCGGCCTCGGCAAGCTGCTGCCAGTTCGAACGGCGCAGGCCGGCCGCGGTCTCCCGGAGGGCGTCGGCGGTGACGCGGCCCTTCCAGTAGCCCTCGACGGCCTTCTTCAGTTCGCGGTTCTGCCCCTGACGGGGGTAGCCGTACACGGTGGCTCGTACTGCCGCGGCTGCGGGCTTCGCTGTCACGGAACTCTCCTTCGCGAGATGTCTCCAGGAACATCCCGACGACGGGACGCGGACGCGAAGGGAACGACAGAATGGGCGGCCCACGCCGCAGGACGCATGCCCGCACGTGCCGCTCGCTGTGTACGCCGACCCGCCCACGAGGTCACCGGGATATCCGCACACGGAACCGTCCGGGTGCGGGCAACGGGCAGGTCTTCGGACTCGCGGGCACGCCTGCCGGTCTCCCGGCGGGCACCTACTGGCCGTCGCTTCCCAGGACCGTTGTCCGGTCCCAGTGCGTATGACGGCGGTCGTTCCCGCTCACCGCTGCGGGGCAGTCCCGGATTCCCACCGGGTTCCCTCTTACGACGCATCCCGCCTGGCGGACGGGGCGAACCAGCTGCCCGGCCAGCCTACGGGGTGGGTCAAAGGCGTCAGCAGAGATGTCCACGTTTCGGACGGTGAATCGAGACACACAATGTCCCGGCTGCGGGTCGAACCGGTGACGCAGGCCCTCGCCCAGTCCGCCGCCACCCTGCTGCACCAGGCCGGGCTGCACGGCCACAAGCACGCCATCGACGCCATGCTCTGCGCTACCGCCCTCGCCGGGCTCTCGGCTGCACGACCCTACCGGCCGGTCACCGGCGCCGGAAGCGGGCAGGAGTCAGTCGCGACGGCGATGTAGGCCAGGCCGTCGTACTCGTCGGCCGGGGTGACCGGAATCGTGTTGTAGCGGTAGGTCCACAGGGGCGCCCCGGCGCCGAAGCTCCGTGTCCAGTGCCGGGTGTCGAGCCAGGTGTGGACGGCCTGCGGCGCGTCCGCCGCCGCGCCGCGCAGGTCTAAGAGGTGGTTACCGGGGTGGGCGGCGGCGAGTCGGGCCTCCAGGGTGGTGGAACGCGCGGGGCCGAGCCGGTGGGTGACAACGGCGGCGGACGGGCCGCGCGTCCAGGGGCCGGGCCAGACGCGCCGTGCGCGGAAGGAACCCGCACCGAACAGCAGGCCGAGCGCGTAGTAGGCGTCGCCGTAGCGTTCGGACAGGTGCTGCCCGAGCGCCGGTACGGCGCCGTCGTAGCGGCTCTTGGTGATGTGGCCGTTGTGCGCCCACAGGGCAACTTTGACGGACGGGTCATCCAGGACCCGCCCGAGGTTGCCTGCCATGTGCCGGTCACGGGCGGCGAAGACGGTCTGCCCCGGGTCGGTGTGGTGTCGCTCGCGCGTCACGAGGTCGGCGGCCTGCGCCAGGATCCGTGCGTGGCGCAGCACGTCGGCCGCCTCGGGAGCCAGTTCACGCAGGAACTCCAGCAACTCCTCGGCCTCGTGTGCCAGGCGGCGTTGTGGGTCGGGGCGCGATCCGGGATACGCCTTGGCCAGTACCCCGAGCGCTTCGTGCATGCCGGCCACCCGGTTCGGCGCCGCCCCGCGCAGGAAGGCGTCGAGCGCGGCGAGGGAAGCGCCGCATTGCTGGGGGTCGATGCCGACGAAACCCACCTGCTCGTCGTTCGGCCGTCCCCGGTTGTAGGCCCGCATCCATTCGAGGAGCGCCAGCACCTCCTGGGTCCGCCAGGTCCAAGAACCCAGCCCCGCGAGTACCTCGGCGCCGTCCCCGGTGCCCCGGCGGACATAGGCGTCGACGGCTTCAGGGGCCACGGCCGCAGACCACCAGCTGACCGCCGCCATGTAGAGGTCTGCCGGATGGACTCCTGCAGGGCCCGCTTCAGTCTGCGCCATATCCCCCAGCGGCCCCCGGAAGAGGGTTTCATCCTCCATCACAGCCCCGCCCCCGTCTCGGCTCCGCTCTGCGGCGTTTGCCGTACAGCTGCGGATTCTCCCTCACACCTCTGACACGGCCGGCAGCTGGTGTCAGCGAGAGAAGCGTCGTCGAGACCGCTCTCCTGCTGCCGAGGCACAGCCCGAGCGGGCGTCCGCCAGACCAAGATCCGGACCATTTCCCGACCAGCTCCCACCCGAGAGCTGCACGAAGCGCCGTTTTCCCTGGTCAGTGCGGGTGTGACTGCTGTACCGCCAGCCGACCAAGAACCTGCCGCGGTCAGCAGTCCAAGATCCAGGTCTCATGCGCGGCGCGAGGATCGGCTTCTCCCACTGCCGTTGCCGAGATCAGCAACGGCGGGACCTCATCCACGAAGACTCCTGCCAAAAGGCCGCCGCCGTCAGCGGGGTGGGGAGTCACGATGATGAGGACGCCACCTTACGGAGACTGGTATTTGGGCTGCCACACGACTTGAATCGGCATGAGGAGAGACGGTACGACGATCACATGCACCGTTGGACGCCGCTCAACGATCGCCAGTTTGCCCTCCTCACACGCATCGGAGAGGGCACTGAACCCGTCACCTCTGACTTCCCGGACCTCGCCCGCACCGTACGGGTCCTGAAAGAGCGGGGCCTCATCACCATGCCGCAGGAAGGTGGACGGTGGAAGGCGGAGATCGCCGAGGCGGGGCAGTTCTACCTCCAGCACGGCCATCACCCAGACCGGCCCGAACCCACGCCACGGAGGTCCCGTACAACGGCGGCCGCTACTGCACCCCAGGAGCCTGAGCCTCCGGAGCCCCAGACTCCAGCCATACCGAAAACTCGTGTTCAGCGTGTGCCCAAGGCTCGGCAGATCTCCTCTGCGGAGATCGGGGCGGCCTTGATCGCGGAGGTGCAGCAGGCCGGGCGCTTCCTGCGCATCCCGGATCCGGGCGAGGGGGAGCGGGCTCGGTACCGGCGGGCGTTCGATGCCGCAAGGCAGTGCCCTCCTGCCGGGTACCACCTGAAGTACACCGGGCGGGCCAAGGGAGACATCTGCTTCGGGCTGCTCCGGGTGAGCGGCGAGGATGACACCGAGTGGAACCGCATCCGGCTCGCGCGCAGCCGGACGCTGACCGACATCGACGATGTGATCGCCGCAGTCGAGAAGGACCACAGCGCCTTCGAGGTCTCGGAAGAGGTACTCCCCCGGGTTCTGTCTCTGATCCGGCTGTTCGCCGAGCGCGCCTTCACCCTCCATGGCGATATCACGGTGTCCAGGAAGCGCAAGCAGCCGAGACCGCTGCTCACCGTCCATGGCATCACGTACGAGATGAGCTTCCGTGAGCGGCAGAGGCAGGTCCGGTACGTGCCCCAGCAGCCGGGCCGGCGTATGTACGACTGGCAGCGGGTCACGCCGACGCACCGGTTCGAGCCCTCCGGGGAGCTGGAGTTGCGCTTTGGCATCAAGACGGAGTGGGCCGACACGGAGGGGAAGAGGCTGGAAGACCAGATCGATGCGGTCTTCAAGGTGCTGAAGGCCCGTGCGCAGGAGCAGGAGCGGGCCAGGCTGAAGTACGAGGCGGAACAGCGCCGCTTGCGGGAGGAACGCGAGGCGGAGCAGCGTCGGCTGCAGGAGGAGCGGGCGCGGCAGGAAGCCGAGCGCCAACGGCTGGAGGCGGAGAAGCGGCAGCGGCGGCAGGAGGAGTGGGAGGCCGCGGTGAGCGTGGCTTCGATCAAGGCGGTGGACGCCGTGCGGGCCGAGACGTTCGCGACGGCTATGGCCCAATGGCGGGCCGCCGGTGAGATCCGGGCCTTCTGCGACGCACTCGACGAGGCCGCTGACCAGGCGGATGATCCCGTCGAGGCAGGGAGCCTTCGGGAGTGGTCGGCCTGGGGGCGGTCAGAGGCAGACCGGCTGGATCCCGTCCTGGGCCGCAGGGGGCTTCGCGGGCGGAACTTCCACGCGGAGCCGACTGGTGACCAGCTTCGTCCGTTCCTCGACGGCTGGCACCCGCATCGTCCCGAGAAGGAGAAGCCGCCGGCGAAGCCCGCGCCGGCCCAGCCGGAGGTGCGTCCGGAGCCGGAGCGCTCACGGGCGTTCAGCGACGAACGTCTGGACCAAGGCTGGAGATATGGACGCCCAGGTCGCGCTCAATGGTGGAGGCGATGACGCCGTGGCCCCGGTCGCGGAGCGCCTTCACTGCGCGCTCGACCAGTTCGCCGAGTCGTAGCACTTCCTCCCTCAGGGCCACCAGTTCGTCGTGGCGCTCTGCCTTCTCCTGTCCGCACCACTCGCGCACCGTGTGCAGGGCTTCCTTCTCCGCGTCCAGCTTTCGGTCGTCCCGGCGCTGGTAGCCGTACCAGGGAGATCGGTCACGTTCCTCTTCCATGGCTCGGTGGCGCTGGTCGACCTCCGGGAGGATCTCGTCCGGCAGCCGCTGGGCGACCTGGCGTGCGATCCGTTCGGTGATCGGCCAGCCCGCCAGGGAGCAGCCGTTGCGGTCCTCGTGGAGCATGGGGTCGTTGCGCAGTTGGGCAGCGTCCATGCCGACGAGTGGCGCGGTCTCATCGAGGCGCCCGAGCTCCAGGACGCCGGCATCGGCTACCGCCTTGCGTAGGCGTAGCCGGCCCTTGGGCCGGACGAGGCCGAGGATCATCCGGGCCGCCTCGAATTCGGCGCTTCCCCGCACTGCCCTCGATGCCTCGGCCAGGGCCAGCTCCGCCGCGTCGTCCGCCCGGAAGGCGTCGACGTCAGCCCAGAGGACGAGCAGAGAGCCGGGGCTCACCCATTCCTGGAGGCCGGCCGCGTCACCGTCCAAGAAGCGCACGTGAACGCTCCCGGATCTGCCGGCGCCGCCTACTCGGACGATCTCGACTCGGCGCAGTGCACCGCCCAGTTCCTTCGGCCTTGCTCGATAGGCCCAGTGCTCCCCGATCTCCATGGGTCCATTGAGCCAGGCCGACGACGTCTGGAGGCCGTCAACGGCAGAAACCGCAGCGCCGGCTATCCGTACGTTTTCTTCCGGCGGGCGCGGTGTTGGCGGTCTCCCTGGCCGGAGCCGTTGACAGAGGCGAGGGCGGACAGTGCGGCGCCGTTGTTCCACAGGCCGAGGTGGTCGCGGTGGACGGCCATGACGCCGTTCTGCACGGCGCAGCGCTCGGCAGGGCCGCTGAAGTAGGTGGTGGTCACGAAGATCGCGACGTCGGCGCCGAAGTGGACCTGTGAGCCGAGGAGGTTGCGGACCTCGCTATTGGAGATCTTCCGCTTCGGGTTGTAGCGCTTGCACTGGATCACCATGGTCCGGCCGTCGGGAAGTCGTCCCCGGACGTCCGCGCCGTCGTCGTGCGAGCGACCAACCCTGCGCACGTCGGTGCATCCGTCCCGTCGACACAGGCCGGCCACGAACTCCTCGAAGTCCGGTCCGTCCATCGCGTCGACTTCGGTGAGCGTCCGGTGGCCAGTGTTGACCGCGTCCTCATGGCGCCACGTCCGGTCACGGGTGCGGATGAGCCGGTCGGTCTTCCACAGCCACCAGCCTCCCGCGGTCACCGCCCCGATTGCCAGAGTCCCGACGAGGTAGGGCCAGATCACGGCCCATGACGACGTGAGCAGGCCGAGGACAGCGATACCTCCGACGGCTCCCGCAGCGAGCCGGTCGTCCCTGCGCTTACGCCGGGACGACCGACGCTTCGACTTACGAGCTGCCACCCGTTCCTCCCCCTGGTGTCGGCAGCCAGTGTGGGTGAGGAACTCCGCAGGCGTAAGAGCGCCTGTTGGCCACGGCTCATCTCCCGGCAGCAGGGCCCCGATACTGGCCGTTTCAGAATGAGGTTCGCCCTCGTGCGAGGTCAGCAGAGAGGGCTGTCGACCGTGCTGTTGATGGAACCGGCATCAGTCGCGAGGCAACCACTGTCGGTGATGGGTGGCATGCTCGCAGCCATGAGTCTGAACATCTTGTTACGGGCGCGGTGGGGCCGGCGCGCACGGCGCTGGGGCGACGAGGCGATAGCGGAACTCCGCGCCGACCTTGATCGGCTGGGATACGGATGGTGGCCCATTCCACCGCGACTGAAGGTAGCTCTACGGCACACGTACGCAGCGGAAGTCCCGTGGTTCGTCTTCATGCTCGCTGCGACCATGCTTGCCTATCTCGCGGTCGCGTACTTCGTCATCGTGCTGGGCCTCTACCGCGAGCACGACCCGCTTTGGCGCTGGGCCGCGGCGTGGGCAATTACGGTCACGTTGCTCATGAAGCTGTGCGTGAAGACGAGAGGGGCCGGTCTGCCGTTCGTCCGCAACCTGCTCACCTTGGAGTGCAAGGCAACGATCAGAGCCTGCTCCGAGGCGTATGGCGCCAGCCATGCTCAGCGGGCGGAGAAGTTGTCCGCGGTTGGGACGGCGTTGCGCCGCCTTGAGGGGGACGTGATGCGGGCGCATCGCCGTTCCGGGACCGTTGCCTTCCTGTCCCCCCGGCGCCGAGAGCTGAAGGTCCACGCCGGTCAGGTGGTCGCCAAGCTACGCGAAGCAGAGGCCACCTTGGGACCCGGTGATCACGCAGCGGTGCTCAGCGAGATCGCCGGTCTGGCCGCGACGATCGCTGTGCAACATGTGGCCGGCCACATCGGATCTCTCCTCCCCAAGCCTGCGCTGGAGGGCAAGCAGCCGGTCCGCGACCGAGAGGTACTCCGTGTAGCTGCGGCTGTCGTGCTGATCGCCGGGGCGTCGTCGGGCTGGCCTTCCTCGGCCTTCCCGACATGGCAACGGTTGCCGCAGGAACCGCTTGGGCAGTGCTGATCATGATGGCGCTGTTCGGCAGCAACTGGGCTCGCTACCTCCCCATCCTCGACCTCTTCAAGCCGGGCCCCTGAGCGCTCCTTGGGCGGAAGGCCGCGGCCTACCCGCTCGCCGCGCGACAGACCAGGATTCCGCCGAGGCAGGTGATTCGGAATGCGCCCTCTGTCCGGATGGTCTCGCCCACCCTTTCGCGGGCCCGTTCGATCGTTTCCTTGAACGGCACGCCCATTTGGTCGGCCCATGCCTCGTACGAGGCCAGGTGGGCGACCACGGGCGCGGCGTCGGTCACCTCGATCACGCCTGGGAGAGGGATGGTGCGGACATCATCGAAGACGGCGCCCAGGATGACCGGGGCGTCTTCCAGAGTGAAGCGGGCAGAGAGCTGGACGCGTGCCGGTCCCTCAGCGACGCCGAGGACGTCGCCGGCGGCTCGTCGCCAGAGGTCCTCCAGTTCCTGCTTGTCCGTCCGGCTGTTCGTGGACGCGATGGCAATGCCTCCCTGGGCCAGGACACGACCCAGCTCTTGGGCGGCTCGGGCCTGGTCCTCGACGTGGTAGAGCATGTGCATGGCCAGTACTGCGCCCAGGGCGCCGTCCGCGATCGGGAGTCTCTGGGCGTCGCCGGCCACGGCCCCGGCGACGCCTGCCACGATGCCGGGAGAGATGTCCATGGGGAGAAGGGTCAGGTCCGGCCGGTCGGCGCGGACCCGCTGTACGAACTTGCCGTTGCCGCAGCCCACGTCCGCAACTGCCCCGCGGACGCTGGCCAGCTCGTCGACGACGATGCCGGGGAGGTCGTGTCGCGGGGTCTGCCACTGGTAGAGGGACTGGCGGGCGGCAAGGTGCTGGCCGGTGCCGTACGCCTGGGTGGAGAGCAGGTGCCGGTCGGTCACGGAAGGGTCGTTCGTGGGCTGGGTGGTCATCGCGGCTCCGTGGGTGTGCTGACGAGAGCGGGCCGGTCGGTTACCTCGCGGATGTGCTCCCGAAGATCGATCACCGGCCGTGAGTCACGGTACGGCCCGCTGCCGATGAGCGTGCCCAGTTTGCGAAGCCTGATGGTGATGCTCGCGGTGAACTGATCCGCGCCGAGGACCGCGGCGAGTTCCGTACCGGCTCCTTCCACTTCGCCGCTCGCCAGGTATGCGGTCGCCAGGTCCAGATGCGCGGCGTGCAGGTCTCCGGAGGACCGGTCGCCTTCAGCCCCGGCCTGGTACAGCTCCACGGCGCGGTTGGACGCCGCTATAGCCCGCTGGACTTGTTCGTCGCCGTCGATGGCAAGCAGCGTGGTGCCCGTGTAGGCCCACTGCTTGGCCTCGGGGAAGGCGAAGACGCCCGGCAGTTCGTCCCGTTCCGCGCTGCTGCGGGCGTCATGGGCCAGCGCGAGGGAGCGCAACGCGCTGCGGCCGTCTCCGTGGGCTGCGAGGGCACGGGCCTCCAGGCTTAGCAGCCGTGCGGTGAGCGTTCCTGAGCCCGGCCCTCGCCCGTCCTCGCGTCCGGCCCGTGCCAGATCTGCGGCCCGCCTGTAGTCGCCCGTCCAGTAGGCGGCCAGCGACTGGAACGAGCGTGCCCAGGCTCGCAGTCTCGGGTGTTCCGCGATTTCCGCGCACTGCACCACCGTCCGCGCATGGGTGGAGGCGGAGGGCTGGTGGCCGAGGTCGAGGGACACGTGCGCCGCGAGGCCGGACAACCAGCCTGCGAGCACGTACAGGTGTCGCGTCTGACCAGGATGCTGGCGTCCCTCGAGTAATCGGAACACGTCCGTGCGCAGGGAGCGGATCTCCGGGACCAGCAGGGGCAGGGGCCGGCTGACGAAGTCTCTGGCGAGACGCTCCAGGTCGGCGTCGAACTGCTCCAGCACCAATTCGTTGACGTTGGTAGCTGCCGCATGTCGGGCGAGCCGTGCTGACAGCTCCGTGTCGGCCTGGAGGCTGCTCGCCTCATTGCCGAGCGCCGAAGAGGCCTCATACGCGGAAGCACTGCCAGTCGGCTCTCCCTTCGGGTGCAAGCCCAGCTCTGCCTCGCTTGAGACACCGAACACCGCGCACAGCGCCGCCCTGTAGTCGCCCGAGGGCCAGGTGATCGCTCCGCGTTCCAGCCGGGAGATCCAATTCGCATCGAGTTCGGGGTAACGGCCTGTAGCCGCTTGGACCTGTGTGCACACCCGTTGGGCGGCCTGGGCCTGTGTCCATCGCTGCTCGCGCCTCAGTCGGCGCAGGATCTCGTTCGCCATCATCCCGCCGTCCGCTGGTCGAGTTGGGCGCCCGGAAGCCTAGCGGGATTCTGCCTAGCTCGTGCCTACAACGTGCCTAGTGGAATGCCCTGTTCGGGGATCCGGCGCCGGAGTTGACTGAACTCCATCCCCCGCTCAGACAGCCCCGGGAGAGCCCTCGTGATCACCCACGCAACTGCAGTCCGGCGCGACATCACGGACAACCACAACGAGCAGCAGGCCACTCTGCCGATCGCGTCGCTGCACCGGCTCGACGGCACCACGGAGATCACGACCCTGGTCCTCGACCCTGCCCAGCTGGAGGTCCTGTACGCGCAGATGGACTGGGCGCTTGGGATGCGGGAGGCGGCTGCGGGGCACCCGGCATGACGACGAGGGCTGCGACTCAGGCGTCAGTACCCGCGGACACCATGCGCGCCCTGTGCGCCCGCGTCCTCACGCCCAACGCCTACCGCATACAGGGCGGTGACGTACGGGAGGCCACGGCCCTTCTCCACGGCTACGTCCAGCTCCTGCTCTGCGAGCGGGACGGTGGCAGCCAAGCCTGTACGGATGCCGAACTTCTCCTGTCGCACGGGCCCGGCGAGGGGCGGCTCGGGGCCTGGATTCACATGCGGGCCCTCGCCCGCATCTGTCGTGTCCTGCTGATCGAGCGCCAGGTGCGGCAGCGGCGCAACAGAGCAGCCGTCGACCAGGCGCCTAAGGACCCGGACTCGGTGGTGACGCAGTGAGGCAGCGGATCGCCGTGATCGTTTACGTGATCCTCTGCAGTGCCGTCGTCGGCAGTCTCCTGTCCGCCACCGAACACTGACCACCCGCCGCTTGCAGCGGCGGGGCACGGCGGCTGCATCCGCACCGTCGAGAAACCGAAGTGATGGAGGCACGTCATGAACCGACCCAAGCCCCAGACGAAGCCGAGTGCGCCCGTGACCGCGGAGGCGGTCCGCCGGCTCCAGCAGCGCGTGACGGCGTTCGCCGCCACCGGCACGACCCACAACTCCCCGACCACCTACCACCGGTAGGCCCCGCCGGTCCGCAAACAGGTGCGGGGGGGGGGGGGGGCGGGGGCCCCCCCCCCCCCCCCCCCCCCCCCCCCCCCCCCCCCCCCCCGCGGCCCCCCCCCGGGGGGGGGGGGGGGCGGGCGCCCCCCCCCCCCCCCACCACCCCCGCACCCTTCCTGACCGCGCAAAGGAGTTCGTCATGGCAGCAGCCCCCGTCGGCCTGGAACTGACCTTCCTCGGCCACCAAACCTGGCACATCACCGACGGCCTCTCCTCCGTCCTCCTCGACCCGATCCTCGCGCCCGCGTTCGGAGCCGGGAGCCTGGAGTTCGAGATCTGGCCGCCCCGCACCGTGGACACCCAGGGCATGCCCGGCCCGAACGCGGTGATCCTCAGCCACGAGCACCTGGACCACTTCCACCTCCCCTCGCTCGACCTCCTCGCCCGCACGGTGCCCGTCTACACCGGCACCACCACCCCGGCCGCCGTCACCGACGCCATCGAAGCCCTGGGCTTCACCGTGCACCGCGTGGACCACACCCGGCCGCTAAACGTCGGCGACATCGAGATCACCCTCTACCCCGCGGGCGCCCGCACCCTCTTCTGGGAGAAGCGCGTCTCCCAGCCCCTGGTCCGCCTGTCCGGCACCACAGGCAACGACGTCTTCATCGGCGTCGACGCCGACGTCTCCGACCTCTACATCGAGCAGCTGGCCCAGGGCACCCTCGCCCCGCCCCGGCTCGCCGTGGTCTCCAACAACGCCCAGACCGTCCCGTACGGAGCGCTCGGAGCGGACAACAACCTGCTGCCCGGCATGGACGGACCCCGCAACCGCACCACCGGCCTCCAGATCCTCAACGGCCTGCTCATCGACTACCTCAAGCCCCTGGACGGCGTACGGGACGTCGCCCTGTGCGGCAACGGCTTCACCGCGCCCCGCAGCCCCCACGGCCCGTTCCTCTATGCCGACCACAAGGCCCTGGCCGCGACCGCGAACGAGCTCCAGCACCTCTTCCGCGTCCACGGCCCTCGCCCCGGCGACCGCCTCACCATCCGGGCGGGCGACGGTCCTGTCACCACCTCCCGCGTCCCCTGGGTCACCCCCGACCCCGTGGCGGAGAAGTCCGCGCTCGCCGCACTCGCTGACTTCCTCGACTCCCCGCAGCGCGTCGAGCCGACCCCGGTCACCCCGGCCCTGGCCGAGGAGGAGTGGGAGAAGGCCGACGCCCTGGTGGCCGAGGAGCTGCCCCGGCTCGCCCGGGAGCTGATCGCCACCCGTACCGGCGCCCTGGCCACCAGCATCCACGACTACCTCGCCGGCCCCCTCGGAGCGCACCGCGCCGTCCTGCGCCTCCTCGACCCGCCCGGCCGCCCCGGTGAGATCGACTCGTACGCCTGGAACATCACCGGCCCCACCTGGGACAAGGTCGCCACGACCAGCCGGGAAGAGGCCATGGCCGCCCACCCCTTCGGCATCGAGATCTACTTCCAGGACTTCGCCGCCGTCTTCCTCGGCCGCGCCCAGATCTGGGACGTCGTCGGCGGCTCGTACCAGGGCTGGCACATCGGCGAGAACCTCGACTCCCCGGTCTATGCCCTCTTCGCGATCTACGGCGAGCACCAGCGGCCCGACCTCGCCGCCCGCTGCTACGCCCACAGCCTGGCCACCCTGGGCATCCCCCAGGAGACCGCGGCATGAGCACCGCTCCCGCCGGGCCGCTGGACGGCGCCGCCCGCACGCGGCCCGACGGGTGGCTGGCCAACCCGTTCACCAGCAACCGCGCCACAGCCGAGCGCCAGGCGTACGTGATCCTCGCGCGCCACCACGCGGGCGAGCCGGGACCGGTGCGCTGCCTGACCGCCCGCTACCGCACAGCCGTCTTCGCCCTCGGCGCCCCTCCCCGCCGGGTCCTGAAGCGGCACGCGGACGAGGCTGGCTACCTCGGCGAAGTCCTCGCCTACGAACTCCTGGCCGACGAGAACGTCCTGCCGGACCTCCACCGTGCCTGCGATACGTCGCGCACGCTGCTGGTCGACCACCTTGGCGAGAAGGTCACCCTCTCGGGCGCCGACGCCTTCGAGGAGCTGGTCCGGGCGGTCGTCCTCATCCACACCGCCTCCGCCCGCTGGCAGCCCGAGGTCGCCGAAACCATGGCCTTCTGGCACACAACGGCTGCCCTGGAGGCCCCGTCCCCGGACTGGATCACCCGCCCCGACGACTGGCGCCGGCTCCTTCAGCTCGTCACCGATGCCCACGGACCACGTCACGTACCGCTCGGCCACCTGGACCTCAAGCCGGAACACGTCCGCCGCCGCGCTGACGGGCACCTCGCCCTCATCGACGCGGAAACCCTCCGCCCGGACATCACCGGCCTGCCCGACCTGATCACCCTCGCCCACATGGCTGACCAGCAAGGGCACCCGTCCCCCCGCTGGGTACGCCACGCCTACCTGCACCACGCACGAGAACTCGGCGCCCACTGGAACGATCACGGCCTCATATGCGCCCTGGCAGCGTTCGCCGCAGCCACCGGCCTCCGTTCCCTGCACGGCGCCCACGAGTGACCACCCCAGCGGTACCGTGCCACTTCCCGACACAAGGAGAATCCCAAGTGCGCGGTATCCGCACCGTCATGGTCTTCGTCGACGACCCCGAAGCCACCGCCCGCTGGTGGGGCGAGATCTTCGAAGCCGAGGTCAAGCTCGACATCAACGGCACCGCCGTCTACGCCTGGCTCGACCTCGACGGACTCGAGTTCGGCTTCCACCAGGCGTCCCCCAAAGCCAACGCCCACGGGCGAAGCACCGTCCCGTACTGGTCCGTCGAGGACCTCGACACCGAACGCAAGCGCCTCCTGGAAGCGGGCTGCACCCACCACCGCGGCCCCCTCGACGTGGAGCCCGGCCGGCGCATCTGCCAGCTCATCGACCCCTTCGGCACCGTCTTCGGACTCGACGGGCCCTGACCCCTCGGAGCCCACCCATGCGCCACTGGCCCCTCACCGCCCTCCGGCTCACCACCGCCGACCTCGTCCTGTGCCTCCCCTCGGACGACGATCTCGACGCGCTCGCCCAGGTGGCCGCCGACGGGGTCGTCCCCGACGGCGCCGTGTACTTCCCGCAGCCCTGGGCCTCCGCCCCGCCGGCCGAGAGGGCCAGGAACGTCGTACAGAACCACTGGTGGGCGAGGGGTGACTGGACCCGCGAGAACTGGCGTCTGCTCCTGGCCGTCTTCCACGACGGCCAGGTCATAGGCCAGCAGAATCTCTCCGCACGCGACTTCGACACCACCGGCGAGGCCCGGACCGGCTTCTGGCTCGGCCGCCGCTTCCAGGGCCACGGCTACGGCACCCAGATGCGCGCCGCAGCCCTGGCCCTCGCCTTCGACGGCCTCGGCGCCGCCCGCGTCACCTCCACCGCCTTCGCCGACAACGCTGCCTCCCGGGCGGTCTCCCGAAAGTTCGGCTACCGCCCAAACGGCGTCCACCGGATCTCCGTGGACGGCCACCGCTACGACGCCCACGAGGAGGTCATAGAGGCGGCCGACTGGCAGGGTTGCGCGAGCGTGGTGCCTGTCGGAATAGCTGGGCTGCCTGACTGCATCCCGCTCTTCCGCTGACTGGCGCGCTGGGCGTCGATACGATCTTCCGGCCCATCCCGGCCCCCTGGAGGAGTAGACGTGACGCAGCAAAGCGCTGAGGAGCGACCGGGCATCGCCGCGGCCATCGTGGTGTACGAAGGCCGCGTGCTGATGGTCCGGCGGCGGGTCAGCGAGGGCCAGCTCTACTGGCAGTTCCCGGCCGGCGAGGTCGAGCCCAACGAAGCCCTCGAGGACGCCGCCGTACGGGAGACCCAGGAGGAGACGGGGCTTGCCGTGAAGGCGGTGAAGCTGCTCGGCGAGCGGATCCACCCGGCCACCGGCCGGCGGATGTCGTATACCGCCTGCGAGACGGTCGGCGGTAATGCGCACGTGGCGGATACCGACGAGCTCGCCGAGCTGGCGTGGGTCGCCCATGCATAGATCCCGCGGTATGTCCCGTACGGGCTGTTCCAGCCGGTGCAGGCATACCTCGACTCGGTGTTGAACGAGTAGTGAGCCTCACCTACCGGATGGCGGAAGCGAGACGGGACGGCCTCGGCATCCTTGATCGCCAGATTCCGGCACAGCACCATCTCGAAGCCTCAGCAGTACTCGAGGCTCGCCAGGCATTCTGGTGCACTATGGGCTGCTAATACAGGCGTCTGAGGCGCGGTACCCAGGCCACGAAGATAGTTAAGTCGCCTTCACCGCCGACGTGATCAGTAGTTTGCGGTCGTCCTTGTCGGCGATGGCGCTGGGCTGCTCTGTTGGCTTGAGAACCACTCTGAGACCGACATGACAGCGAGCGGCACCAACCATGTCGTGAAGGCGGGTAAACAAGTCGGGGCGGATCAGCAGATCTGCCCCCTCGATCGCGGGCAGCAGAGGTCTGTAGTTCCCGTCGTGGACAAGGTGGCCTCGCCATTGACGACCGACCAGTGCTTCTCCCTGCGCGTCGCTGAGGCTGAAACCACAGACCCCTTCCGTAGGTTCGAGGCCGAGGGCAGCGATGACGCTGACAGCCGGTGCGAGGACAAGGTGAGGTAGCCCCAGGCCGTACGAGGGAAGGGGCTCGTTGACTAGTGTGGTAGCGCTGGCATCGGTCAGAGCCACGAAGGGTTGATCTGTGGTGCTGATATGCCTCATGGCCGCGCCCGTGTCGACAAGGTGAGGCGCCAGATGCCGCAGCGGGCGCGTCCACAACTGCCAGGGAGCTTTAGCGAGGGGCAGGGGGCTGGCCGGTGTACGACCGCCGCCAGCCTCCAGTCCGACGATGATCTGTATCTGGCGGACGGGCTCATCTGGATACCGGCGTGCAGGGGTGAGTTGCCGTTCGGTGAACCCGATCTGTACCCATCCCTCGTGGGGGCCGCTGCTCACACGAGGGAGTGCCTCGACGCCGTCCGGCAACCGTCGTTGACCGGCAACTGACTCGAATCCCACAGGTGGCCAGACGCCAGGTTCGCTGCGGCTTTCTGTGAACCAGGGGGCAGGGTCGAGTGACCACTCCAGAATTTGTGGGCGAGTGAGGGGCCGCGGCACGCGGGCCAGCTCCGCGCGCAGCGCCGCTCGTGGATCGTCACGTACTCGAGCGGCAGTCTTCCGTTCGAAGATCTGCGCATTACCGCTCATCTGTCCGGCTTGGGCAAGCGCGACGCACAGCCCGGCCGCAGCTTGCTGAAGTGCGTCTTCGGCAGCGCTTTCGTCAGCAAGGTAGGCATCGGGCCATTGAGTCCCACTCGGGTGGGTGAGCAAGTCCAGCTGGTGCCCCATCAGCGCTTCAACGTGCTGTGGGAATGCCTCGGTGACGAGGTCGACAACGGTCTCGTGTAGTCCCGGAGGATCACCCGCGGAGATGAGACGGGTCGCCAGATGATGATCGACGATCTCGGTCGCTGCCTCTTGGAAGTTCGTCATGGCGTGCCTTCCCTACGAGAAAAGACGGCACTTACGGCACGTGTGAGTGTCGGGTGGGCCGGTGTTGCGGGGGGCGGAGGAGGCTGATGCCCAGCACGCGTAAGGATCGCAGCAGCTTCGGCCCTGACGGACAGCATGTCACTGCTACACAAGGCAACGAGTCGGTCGAGGAGTGCTGCGTCCAGGGAGTCCGGTGGCAAGTGGTCACACAGAACGGACAGGAGCCAGGTTAGTGGCCCGGCACCGAGGGAGAAGGAAAGCACGTTCGCAAGTGCGGTCTGGGCTTGACCGGGGCGGCTCGCCAGCAGCACAGTCGCCGCGATCAAGGCGCGGCGTTTGTCGCCGCGTTCGGGTAGAGCAAGGGTGGCCAGGGCAAGCGTGCACAGCGCGGTGTCGATGTTTTGCTGTGCGGTCGGTTCCGGGCTCGGCTGATACACGCCGTCATCGAGACGGGCGTCGCCGGGTAGGCGGTGGGCGATGACTTCATAGGCTGCGTCCCAGCAGGAGAGCGCGTCGGCGCCTGGCGTCCGGTCGAGCGGGGCCTGTGCGGCGAAGGCGGATACCAGGGCCTGGCTGACACCAATCGTCCGGTCGTATGAGGCGCTGGCCACGGCGCGTGCCACTTGGTTGGCGAGCATGCTGACTGCGGTGGTGGGATCCGCTCTGTGGGCTTGCTGCCATAGCTCGAGCCTGTCTTTGCCCGCGAACGAGCGCCATCCGCCTCCTCCCCGCATCGTGGTGAAGGCGAGCGCGCCGGCCGTAGCGGCGAGCGTGCCGAGGGTGTCGGGGGCAGCCTCTTGGCGCAGACAGAGGCCGGTGGCGATATCGGCCAGAAGCTCACGCGGCTTGTACACACTCGTGTCTTCGGCAAGCCGGTGCAGCAGTCGGGTCGCCGCATCGGTGCCGTGTCGGTCGGCGATCTCCAGGAGCCTCCATCCGACTGTATTGGCGAGGGCGTCTGCCGACCACCGGGGGCCGGGAGGTGCTTTGTATGGCTTGTCGTCGTAGTCACGTACTGCGGCCAAGGCGCCGGCAGCACCTCCTGGCAGTGTGGGGCGCTGTTGCGCGTGCAGGTAGGCGTCTGTGGCATAGCGCCCTTCGGGACCGAACCAATTGCGAGAAGTCTTGGTCCTGGCCTGCTTCGGTGACCACAGCAGACCACCTTCACCGCCGCACTGCTGCGCTGCCGCGGACAGCGCCGTGGATAGTGGGTCTCCGATACTGCGAGAGGTGGAGACCAGGCGCTGGTCGTCGTAGGTGGCGGTGATCGCGTTGGCTAGTACCGGCAGCAGGCGCTGTGCCCGTGCCGCATCGTCGCAGGGTAGGTTCGCAAGTCTGTGGAGAAGAGCGATGTCGGTGTCGAGGCTCTGGCCCGCGTGGCCGGCAGCGATCCTCAGCGTGGCCAGGATCACAGGGTCGGCTGTGTCGACCTGTGTGGCGAGCAGCTGGTGATGGGATTCTTCCACTCGGGCGTCGGGTAGGCCGGGCTCGGTCAGTAGAACACGGGCTCCCAGTTGTGCGGCGGCCTGCGGATCCAAGCGGGCCAGCAGGCCCCACCATGTATGGGGAATTCCACTGGTGCCTCGTCCGTTGGTGTGCTGGGAGACGAGGTAGGTGAGAGACTGCGAGCGGGCGAGCCTCTCACGGGCCCGAGCAGGTTCGGCCTGGAATAGCACGGTCAATGGATCGAGCAGCTCGCTGATGGTGGCGTCCTTGTGGCCGCCATATGCGCCCATGAACCGGGCGGCGCGGTCCCAGCACTCCTGCGCTGCTGGCAGATCGCCGCAGGCGAGACTCACGCGGGCCATTTCCAGCTCGAAGTCCGCGTCTTCCGCATACAACGCCCGGCGGCCTGCTTGTGCTGCGCGCAGGGTAGCCAAAAGTTCACGCACGATACCGGCTCCAACCCGGCCGACGCTCGCGGCGAGCAGGGACACCAGTTCCGTCGTGGTGAGGGGCCCGCTCCCGGCCATGCCCATGAGGGATGTGGTGGTTCCGTGGCTGATGGCTTGCAAGGCTGCGATGCCCGGCGCCACGTCCTGGTCCCGGAGCACGACGACGGCATCGTGCAGTACCTCCCGCACCAGTCTGTGGATGCCGCCGAGATCGCTTGCCTTGGGCTGGCCCGCGAACGGCTGATTGTGCTGGGCCAGATGCTCAAGTGCCACACGGGCGGTCAAAGAAGCCGTCTCGGCTGGGATGACGCCAGCTTCGACATCGTGGCGCAGGCCCAGGGTCGCCACGGTAAAGCGCAGCCACGCGCGGTAGAAACCGACGCCCTCAAAGAGCGGGAGCAATCGGGCCGCGGCCTGCCGGTCGCAGACATGAGCCACGGCAAGCAGCGACAGCCACCTGTTCACCGGAGCCGGCAGGTCGCCTGCCCGGTCTACCAGCACCTCCCGCGTCGCCTTCTCGAGATCATCGGTGATGCCGCCAGAGAAAACGTCATGCACCAGATCCTCCGCGGGCACGCCGTGACGGAGCAGACGCCGCGGGTCGCACGGCCCACTCGCCCAGGCCGCTGCGGCCAGCATGCGTGCCGAAGGCAGCTCTCCTGCAGCGTCGGCCCGCGCGTCGGCGAGACACAGCAGAACAGCCACACGCCGGTCGGCACGCTCAATGAGGTCCACGCTCGCCATCAGCGCCTCGTGCCCCAAACACTCCAGCACTACGCCCAGCGCACGCTCAACAGCCGGCAGATTCTCCTGGTCAAAGAACTGCGCCACTCTCTGCGCGACGGGGCGCGGCGCGGCATCGCCGTCGATGTTCCTGCGTGGCTGCCTGATCCGTCCACGCAGCTCCGCGAGGAACACAGCATCGTCAATGTCAGAGCCGTAACGGACATTGTCGTCGCGTTCCTCGTCCCAGGCCGCCAGGTACGTCTCCCACGGTGCGGCCAAGCCAGCACGATCGACAGCCGCGCACAGCGGCAGGCCCCATCGCGCCATCATGGTGCGCTCGCCCTCGTACATCAGGCTCGCTGCCACCCGGTCGGCTCCACACAGTGTCACCAGGACGTCGGCGTACGGCACGAGGGAGCCCGGCAGGCCCTCTTGCTCGTAGGTCACCCGGGCCCGGCTGAGTTCGACGCAGCGCACCAGTGTGGACCAGTCACTCCGGACTGCCGCTCGCTGCGCGGCCACGGTCAAGGTGTGGACGATGGCCTGCGGGGGCTGCAGACCGGCAATCGCTCGGGAGAGGAAATCTGGTCCGATGTGAGAGGCCAGCTCTTCGTCGTGGCCCAAGGCGGACAGAAGCTCCGGCAGGTGCCGAAATGCCCGCGGGTCTGTGAAGAACCCACGCCTGGTGAGCCAAGCGGCAGCCTGTTTCCTAACGAGATCGACCCACCCCTGGTTGCTGTCGATCTTCCGGATGAAGCGGCTGAAACTCTCATGGTGGATCTTCAGCCCGCCAATACCCGGCTGCTGCGCGACAATCGGTGCCACACTCGTCAGCGCAGCGCCGAGCATCGGACCGGGCAGCGGGAAGATCTCTCCAAGCTCCTGCGCGGTGACGGCGAAGTCGCAGATGGCAAGCATGCTGACGGCCTGCCGCTGTTCGCTAGTAAGGCCTTTGAGAAGGTAGTCGTAGTAGTCGTCAAGGTCTTGTGCTGAGGAAGGAACTGCGCGCAGACGCTCCAGAGGGTCCTCAGCAACGTCTCGTGCCGACAGCGATGCCACGACGGGTGTCGGTCCCACCGCCTGTCGGCATAGGTACGTGGCATAGAGGGCATTGCCCCGTGAGCGCTCATCGATCAGCCCGACAGCGGCCTCTGCAAGGTCAGCGGATGGCTGTTCTGAGCCCGATTCCGCCAGGGCCGACAAGACACCCAGCCGATCCGCCAGCGCATACAGCTCTCCACGATCAAGAGCAGGGACCGTCAGGTGTTCCGCATGGGCGCCCAGGGCTTGAAGATGGAGGCCAGGCTGGCTGGCAAGGACCAGGACGACACCTGGAGGCAGGCTGAGGGCAGCGAGTCCCTCCACCAAGGAGGCGGCCGGGTCCGACTGCTGCTGAAACGCGCTGCCGGTGATGCTCCCGAGGACCCGGCTGACATGGTCGAGACCGTCCACGATCAGCGCCACCGGCTGATCCGGAACCAGGCTACGCACGGCTGTAACTGCCGCCGAGAGCGTCTCGGAGGTGGCCGCGTAGCGTGGTCTGATCTGCGCCACAGCCTCTGGGACCGCTGTCTGCAACTGCTGCAGAAGACTGCCGATCACCACTTCGGTCAGGACACGATCACGAAGCCGCTCGTCATCACTTCCGAGCCAGCAGTGATGCCTCGCAACGACCCAGGTGTCCCCGAGCGCATCACCGAGCTGCTCGCACAACCAGGACTTGCCGACGCCAGGACCACCGGTGACAACGACGACACCGCCCGAGCGAGCCGCACTCTCCAGGGCGGCCACCATGCGCGTAAGAACCGTCGGACGGGTCACCTCCGCGGCACGGTCCACAGGGTGCCCTTCCTGAGCCGCCCCGAAGTCGACTCTCAAAGCCATCCGGGGAAACAAACTCTCGAGAGCCACCGTTCCCGCTCTGGCACGGGCCTCTTTAGCTGCCTCGATAAGGGCCAAGGCTACATCTTCAGGTGCACGATCCCGGTTCGGCGGCCGGCCGGCGCCGAGTTCGTCCCGGACGCGATGCAGCAATGCAGCCTCGGCCGGCCCTGGCTCGCGAACGTTGAGCGAACATGCTGGTACACCCGTGTCGACGATCAAAGAGGCGCATGCGCTGCGGAGCAGGTCATCGTCCATGTCGACGAGCATCGACCGCCACGGCTCGTGTTCCCGCAGTGCAGTGGGGCTGAATCGGAAGCGCCTGCTGCTGAGCCCCAACAGCGCTGGCCCCGGGTCGCTGCTCCCGCTGAGAGGCTGCAGAACCTGGGATAGATCAGGGTCATCCGGTTCCGTGTCGCGTACCACGAGGCGGTGCGAGGTACGGGGATCCGTTTGCAGATCTTGACTGACGGAGGCGAACAGCAGATCCAGTTGCAGGCCGCGCTGGTCCTTGGTGAAACTCTTCAGCGACAACGTGCGATCGTGAGTCGTGTGCTTGATCTGCAGCCGCTCACGGCTGCCGTCGGCCCACTCGCAGGTGATGTCGTCGAACCGGTCCCCAGCGAACATCTTCGTGTCGACGAGCACCGACCTCGCACGTCCCACCGTCAGATCCACCAGACGCAGCGCGGTGAGTAGATCCTGATAGGCATAACCAAGATGCGTCGGGCGCAGGTCCACACATACCTCCGGCACGCCCTGGCTTCACAGGGACGTCGGCCCCGGGCATGAGTCTGAGCGAACTGTAACCTCAGCAGCCCCACCGCTGTCGGTACATAGCCTTTGTAGCTACCAAGCAGACAGCTACGAGATCGCGTAGGGATCCGACTGCATCCGCTTGTGCGTTAACTGCACCTCGTTCACGAACGACATCTGCCTTCGCGGCCCGCATGCGCTGCTGGCAGTCCTCACGCTTCCCTCCCTCAAAGTATGCCGCTGTAGCCGCTGGCATCCCGCACGGCAGTGGGTCCACGAAACCGCGAGACGTCCCACGGCTCTGCGCCGCCGGCGGGCCGCCGCCACCACGCAGCGGTCCTCCCGCCTCGAAACCCTGCTGTGTGGCAGCACAGATTGCTGACACGATGCCCTGCACGACTGGTCCATGGACCGACCCTATTGCGGGACTGATGCCGTACAGCAGGAGGCAGCACCCGCCTCTTGCACTTGGAGAAGAGCACCAGTGACGACGACCCCCGGCAACGACATAGCCCTGGCGCTGATCGCGCAGGACATCATGTTCTTGCGACGCTTCGCCCGCAGCATCACAGCCGCCCCACAACTGGCTGTCGTCCCGATCTTCTGCATGCACAACTACATGTGCCTGATCATCCACGAGTCCCACCGAGCGCTTCGCCACATCGCTCCCGACCTCTCGGACGCACTTGCCTACGACTACGCACCTGCCATCGAGCGCGCTCGGCAATCGGTCAAGCTATACGACGACAAGTACAAGGAACTGGACGACATTGGCGCCGACTTCCGGCGCATCGTCGACGAGCACCGCGAGGAGTTCCTGAACAATACCTGGCTACCGCTGGCCCGGCCGCTGGAAAAGGACCTCGTCCTGTGGCGTTTTCGCGGCAGGCTCGTCTCCACCTCCCACACAGCCAGCTTCTTCCTCGCCTTCCCCCCGCAAGCTTTCAAGGATTCCGAGATGCTTGGCGCCAAACTCCACGCCATCGCCGTGGAACAGGGCAGCTATATCGCCACAGCGGCAGACGGACTTCCTTGGGAAGGACAGTCATTTTTCGACACCGTGCAGGAGACGGACCTGACCAAGACAGAGGTACGTGCAGAGAAGTATTACCGTCTAAGCTTCGATCCGATCCTGCCAGAGGAGATCAAGGCATCCCTGGCAGCCATGACCTGTGCGCTAAACACGACCAGTGTCCTCGTCACCGACGACCGCAACCCCTCCTCAGCGATCACCTTGTGGAAGCTGCGGTACATCACGCTCCACCACGCGCTCTCCAGTCTCCGCAAGCTTGATGAAGAGTACGGAGCCCAACTCCGCCCGCCGGACCGATCACTGCTGAAGGGCGTCCTCGACTCCCCGACAAGCAACCTGATCCTCCAGACCCACGGAGGGTTCCGGAACACTTTGGTTCACTACCGCCCCTCATGGCAGGTGCAAGAACGGCTTTCCCTCCAGGCGCCGCTCTACGGTCTCCTAGACGCCTATTTCTCTGTGGATGAAGCACAAGCGTTGTACGAGCAACTCGCGGACCACACGGCTCATGTTGCCAGCCGCATGAGCGCCTGGTGCGAAAACTAGGTAGCCGCCAAACTGCCATGCAGGTCTGTCCCAATCACCGATGCCTCCCTGGCCCGGGAACAAACCGCGGCGATAATCCGGCAGGAATACAGTGCAGGCCCCTGGCCAACCCTCCAGGTGGCTCTGGAACCGGTTCGGCCGCGTTCGAAACCGCCCGAACCGCCAGCGCTGAACTAAGGAGACGAGGGCTGTCGCCGCCGTCGCGTCCGGTGGATGACTGCACCCGTGTCGCTGGCGAGGACGGCCGGGCGCGGCCTCACCGACGTCGGGTTCCACGTGACAGAGGCCGTCACGACGCACCGACACGGCCCTGCGCCAGCAACATGCGCGACTGCCGACTGGCTGTGCCCCGTGAACAACCCAAGGGGCTGATGCTGAGCATTTGCTGACCAGAGGCCCGACACCACGCCGCTGACCTGCGAAAATGTCCGGAAGTCAGATGTTGGACTTGAACATGGTGCGAAACATGAAGAAGCTCCCGAGATGTCTGCTCCCTGCCTGCTTCCCGCAGGTCAAGGGCGGTCCCGGCAGACTAACAACCCTTCGCGTGTCCGGCAGCCCTCCCCAGGTCTTCCGGTTCTTCGTCACAGGGATGCCGGTCGTCCGTCTGCCCGGACCGACGGTGGGGCGGACCGGGCGGGGCCACGCCGGAGGAGGAGCCCTCCGTCGCGGGCGGTGTGGATGCCATCATGATCCTCGTCGCTCGCGAGCAACAGCAGCACACCGAACACGGGGGCAACCGATGGGAGGCACCCGGACTTCGGCGCTGCGCGGGCAGGATCTGGTGCCCCTGTCCTCGGCAGTTGCCCCGATGGCCGCCGAAGACGTCCGTGCGCGTTTCGCGCCCGTGCAGAAAGCAGGCCGTCATGAGTGAAGGCAGGGGCTGGGCCCCCAGGCACGTCCTCATCGTGGGGGGCAGCATCGCCGGCATGCTCGCGGCCGCCGCCGTCATGGACCACGTCGATTCCGTCGAGGTCATCGAGGCACACGCGCTGCCGGCTGGACCCGAACCGCGCACCGGCGTTCCTCAGGCGGCCCACATCCACTGGCTGCAGAGCGGTGGGGCGGAGGCGATCGACTCTCTGCTTCCAGGCAGCATCGATCGACTGACGGCCGCGGGCGCCCACCGCATACCCGTGACCACCGACATGGTCATCCATTCGCCCGAGGGGTGGTACCGCCGCTGGCAGCGCGCCACCCATCACGTGATCACCGCGAGCCGGGACCTGACCGACTTCGTCCTACGGCAACAGGTCCTCTCGAACCCCCGGGTCAGTGTGCGTACGAGGACCAGGGCCGTCGGGCTGATCGGCGAGAACGGCACCGTCACGGGGGTCACGGTGCGGGGAGCCGACGGCTCGGAAACGGAGCTGCACACCGACCTGGTCATCGACGCCTCGGGCCGGGCCTCCCGCCTGCCCCAATGGCTCCGTCGGCTGGGTGTCCACGGTCTCGCCCAGGACAGCGTCGACGCGGGCCTGGCCTACGCCAGCCGGCTCTACCGCGCCCCGGTTCCCACCCGCGGGTGGCCCGTCGTGGGGATACAGGCCGACCCACACCTGACGGGGTCCGCCAAAGCCGGGGCCATCCTGCCGATCGAGGGCGACCGTTGGCATGCCGGCCTGATGGGCGCCCCCGGCGGACACCCGACCCGGAACGCGGAGGACTTCGAACCCTTCGCCCGTACCCTGCGCCACCCCGTCCTGGCCGATCTGCTCCAGCGTGCCGAACCCCTCTCCGACGTCACCGTCACCCACACCACCGCGAACCGGCGCCGTCACTACGAACGACTGCGCCCGTGGCCCGAGGGGCTGGTGGCTCTCGGGGATTCCGTCGCCACCTTCAACCCCGTATACGCCCAAGGGATGTCGGTGGCCGCACTGGGTGCTCTTGCCCTGCGCGAGGCGCTCTCGGCCCGCCCGGCTCCCGGCCTGTCTCTCCGGGCACAGCGCGCCATCGCCCGCCCGGTCGACACCGCCTGGACCCTCGCCGTCGGGGCGGACATGCACTTCCCCTCCACCCGGGGCAGGCAGCCGAACCCGGCCGACCGCCTGCTGCACCGCTACGTCAGCCGCCTGTCCCGTACCGCGACCGGATCGTTCCACGCGGCCACGGCACTGACCGATGTGCTGGCCCTCCAGGCCCCGCCCGCATCCCTCGTCCGCCCCCGCGTGCTGCTGACCGCCCTCCTGGGCCCGTCGCGCCCCCCGCTGGACCGCCCTCCGCTCACCCGCGCCGAGCTCAGCCTCCTGAACGGCCTCCCCGAGCGCCGGAGTCCCCGGCCCTGACGACCAGGCTCGCGGGGCCCGGGCCGACCGAACCGGACGGGGTCGGGCTGCCGGGAGGGGGGTTCGGTCCGGTCGTGGAGCGGGCTGCCGGGAGGGGGTTCGGGCCGGTCGTGGAGCGGGGTCAGGCGCGGGTGAGGGGGGCGGCGCCGAAGGAGACGTCGAAGCGGTCGCACCAGATGCTGACGCTGGGGTACGCCGTCCAGTCGAGGTCCGCGGGCAGCGGGTAGTTCTGGTCGCCCTTGTTGGCCTTCAGGGGGGCGAGGTTCACGTACCGGCCGTCGTCGAAGACGCGCCAGCCGGCCTTGCCGGGCTTGACCGGCGCGTCGCTCAGCCAGACGCGCACGTCGGGGCCGCTGCTCGTGTCCAGGCCCTCCAGGCGGAGCGTGTGGGTGCCGTCCTCCAGGCGGATGATCTTCACGGTGCCGGTGGTGGCGTGCTCGTGGCTGATCAGCGTCCCCTGCGCGACGGTGACCGGCCCCGAGGGAGCGGGAGTCGCGGGCGACGTCCCCCGCGTACCGGGGGCCGGCGCGGCCTTCGCGGACGGCAGCGCCTCGTGCACCGTCTCGTCGACCCACAGCGCCCACGGCTTGAACCACACCAGCCCGGCCGCCAGGACCGCCAGTCCCGCCACGACGGCCGCGGCCCACCACTGCTTCCTCTTGTTCCCGGCGCGCCCCACGACGGCCCTCCTTCTACGTCTCGTCCTCGGCTTACTCCGCCATTCAAGTGGGCCGGAGTCCGGGTGGGGAGCCCGGGCCGGATGACGAAACCCTTACGGCGCCGGCCGGAGGCGCTCTGGCGCGGCGGCCGGGCCGGGGCCGACAATCCCCTGGTCGGGGGACACGTCCCTGTTCGAGCGAGTTTCAACGGCGCCGACGCAGGCCCGTCAGGACCAACGGAGCCGACTGGAACATCCGTTCACCTTTTCGCCCCCGATCCGGCCGTGACGCACCCGAACGGGAGCCGTTTCCAGAGCACCAGTGCCCACCGCGCACTCTTCCGGAGGACCCGTGGATCCCGAGCCGTTCCGCCCCGCGGAACCCGCCGCAATCGAACGGACCGCACCCGACGACGACCCGCGCGGCACCGCCGCGCTCCTGGTGGACTCCCGGGGCCGCTACCTGCTGCACCTCCGGGACGCCAACAAGCGGATCTGCGACCCGGGGACGTGGAGCATCCCCGGCGGCGACCGCGAGGGAGCGGAGACCTCGCGGGAGGCGGTGGAGCGGGAACTGCTGGAGGAGACCGGCCTGGTGGTCCCGCTGGAGGAGTTCGCGGTGGTGGACAGCCTGAGTCCGGAGGGGGTGAAGGGCCGGGTGCGGGTCTACCTCGGGGCCTGGGACGGGGACGCCGACGACCTGCCGTGCCCCGAGGGCATCATGTTCCGCCACTTCGAGGCGGCCACCGTCCCGTACCTGACGATGTGTCCGTGGACCAAGGAGGTCATCGACCTCCACCAGGCGCAGGGAGCCCCGGTACCGGTGCCGTCGCGGGCGTCCTCCGGGGGCCGGGCACGGCTGCACGTCGTGGGCGTGCACCTGTACCTGGAGCGGGAGGGACGGGTGCTGCTCGGGCTGCGGCACCCGGACTCGGCGTACGCGGGCGCCACCCACCACTTCCTCGCCGGGCACTGCGAGCAGGAGTCCGCCGTCGCCTGCCTGGTCCGCGAGGCGGCGGAGGAGGCCGGACTCTCCGTCGACCCGGCCGACGTGGAGCTGGTGCACGTCGTGCACGTGGTGGACCGTCCCGGCGGCCGGCCGCGCATGCAGCTGGTGTTCCGCGCCCGGCGGTGGACCGGCACGCCCGAGGTCCGCGAGCCGGACCGCTGCGTGTCCTGGGACTGGTGGCCGGCCGAGGCCCTCCCCGACCGGGTCGTCCCGTACGCGCGCGCCGCGATCGAGGGCATCCGGGCAGGCCGCCCGTACACGGAGATGGGGTGGTGACGGCCACCACGCAGCGGTACGCGGTGCCGGTCGACGTGCACCTCGTCCTGCGGCGCGACCGTGCGGACGGCGGGGCGGAGGTGCTGCTGTCGCGGCGGGCCGGGCCCGTCTACGCGGCCGGGATGTGGCACCTGCCGTCCGGGCACCTCGACCCGGGGGAGGACATGGCGGAGGCGGTGGTCCGGGAGGCCCGCGAGGAGACCGGTGTGCTGATCGCACCGGAGGACGTCACCGTGGCCCTGACCGTCCACCACCACCCCCCGACGGGCTCACGCTCCCGGATCGGCGTCTTCTTCGAGGTGCGGCGGTGGGCGGGCCGGCCGGGGATCAGGGAGCCGGACCGGTGCGACGCCATGGGCTGGTACGCGCTGGACGCCCTCCCGGCGCCGATGGTGGCGTACTGCCGGGCCGGGCTGGACGCCTACCGCGCCGGCGTGCCGGGGGCGGTGCACTTCCAGCGGCCCGGCGACGCGGTCGAGCACGTGCCGCAGGGGCCGGACCGTACCAGGCTGCTGGCCGGACCACCGGATCCAGGGGCCGAACTCCCTTACCTGATCAAGGAGTTCGCCGAGCGGGCCGTGGGCCGGATCGCGCGGGCGACGGAGGTGTCCTGGGTCCGCGGCGGCAGCCGGGTGTGGCGGCTCACCGGGTCCGGGGGCGGCACGTGGTTCCTGAAACGGCACCGCGGTGCGCGGTTCCACGACCGGGAGGTGGCGGCGTACCGGTCGTGGGTGCCGGCGCTCGGGCCGAGCGCTCCCCGCCTCGTCGCGGCCGACACCGCGGCGCGGGCCGTCGTCGTCACGGCGCTCGCCGGGCGCCCGCTGCACGGCATGGTCCTGGACCCGGCCGCCGAGGCGCGCGTCCAGCACGGCCTGGGCCGGCTCGCCGCCACCCTCCACCGCAGCGCCCCCGAGCGGCCCGCCGGGACGGTGACGGCCGCCGACAGGGTCGGACGCCACCTGGAGGCGGCCCGTCCGCACCTGGCCGACGGCGACGAGGACCTGGTCCTCGCCCTGGCACGGGTCCACGCGGAACTGCCGCGGCCCGTCCTCGTACCGACCCACGGGGACCTCCAGTACCGCAACGTCCTGCTCGCCGCGGACGGCGAGCCGCGGCTGTTCGACTTCGAGCGGTCGGAGTACGGCACCGTCACGCGCGACCTGGCCCGGCTGTGCGACACCTGGACCGGGCGGCCGGAGCTGCGCGAGGCGTTCCTCGACGGCTACGGCCGGCCGCTCGACCCCGTCGAGGAGCTGCGCCTGGACTGCGAGGCGGCCTTCGACGCCGTCTCCGGCATCGCGTACGGCACCGGGCACGGCGACCCGGAGGTCACCGAACGCGGCCACCGCACCCTGCGCCGCCTCCGCGCGGCCCGTCCCGTCCCTTGGCGCGCGGGCGGCCGGGCACCCTGAGGAGCCCCGTCCCTCGGTGCGCGGGCCCCCGGTCCCCCCAGGGGGCCGTCCCGTGGCGCAGGACCGGCGGGTCACCGCCGAGCAGCCGTCCCGCACCGCACCGCCACCCGGTCACCCCCGAGGAGCCGCCCCGTGGCGCAGGGCCGGCCGGTCACCCCCGAGGAGCCGTCTTGTACCGCACCGCCGCCCCGTCACCCCCGAGGAGCCCTTCCGTGTCCGAATCCCGCCCGACCACCCCGGCGGCCACCCCGGCTCGTCCGACGCCGACGCCGACGCCGACGCCGACGGCGTGGCCGCCGCATCCCGCGGTCCCGCCAGGGCCCCGGCCCCGGCCCTGGCTGCCGCCCGACGAATTCGCCGCGACCCTGCCGAAGGCCGCGGTCTTCGGGGCGGTGTTCTTCACGGACGAGGACGACCGTCCCGTCCAGCTCCGCGCCACCTACGCGCGGAACCACCCCTGGCAGTGGCCGGGCGGCGTGGCCGAGTCCGGCGAGCGCCCCTGGGAGACCGCCGTACGCGAGTGCCGGGAGGAGACCGGGATCCGCCTCCCGGGCCCGCCGCGGCTCCTGGCCACGGTGTTCGGCCTGCCGGGCGCGGACTGGCCGCTCGCCACGGTCGGCGTCGTCTTCGACGGCGGGCGCCTGAGCGCGGAGCGGCTCGCCGCGATCGTGCTGGACCCGGACGAACACGACGAGGTCCGCGCCCTGACCGTGCCCGAGTGGCGCCCCCTGATGCCGCCCCGTGACCACGCCCGCCTCGAAGCCGTCATGACCGCCCGCCACACCGGCCGCCCGGCGTACTTCGACACCTGGGACTGGGAGTCCTGACGCCGGGCCGGCGGGCGCCCCGGTGCCGTTCTGGCAGGGGGGTCGGGGGCGGTTTACCGTGGGTGGGCGGGGGTGTGCGTCTGCCCCCGGCCTCGCTGTCGGGTGGCGATCGGAGCGGCCATGGGACCGGTTCTGCTCACCGCGGCCGTCGTCGTCGCGGTCTTCGTGGTGCGGGCCGCCGTCGTCGAGATGCGGCACCCGGGCAGTGCGTTGGTGCGGTGGTCCTTGCTGCGGGACGCGCGGACGCTGCGTACCGGTGCGTTCGTGGCGGGGCCGCTGGCGGTGGTGGGGTGGGTGCGGGCCGGTGCCGAGGGGCTGGTGTGGGGGCTGCTCGTCGCCGCCCTCGTCGCCTACGCGGTGTCGAAGCTGCGGGCGGAGTAGGCCGGGCCGGTACGTCGGGTGCGTCGGGTGCGTCGGGTGCGTCGGGTGCGTCGGGTGCGGAGGGTGCGGAGGGTGTGTCCGGCCAGGACCAGGAGCAGGGCGGTGCCGTAGGCGACGGTGCCCGCGGCGGGGTGGAGCGGGGTGACGAGGTAGGCGACCGCGCCCGCGAGCGCCACGCCGAGCCATTCCCAGCGGCCGTCGAGGGCCACCAGGGCGATCAGGAACAGGGCGTACCAGGAGTAGCCGGGGGTCGTGAGGAGGAAGACGGTGCCGGTGACGAGGAGTGCGCCGGACCAGGGGCGGGCCGGGTCGCCGCGGCGGATGACGTACAGGCTGACCGCGGCCGCGCCGACCAAGACCGCGGGTACGGCCCAGGAGTCGGGCAGCAGGAGGCGCAGGAGTGCGTAGCGGCCGCCGGAGGAGGCGTCCTGGTAGCCCTCCTCCTGGGCGTAGCCGCTGAGGTAGCCGAGGACGGACGAGTCGGAGAGCAGGACGTACGGGAGGTAGAGCGCGGCCGTGACGGTGGCGGCGGGGACCAGGGTGGCGGCCGCTTCCCGGGGGCGCCGGATGCCCGAGAGGGCGCCGGGGAGCAGGACGGCGGGCAGCAGTTTCGCGGCGATGGCGAGTCCCAGTACGGCTCCTCCGGCGAGCCGGTGACGGGCCGTCAGGGCGAGCGCGGTCACGGACAGGAGGACGGCGAGCACGTCGGCGTGCGCGTTGTTGACCGCCTCCGCGGCCACGGCCGGGCACCAGGCCCACCAGGCGGCGTCGCGCGGGTCGCCGCAGCGGCGCAGGACGCGGAGGAGCACGAGGGTGGTGGCGAGGCTGAGGAACGCGCCGGCGGTCTGGAGCGGCTTGTGGCGGGCGCCGGCCGGGGAGAGGACGTCGACGAGGAGGAAGTACGCCTCGCCGGCCGGCGGGTAGATCGTGTGGACGGCGGGGCGGTTGATACGGGTGCAGCCACCGTCCGGGAGGGGCGCGAGCCCGGGGGCGAGGGTGGGAGCGGGGGCCGTGGCGTGTGCGGGGGCGGGTGCCGGGCCGGATGGCGGGCCGGCGGCGGGGGCCGAGGCCGGCCCGGGTGCCGGACCGGGTGCCTGGCCGGGTGCCTGGCCGGGCGCGGGCGCGGGTGCGGGCGCGGGTGCGAGAGCCGAGGCGGGCCCCGATGCCCAGCCGGGCGGGGGCGCGGGTGCGGGGGCCGAGCCGGGCCCGGATGCCGGGCCGAGCTCGGGCGCGGGAGCCGAGGCGAGCCAGGGTGATGGGCCTGACTCAGGGCCGGGAGCGGGCCCGGTCGCGCCGCGGCAGACTGCCTGCGGCGGGAAGAGCCAGGCGTCGCGGAGTGCCGCGAGGGCGGGGTCGGCCGGGGCGTGGTCGTACGGGGAGATGCCGGCGGCCTGCACCCGGCCGTCCCAGGCGTAGCGGAAGGAATCGGTGCTGGTCCGGGGCGCGGCGGCCAGGCCGGCCGCGGCCACGGCGATGCCGCCGGCGAGGACGAGGACCGTGACGTGCCGGGCGGGTACCCGGCGCAGGGTCCAGGCGGCCGCACCGAACAACGCCCAGCAGGCGGCGTACCGCCAGGCGAGTCCGGCCGCGTCGGGGAAGGACGGGTCGGGCGAGGGCGCGCCCACCCGGACGGTGAGGACGACCGCGACGGTGAGCGCCGCCAGGAGGAGGGCGGTGGCAGCCGTGGCGGCCGTGCTCCGTGCGGTCCTCGTGGTCCTCCTCGGCCTCGTGGTCGCCGGGACTGTGGCCCCTGTGGTGGCTGGGGCCGTAGTGGGCGTGGCGTCGGGTGCGGAGGCGCGCTCCGGTGAGGCCGAGGGCACGGGCGGCTGCGGGTCGGGGCGGGACGGACGGGGGCGGGTCACCCGATCACCCTGGCAGTGGGGGCGCCGCTCAGGGCGTGGGCGCGGCGGGCCGTTCGCGTTCCGTAAGGTGTCGGAACCCGCTGCCGGGCGGCACCCCGCGGTTGCATGGGGGCATGGACATTCCGATCGGCCGACGACGTCCCGGCCGTCCGCCACTCCGCCGGCCCGACGGACGTCGGCCTGACCAACACGGTCCCGACCACCTCGGTCCCGACGGGCACGAGCCGTCCGGGCGCGGGACGCAGGGGCCCGAGCCGTCCGGGCACGAGGCGGACGGGCACGGAACTGGCGGGCACGAGGCGTACCGGCGCGGGCCCGTCGGGGCCGGGCCGGACGGGCCCGGGGCGGACGCGCACCCGCCGCACGAGCAACGGCCCCCCGCCCACCAGCCGCACCGGCCCGGTCCCTTGGGGGCCGGGCCACGCGAGCACGGGGCCGAGGGTGACGCGCCGTACGGACGCGGGGCGGACGCCCGTCCGGCGCTCGCCGTCGCGGACGGGGAGCGGCGGGATGCCGGAGGGGCGGTCGGCGGGCGTCTGGTCTCCCGGCTCCTGGCCGCCCGCGGACCGTTCGCCGGGCCGTTGCACGACGCCCGTACCGCGACGGCCCTCGGGCGGTGGCTGGGCGTCGCGCTGGCCGTGTGCTTCCTGACCGGCCTGGTCAGCCACTTCCTCCAGCAGCCGCCGCCCTGGCTGCTCCCCCACCTCCCGTCACGCCCCTCCTGGGGCTACCGGCTCACGCAGGGGCTGCACGTCGCCGTCGGACTGGCCGCGATCGTGCTGCTGTTCGCCAAGCTGTGGGCGGTGTACCCGCGGCTGTTCGTCTGGCCGCCGTTCCGTTCGGTGCGGCACGCGGTGGAGCGGCTGTCCGTGGCGGTGCTGGTGGCGGCGGGGGTGTTCGAGGTGCTGACCGGGCTGCTGAACATCGCCGAGTGGTACCCGTGGCCGTTCTCCTTCGTGCCGGTGCACTACGCGGTGGCGTGGGTGGTCGCCGGTTCGGTGCTGCTGCACGTGGCGGTCAAGGCGCCCGAGATCCGGGCCCATTGGAGCCGGCGGTCCCCCGGCACCCTCTCCCTGCCGGACGAGGAGCGCGACGGGCCGGACCGCCGTGCCCTGCTGCTCGGCGTCGGGGCGGCGGTGGGGGCCGTGACGGTCACGACGGTCGGGCAGTCCTTCACGCCGCTGGGGGCGCTGGACCTGCTGGCCCCGCGGCATCCCGGGTACGGGCCGCAGGGAGTGCCGGTGAACCGTACGGCCAGGGCCGCGGGCGTGACGGCGGCCGCCGTGCGCGGGTGGCGGCTGGAGGTGCTGGGCCCCGAGCCGTACGGGCTGACGCTCGCCGAGCTGGCGGCGCTGCCGCAGCACCGGGTCCGGCTGCCGATCGCCTGCGTGGAGGGCTGGAGCGTGGACGCGCACTGGACGGGCGTACGGATCCGGGACCTGCTGGCCCGCGCCGGGGCGCCGCGCGGGTCGGGGCTGCGGGTGGTGTCGCTGGAGGTGGCGGGCGCGTACCGGGTCACGGACATGGGCCGGGAGTACGCGGACGACCCGCTCACGCTGCTCGCGCTGCGGCTCAACGGGGAGGTGCTGTCGGCCGACCACGGACACCCGGCCCGCATCATCGCGCCGAACCGTCCAGGGGTGCTGCAGACGAAGTGGGTCACGCGGCTGGAGGTCGTGTGATGGCGGGGACGGAGGACGGCGCGCAGCCGGAGGGTGGGCGGGAGACCCGTCCTGCGACGGGGCGCGACCCCGTGCCGGGGGCCGGCGATGCGTCGGCGCCCGGGGGCGGGGGTCTCCCAGGGACCCGACCACGGCCGGGGGCGGCGGATGTGCCGGACGCCGGCGACGGGGCGGGGTCGGATGCCGGTCCCGCACCGGACACCGCAGGGGCGCCGCCGACTCCGGAGGCTGCCGACAGGCGTGAGGCCGGGCAGGAGCCTGTGCCCGAGCCCGGGCACGTGCCCGGCGGCGGGGAAAGGCCTGCGGGCGGAGGCAGATCGTTGCCGGAAGGGGACGACGCGCTCAGGGATACCGACCAGCCGCCGGTACCGGGCGGCGGGGACGGCCTCGTGCCCGGAGATGAGGACGAAGCCGAGGTGCCAGCCGCCGGGCGCGGCGACGCGCCGGGGGCGCCGACCGCCGGGGACGGGACCGAGACGCCGCCCGCCGGTGACGGGGACGGGGCCGAGGCGCCGCCCGCCGAGGCCCGGGAGGCTTCCGGACCGCCGGTCGCCGCAGCCGGGGGTACGGCCCCGGTGTCGGCCGCCGGGGACGGGGACGCGTCCGGGGGCGCCCGGACTTCCTCCCCCGTGTCCCCTGCGCGCTGGGTGGTCGGCGGGCTCGGGGTGCTGCTGATCGGGATCGGGGGATGGCATCTCGCCGCCCAGCCCGATCCGTACGCGGTACTGGTGTGGCTGGGCGGGGCGTTGGTGCTGCACGACGGGGTGCTGGCGCCGCTGGTGCTGGCGGTCGGGCTGCTGGTGGCCGCCCTGCCGGCGCGTCCGGTGGTGCGCGCGGCGCTGGTCACGGCAGGGGCGCTGGTACTCGTCACGCTCCCCCTGCTGCTGCGGCCGGGGGCGCCGCCGAACCCGTCGGCGCTGCCGCTGCCGTACGGGCGCAACCTGCTGCTGGTGCTGGCGGCCGTGGCCGTGTGTGCGACCGCCGCGGCGCTGCTCGCCCGGCTGCGGAGCCGACGGCGCCCCCGCGGTCCGGGGGGCGACGGGAAGGCTGATGCGCCGGCTTGACGGCGCCGGCGGGACGTCGCGCCGGCACCGGGGGCGATGCGCGGCGGGGACCGCCGGCTCCGAGGACGAGCCCGGCCGGGTGCGGCGCGGGGGCGACGCGGCCCGGAGGACCACCGGCTCCGGAAACGAGGTCCAGCCGAATGAGACGCCGGTCGGCCACGTCCCCGGAGACCGCAGGCTCCGAGGACGTGGCCCCGCCGGGTGAGAGGCGGGGCGACGCGGCCCGGGAGACCGTCGGCTCCGCCCCGGAGACCGGCCGGGTGGGCCGCGAAGGCTACGCGACCCGGGAGACCCCCGCCTCCGAGAACGGGGCCCAGCCGAGGGAGACGCCGGGAGACGTGGACTGGGAGACCGCCGGCTCCGAGGACGAGGCACGGCCGGATGGACGGGCGCGGAGCGGACGAGGCGCCAGGGCGCGGGCGGGCGCTCGACGGTCCGCTGGGAGCAGCCGGTCCCGAGCCCCGGCCGCGTGCCGGACGGGGTGGCCGGCATGAGTGCGCCGGAGCGCGGTGGCCGGTACGGGTTGCCGATACGTCGGGCCGGTCGAGCAGGTCGGCCGGTCGAGTCGAAGGCTGCGGTGCGGCCGGGTGACGGCGGTCGTCGGAGCTGCTTGGCGGGTGATGCCCGTGGCCGGGTCGGGGGTGGTCGGCGACGGAGCCGCCCGGACCGATCACCTTCGTGGCCGGTGTGGGCGGCGTGCTGCGGTCGGCGCCCCGGCGGAGCGAGTGCGGGGCATGTGTCGGCAGGGGCGTGGTCCTGAGGGCCGGGGAGACCGTCGTCGCGCACGAGGGAGGCCGGTGGCGGTGAGCGAGGCCGGCAACCGGTCCACCGGGTACTGCCCGGACGTCGGTTGCCGGCCGGCGGGCCGCCGCCCGGCGCCGGTGCCGGGTCGGGAGCGGCCGACGGTCGCCCGCGCCGGACGTCGGGGGTGGGGCGGCCCTCCGCCGTCACCCACGAGGTCGTGTTCCGGCGGTGCCCGGCTGCCGGGAACGCAACCCCTCCACGTCGCCCACGACATCCTGTCCCGGCCGTCCACCGGCTGCCGGGAACACACCCCCTCCCCCGCCACATCCACGACGTCCTGTCCCGGCCGGGCGCCCCGACCGCCGGATGCGCAACGTGCTCCAGCCGCGCACCGACTGACCGGGAACGGAATCCCTTCGGCTTCGCCTCCGACGTCGTGTTCCGGCCGGCCCCGGCTGCTGGGCCGCGACGGCGTGCGCCGGGGGCGGCTTCGGTTGAGGGCCGTGCCGAGGGCGAGTTGCGCGTGGTCCGGGACGTGGGGTCCCGGGGCGTGCGGGGCGGGGCGTGGGTCCTGCCGGGCGGGGCCGGCGGTGCGGCGGCTGCCCGCTCCCGCCCGCTACCGGCGCAGTTCCGTGAAGGTGCGGCCCGCCGTCGACCAGGTGCCGACCGGTGTCCAGCCCGCGGCGGCGGCGTGGCGGCGGAGGGCGTCCGGGCCCACGCGGGCCCAGGGGAACGGGACGCCCGGCGTGCCCCGGAAGTCGTCGAGGCGGACCTCGCACCGTTCGTCCACCTCCACCGGCGCGGCCTCGGCGATCAGCCGCCCGCCGGGGGCCAGCAGGGCGGCCGCCCGGCTCAGCAGCGCCCGGGGGTCTCCGCCGATTCCGACGTTGCCGTCGATCAGCAGGACGGTCGTCCAGCGCCCCTCGCCCGGCAGCGGGCCGAAGACCGAGCGGCACAGGGCCGTTCCGCCGCGCCGTACGGTCCGGGTCACGGCGGCCGGGCTCACGTCCACGCCGAGGACCCGGTGGCCGCGGCCGGCGAGGGCGGCGACCAGGCGGCCGGGCCCGCAGCCGATGTCCAGCACCGCGCCGCGGCACCGGGTGAGCACGCTGTCGTCCGCGGAGTCCGCGTCGGCGAGCCACCGCTCCACCTCCAGCGGCAGCAGCCAGCCGTCCGCGCGGCGCAGGAAGAGCGGCCCGTGCCCGGCGCGCAGGGCACGGGTGTACGGGTCGTCCCGCCAGGGGGCCGGGCCGGGTCCGGGCCGTGCGGGGCGCGTGGTCACGCCTCGGGCGGTCACCGGGGCCGGCCCGCGGGGGTGGTGAGGCGGGTGTGCAGGGTGGCGAACCTGGTCCCGGGTGCGGCCGCCGACACCTCGTGGGCGTCCGGCGCCGTGTCCACGTCGCGCAGGACCGGGAGGCGGCCGACGCGCAGCCCCGCCGCGCGCAGGCGTGCGTACTGGACGGCGCCGGTCTCGGGGGCCGACATCGGTACGCCGAGCAGCAGGGCCGGGTCGGGGGCGGCGAGCCCGAGGGCCCAGAAGCCGCCGTCCGCCGCGGGGCCGTACCAGGCGTCGTACGTCCCGAAGTCCAGGGCGGGCCGCAGGAGTTCCGGGGTGACCTGGGGGGTGTCCATGCCGATCAGCAGGGCCGGGCCGGCGCAGTCGGCGAAGGCGGCGGCGAGCCGTTCGTCCAGGCCGCGGCCGCGCTGCGGCACGACCTCGAAGCCGGCCGGCAGCCAGTCGCCCGGGCTGCCGTCGAGGACCAGGACCCGGCGGTCGGCCGGCGCCGCGGCGACCGCGTCCAGGGTGTCCGCGAGCGCCGCCCGGGCCAGGCCGGCCGCCTCGGCGGGGGTGAACGGCGGCGTCAGCCGGGTCTTCACCCGGCCGGCCACCGGCTCCTTGGCGATCACGAGCAGGGCGGTCATCGGACACCCTCGGAGGAGCGGGCCACGGCGCCCGGCCGGGGCGGCTCCGCGAGGACCGCGCGCATGTCGCGCACCGCCTGCCAGGTGCCCCGCCAGGTGCCGGTGACCTTGGAGCGGCCGGTCCGCGGCAGGTACGGGACGTCCTCCTCCCGGACCCGCCAGCCGGCGTCGGCGGCCCGGACCACCATCTGGAGCGGGTATCCGCTGCGCCGGTCGGTGAGGTCCAGGGCGAGCAGCGCCTCCCGGCGGGCGGCCCGCAACGGCCCCAGGTCGTGCAGCCGCAGGCCGGTACGGCGCTTCAGCATCCGGGACAGGGCCAGGTTGCCCGCCCGGGCGTGCGCGGGCCACGCACCGCGTCCCCGCGGCCGGCGGCGGCCCAGCAGCAGGTCCGCCTCGCCCGCGGCGACCGCCCGTACGAAGCCGGTCAGCAGGCCGGGGTCGAGGGAGGCGTCGCAGTCGCAGAAGCAGACGAACTCGGCCTCCGCGGCGAGGAGTCCGGCGTGGCAGGCGGCACCGAAGCCGCGCCGGGCCTCGGGCACGACGGTGGCGCCCAGGGAGCGGGCGACCTCCGCCGACCCGTCGGTGGAGCCGTTGTCCACCACGAGGGCGCGCCAGCCGGCGGGGATGCGGGCGAGGACCCAGGGCAGCGCCCCGGCCTCGTTCAGACAGGGCAGGACGACGTCCACGGGAGGGTTCAGGGGGTGATCGGTCACGCCTGTCACCGTAGGAAGCGGGGCCCGCGAACGGGGCGATCGACTCCTTACGAAACGCGGACGGCAGCACCGGGCGGGCCGGGCAGGGGGACGGCCGGGGGCCCGCCGTACGACACTGGGGCGCATGAGCACGCCAGCATCCCCCGCGGGACGGCCGGGCCCCGCGGAGCCCGCCCGGATCCTCGTCGTCGACGACGACCCGACCGTCGCGGAGGTCGTCACCGGGTACCTCCGCAGGGCCGGCCACACGGTCGGGCACGCCGCCGACGGGCCCGGCGCCCTCGCCCAGGCCGCCGCCGACCCGCCGGAACTGGTCGTCCTCGACCTGATGCTGCCGGGCATCGACGGGCTGGAGGTGTGCCGGCGGCTGCGCGCCGAGCGCCCGGTGCCGGTGATCATGCTGACCGCGCGGGGCGCCGAGGAGGACCGGATCGCGGGGCTCGAACTGGGCGCCGACGACTACGTCACCAAGCCCTTCAGCCCGCGGGAGCTGGTGCTGCGGGTGGAGTCCGTCCTGCGCCGCAGCCGGCCCGGCGCGGAGGCCACGGTCGTGCGGGCGCCGGCACCGCTGCGGGCGGCCGGGATCACGGTCGACCCGGTGACCCGCAAGGCGACCCGGCACGGCGCCGAACTGGCGCTCACCCTCCGGGAGTTCGACCTGCTGGCGCACTTCCTGTCGCACCCCGGGCGGGCCCACACGCGTGAGGAGCTGATGCGGGAGGTGTGGGGATGGGACTTCGGGGACCTGTCCACGGTCACGGTCCACGTACGACGGCTGCGCGCGAAGATCGAGGAGGACCCGGCCGTACCGCGGCTGATCCAGACGGTGTGGGGCGTCGGCTACCGCTTCGAGGCGGGTGCGGATGCGGGTGCGGACGCCGGTGCCGCGGCCGGTGCCGGTGCGGAGGTCGGTGCCGCTGCCGCGGCCGGTGCCGCCCCGCCGGATACGGCCTCGGGCCCACCGTACGTCACCCCCGCCGCGCCGCACGCCGCCACCCCGCCGTGCGCCGCCCCGGTCCGGCCCGCCACGCCTCCGGGGGGCCGGTCGTGACGGACTTCCTGCTCATCGCCCTCTTCGCGCTCGGCGGTGCCGCCTGTGCCGGGGCCGCCGGGGCGCTGGCCCTGCGCCTGCTGCGGCGGCGGTCGGTCACCGTGTCGCTCGCCGTGGTGGCCGTGGTGGCGGTCACGGCCATGCTCGCCGGTACCCTCGCGGTCGCCCGGGCCATGTTCCTGTCGCCGCACGACCTGACGGTGGTGACCCTGGTCGTCGCGATGGCGGCCCTCGTCTCGCTGGCCACGGCCCTGCTGATGGGCCGGTGGGTCGTCGCCCGCAGCCGGGACCTGGCGCTCGCCGCACGCGACTTCGGGGACGACGGCAGCTTCGCCGCGCCGCCCGCGCCCGCCACCGCCGAACTCTCTGCGCTGGCCGCGGAACTGGCCGCCACCAGCGCCAGGCTGGCCGCGTCCCGGGAGCGGGAGCGCGCGCTGGAGTCCTCCCGCCGCGAACTCGTCGCCTGGATCTCGCACGACCTGCGCACCCCGCTCGCCGGTCTGCGCGCCATGGCGGAGGCCCTGGAGGACGGCGTCGTGGACGACCCGGCCCGGTACCACCGCCGGATCCGGACCGAGGTGGAGCGCCTCGACACCATGGTGGGCGACCTGTTCGAGCTGTCCCGCATCCATGCCGGGGCGCTGGAGCTGACCCCCAGCCGGGTCTCGCTGCGGGACCTCGCGGCCGACGCGCTGCTCGGCGCCGACCCGCTGGCCCGGGAGCGCGGGGTGCGGCTGGTCGGCGAGGAGATCGCGCACGTGCCGGTCGACGTGGACGGCAAGGAGATGACCCGGGTGCTGGCGAACCTGCTGGTCAACGCCATCCGCCACACCCCGGCCGACGGCACCGTCGCGGTGGCCGTGGGCCGGGGCGAGGACGGGGCCGTGCTCTCCGTCACCGACGCCTGTGGCGGCATCCCGGACGAGGACCTGCCCCGGGTGTTCGACACCGGGTGGCGGGGCAGCGCCGCGCGTACGCCGCCGTCCGGCGCGGGGCTGGGGCTGGCGATCGTACGGGGCATCGTCGAGGCCCACTCGGGCCGCGCCGAGGTGCGCAACGTACCGGGCGGCTGCCGCTTCGAGGTGACCCTCCCCCTGGCCTGACCCGCAGCCACCCGCTCTCGCGCGGGCCGCCGGCCTCCGCGCCGGGTCGGGCCGGCCGGGCCGGGTCGGGTCGGGTCGGGTTACCGACGGCCGCTCGCCGTGGCGCGTTGTGCGGCGTGGGCGAACTGCGTCATGCCCTCCTCGAAGCCGACCCGCGGCTGCCAGTGCAGTTCGTGCCGGGCCAGTGACGAGTCGGCCGTGATGTGGCGGACGTCCCCGAGGCGGAACTCCCCCGTCACCACCGGTGCCGGGCCGCCGTGGGCGCGGGCCAGTGCCGCCGCCATCTCGCCGACGGTGTGCGGCTGTCCGCTGCCGATGTTGTACGCCGCGTGCCGCCCCTCCCCCGGGTCCGCGAGGCGGGCCAGGGCGGCCGTGTTGGCCGAGGCCACGTCCCGTACGTGGACGAAGTCCCGGCGCTGGCCGCCGTCCTCGAAGACCCGGGGCGCCTCGCCGCGGGCCAGGGCGGACCGGAAGAAGGAGGCCACCCCCGCGTACGGGGTGTCCCGCGGCATCCCCGGCCCGTACACGTTGTGGTACCGGAGCGAGACCGCCGAGCCCCCGGTCGCGCGGGCCCAGGAGGCGGCCAGGTGTTCCTGCGCCAGCTTGGTGGTCGCGTAGACGTTGCGCGGGTCGGCCGGCGCGTCCTCGGCCACCAGCCCCGGTGCCAGCCCGGCACCGCACAGGGGGCAGCGGGGCTCGAAGCGGCCGGCCTCCAGGTCCGCCACGGCCCGCGGTCCCGGCCGTACGACGCCGTGGGCCGGGCAGGCGTACCGGCCCTCGCCGTACACCACCATCGACCCGGCCTGCACGAACCTCCGGATCCCGGCCCCCGCCATCGCGGCCAGCAGCACGGCCGTCCCGAGGTCGTTGCAGGACACGTAGTCCGCGGCGTCGGAGAAGTCCCTGCCCAGCCCGACCATGGCCGCCTGGTGGCACACCGCGTCCACCCCGCGCAGGGCCCGCCGGACCGCGTCGGCGTCCCGTACGTCGCCGCGCAGGAACTCCGCGTCGGGGAGCACCGGCTCCTCGGGGTGCGCGGCCGGCAGCAGCACGTCGAACACCACCGGTTCGTGCCCCCGGCTCCGCAGGTCGTCGACCACGTGGGCGCCGATGAACCCGGCGCCTCCCGTCACAAGTACGCGCATGCCCGGCACGCTACGCAGCGGGGCGCCGGACCGCGCCGTCCCACACCGCCCCGTAAGACTTCCGTCATGACCGGCCGGCCCGACCCGGTCGGTGACCCGGTCGGTGACCCGGTGACCCGGTCGGGCGGTCAGGCCGGTCCGGGACCGGCCAGGCACAGCACCGGCTGCCGCTGCACCTGGTTGTTCGCGAAGCCGCCGCGGTTCCACGGGGGCCGGACGGGCTGCCGGTTGCCGAGGGCGTCCGCGGCCCGGGCGCACAGCACGTACCGGCCCGGCGCGGCGGTCCAGGGGAACGTCCACCGGCGCCAGGCCCAGCGGTGCCGGGCGTCGGCGGGCGGCGGCTCCAGTTCCGCGGGCCGCCACGTCGCGCCGTCGTCCGTGCTCACCTCGACGGACGTGACGGGGGCACGCCCCGACCAGGCACGGCCCTCCAGCAGCACGGGCCCCGGCCGCAGGACCCGGGCCCGCGACATGAAGTCGGGGAAGCCGGGCGGTACGAGCAGGGCGCGGGGCGCGATCCTGGTGACGGGCTCGCCCGCCTCGCCCGGCTCCTGCCGCAGCCGGTAGGCGACGGTCTGCTGGAAGCCCGTGAACGCCGTGCCCAGGACGGTGATCCGGCGCAGCCACTTCACGTGCGCCATGCCGTACCAGCCGGGTACGACGAGCCGCAGCGGATACCCGTGCTGGGGCGGCAGCGGGGCGCCGTTCATGGTGTGGGCGAGGAGTACGCCGTCCTCCTCGCCCAGCGCGGTGCGCACCGGCAGCGCCCGCTCGTAGTCCTGCTCCACGCCGCGCTCGACGCCGTGGTCGGCGCCGGTGAAGACGACGTCCACGGCGTCCGGCCCGACGCCGGCCTCGGCGAGCAGTGTCCGGAGGGGGACGCCCGTCCAATCGGCGGTGCCGACGGCTCCGGTCAGCCACGGCTGGCTGACCGGGCGGGGCGAGAGCAGGGCGCGGCCGTTGCCCGCACACTCCAGGGTCACGCGGAGCGTCACGGACGGGCGGGCCCGCAGGGCGGCGACGTCCAGTTCCAGGGGCCGCCGGACCCGGCCGCCGACCGTGAGGGTCCATTCCTCGCCGTCCGCCCACGGGATGTCGTAGTGGGTCAGGACGTAGTGCAGGCCGGGCGGCGTGACGGGGTGGCGCAGCGCCTCCAGGGGCAGGCCGTGGTTGCGGGCCGCCAGCGCGAGCTCGTCGCGCCCGATCCCTTCCTCCGGGCCGGCCAGCCGGGCCGGTCCGCTGACCTCGCCGAGGCCCTCCGCCATGTGCCAAGTCTGCGCCCGCCGCGCGCCGGTCCACCACCGCAGGGGTCCACCACCGCAGGGGGTGGGGTCCGGTTCCACCGCCGCGGGCGGCACCGTCCACCCGCCCCGCCGCGCACAGCCGGTCCACCGCCCGGCGGCGGGCCCGGTGTGACCGGGGCGGGCGCGGCGCGGTACGAAAGGGGGGTGAACGAGACGACCCGGGACGCGAGCACCGTCCGCATATTCATCGCCCTCGCCCCGCCCGACGACGCGAAGGACGAGCTGGCCCGGGCGCTGGGGCCGGCGTACGCGGCGTACCCGGACATGCGGTGGAACCGCATCGAGGACTGGCACATCACCCTGGCGTTCCTCGGCGAGCTGCCGGCCGGCAGCGTGCCGGGGCTGCGGCCGCCGCTGGCGGAGCTGGCGGCGGAGCGCGGGCCGGTGCGGCTGGCGCTGGGCGGCGGCGGGCACTTCGACGAGCGGGTGCTGTGGAGCGGGATCGAGGGTGACCTCGACGAGCTGCACCTGCTCGCCACGGACGTGCGCGCGCTGGTGAAGGAGTGCGGGATCGACTTCCCGGACCGGCCGCTGCGCCCGCACCTGACGCTGGCGCGGGCCCGCCGGGGCGACGCCGCCTCCGTGGTGGAGGCGGCCGGCGGGCTGGCCGGGTTCCGCGGCCGCGGGTGGGCGGCGGCCCGGCTGCACCTCGTGGGCAGCAACTTCGGACGCGGTCCGGGACCGATCCGCTACCGCGACATCGAGTCCTGGGGGTTCGGCGGGGCGGGGTGACCGGACGGATCCCGGTGGCGGGGCGGCTCCCGGTCAGCGGGCGGATCCCGGTCACCGGACGGCTCCCGGTGGCGCGGCGGCGCGAAGCTGGTGAACGCGCTGCGGCGCGGGAGGCGGTAGGTCACGCGGCCCGTGACGGCGTTGAGGATCGCGGCGTTGCGGACCGCGCCGATGTCGAGGTTCGGTGACGAGACGCCGTGGGCGTGGGTCCCCGCGTTGGCCACGAAGATCCGCCCGGTGACTCCCCCGGCGAGTTCGAGGGAGTGGTCGAGGCGCACCCGGGGACGGCCGCGGCCGTCCCGGGCGACCAGTCCGGCGACGGGCCCGAGGAAGGCCGGGGTGCGATCGCGGTACCCGGCGGCGACCACGAGGTCGGTGGTGTGCTCGAAGGCCCGGCCGGTGTCGCGGTGGCGGCAGCTCGGCACCGGCCGGCCCGACGGGCCGACGGCGGCCGACTCGACGGTGGTGCCGGGGCGCAGTTCGAGGAGGTCCGCGGCGACCTCGGCTCCCGACTGGCCCGAGCCGACGGGGCAGCCCGGCCAGGGCATCCGGGCCAGCGCCCAGCGCAGGTAGTCCTCGTACTCGCGGCGGGAGGGGAAGAAGTTCTCGCGGAGCGTGAAGGCGTAGAGCCGGTCGTTGTCGTGGAGGACGACGAGCAGGGCGCCGGCGGCGGCCGGCTACCTCAGTGCTCGCGCGGAAACCCGCCGCCTCGTAATCAGGTCGAGACGTCGCGTACCCCCGCGCGCCCCCGGGTTGCGCGTAAAGGCCCCGCGCGGAGGCGTTGCGCTCCTCCGGGTGAACGCCGATGGCCGGGACGGACGGTCCGGTGTTCACTGGCCCCATGCCCTTCCAGCGCTACGGCGTGCTGTCCGGCACCCTGCACCAGCACTTCCGGGACACCCCCGACGACGAGGGCGCCTGGTTCCACGTCAACCTGCGGGTGGACGCCCCCGACGGGCGGTACCGGTGCGCCGTCGACGTGGACAGCCACGACTTGGCCACCGGCGTGCAGTGGAAGGTCTTCACCGTGGACGCGGCGGCGCTCGGCCCGGTGGCCGCACTGGCGCCGGGCTACCACGAGCTGGCCCGCACCCCCTCCTCCGGGGCGCTGGACTACATCCGGCACCCGGCCCTGAAGGGCCGGCCGGCCTGGTGGGCGGCGCTGCCCGGCTGGCTGCGGAAACTGCTCGCGCCGCTGGTCGGGCCCGCGCAGCCGTGGACCTCGGGGTCCAACCTGGACGCCGCACTCGCGCTGGAGCCGATCCTCGTCCTCGGGCGGCCCGTGCTGGTCTTCGGCGAGCCGTTCACCGCCGGCCTGGGCATGCACAACGTCCACCAGAACCAGGGCGACCCGGCCGGCAGCCAGTGGTGGGCGGAGAACGGCATCTGGCAGGACGGGGCCACCCTGACCCGCCGCCCCGACGGCCGGTACGACGTCTTCCTGAACAAGTTCTCCACCCAGGCGGACCAGACCGGCAAGGGCGGCCACCCCCTCTAGGCCGTACGCTGAGTGATGTCCGTTTTCACCCGAATGGCTCTGTTCGCGTGGTGGATGCCGCCGTCCGGGTGAAGAGTGATCGCAGGCCCGCGGCGCGGCACGACCGCGGGGTGCGAACGGAGGCATACGGCCATGACAGAGTCATCACGACCTTCAGGTACCCCCGGGTACGGCACACCCGGCGGCCCGCCGGTCAACTCGTCCTGGGTGTCCGGCGGGGTGACCTTCGCCGGCATCCTGCTCCTGATCAACGGTGCACTGGCGGTGCTCCAGGGCATCGCCGCGATCGCCGAGGACGACATCTACGCCCGCTTCGGCGACTACATCTACAAGATCAACCTCACCGGCTGGGGCTGGATCCTGCTCATCATGGGCGTGCTCGCGCTCGTCGCCGGCTGGGGCGTGCTCAGCGGCGCCGGCTGGGGCCGCCTGATAGGCATCGGGCTGGCCTCGCTGAGCATGGTGCTGCAGTTCCTGTTCCTGCCGTACCAGCCGCTCTGGTCGATCATCATGATCGGCATCAACATCTTCGTGATCTGGGCACTCGCCGTCTACCAGCCCGAGGGACCGGAAGGCTGACGGGACGTCCGGACGGCCGCGCGGGACGCCTCAGGAAGGCCGCGCGGGCGACCAGCCGAGCCAGGCGTCGGTCCGGTCCGGGTCGAGGAGCCAGTCCTCGAGCCCGGCCGGATCGGCGTACGCCGCCGCGAAGCGGTCCGCCACCGGCGGGACGGCCGCGGCGGCCCCCAGCACGCGCCGGACGTGCGGCGGGGGCGGCGCCTGGAGCATCAGGTTCGTGAACGCGACGCTGTACCGGGCGTGTTCCCAGAAGAGGGCGTGGGTGCGCCGCATCCACGCCTCGTCGAAGGGGCGTTCCCCGTGCGCCAGGATCTCGCGCAGGTACGTGGCGGCGCAGCGGGCGGCGTTGTTCGCGCCCTGGCCGGTGACCGGGTCGTTCAGCACGAGGGTGTCGGCCATGCCGAGGACGGGGCTGCCGGGCGCGGGCAGCGCGACGGGGTGACGCACCCGGGGGGTGAGCGCGCCGTACAGGGTGGCGCGGGCGTCGGTGGGTTCGGCGCCGCGGCACCACTCGTACTCCCAGGGGACGTGACGGCGCAGCAGGCCGAGGGACCGCTCCAGGAAGCCGGCGGGGCCGGGCCGGTCGGCGAACACGTCCAGCGGACCACCGGGCAGGGCCTCCCACAGCAGGATCGTGCAGGGGCCGGACAGGGTGAGGGCGGGCTGCAGGAAGAGTTCGCCGCCGCCGGTCACGGCGGTGATCCGGGCGTGTTCGGCGCCGGGCCCCGGCGGGGTGCCCACGCCGTGCAGGTAGCAGCAGGCCAGGGTGCGCTGCGGCTTCTCGTACGGCGAGTGGGCCGCGTCGGCCGGGAACAGGGCGGAGATCCCTCCCCGCCCCGCCGCCACCAGGGTCAGGTCGTGGCCGGCCGCCAGCCGGGCCAGCCCGTCGCGGTCCACGGTGCGGTACTCGGTCCGGCCGCCCCGCTCCTCGAAGAGGTCCAGCCAGGCGGGCAGTTTCACGCGCTGGTCCACGGACTGCTGGCCGTCGTCGAGCCGCGCCCCGAAGCCGGTGAGCCGGGCGCCGTCCGGACCGGCCAGGGTGAAGGTCATGTCCCGTACGAGCGGGGTGCGTTCCGCCCAGAGGTCCAGGCCGAGTGCGCGCTCCAGGCTCCGGGCCGGGCCGAACATGGCCTGGGTGGACAGCGGGTGGCCCTCCCTGACCTGGCCGGCGGTCCGTGCGGCCGTCAACGTCACGTCGTATCCGTGCCGTTGCAGCCCCAGGGCGAGGTGCAGCCCCGCCTGGCCCGCCCCGACGATCGCGATCCTGCGCACCGCGCCCTCCTCCGCGAGACACCCCGTGGCCGCCACCGTACGCAGGGCGGGGCGCCCGGCGCCGGGCGTCACCGCAGGCTGTCTCGATCCGACCCGTCCGGGGTCTGGCCGCGGCCCGCGCCCGGCGGAGATCATGAAGCGCTCACCGCAGTCCCGTCGATCCAGGAGGTACGCCGTGCCGATCGCCCCGAGTTACGCGTCCGGGCCCTCGCGGGTCCCGCTGCTGGGCCGCACGATCGGGGACGACTTCGACCGTGCGGTACGGGCGTTCCCGGACCGGGACGCCCTGGTCGAGCGGGAGACGGGGCGCCGGTGGACGTACGCGGAACTGGCCGCCGACGTCGACGCGCTGGCCCTGGGCCTGCTGGGACTGGGCATCGTCAAGGGCGACCGGGTGGGCATCTGGGCGCCGAACCGGGCCGAGTGGACCCTCGTGCAGTACGCCACCGCCAAGATCGGGGCGGTGCTGGTGACCGTCAACCCGGCGTACCGGGCGCACGAGCTGGAGTACGTGCTCAACCAGTCCGGGATCCGGCTGCTGGCCGCGGCCGACCGGTTCAGGACCTCCGACTACGCGGGGATGATCGAGGAGGTGTCGCCCCGTTGCCCGGCCCTGGAGCACGTCCTGCTGCTGGGGTCCGGGCGGTGGGACGACGTGCTGGCCGCGGGCCGGCGCGCGGACCCGGCCGTGCTGGCCGCCGCGCAGGCGGCGCTGAGCCCGGACGACCCGATCAACATCCAGTACACCTCGGGCACCACCGGCTTCCCCAAGGGCGCCACCCTGTCGCACCACAACATCCTCAACAACGGCTTCTTCGTGGGCGAGTTGCTGGGGTACACCGAGCGGGACCGGGTCTGCATCCCGGTGCCCTTCTACCACTGCTTCGGCATGGTGATGGGCAACCTGGCGTGCACCAGCCACGGCGCCACCATGGTCATCCCGGCCCCGGCCTTCGACCCGGCGGCGACGCTGGCCGCGGTGGCCGCCGAGTCGTGCACCTCGCTGTACGGCGTACCGACGATGTTCATCGCCGAACTGGCGGACCCGGGCTTCGACGCGTACGACCTGTCGAGCCTGCGCACCGGCATCATGGCCGGCTCGCCGTGCCCGACGGAGGTGATGAAGGAGGTCATCGGACGGATGGGGATGGCGGAGGTGTCCATCTGCTACGGCATGACGGAGACCTCCCCGGTGTCGACGCAGACCCGGGTGGACGACCCGGTCGAGCGCCGGGTGTCCACGGTGGGCCGGGTGGGGCCGCACCTGGAGGTGAAGGTCGTCGACCCGGACACCGGCCTGACGGTGCCGCGCGGCACGCCGGGCGAGCTGTGCACCCGCGGGTACTCGGTGATGCTCGGCTACTGGGGCGAGCCGGAGAAGACCGCCGAGGCGGTGGACGCGGCCCGCTGGATGCACACCGGGGACCTGGCGGTGATGGACGAGGAGGGGTACCTCGCCATCACCGGGCGGATCAAGGACATGGTGATCAGGGGCGGGGAGAACCTCTACCCGCGCGAGATCGAGGAGTTCCTGCACGGCCACCCCGACGTCCTCGACGTCCAGGTGATCGGCGTGCCGGACGAGAAGTACGGCGAGGAGCTGATGGCGTGGGTGCGGATGCGGGAGGGCGCCGAGCCGCTCACGGCGGAGGCGGTCCACGCGTACTGCCGGGGGCGGCTCGCCCACTTCAAGATCCCGCGGTACGTGCACGTGGTGGACGCCTTCCCGATGACGGTCACCGGGAAGGTCCGCAAGGTGGAGATGCGCGAGGCGGCGGCGGGCATCCTGGGCCTCAAGTCCCCCTGAACGGGCGCCGGACGCGCGTCAGCGGAACTCGCGGACGACCCGGATCCGCCCGACGATGTGGGCGTTGAACTCGTCCGGCTCCTCGGCCGGCACCCACGGCTCCAGGATCGTCTGCCCGCCGGCCTCCCGCACGGGGTGGCGGGCGAGGAACCCGGTGTCCACCTCGAAGCGGGTGACGAACCCGGCCCCACTGTGCGGGACGTTCCAGTCGCGGGCGATCCTCGGTCACGGAGCCGCCCGGTGCGGGCGGCGCGGTGGGCGAAACGCCAACCGCGCGCCCCCGCACGCGGCACGTGCTTTTCCTGCCGTCAGCCGAGCAGGGCGTAGACCGTGGAGGCGCGGGCGGCCGGTTCCTCGGCGCCCTCGGCGGTCATGGTGACGTCGGCGAAGGCCATCCGCTTGCCGAGCTTGGTGACGTCCACGCGGACCAGCAGGTCGGCGCCGACGACGGGGCGCTGGAAGCTGGTCGACTGCTGGACGGTGGTCATCGGCCCGTACGCACCGCGGGCGGCCGACACGGCGATCACGGTGGCGGTGTCGGCGGCGGCCATCATGGCCTGCCCGGACAGCCCGCCCCCGTCCCGGGCCAGCCGATCGGACCAGGGCAGCCGCAGCACGGCGTGGCGCTCGCCGGTCTCGGTCACGGCGAGCCCGAGGGCGAGCACCCAGGGAGCGAAGTTGTCGGCAAGGATCTTGTCGGCCTCAGCCACAGTCAGGGTCACCCCCGAATTCTGACCGCCCCCCACCCCCACCCACAACACCCGCTCCCCCCAATCCCGTCGGCCGCCCTCGCGCAGCCCTCACACCACCTCACGCGCGCTGCCGTTCCGGCACTTCAGGCTCCGTCGGGGTCCGGCGAGCCCCAGACGGCCGGTCCGCCGCCACGCCACTCGATGAGCAGCGTGTCGTCGAGGCGGACGTCGTCGGGGTCCAGGCCGGCCCGGCGCAGGAACTCGAGGAGGTCGTTCGGGCCGAGGGCGCGGCCGAGCATCTCGCCGTCGACGCGGACCCGGCGTCCGCCTCCGGCGTCCGGCGGGAAGACGATGACGCGCAGCCCAGGCCTCACTCCAGCACTCCGAGGGCCGTGTCGGGGCGGCAGTGGAGACAGGCCGGTACGCCCTCGGCCAGGAGCCGGCGCACCTGCTCGGCGCTCGCTGGTGCGGAGTGCCTGCCGGCGTCCCAGCAGCCCCCGACGTGCAGCCGGACCGGCAGCCGGCCGGTGATCCCCCGCTCCACCAGCCACGCCGGCGGCTCGGGCGCCGGCCTGCGCCGAGCCGTCGCCGCTTCGCGCCGCTCGGCGGCGGCAAGGGCCTGCTCCGCCCGGCGGAGTTCGCCGCGCAGGTAGGTGATCAAGGTCTTCAGCCGGGGCAGGTCAGGCGGCAGCACGGACATACGCATCGGCCTTCGCTCTACGGCCCCCTGCCCAAGGCAAGCGCCTGCCCGGAAAGGCTGACGGGGCCCTCGGGGGAAGCGGAACAGTGCTCTCACCCCTCCACTAAAACACGTGTTCGATTCATCGCGCGAGCGTCACGCGGTGGACTGTTTGCGGTAACGAAAATCGTTTCCGCGGTGAACCTGCGCCCGGCCGGGGAGCGGGAGCGGCGGAAAGGCGGCAGCGCCGGGGTTGGGTGGGTGCGGGGCCGCGCCGCCGTGCGTGACCCTCTCCCCTCTTCCGGTTCCAGTGAAGGCAGGACTCCGTGTTGAAGAAGTCGTTCGTCGCCGCCGCAGCCGTCGCGATGGTGTTCGGGGGTGCAGGTCTGGTGCAGGCCGACGATGTGGTCCGTGTCGTGGAGGGCTCGGAGGTCACCCTTCCGCCGGCTGCCGGCGGCTACCCCGGCCGGGCCGTGGCGGTGGCGGAGTGCCCGGCGGGCGAGACCCGCACGGGCGGCGGGGCGGTCGTGACCGCCGGCAACTCCTACGCCGACCGCTACCACCTGACCGCGAGCGCGCCGATCAGCGGGGAACGCTGGTGGGCGTTCGCGACGAACTCCGACCCCAGCAACGCGGGGACCCTGAAGGCGTACGCGATCTGCGCGAAGGTGGTGAAGAACCCGACCCTCACCACCCCCTGACCCACAGCACCCGCCCGGTTCCGGACGAAACCCGAAGCCCATTCGTCCGGAACCGACGCCCACCGGGCATGCAGGGCGACCAGCAGATCGCGGCAGACCCGCACCTCCCCACGCCGAGCATGCCGCTGCACCTGCCGGACGACCCCAGGAGGCTCCCTGACGAGGTGCGGGGAATCACGGGGCTTCCGAGGTCTGCGGGAAGCGGTCAGCTTCGGCGGCGTTTGATGATCAGCGTGCCGGCAAGGCCGAGGCCCGCGGCAACGACGATGCCGAGTGCCAACCACTGCCAGGACGGGCCCGCTTCCGCAACCGCAGCTTCCGCTCGCGCACCGGCCTTCTGGCTGGGGACGGGCACGGGGCCGGGGGTGTTCGTGGGGGCCGGGGCCAGGGGGTCGACGTCGGGTGCCCCCGGGTTGCCCGCCTTCTCCAGCAGCACCATGCGAGGGCGGGCCACCCCGTAGCCGATCCAGTCGCTGCGCCGGGAACCGTCCTCGGGGGCGCCGGCGGTCTCGATGAGGACGCGGGCGACCTGGTGTGCCGTCCAGTCGGGGTGAGCCGACCAGACGAGCGCGGCGGAGGCCGAGGCCAGAGCGGTCGCGTACGAGGTTCCTCCGTCAGCCACGCACCAGCCGCGGTTCTCCGGGCAGCGGATCCGGGCCTTGCCGCCGTACGCGGACAGGTCCGTGTCCGGGCCGTGGGAGGAGAGCTTCAACGCCTTGGCCTTCTCGTCGACGGCTCCTACACCGATGACTCCCGGAACCCTGGCGATCAGGTTGGTCGAGTTGTTGCCCTCGCCCTGATTTCCCATGGCGGCGAAGACGAGTGCCCCCTTGCTCTGGGCGTACTGGACAGCCGCCTTGAGCTTCTTGAAGGCGTAGTGGTCGCCCCAGCTCACATTGATGATCCTGGCCCCGTGGTCGGCCGCGTACCGGATTCCCTCGGCGCCCTCGGCGCCTGCGGCAAACGCCAGGGGCATGCCAATGCTGGTGCGGACGGGCATGACCTTGGCGCCGGGAGCCAGACCCTGAGGCGCCCCTCCTGAGCCGTCGCCGACGATGGCGGCGGTCATCGTGGTCCCGTGCCCGTCGGCATCGTCGTGCGCCGGGTACTTCTTGTCCGGGTGCTCGACCGGCGGTGACATGACCGACACGCCGGGAAGGACGGACTCGCTCGGCACGCCCGGGACCTTCTTGAAGCCGCTGTCGACGACGGCCACCGTGATACCGCTGCCGTCCGCGACCTTCCACATCTGCTGAGCCTTCATGGGCGTGAGGTAGTCCGGCGGGTCCGTCTCGGCCGCCGCGGGCATCACCGATCCCGCACCCATCACCAGCGCTGCGAGGATCACGCCCGCCGCCCTCATCCTCGACCCTCGTCGTACGGTGCCCTGCATTCTTGTCCCCTCGTGTGCATGCGCTGCGATCTCGCGCGGACCAACCTCATCACACGAAACGCCGACCGCCTGTGGGGGGGCACCGGCAAGGACCGCCGTTCGCGGCCGGTGACGGCGTTCCCCTGCGCGACATCCCCGGTGCGGGGCACGCCGGTTGGACGGCCGGTCGAGATCTCCGCCGACCGGGTGCCTGGCGCCGCAGGGTGTGCGCTGATCCTTTCACCCCAAGGTGAGCCTGGGGCAGCCCCGAAGGTCGGCCTGACGGTCGAACTCGCCACCGGCATCGGGCATCGGGCATCGGGCATCGGGCACACCATGCCCGACGCGAGCAGGTCTGCGTCGGCCCCTACCGCTCCCAGCCCTCCGCGCAGAACGTGGGCTCGCTGACCATGACGTCACCGGCCCTCGTCGCGTCAAGTACCAGCGCGAGCCCGTCCCAGACGGCGGCTCCGCTGAGGCAGAAGAGCAGGCCCAGGCCGTGGTCCTCCACGTGCCGGATGATGGCCGCGTCCAGGACGGAAGGCGTCATGCCGACGAGCGGAATGCCGGCGTAAAGCACCTGCGGTCCGCTGCGGCCGTACGAGGTCACAGCGCCCAGCCGTGGAACGCCGTCCGGCTGTGGCCAGTAGTGCGCGCTCACCCCCGCCTTCTCGAACCGCTCCTCGCTCAGGTTCCACTGCCCGGCCTCGGCGAACCACCATGAGGGGAACCGGCCGATCCGTCCCGCTGGCGTCTCGCCGCCCAGCGCCGCCGCCACCTGGGCCGGGCTCATCCCGAACCGCAGCGGCCCGACCCGCTCCTTCGGCACCCAATCCCAGCGCGGCCGCTCCTGGTCGGACGCCACCGGCCAGGCCCCCGGGTTCCACGCCCGCCCACGAACGTCACACCAGTGCAGGACCGGCGGTGTCGTGTAGGGCGCGTCGGCCAGTTCGGGCCCGACGAACAGCGCGGAGGTCGCCACGGTGTCCCTCGGCTCCAGCCAGCCTTCGGCGGAGACACCCACTTCTCGCCCGGTGCCCACGGACACCCCCCACGCCGCCACCTCCGGGTCACCGCTCCAGTTCACACCCACCGCAACCCCTTCCGCGCGGGCGTGTTCATGGATCTCGGCAGTGAGCTCGGAGGGAACCCGGCCGATCAGCTCGACTTCCCCCACCCGGACCCGAGGGCCTTCCACAGCGTCGACCACCAGGCCCGCCAGGATCATCCCCCGGTCGTAGAGGCAGGTCAGACCTGTCCCCTGGTATCCCTGCCACGTCAATCCATCGGCTGAGACCTGACCGTTGCCGGCGGTCGGCCCGCCCAAGGCGGCTTCCACCTCGTCGGAATCCATCCCGAACCGGAGGGGCCCCAGCCCCTTCAGCGGCTCCAGCACCCAAAGCGGTCGGCCCTCCGGGTTCTTCACCCACCCGTCCAACTCAATTCCCCCCTCCACGCGGGTACCGCCCGCCGATCACGAACCAAGGCTACGAGCTCCCTCTGATGGCCGATCACCTCCTCGATCCCAGGGGTCCCGGCCTGAGGCCCGAATGCGGGCACTGACGTGGCAGCTCACTCCGGCCGTGGCCAGGCCAGCTGCCAGAGACCCGCCCCCGCCTCCTGCCTCGCCAGTCCGGTGGACGCCTCTGCGAGCTTCTGTGCGATATGGCTCTGGGTGAGCACCACATCCGGGATGCGGGGGACTCTGTCTCCGTCGTACAGCACGAGTGAATCCCAATCCTCCGGATCGGAGATGCCGCGCCGGTCGACGATCACCGCACGTGTGGGCACTGGCAGCTTCGTCGCGGCGACGGTCGCGGCCGCTTCGACGCGCGCCGCCTCCTCGAATGTGAGCCCGTCCAGCCAGAGTGTCTGGATCTCGCAGCCCAGCGGCTCGTAGGCGAACGTGTCGATGATGTTGGTGTTAGCCGAGAACCACCAGGTCATCGTGATGTCGGCGATGCGGTGACCGAGCAGCAGCCCCAGCTCCTCCTGCTCCATGGGCACCTGCTCGCCCTCGACGTCGAGGACGAACGGAACGCCTCTGACCGGGTGCGGCAGGACGATCCCTTGCTCAGCGAAAAGCTCCACCTGCTGCGCGAAGACCGACGTGGCCGCGGATTCCCGGTACCAGCGAATAAATCCGTCAGCCATGGCTAGCAACTCGGCAGCGTGAAGATGTGCACATTGTCTTCTCCAAAGACCTTCTTGGCCTGCTTGATCGCGGATTCCGGCGTGTTGTCGGCAAGGTAGTAGATCGCCTTCACGCCAGCCTGGTCGGCGGCATATTTGTTGATCTTAAGTGCGGTTCCGAACTTGGACGGGTTCTTGGCTTTTGCTCCGCCGCCGACGAACACGTACTCACCGTTCGGCCCGATGACATCGAGGCCGCTGGAGCCGACGTTGGGCATTTCGATCTTGATGTCCTGCCCCTTCTCGTCCTTGGCCAACGTCCCGCCGATCAGCTTGGCTATGTACTCCTCGCGCTTGAGGCCCAGACCGCCTGGGTCATTGCCTCCATCGGCCATCGGCACGAACGAGCGGTTCGGGCCGTACGCGAAGAATGCCGCACCACGTGACGCGGAGCGGCTCTTCTTCTTGTCAGTCACGCATGCCGGGAGCTTCTTCCACGCCTTCTCGAGGATCTCGTCGCTCTTGTCGACCAGCTTCTTCGCGGTGGCTGACCTGTCGAGGAACTCGCCGATGCCCCAGATGACCTTGCCGATCCTGGGGAGCTTGCTGACCAGCTTGGCGGCCTTGGCCCACGGCAGGTTCGAGACGATCGCCCACACGCACGTCGGGATGTCGGGGTCGTCCCAGCACTCCTGAATGTCCTCGGCTGCGAGTTCGATGAGGATCTCGGCGCCGTTCTCCGTCAGGTAGTCGAGGAGGCCCATCTCTGCGAGCTGGCGTGCTGCCTCGTACTGCTCGACGGTGATACCTGCAGCTTCGAGTGCCTCACGCTCGCCGTCTTCCAGGTCGAGCAGTGACCCGTCGCTCTTCTCCTTGGTCTTGGCGGCCTCCTGACGCGCCTTGCGTTGCGCTTCGCGCTGATATTCCTCCGCTTTCTTGGCCGCTTCACCGGCTTCCTTGGCGTACGCGCCGGCGTTCTTGGCCGCGGTCTCGGCTGATGTGGCCCGCGCCTCCGCGGACGCGGCCAGCTTGGCGGCGTCGACCGCCTCCTTCTCTGCCTTGGCGGCCGCGGTCTGGGCGGTGCTCGCTTCCTTCTCCGCGAGGGTGGCCGCGCTGTTGGCGGCCGTGGCCTGGTTGTCCGCGTCCGTGGCGGCGGCGCGGGCGCGCTCTGCTTCGGCCTCGGCCTGGGTGGCCGCGGTGCGGGCCGCCGCTGCGTCCGCGAAGGCCTGCGTGGCGGCCTGGTTGGCCAGCTTCACGTCTGCCCGGGCCTGGGCGTCGGCCTTGCCGGCTCGGGAGGCTGCCGCACGGGCCTTGGCTCCGTCCTCGGCAGCCTGCGCGGCGGACTTCATCGCGGCCACCGCGGAGCGTGCGGCGTCCGCGGAGGAGCGGGCCGCCGCTGCCGACGCCTTGAAGGCAGGGGCCAGCTGGGCGTTGGCGCGTGCTGCGGCGGCTTCCGCCGCTTCGGCAGCCTTGACTGCCTCGGTTGCCCTGGCCTCGGCCTTGGTGACCTCCTCCTGGCCCATGGCCAGAGCTGCCTGTGCCACCTCGGCGGCGAAGTCGGCGTCCACGTCCGTGGCGGTGAAGGGCGCGACGAGGAGGATCGCGGAATTGGCCGGGTCCGCGATGCCGGCGGCGCTGGTACGCGCCGACGTGGCGGCCTGGAGCGCGACGGTGGCCTGGACGCGGGCCATGGCCGCTTCACGGGTGGCTCCGTCGGCCTCCTCCCTGGTGCGGTTGGCCGCCTGGAGAACCTGGTTGGCCTGGATCGCGGACAGCCCGGCCACTCGGGACGCTTCGTGGGCGGCGGTGCCCGCGCGCGCTTCCTGCGCGGTGGCCTCAGCCGCCTGGGCGTTCGCCCGCTGCGTCGCGGCGCGGGTGGCCGCAGCCTGGGCTTCGGCCTTGTTGGCCGCGGCGTTCGCCGTGAATGCAGCGGCTTCGGCCTTGTTGGCTGCGGCGTCGGCTCGCGCGGCGTGTGCCGTGGCCTGACCGGCTGCGGCGCGGGCTCGCGCCGCAGCGCCGGCGGCCTCGATCGCGGCCTGGCGGGAACGCACCGCCGCACCCGATGCCGCGTCAGCGGCATCGCGCGCCTGGCCAGCGGCGCTCTTGGCTGCGTTGGCCGCGGCCCGGGCCTCGGCCGCCGCGGTGCGGGCGGCCCCGGCCTGTTCGGTGCCCTCGGCCTTGGCGGCCAGCGCCTCGGTCGCGTTGGCGCGCGCCTCCTCAGCACGGTGCAGCCGCTCCATCTCGAACGCCTTGTTACGGGCGTTGCGCGCGTTCGTCTCGGCGAGGGCCGCCTTGTCGTCGGCGCCCGCGGCAATGGTCTCCTGGGCCTGGGCCGTGGCGCGCTTTTGTGCGGCCAAGGCCGCCGCCGCCTGCGCGTCCGCGCGCTTGGCCGCAGCCGTACGCTGCTCCGCTTCCGCACGCACCCGGGCCTGCGCGGCACGGTCCCGCTCCTGTTCGGCGCGTACCCGCGAGGCCTCCGCCAGCTCGCGCTCTCGCTGGGCGATCGCCCGCTGGTCGGATGCGACCTTCGCCTGGCGCTGTGCCTCGACTCGTGCGTCGCGGGTCTTCTTCGCGTGCGCCCATGCCTGCACTTCGGCCTGTTCGGCGTCGGTGCGGGCCTGGCGTGACTTGGCCGCCGCCTCCTTGGCGATCTTCGCCTGCCTGGCGGCCGCCTCGGCGAGACGGGCCGCAGCCTTGGCGTGCTCCTCGGCGTTGGCCCGCCATTTGGCGGCCCGCTGAGCGTGGAGCTCGGCTTGGTTCTTGGCGTTGAGACCGGCTGCGTCGGCGGCTGTTGCGTCCACCGCGTGCTCAGCTGTCGCCGCCGCCTTGGCCGCCGCGTCCGCCGCGGCCGAGATGCCGGATGCGACCTGGGCCCACTGGACTCCGTACGTCAATCCGGTCTCGATCAGGATGTCCGCCTGCACCTTGGCCTGCAGTGCCGCCACCTGTGCCTGCTTCGCGGCCGTCTGCGCGATGTCGACCTGCCGGGCGACCTCGGCCTTGACCGGCCCGTAGTCCGAGACGCGCTTGCCGGCACGGTCGGCGTCGAGCATCCGATCGGCTTCACGTGACTGGCCGGCCGCCGAGCTCATCGCGTTCGCCGTTGTCTTGAGCGCTTTCACCGCCCTGCCATGAGCAGCGATCAGCTTCGTACGCGCCTCGGCCGCGCGGGCGGTGTCCTCCGCCAGCTTGCGCAGCTTCTCCGCTGCCTCGAGAGCTTCCTTCTGCGCCTTCTCCTGCGCCTCCCGGTCGTCGGCGTCCTTGCGCGCCGCGACCAGGTAGCCGTTCGCCAGGAACTCCGCGATCACCTTGTCGTCGCCCGTGGCCAGGGCCGCCTGAGCGGCGCGCTTGACCTCGGGGCCGCCGATGGCGACGAGCATCTCGACCCGCGTGCGGTTCTCTGCCGCGCGTTCCTTGTCGTTCTGCTCCGTCGCCCTGTCCCACTGTCTGGCGATCTCGGCGCCGAACGCCAGGAAGTCGACACGATCCCGTGCGGAGCCCTTGAGGACCCTTTCGACTTCCGAGTTGAAGTACGGGCCTCCCGTGCCCCGCAGGGCCTGGATCTTCTGCAGGTTCTCGACGTCGGCCGCGTCGCGCTTGTCCTTGGCCCTCTGACGTGCCTCGGCCTCGCCCCGCTCCAGGAAGTCCCGGATCGCGTTCGGATCCGTACTGTCCAGAGCCTTCCTCGCGGCCTGACGGACTTCCTCCTCCTCGTCTAACTCGGCGAAGTCCTCGACCAGCTGTCGGTCGCGTTGCGCGCTGATGTCATCGAGCGCGGAACGCGGCGGGAGGGGCGGAGGCGGTGGCTGGTTCCGCAGGGCGGCCAGCAGGCGCGTGACGTCCGCCTTCGAGCCGGTACGCTCCTCAGCCGCGGCTTGCGCCGTCATACCTCCCAGCAGCATCACGGCCAGCGCGGCCGACACCGCCTTGCGCACAGCGCCGGGCACGTGGCCCCTCGCATGTCGCCGTCCGGCCGATGGCCGGAATCCACCCAACACAGAAGAATCCCCCTCACTGGAAGAAATGGAATCCCCTGCCCGCGCGGGACGGACAGGGGGAACGATTGGGCCCCCGGACGTTCGCCCGAGCCGGTGCAACCGAACCGTCGGGCCGTTGGCCGCCGGTCGCGTGGCGTCAGCCCGTGACCCGGCTCTCGTTGTCCCGGGCCTCGTCGGCCATCACCTTCCAGAAGCCGGCCGCCTCGCCGGCCTCCGCCTGCTCCGTCGACCAGTCGCCGCTACGTGATTGGGCCGGAGCGCTGATGTGCTGCCACACCTCGTCCGCGCTCTCCTTGGACACCCGGCCCGTGCTTCGCCAAGCCTCGGCCTGGGCCGTGGCCGTGGCCTGCTCGGCGATCCAGGCCTTACGGGCGCCGTCCGCGTGATCGGCCACAGCCTGCCAAGCCCCCTCGGCCTCGGCGCGCAACTGCGCTGCGCCGGGCGACGACCTCAGGGCTGCCTCGGCCGTCGCCACCCTCGCGATCAGCATCGACAGCTCATGGCGACGACGTACCTCGGCACCGGTCACCCGAAGCCGAAACGCCTCAATGTCCAATGCCGCACCGGAGGCCCAGCCATAGCCGAAGAACTCCGCCACGTCCTCGTCCGTGGAACCGGCACGCAGCGCCCACTGCGCCGCCACCCGGACCTGCTCACCCGGATCACCCATCGCGATCCCCCGGACGAAGGCACGGTGCCGGTCGGCGATCAGGAGCCGGTGCTCCGTCTCGGCCGATCGCCCGGTGCGGTCCCGCTGCTGGGCTGCTGCGTAGCCGGTCTTCACGAATGCGGCACGGTCGGCATCCGATCCCCTCAGCGCCCGCTCCGCGGCCGACCGCACCTCCGGGGAGAACCCCACGGGGTGCGTACCTACGACCCGCTCGCAGAATTCGCGGTTGCGCGACCGTGTATCGCTCAGGCGCTTCCTCGCGACATCATGGCCACCTCCAGGTGCCAGCCAATCCGCGATCGCCGCATCGCCACGCGTACTGCGCAAGGCGTTCCACGCCGAAGTACGCATCTCCGCGGGCAACCCGGACTTCGCGATCTTCAGCACATGCTTCCGCGCTGCATCGGCCGCGGTGGCCGCTGTCAGCGCCGCCGGATCGTCAACCGCCACGGTGCTCGCCCGGACCGGAGCCGCGTCGACGAGGACCCCGCCGACAGCCAGTACACCGATGGCCACCGCGGATGCGACCCACCGCTGATGCCTCATGCCGCGGTCGGCCGACGTGCTTCCCTTGCCTGTCTTCCCCATTGATCAGGGAGCCAGCGGTGCGGAGATCCGCCAGGCTGCCCGGCGGCCGAATTCGGGCGTGCCCCCGGTGCCGATGGGCCCGGTGACCGCGAAGTTGGGGCGGGCGAAAACGTACCCCCATCCAGGCGCGAGCCACATCGGCCCCATCTCGCTCTGCTGTGTGAAGGACACGCCCCCTCCCTCAAGAGGCTTGCGCAGGCACCAGGAGGCACTGTTCCGAAACGCGGCACTCCGATCGTCGGCGGCCGTCTCCACCCGAAGTGCGCTGCCCTCCTCGGCCTTGCCGCTCCTGAGGTAGTAGCCGGGGTTGCGCACCGACTCGAAGGAGTAGCAACCAGGCTCACCCGCAAGTGACGGCACGATGACCCAGGTGGCGTTCTGGCGGTCGGCCGACGCGCTGTGGTCCGCGAGGCCGCTGCTCATGAGGACCCTGCCTCGCCCCTCCCCGGACTGACGCGCGTGCTGGCTGACGTCCCCCGCCATCAAGGACTGGCGCTTGAGCCGGTACTGCGCCTCCGGCTTCAAGAACCGCGCCACATCGTCGTCGCCGGCGGCGAGGGCCTTCTTGGCCGCGGCCACCAGGTTCGGGTTGACGCCGCCGCGTTCCGCAGCGGCCTGGATCTGAACGGCCAGCCTGCGATTTCCCTCCGCGATCTTCTTGCGCCGGATCTCGTCATCGCGCTTGTAGGCCGCGTCGGCGCCGGTGTGGATGTACTCCTTCCAGTCCGCCGGATCGGTGCTGAGTGCCGCCCGCTGTCCCGCGGCGAAGAGCTCACTACCGCGCAGATCAGCGGGGGCCTGGCGCAGCAGCTCACGGATGAAGTTGTCGTCGCTCAGCGCGAGCATGGCCTTGCCGGGTTCGATGCGGAACAGGGCCGCGGCGCTCTTGCGACGCTCGATCTCCTTGCGCCGCTCTGCCTCCTTGCGGTTCTGCTCCTCGAGCTCCTTCAGCTCGTTGGCCACATCCCGCTTGTGGGCCTCCCGAGCACCGTTGACGATGAACTCCCGCCAGTCCGCCGCTTCGCCGAGCAGTGCCTTCAGCGCCGCGGCCCGCACCTCAGGGCCGGATGCCTCGTGCCTGGCGACAGCCCGGATGAAGTTGTCGTCGCTGAGGGCAAGCAGCTCCGGGGGGCTGGGGATGCCGATCGTGAGCAGGACCTGGGACTTGGCCAGCCGGGCTGCGCGCTCTGCCTCCGCCTTGCCTCGCTCGCGCTCCTGGTCGAGCTTGTACGCCTCGTGGATTCCGGTCACGATGAACCGCACATGGTCCCCGGCAGCGGTGCTGGCCAGCGCCTGCTCGGCCGCAACCCGGACCGCCTCCAGCTTCTCGCCGGAGTCATTGGCCTTCTGCCACAGCGCGTGGATGAAGTCGTGATCGCTGAGAAGGAGTACGTCGGCGGTCGGGTCGAGACGGACTACAGCCGCGGCGTCGACGCGCTGCGCGTCGGTCGTCTGGATTCCCGCCGCGCGGACGGAGGCCTCGGATGGCCCGCCCTCGGGGGCGCCGTCTGCGAGGGCGCTGGGCGCCACGCTGCGACGGTCCATGGCGTCAGTGCCGGAATCTCCCCCGTGGGGGCGACAGGAACGCGGTGACGGACCGGACGAAACACCCGCATCGACACTACCCACCAGTAATGATCTTGCTCAGTTCGTTTTCGGGCGATGCCTGGCCGAAACCCCTCGTCTCGGTTCAACGGAAGCCTGCGAATGGCCAAAAGGCTGATGAACGAAGCGAGGTTGTCCACATGAGCCACCTCCTCCACACCCTGGCGCGACCACGCGACTGTCGGTGGGACGATCGCTGGATGCCGGTATTGCGGAAGGGATGGTGAGTGCCGTGTCCGTTCTGGTGGACCTGGGTGCCCAGCTGGATTCGGAGGATGCCGCCGTCGTGCTGGCGGCGGCCTGGGAGGTGTTCCAGGTGTGCGGCGGTGTCTCCGACGCCGTCGCCTTCGAGGAGGGGAGCGACGAGCTCCAGGCGCTCGTCGCCGCCCAGAAGTGCGCGGCCGGGCGGGACCTGATGCCGCTACCCACGACCGGCGGTCCCGTGCCGGTTCCGTCGCCGGGACCCGGTGCCGGCGGGCTCGATCCGTACGTGCGGCTCCTGGCGCACGTCGAGCAGGCACTCGTACGGCTGGCAGCCACCGCGGACTCCGTGGGCGAAGGAGCCGCGCAGGTGCTCGGGGAGGCGGCATCGCTGGCGTCCGGTGCCGCGGCCGCGCTGGCGGCGGTCCGGGAGGCGTCGTGACCACGCTCGGGGAGCTGTTCGACACCGCGGTCGCGCACCTTCAGCGCGTGCCCGAGATTCCGCTCGCCTCGATGGACCCCGCGGAACGGGTGGCCTGCCTCGGCGAGGTCGACTCCTTATTGGAGCGCGTACAGAAGGGGCTGGGGCCGCGCGCGTACACGCCTGTCCCGACCTCGGAAGAGCGACCCCTGACCTGGCCGGAGCAGAGCATGGAGCACCTGCTGGGCCAGGCCCGCGCTTCGCTCGGCACCGCGCTGTCCCACCTGCGGACCCCCGCCGCGGAGGACGCCGGCCCCGCCGGGGACCTGGTACGGGACGCCGCAGTGGCCGTCGCCGCGGTACGGGACACCATCGGCAGCCACCTGGGGCCGGACCGGGCGCCGCTCACCCCGTACGCGTATCTGCTGCGGCACCAGTTCGCGTTCGACTACCTGAGCCGCCGCTACTCCGAGGTCGCGTGGAGTACGGCCCGAGTCTGCCATGCCCTGGCCGGCGGTCCAGCATCGCCCGCGGGACCCGGGATCGACCATCCGGTGGCGTACGGGGCCCCGGCACAAGCCCGGCAAGCGCTGGGGTGCCGGCCCGCCGCGCGGTGTCCAGCAGGGCGCCCGCGGCGGCCTGTTCGGCGGTCATCACCGCCGCGTACGCGTTCGTCAGGGCTTCCAGCTCCCGGTGCTGGACGGGATGGAACCGCTGGGCGGGGTCGAGGCCGGGCGGGCGGTGCTCGGGGACCTGGGACACCAGGCCCACCTGCGCCCGCCTGATCGACCAGGGTGCCGCGGCGGCCAGCTGCCACCCCGCGGCCGGCAGGCGGTACACACGCCATCGCCGAGCTCCGTAAGGCCTGGGCCGTCGCCGGCATGCCGTCCGCGGCCCGCCCGTCCGGCAGCTCGGACGCCACGTGCAGCAGTGTCCTGCCGGCCAGGATCCGGGCGATGGACGTCCAGTGCGAGAGCTGCTTGATGTACGCGCCGCTCAGCCGCTGCTCGTCCCGGTCGTGCAGGGCGCCGTACGCGGCCCGCGACAGCCGCTCGCTGTCCTCGGCCAGCCGGGCCGGGACGGCACTCGTGGCGCCCTCCGCCGTGGCCTGCACCGGGACGTGCCGCCGGAAGGCGGCAGCCCGAGGCGCTCGCGGAAGGCGCGGATCTCCGAGACCTGCTCGTCGACGTAGCCGGTGGCGTCCGGGGAGACCACCGCGTTCAGCTGCTGGCGGGCCTTCTGGTCGTCCAGCCAGGCGTACTCCTCCCACCAGTACACCGCCGCGCTGATCGCCCCCCTCGGCGTGTGCTCGAACCCCACCGCCACGCCGTCCTTGTGGTCCTTCGGCGGGTCCAGCGTGATCTTCTTGGCCCGAGCCGGCGTCATCGGCGTTTTCCCGGGCGCGGCCGTGCGCGGGGCACTCGCGGACGGTTTGGCGTCGACGGCAGGCCGGCCGCCGCCGTCCTCCTCGTCGAAGAGCGTCGCGGCCGCGTACCCGCCGCCGGCGAGGAGCGCCGCAGCCAGCAGCCCCAGTCCCGCGAGCGTCATCCGCGCCGGCCGGGCCTGCTGCGCCTGACGGCTCACGACTTGCCCGCGGTCAGGTTGTAGGCCATCAGGATCAGCGCCTACGTCGCCCCGATCCCGCCCGCCCCGATCAGCGAGAACAGCACACCGGTCTTCCCGCGCGCGGCCCACTGCGCGTTCTGCGAGTTCTGCCCGACGGCGATGGCGGCCCAGGACAGGAGCCCGCCGAGCACGGCCATGGCAAGCCCCAGCCCGGCGGCCCATCCGAGGATGCTGGTCACCGTGTTGTTCAGCTGGGACGGCACGGACGGCGTGAACTTCGGCACGGGGTCGGCCAGCACGACGTCGGAGATACGTATCGGACACCTCTCAGGCAGGGAACGGAAGGGGTACGGACGACGCCGCGAGCGGTACGGGCTGCGCCGCAGCCGGCAGTGGGTCGCCCCACGCGTCATGAGCGGTGGAGAGCACGGCGGCCGCGAGCTGCGCGGCGGCCTGTTGGGTACGGGGCTGGACGCGGCCGGCCCGCAGGCCACTGCCGCGGACCCCGCTGTCGCAGGGCAGGTGTACGACGGCGGCCGTCCGGCCGGAGAGCATCGTGGCCGCCGCCCGTACGACGGCGGGCCGCCGTCCCTCGCTCGTGGCGACGAGGACGGCGACGGCACGGTGCAGTGCCAGCCCTTCAGCGGACATCGCCATGACCGCCTGCTGCAGCGCCTGCACCCCCTCGGCCGACGCGGCCGCGCACAGCACCGGCACCGCGTACGGCACCTCGAACCAGCCACGCGCGCGGCCGGTCGTACCGGTGCAACGGGCCGTCAGAAGGTCCTGGGCCAGGGGGAAGACACTGTCCACGACGACGGCCTGCCAGCCCCCGACCGCAGCCAGCTGGTGCCAGGCGGCCGGATCCGAAGGCAGGTCGAGGGGCTGGGCCGTCCACTCCCGCAGGTCGGTGAGCGCCTGCCAGGGCACGGGTCCGCCCATGACCGCGCACGCGGCCCGGACCGCGCCCCTGGACAACGGCTGGGCCGGCGGCAGGGCACTCAGCCCCCGCCCTGCTCGCCGGCCCAACCCGGCCAGGGCGACGCGAGACGGGGCCCGGGTCGAGCACCACCGTGTCGGCCGCGTGCGCCAGTTCGGCGGCCAGCAGGTACGACACGGTGGACCCGCCCGCGCCGCCGGTCGCCGCGAGGACGGGCACCATCAGCCGCGCGTCGCGCTGCAGCGGAGCCAGTAAGCCGGACCGCTTCCCATCGAACCCCCAAGCACAGCAAAGCTTTGCTTACGTGAATCCTATGCGCAAGAATGGTGCCACATCAAACGCAGAGGCGCCTTACACGCACGACCCGGGCGCATATGAGCAGATAATCAACAGCAGCGCCGATGAGCAGTGATGGCGTAGTGTCACGGACCGCAAGCCAGAGGTGAGCACATTCACTTCTGGCCAGCGTGGCCGAACTGAGTGGTTTGGTAGAGCAAAGTCGACTGATCGCCAAGGAACTGCCCCGGATGTCCGACGGGGCACGGCGGGGGGCTGGAGTGCAGGCGAAGCGCTGGATCACGGCGGTCGCGGCGGGGGCCGTCGCCACGCCGACCGCGTTAGGGCTGGGCGTGGTGATGCTGGTGGCCACGCTCGCCCAGGACCGCGACGACGGCGGCAGCGGCTCGTGGCCGACCGGCAGCACGCTCCGGATAGGGGGACCGAACGGAGTCCCCGCCGAGTACGCACCGCTCATCCTCAAGGCCGCGGCCGCCTGCCCGGAAGGGCTGCAACCTTCGATCCTCGCCGCCCAGCTCTGGGCCGAGTCCAACTTCGACCCCGGGGCCGTTTCCCGCGACCCGGCCGGGCGTCCGATCGCCTACGGCATCGCGCAGTTCATACCGTCCACCTGGGAAGCGGCCGGCGTCGACGGTGACGGAGACGGGGTCAAGGACGTCATGAACCCGGCCGACGCCATCCCCGCCCAGGGCGGAATGATGTGCAAGCTCCTCAAGAGCGGGAAGTCGCACCCGCAGTACGACGGCTCCCCCATCGAACTGGCCCTGGCCGGCTACAACGCCGGATGGGGCAGGGCCGACCAGTTCAAGGGCGTGCCGCCGCGCTCCTTCGCGGGCGGGGAAACGTACGACTACGTACAGAAGATCCTCGAACGCTCCGTCATCTACACCGCGCCCGCCGAAGGCGGAGCCGTCGATCTCCCCGAGGGCTACACCCTCCCGGCCGGCACTCCGCCGCAGGTCCGCACAGCCGTCGCGTGGGCCCTTGCCCAGAAGGGCGGCTGGTACAGACTGGGCGGCGACTGCACCAGGGCACACGGGACCAACCCCGCCCACTGGTGCGACTGCAGCTCGCTCATGCAGAACGCCTACCGCGCCGCCGGAATCGACATCCCCCGCACCACCTTCCTGCAGATCAAGCTCCCGCACGCGGTGCCGTTCGACAAGGTCAAGCCCGGCGACCTGGTCTTCAACCCCGGCAGCGACGGCAACGAGTCAGCCCCCCGGACACGTCGGCATGTTCATCGGCGCCACGGCCGCCGAGCCGGAAGGCTGGATCATCGAAGCCCCGCGCACCGGCGTCCGCACGCGCGTGGTGAAGTACAGCAGCTGGCGGCACTCGACGAACTACCAGACCAAGGTGGTCGGCGTCCGACGGGTGGTGAACTGGTGACCGCGACGAGCACCCCGGAGGAGACCCCGGTGGACCAGGACCCTCTGTACCGCCCATGGGGCACCGTGACCCCCGAATTCTGGACTGGTGCCCCCACCCACACGCCCGAGGACACCGCACAGGTCGCGTCGCTCGACGTACCCGGACGCCTCGCCCGGATCCACGAGGCTGCCACCGCGGGCGAACCCGAAAAGGCCCTACTCCTCGCCGAGGAACTCGACACCGCCAGCACGGCGGCGCACGGCGAACTGCACCTGGACACCATCCAGGTCCGCGAGGTCCGGGGCTACCTCACCGACCTGGCTGGCCACCCGGACACAGCCCTGGCCTGGTACCTGAACACGGCCCGCCTGCGCTCCCGGCTCCACGGCCCCCACGCGGAGGACACCGACCAGGCCGTCCGCCGCGCCTACAGCCTGTGGCGCCACATGCCCGCCGCCCAGGCGCGAGCCGCCGCGGAAGCCCTGCTGGCAGCCATCACAGAGATCCAGGGCGAGAACGCCCTGGCCTCCCGCTGGACCCGCCACCGCATCACCGAGCTCTCGTTGGGGTGAGCGGAGATGTAGAGGCAGTCCTGCAGATCCGTGCCGTTGTGTACGTGAGGCCGATGCCAACCACGGCGGACGGCCCCGCTGATAGCGCCGTCAGGTTGGTCGTCCTCACTCCCAGGGGTCCTGCCCTGTGGCTCTAATGCGGCGCTGCTCTGGGCCTGTCAAGAACCTTGGACGTTCGACCGCCCACAAAGGGGTGCCGGAGAGCGGGTGCCGTGGGAGCTCAGCTCGGAAGATCCGGATGAGGAATTCCACCATGCCGCAGTGATAGAGCTGCCAAGTGTCTCGGCCCCGCTCGTAGACAAGCACGGGCCAGTCGTCCGGACTGCCGTCCGTCCTCAACCAGCAGAGCAGGTCAGCAGTTCCGTCCGTTGCCCAGGCGAGTAGCTGATCGGGATCAGCATCGACGCCCGCCAGCCCCTCCGACTCCCATTCATCGCGGGCGACCCACGATTCCTCAGCCATCTCCCCCGCTGGCCGGCCCACCTCGTCGAGGGTGGGCACGAAGACCGCGAGGAAGTTCTCGATGGCTCCTGGGCCGTAGTGCTCTATGAAGGCCTTGTAGTCCGCGGGGAACCCGGTTCCCCACGCACGCTCAAGGGTGTGCCAGTCGACACTGACGCCGGCACCAACGTGGGGAGGCATGACATTGAGCAAATCGTTGATCGACATCCCTCGAACTTCCCTATTTCATGTTCCCGAAGGGCACCGGATGGCCGTTTACCGACTGCCTGCCCAGATTATACAAGCCGCCCGGCATCAACTCATTGACAACAGTGGCATTATAAATCAGCTTGGACTGAACCCCGTTACGCCAAACGGTCGCGTCGATAGCGTACTCGTATGGGACGGTCCTAGGGCCTGAATACATCGGCGTTACCGAATACTTAACGACGTTATTCGCCTGAACTTCGCTCTTCACAAGCTTCTCATAGTGACGCATGTTCTCTTCGATCCGGTGCACGTCTCGGGTGTAGTAATTTGCCGGTCGAGCGCACGCCGAAAGGTTTTCCGGCTTCGTGCCGGAACCTCCCAATGTGTTGGCGAGCAGGTGACAGGCATTGATTGTCCTCGTCGGGTTAAACCCGAACGCTTCGACGAATCCTTGGGCCCATTGGTAGCCCTTCGTCCTGCTCGGGTCGGCTGCCGTTCCGCCTATGATCTCCCGCTTGTCAAGACACGCCGTGATACCCGTTGCACGATTTCCATTCGAGGCGTCCACATTGCCGTAGTCCTTCCATCCCTGCCCGTTGACACGGCAGTCGCCTGAATCGTCCGGCCCAGTGCCCGAACCGGGGTTGGAGCCAGGTGCGCTGTATGGGCTGGGCAACTGGTTCGGGGTGTAGCCGTTGGAGTTCCCCGTAACCATGTTCAGGATGCTCAGAGATCCGACGATCATGTCCCAGCCCTTGGTGGGATCCCAGACGCCGCGCCTCGGGTCCCAGTCGGGCTTGGGGACCGGGCGGGTCGGGGCGGGTGCCGGGTTCGGGCCGTTGTTGGGGTTCTGGTCGATGGGGGGTGCGGGCGGGGCTATGGGGCCGCCTCCGCCGCCTCCCTCGTTACCGCCGCCGCCCCCGCCATGGCCGCTCGGGCTCGGGCCAGATCCCGGACCGGCGCTAGGCCAGGGGCGGTACCCGCCGCCGCATTGTGCGGCCCAGCCGTGCGTATCGCAGAAGAGGTTGCGTGCGGAGTCGGGTCGGGTCGTATGGATGGCGTGGCAAAGCGCGTTGCCTATACGGCTGCACCACACTCCGCCAACAGGCGTGGCATTGATGACGATTCCAGCGACGGTGCCGAGGACACCGCCGAGCAGTCGACCGCCGAATCTCAGGCTGGGGCCGACCCACCCAGGGACGCGCCAGCCCGGAGCCGGCGGGGGAGTGACGGGCCGCCAGGTGATGTTCACGGGCCTGGAGGGCGCAAGGGTACGTCCGCCGTTGCCGGAGTCGAGGTAGTGGCCGGTCGGGTCGGTTCCGTTGAGGGGGGAGCCGGCGCCGTAGGCGTAGCGGTTGGCGTTGAGGGACGAGCCCGTCGGGTCGAGCTGCCAGGTGTCGCGGGAGGTGAAGCTGCCGATTCCGGGCTGGTACCAACGGGAGGCCATGTTGACCTCGCCCGTTGAGGCGTCGGTCCAGCCGGACTGGTAGCCGAGCGAGGGGTTGGTGCCGCTGGTGGCGGTCGTCTTGCCGAAGGGGTCGTAGGCCCGGGAGGCGGAGAGCGTGGTGCCGTCGGCGGTGAGGCTGGCCGTCAGGTCGGTGTGCTGGTCGGTCACCGCCAGGCGGGCCGAGCCGGGGGTGGCGGTGGTGGCGCTGGCGAGGAGGCCCCCTTCGGGGGTGCGGGTGTAGGACGTGGTCGCGTCGGTGACCAGGTTGTTGGAGCCGCCGTCGTAGGTGAAGGCGCTGCCGTTGTGGGTCATGACGCGGTCGAGCGAGTCGTAGGTGAAGGTGCTGGTGCCGTTGGTGACGGTGCGTTCGAAGGCGTCGGAGTTGATCTGGCGCTTGTCGCCGTCGGCCTCGGTGATCGTCTTCTCGGTGCCCCGGGCGCTGTAGGCGAAGGTCTCCGTGCCCCAGGTCTCCAGCCGGTTGCGGAAGTCGTAGGTGCCGGTCGTGGTGCCCTGGCGGGTCAGGTTCCCGGCCTCGTCCCACTCGTAGGGGGTGGTCGTGGAGCCGTTGGTCCAGGTCGTCATGCGGCCGGCCAGGTCGTAGCCGTAGGTGTTGACGGCCGCCCCGGCGGTGCCGGTGGTGGTCTTCTTCGTGAGCCGGTCGGCGAGGTCGTAGTCGTAGGCCATGCCCTCGACCTCGGTGCCGGTGGCGGTGCGGGTGACGGAGTCCTTGGCCAGGCGGCCGAGGCTGTCGTACGTGTAGCTGCGCTTCGCGCCGATGGTGTAGGTGCCGCCGGTGGCGGGGCGGGCGTACTGCTCCACGGTCGGGCGGCCCGCCGCGTCGTAGTCGGTCTGCAGCTGGGTGCCGGTCAGCGGGTCGGTCGTGGTGTCGAGGCGTCCCGCCGTGTCGTAGGTGAAGGCCGTGGTGCCGGCCGCGTCGGTGCGGGTGGTCATGTTGCCGTCGGCGTCGTACGCGTACTGCGAGCGGCCGCCGGGGCCGTCGCTGCCGAGTAGCTGACCGCGGTCGTTGTAGGTGTAGGTGTTGCCGGCCAGGACGCCGTCGCCGGCGACTCCGGTGAGGCGGCCGTCCAGGTCGTAGGCCAGGGTGCGGGGTCGCGTGGCGACCGCGGTGCCGGATCCGGTCTCACCGGTGAGGCGGCCCAGGCCGTCGTAGGTGCGCTGGCGCTTGACGCCACCGGGCAGGAGCTCGGTCACGGCCTGGCCTGCCGCGTCGTAGACGACGGTCCAGGTGCGGACGTCCGGGTTCCAGTGCTGCGTGGTGGCCGGCTCGATGGTCGACTCGGGAAGACCCCAGCTGTTGAACGTGTAGTAGGTGGCCTTGCCGCGGCCGTCGGTCAGGCGCGTGCGGTGTCCCGCAGCGTCGTATCCGTACGAGGCGGTGATGGAGGCCGTGTCCGAGGTCTTCTCGGTCTGCTGGGTGATCCGTCCCAGGGCGTCGTAGGTGTAGGTGGTGGGGCCGCCCGCGGGCGGGGTGACGGAGGTGGGGTTGCCTTCGACGTCGTACTGCGTCTTGGCCGAGCGCAGGACGGTCGAGCCGGTGCCGTAGTCCGCGGTCTCGATGACGTTGTCCGCGGCGTCGTAGGTGAAGACCGTCTTGCGGTTGGTGGGGTCGATGGCCTGCGTACGGCGGCCCAGGCCGTCGTAGCTCACCTGCGTGACGGAGCTGCCCGGGGCGGTGACCTTCAGGACCTGGCCGGCCTTGTTGTACGTGGCGGTCGTGGTCAGGCCGGCGGGCGTGGTGGAGCCGGTCTGGTTGCCCGCGTCGTCCCAGGCGAAGCGCGAGGTGAGGTTCTGCTGCGTGGGGTGGCGCTCGACGGTGGTCGCCGTGAGCTGGCGGCCGAGTTCGTCGTACGTCGCCTCGCTGCGGGCACCGGTCGGGGTGGTCGCGGAGAGCTGGAGTCCGGTCGGGGTCCAGGTCCAGCGGGATATTCCGCCGCCGTTGAGCGCGGTGTTGGTGTTCAGCTGGTTGCCGCCCAGCTGTGCCGCGGCCGCGTCGGCGACCGGGTCGGTCCGCTCCTTCAGCTGACCGAGCTGGTCGTAGGCGTACGAGGTGGTGCGGTTGAGGGGGTCGGTCGTGGAGGCGACGCGGCCCAGGACGTCGTACGTCGTGGTCTGGACGGCGCTGATCGGCGTCGTCGCACCCGGGGGTGTGTAGGCGGGCAGGGTGACGGTGAGGGGCCGGCCGAGCCTGTCGACCTGGGTGCGGGTGGTGTTGCCGTTCTCGTCACGGACCTCGGTCGTGGCGCCGTAGGTGTCGTAGCCGTTGGTGACGGCCGGCTTGACGGAGGCCGGTGCGGTCCCGCTGGTCTCGACCGTGACGGTCGGGGCGGTGCGGGTGACGAGGCGGCCGAGTTCGTCGTAGCGGAAGGCCGTCGTGAAGGCCGTGGCGCTCGCCCCCGTGACGTTGCCCCGCGGGGTGACGGTGGTCAGGAGCAGGCCGCGGTCGTCGTAGGTGTTCTTGGTGGTGCGCGGGGTCGTGCCGTCGACGAGCGTGGAGGTCAGGACGTTGCCGGTCTTGTCATAGGTGGCCTGCTGGGTGCGCAGGAGGGTGCCGGCGGCCTTCTGCCGCTGCTCGGTGACGCGGTTGTCGTCGTCGTACGTGTACTCCGTGGCGCGGTTGAGGCCGCTCGGATCGAAGACGGTCTGGGTGACGCGGCTGGTGGCGTCGACGGCGTAGGTCTGGGTGCGGGTGCCGTCCCCGGTGACCTGCTTGGTGAGGTTGCCGGCGCCGTCGTACGTGTTCGTCTCGAGGACGATGTCGTGGCGGGTGCCGTCGGCCTGGGTGACCTGCTTCGCCGTGGTCGTGGCCGGCAGGCCGTCGTCGAAGTAGGTGTAGCTGGTGGTGGCGCCCATGGCGTCGGTGGTGGAGGCCAGGCGGCCGGCCGGGTCGTAGGCGTTGGACTGGAGGACCAGGTCGCGGGTCTGGCCCGACGGGTCGCCGGTCCAGTCCTTCAGGACGGTTTCCGCGGCGCGGCCCGTCGGGGTGTACGACTGGGTCGTCGCGTTGCCGAGCGCGTCGGTCGTGCGCGTGACGCGTCCGGCGGCGTCGTACTGGTACGAGGTGACGTTGCCCAGGGCGTCGGTGACGGTGTCGGCCAGGCCGTGGGAGTCGTAGTGGTACGTGGTCGTCGCCTTCGGGTCCCCTCCGGTGGTGTCCTCGGTGGACTCGGTGAGGAGGTTGCCGTCGGCGTCGAAGGTCCGGGTCAGCACGGCGGTGTGGGTGACGCCGGTGATCTCGTTCTTCACGCCCGGGCCGGCCTCGGAGGTGACCCGTGACATCGCGTCGTGCGTGTAGGTGGTGGTGATGCCGTTCGGGAAGGTGTCGGAGACCTGCTTCTCGGTCGTCTTCCGGCCCAGCGCGTCGTACGTGTAGTGCGTCACGAGGCCCGAGGGCTGGGTCACGCGGGCGACGTCGCCGTTGGCGAAGTAGCTGTACGAGGTGACGGCTCCGCCCGGAGTCTTCTGGCTGGCGACGAGGCGGGCCGGCACGGTGCCCCCGTCGACCGCGGTCTCGCTGCCCGTGGTGTACGTGGTCGTGCTCTGCCGGCCGTCGGCCAGCGTGACGGCGAAGGGCAGGGCGTGGGAGGTGTAGCTCGTGGTGGTCTTGTACCGGTCGTCGTCGGGGCCTGCGGAGCGGGCGTCCCGGACGGCGGTCGGCTTGCCGTTGCGCAGGTCCAGCGGGTCGGCGGCGTTGAAGTAGTGGTCGGTGTAGGTCGTCCAGCAGGAGTCGCTGTCCCGGCAGGTCGTCCTGGAGACGGTGTTGCCCTGCGCGTCGTGGCCCGTGACGGTCGAGTGGCCGTTGGGGTCGGTGACGGTGTGGAGGAAGCCGCCGGTGTCGTACGTGTAGGTGGTGGTGTCGCCCTCGGCGTTGGTGTGGGCGACCTTGCGCTGGCCGCGCAGGGCGTCGTACGTCGTGCTGCTGATGCCGCCGGTGGGGGCGGTGACCGTGACCGTCGAGGCCAGGGAGGAGACGCTCGACGCGGTACGTGCCCGGTAGTGCTCGGAGATCTGGGCGCCGGTGAGGGCGTGCTGGTAGATGGCCACTTCGTCGATCTGGCCGGTGAAGTAGCTGACGTCGGCGGGGGCGGACGGCCAGGTGCGGGCGAAGCCGGCACCGATGTAGGTGCGGTTGTTGGACTGGTGGGTGATCGGCGCCTCGGTCTTCAGAGCGACCTGGGTGCCGTCGAGGTAGAGGGTCTGGATATCGCCCTTGGCGGAGATGACCGCGTGGTGCCACTCGTTGTCGGTCACGGTCTCGGTGGAGGCGTTGGTCCGGGTGACTCCGACCGAGGGGTACTCGCCATGGAGCTTCCCGTCGGCTCCGACGTAGAGGACGGGCGTCCAGGTACCGGACGTGGTCGTGGCGCCGGCGATGGAGGTGCTCTGGTCACCCACGATGACACCGGGCTTGGTGGTCCTGAACCAGACCTCCACGGCGACGTCGGTGGTGGCCTGCCCGATCCCGGGGAGCTGGACGTAGCCGTCGCCGTCGAACTGGACCGCGGTGCCGTCGCCGGTGCCGAAGGCTCCGGTCGTACCCAGGGTCGCCTGGGTGAAGGTGCCGTCGCTGCCGGTGGCCGCGACCTGGCTGTGGGCGGTGGTGCCGCTCGTCTCGTCCATGCGCCAGAAGCCCGCGGGGGCGTCGGCGGTGACGGTTCCCCGGTACTGGTCGCCGTTGCCGGCCACCAGCTGGGTGCGGGCACGGTAGTGGTTGCCGACGGCCGTTGCGGTCAGCGCCTTGTTGTAGAAGGCGGCCTCGTCCAGCTGGCCGGCGAAGTAGCGGGTGCCGGCGGCGGCCCCGTCCCAGCCGGAGCTGGCGTAGCCGGCGCCGAGGTAGGCGTGCAGCAGCGTTTCGGGCTTGACCACTCCGGCCTGGAAGCCGACCTTCCTGCCGTCCAGGTACATCGTCTGGCCGCTGCTGTTGCCGGTGAGGACGACGTGGTGCCACTCGTTGTCGGCGACGGACGCGCTGGAGACGATCGGGTTGGCGGAGGAGCCGTCCCAGAAGTGACCGCGCAGCTTGCCCGCCGAGTCGATCAGGAGGCTCGGGTTCCACTTCGTGGGCGTGGTGCCGATCTCGGTGTTCTGGAGACCGAGGAGGACCGAGCCGGGCGTGCCGGTGCGGAACCACATCTCCGCGGAGAGGGCCGTGGCACCGCTGAGGGAGTCGGAGGGGACCTCGATGGCGCCCTCGGCGCCGTCGAGGGTGACCGAGGCGTCGTCGCCGTCCATGAAGGCGCCGACGCTGCCCAGCGTCACGCCTTCACCGTAGGAGCCGTCGCCGCCGTTCTCGATCTCGTCGACCGCGGTCGCGCCGCTGCCTTCGCCCAGGCGCCAGTAGTTGACCGGGCCGCTGACGTGCATGGCGCGCGAGTACGCCGCCGAGCCGGAGCTGTAGGACGGCTCCGAGATCTTCCACGTGCCGCCGTTGGCGTCCGTGACGGTGGTGGCGCGCTCGGTGTCCGGGTCGTAGGTGACCTTGGCGCTGACCCGGCCGGAGGGGAGGGTCACCTGGGTCAGTACGGGCGCGCCGGCACGGGCGGTGTAGTGGTCCTTGACCGTGTCGGAGCCGAGGGCGCTGTGGTAGACGGCGACCTCGTCGATGGTGCCGGTGAAGTAGCGCACGCCTTCGGGGTTGGTGCCGTCCCAGCCCCAGCTGGAGTAGCCGGCGCCGAGGTACGTAAAGGTCTTCTCGTTGTGGTCCACCGCGCCGGTTCGGGTGCCGACGGCGTTGCCGTCGAGGTAGAGCACCTGGCTGGTTCCCGTGCTGGTCAGCACGGCGTGGTGCCAGGCACCGTCCGTGACGGTGCCGGTGGAGGACATGGGCGCCTGCCAGCCGTCGGCGGTCTCGAAGGCGCCGCGCAGCTTGCCGGCCGAGTCGACGGCGAGGACCGGGTCGTAGTGGTCGGGCCGGCCGTCGGTCAGCCGTCCGTCCTGGAAGCCGAGCAGGACACCGGGCTTGGTGGTCTTGAACCACAGCTCGGTGGAGAGCACGGTCGAGGACGAGAGGGAGGCCTCGGGCAGCTCGGCGTACGAGCCCGAGCCGTCGAAGTAGCCCGCCTTGTTGAACGTGCCGGTGAGGGCGCCGGTGCGGCCGAGATCGACGTCGCGGAAGTGTCCCTCGACCTGGCCGGTGCGGGAGATCGCGTCGCTCGCCGCGGTTTCGGTCTCGCTGTCGTTCAGGCGCCAGTAGGCGATGGGGGCGGCGTCGAGCACGGTGCTGCGGTAACGGGACGCGTCGGCGTACTGGTACACGGTGCACGCCGTGGCCGAGTTCGGCGGGCAGACCTTGACGAGCTTGTCCCCGGAGTAGGTATACGTCCAGGTGAGCGCGCCCGGGCCACTGGTGGAGACCGTGGCGACCTTGGTGCCGCTCCAGGTGAAGGTCAGCGACCGCTTGGAGGTCACGTCGGTCGCCGTCGCCAGGCGGCCCGAGATGTACGTGAGGGTCTGCTGGCGGCCGAAGCCGTCAACGATCCTGGTGAGCAGTCCTGCCGCGTCGAAGGTGTACATGGACGCGTTGGGAGCGCGCAGCGACCAGCCCCCTCCGGAGACGGCGGTGAGGGCCTCGACCGAACCCGCGGGTGCACTGAAGGTGCCGTCGGAGTTCCGTCCGAACCGGACCTGGCTGCCGTCGGACCGGGTGACGACGACGCTGCCGTCGTCCTCGGCGACGGCCCGCATGTCCCAGCGGGTGGCCCAGCCCGCGCCGAAGGCGTTGGTACGCCGCGGGTCCTGCGAGTTGTAGGTACGGGTCACCGACAGCTCGGGGCCGATGGTGGCGACGGCGGCGTCGGTCGCGGCGGAGGCGTAGTTGCCGCTGCGCGAGCCGAAGCTGCGTCCGGCGTCCGTACCCGTACCGCCGAGGTGGGCGGCGATGGCGGGCTGGGGCACCTGGGTGGTGATGAAGGACGAGCCGGGGCGGACCGACTTGTCCTTGCTGTCGCTCGCGTACGAATACCACGCGTACGTCTTGGACCACTTCAGCCAGCCCTTGGGCACGGTCCAGGTCTGGGCGGTGGACGCCGTACCGAGCTGGCAGTTCTTGCGGGTGTCCTTGCCCTCGACCTCGCAGACCTCGAACTGGTACGTCAGAGCCTTGGGGTAGCGGTCGCGGTCGTTGGCCGAGGCCCAGAGCGTCGGGGTGAGCGTGTCGACCATGCTGCCGCTGGGCGGGGCCTCGCCGGTCAGCTGCGGCGGCACGTTGACCGCGTCGACCTTGACCGCCGAACCGGGCACACCCGCGGAGGTGAACGACGCGATGTTGTAGTCGTCCATCGTCCACACGAGCGTGTAGGTCGCGGGCGTCAGGGGTGCGATCTTCGCGTCGAGCGTCACGGACGCGCCCGGGGCGATGTCACTGGGCATGGGGGTCCAGCGAATCTTGCTCGCATCGCTGATCAGCTTGCCGGCCGCGTCGTACAGCTCGTACTTCAGCTTGACGTTGCCGTTCTTGACCCAGGTCTGCTGACCCTGGTTCGTCACGGTGATCTTGAAGGAGCCCTCGGTCGTCGCCGTCATCGGCGTGGTGAACTCGACCGGCTTGTACGTCGCGCCGTACTTGGTCCACGTGACGTCGAGGGAAGGCTTGCCGTTGGGGTAGTCGTCCGAGCCGAAGTGCTTCCACGCGTTCGAATCGGTCGTGGACGCCTTCACCGCCAGGCCGTAGTTCGGCTTGCGGCCGTGCGTCCAGTCGTTCACCAGCTGACGGCCGGACGGGCCCAGCGGGATCGACTCCCAGTTCGCGCCGCCGCAGGGGTAGGCCTCCTGGCCCGCGGGGCGCCAGCCGTGGGTGAAGGACTTCGATCCCAGCGCCGAGCCGGTGGCGGGGCCCGGGTAGGTCGACGTCGTGGACTCCGACCAGTTCGAGGTGATGGCGTGGACGGTCACCGGGCGCGCGGTGCACGAGTAGGACCAGGTGTTGTACAGCGCGAGGCTGGCGTTGACGACCCAGGCGTTCTTGAGGGAGCTCTCGACTCCCGCGAAGCGCAGGAAGCCCGCCGTCTTGTGGCCTCCCCCGTCGTAGGTGCCGACCTTGATGTTCGTGTCGCTCGCGAAGTTCTGGTTGTACGGGTACTCCACGAAGGTGCCCGAGGAGGCGGCCGTGGGCGTGACGGACGTGACGGTCGGATCGACCTTTACGGGAAAGACGCGCTCGGGGTCCTGCAGCCACGTGGTGTCGAGGGACACCTTCAGCGCCGGCGAGCCGCCGACCTCGACGAGCTCGTAGGAGACGCCGCTGGATATCTCGCCCTGGTTCGAGTTGGGCGCGAGGTTGGAGTCCTCCATCCAGCCGGCCGGGATGCGCGCCCGGGTGGCGCCGGAGGCGTCTTCGAGGAGCACCGCGCCGGTGGTGTCGATCCGCGGGGTCAGCCCCTGCAGGTGGAGGGGGAACAGCCACTCGGTCGGCGCGTCCGGGGTGTTGAGGACCAGGAGTTCCTTCACCGACGTGCCGCCCGCGATGAACTTCATGTCGGCGGACGGACGCACGGCCCGGTAGGTGACCGTGCTCTCGTCGGCCTCGCCGGGCGCGTGCGCGGCGTCGTGCACGGCGAAGCCGACCGACAGGCCCTGGCCGACCTTCATCGAGACCAGCGGCGCCCCGTCCGCGTGGCCGGCGAACGAGGTCTGAGCGTCACCGGAGGTGATCGTCCAGCCTTCGTCGGCCGGCGAGACGGCACGGCCGAGCGCACCGGCGCCCGTCACCTTCTTGAGCCGGGTGTCGATCTGCTGCCATTTTCCAGCGGCGTCCTTGTAGTTCACCGGCTCATCGAAATAGCGCGTGGTGAAAGTGCCGTCCGAATTGAGATACGTACGGGCTTCCCGAGCGCGCTTTTCCGGGATTTCCCGGCTGCTCTTCGAATCGAATCCCCTGGGCTGCACAGAAGGAGCCGAAACGGATTCCATCCTGCCTGTGGGGAGGTTCTCCTCGGCGCCACCGAAGCGCAGCGGAGACATACCCGCGTCGACGGGCAGTTCGTCCCGGCCCGCCCGGTGACCGTCCCGGCCGCCACCGGCCGCAGCTTCCGTAGCTGCGGAAACAGCATCGTGGCTCCGCCCATCGGCCGAGCCCCAGCGCTGGTCCGGAAGCACACCCGCGGCGCTCGCGGGCCGCTGAGCCGCATAGGCGGCCATGCCGCTTTCCGCACCGCACAACGCGGTCAGCGCAAAGGCAACGAAAACAGAAACGGGCCGCACGGCACGCACGAAGGGTCCCCCCACAAGATCACATGGAACGGCGCATTCCTATGCGCTGCCACGGGCCCACCGCAAGAGCATCCAAGGACGCCAAGATCGAAAGTGCCGGAGATCACATCCACGAAATCGCTGAAATGCGCTCAAATATGTTTCGGGAAAGGGAGAGCCGCTCGACGCAGGACCGGCCGCGTCACAGCACCCGCAGGCTTCACCGCGTCGCACCTCGGGCAGTCTGCGGCTTCGGGCTGTCGGACGCAGTCGCCGATGGCAGAGTCTGAGCACATGCCCTTCCTCAACTGCGACGCCGTCCGATGGATCGGCGACGAGCCTTTCCCCGGCCTGATCGAGGTCCGCATCACCGACGTTCACAACCGCCAGTGGAGCGTCATCGACAAGGCCGCCGTCTTCGACGACGCCGGCAACCTCACGCCGTCGTCGAACTACCCCGTCAGGGTCAAGGTCCTCTGCGAGATCCTCGATGGCGCCCCCGGTTCCGCTCCTGGGACCGTGACCGTCTCCATCACCCCATGGGGCCTGGAGTCTGTCGAGGGCCAGGTCGAGTTCCAGGTGCACTCTGATGAACTGACCACCAGCTGAGGTGCCGGACCACCGGCCCCAGCTCTGCCCTCCGCAGACCGTTCAAGCGGGAACGAACACGGCGCGCACTTGGTCGCTGCCCGTTGGAGAAATGGGAAGATCACGTCTTGCTCACACGTGATCATCAGCTCTGGCCTGGGGGTCAGGGACCTCATAGGGTCTGGCGAGGCATCGGCTGTCTTCGGTGCTGGGGGTTCTGCACTGAACCCAGCCCCTGCCACCCCCGGCCCACACAAGCCCGGGGCGCACCCCCCGTTGATGGAGCCCCTGCTTTGCGTACCGCCCTTCGGCGTGCGGCGGCGATCGCCACCGCTGCCGCCTTCACCGCTGCCCCCTTGGCGTTCACCCCTACAGCGCTGGCAGCCGAGGAACCACTCGTCCTGACTGCCGAGGACGCGGTGGCCGCGCCCGACAGTTCCTGGTTGGCCGAGCCCGAGCAGGTGTCCGGCCTCAACCGCAGCGGCCACATGGTCTTCGCACTGTCCACCACAGCCCTGAACGGAACGGTTGCGGAGGCGGACGCGGACCTGCCGGACGCGTTCGACCTGCATTACAACGACTGCACCACCCCGGCTGGTACCCACGGCGTGTACGTCTGCGAGCGCGGCCCGCTCCATCAGGGCTACGGCAAGCTCAGCTTCTGGATCACCAAGGCTGCCCCCGACACGACGGTCCACTGGGCGTACGCCTGGGTCCCGGCCGGCGGCGACATCGCCGAAGCGGTGCGCCACGTGCAGAAGTCCGAGACCGTGCCCGAGGACACCACCCGCGGCCACGCACTCCTCACGGTCGTCACCAAGGCCACCGCCGCCGCCCGCAACACCGTCGCCTTCGACACCCCGGCAGTCCCGGCAGGCCGCTCCGCACGCCACCGGATACGCATCCACGCCACCGACCCCGGCAAGGTGTACACCTACTTCCTGCCTGCTCCCGGGCAGCCCGCCTGGCGCGGGGACCAGGTGCTCATCACCAATATGAGCACCAGCCCTGGCATCTCGTGCACGGTCGCTTCCCGCACTGTCATGCGGGGCGGGAACAACTCCAGTGCACGGCAGCCACAGGCGACCACACCATCGAGTACACGCTGACCGCCCCGGCCGGCATGGACGCCTGGCGGCTGGACACTCACGTCATCCACGACATCTACAACTACGCCCGCTACGGCAGCGCCCTGGACCGCAAGGCCACCTTCACCGCAGGCACGGGCGCCCTGCACCTGCGCCACCAACTGCTCGCCCGGGACACTGCGGGCTACCTGTACCGCCTCAACGGCACGGGCAAGCCGGCCGCCCCCTTCTCCCCTCGCAGCCCGATCGGCCCCGGCTGGCAGGCGTACAACCAGCTGACCAAGCTCAGCCCGGTGACGGAGGACGTCGACTACGCCGACGGAGCCCCGGCGGGCGCGCTGCGAAGCCACGGCGACCTCGTCGCCCGGGATGCGAGCGGCACTCTCTGGTACTACCAGCGCCAGTTCATCTACGAACCGGCCAAGATGTACAAGGCCCGTACCAAGGTCAGCACCGGCTGGAACACGTACACGCTCCTCGCCGGGGCCGGCGACGTCAGTGGCGACAAGCTGCCCGACCTCCTCACCCGCGACGGCAGCGGCGTGCTGTGGCTGCACAAGGGCACCGGCAAGGCCACCAGCCCGTTCGCCACCCGCACCAAGGTCGGCGGCGGCTGGAACACCTACAACAAGATCCTCGGCGGCGCCGACCTCACCGGCGACCGCAAGCCCGACCTCGTCGCCCGCGACACCTCGGGCACGCTGTGGCTCGATAGGGGCACCGGCCAGAGCTCGACTCCCTTCACCACCCGCACCAAGATCGGTGGGGGATGGCAGGCGTACAACGCGCTCACCGTTGTCGGCGACGTCACCGACAACGGCAAGGCCGACCTGCTGGCCCGTGACGCCACGGGCGCCCTGTGGCTCTACAAGGGCACCGGCCTGTCCTCCGCCCCCTTCGCCACCCGAACGAAGATCAGCACCGGCTGGCAGGGCTACAACACCCTCGTGTGAACCAGGACGGGACCCGATCCGGCCGAAATCCCGGCCAGCCGGTGTACTCGTCGGTCGCAGCCTCCCTGACCGGGCGGAGCGGGCCCTATCCTCACGTCATGTCCATCGCGAGGAGAGCCCGATGAGGATGACCGGACGCGGCTGGTTATGGACCGGCGCGCTGCTCGTGGCCGTCACCGCCGCCGGGAGTGCGGCGTACGCGGCCGTCGCGACGTCGCCCGGCGAAGCGGTGGTCGTGACGGAGGACGGGAACGTCTCCGAGTCCGAGAACACAGAGCCGGCCGGCAGCACCGAGTCGTACTGGACCCCCGAGCGCGTACGCGAGGCGAACCGGAACCCGGCCGAGATGCCGAACCCGGTGGTCCCGTAGCAGAACTCACGGCCCCTCAGCCATGTCCGGGTGAGGGGCCGTGGTGCGTTCCGCGGGGAGAGGTGGGGTCAGCGGCCGGCGGTGTTGATGACGGCCTTGGCGAGGGTGGTGTGCTCGGAGGAGTACAGGCTCAGGTCCCGGTAGGCACCGCTGGTACTGACGTTGCGGTGGCTGTTCGCTCCGACGATCTGCGGGTTGGACGCGATGCCGATGACCTGCGGGCCCCCTGAGGCACCGCGGCCCATGTCGCAGGCCATCCGGAGTCGGTTGTCACGCGGATTGAAGCGGCTGGCGTCGGTGGTATTGCCGCGGCAATACATCATGTACTCGCCGGCGGCGAAGTCCCGGTCGGGGCGGTTGTAGCCGGCGTAGGGGTAGCCGGCCGCCTGCACGTTGGAGTAGTTCGGGCCACCGCCGAACCGGTAGCCGTAGGCGCCGATCTTGTCCTGGATGTTGCCGTAGGTGCGGTGGCGCCTGAGGACGATCGCCCCCAGGTCCGACCAGCGCACGTCGCCGGAGTCGATGTACTCCTGGGGCACGTAGGCTCGCACGTACTCCCACAGGCCCCACGGCCGCTGGCCGTTCTTGTACGCGGGCAGGAAGGCGAAGTTCTTCCTGAACCGCTTGTTCTTCCGGTCGTACACGCAGTGCCCCGCGGTCCAGACGGTGTTCTTGTTGTTCGACACGATGACCGCGGCCGAGCAGGCGCCCCCGGCGTACAGAAGCTTGCCGGTCACCACGTTGGGCCAGGCCGAGGAGTACTTCACCCTCTGCGAGCGGGACACCGCCGCCGATGCGGAGATCTCCCCCGAGCCGGCCTTCGGCCCGACGGCATCAGCGGCCAGCACGCTTTGCGGGGCGCCGTCCGGCCGCGGCTGCCCGCCGGCGACACTCGCGGACGCGTCGGGGAGGTCCGCCGGATGAGCCAGAGCCCGCCGGATCCGCTCGGGCGTCCACCACGCCTCCAGCCCGCCCGGCGCCTTTTCGCTGTGCGTCACCGCAACCGCGGACGACTCGCTCTGGGCTCCGGCGGCCGCCCCCGGAGCGCCCAGCAGACCCAGCCCCACCACCGCAGCCGCTAAGGCTCCTGAGACTCGGAGCCTCACGGAAAGACGTCGATACGACACGCCATGCCCCCCTTTGATCGTGTTACGTACGAGATCAGTCCTGCCGCCCCCTGGGACTGAAACACGCGTACGGGAGCGAGTGCGAGAGCCTTTTCGGACGCCGCGACCACCAGTGGTTCGGCTCCGGCGTGGCCCCGGTCGAGCAGCTCGCCGACGAGCACCCGTACGCGTGGACCAGCGTGGCAGGGGTTCCTCGTTGGGCGGCAGGCGCCAGCCGAGTGCGGGCCGTGCGGGGGCGCAAGGCTCGCCGGAGGCGACCGCGAAGCGGCTCGGCCTTGCGCCCCCGCACGGGCTGCGCTCCTCTTGGGTGCCGCCCGACGAGGAACCCCTGCCGTTCCCCCTCCTCCGCAGGGTGGCCGGGGGTGCGGGGGCGGAGCCCCCGCGCACTGACCTTCACCCGACTCACGCTGGGCGGTGATCCGGCCCCGCTCGCGCCGGCGGAGAGCACGCGATGTTGGCCACTGCGGGCCTCCTAGGCGGCGGTGCACCCCCGCGTCAGCGGGGAGCACCCGCAGGGTCGCCCCCAGGGTGGCGCCGGAGACGGTCCACCCCCGCGTGGGCGGGGAGCACCTCGTTCGGGACCTCTGAGCACGACATCGCGGCGGTCCACCCCCGCGTCGGCGGGGAGCACCTGTCGGCGCTGGCCCAGAACATGCAGAACAGCGGTCCACCCCCGCGTCGGCGGGGAGCACACGAGCCGCTCGTACGGGACCAGCGGCTTGGGCGGTCCACCCCCGCGTCGGCGGGGAGCACGCGCCCTGGTCGTTCGCGTACGCCTCACGGCGCGGTCCACCCCCGCGTCGGCGGGGAGCACTCCTGCTGATCGGTTTTCGGGGCGGGCGCCGACGGTCCACCCCCGCGTCGGCGGGGAGCACTCACGTTCGGGGACCGGGTGTGAGCCACGGTGCGGTCCACCCCCGCGTCGGCGGGGAGCACGTTCAGGTCCTCCACGGCCTTGCGGGGGAACTGTGGTCCACCCCCGCGTCGGCGGGGAGCACGGCCGGAGCCGGGGCACCCGGGTCCGCAACCGCGGTCCACCCCCGCGTCGGCGGGGAGCACTTGGTGTTCTCGTATCCGATGTAGCCGACTGCCGGTCCACCCCCGCGTCGGCGGGGAGCACCCCACGGCGCTGTGCATCGGAGGATTCGTGGCCGGTCCACCCCCGCGTCGGCGGGGAGCACGCCACCGCCACCGCAGCTGCGGTTCGGCCCGGCGGTCCACCCCCGCGTCGGCGGGGAGCACGCGTCTCCTTCCGTCTTCCCTAGGTGTTCGATCGGTCCACCCCCGCGTCGGCGGGGAGCACGAAGCCGCCGTCTACGCGTACAGCGATGCCTACGGTCCACCCCCGCGTCGGCGGGGAGCACAGCCGGCAGTCGACGCGGTACCCGGCGATGTGCGGTCCACCCCCGCGTCGGCGGGGAGCACCGCAACGGGGCCAAGTTCTCTGCCGTCGCCCGCGGTCCACCCCCGCGTCGGCGGGGAGCACATCAGGTAGCCCTCGGGCCCCGCCGGGTCGATCGGTCCACCCCCGCGTCGGCGGGGAGCACAACAGAGCGCTGTACGGGCCACCGTCATGAGCGGTCCACCCCCGCGTCGGCGGGGAGCACACGTGGTCCGCCAACTCGGGGGCAAGACCTATCGGTCCACCCCCGCGTCGGCGGGGAGCACACTTTGCGACCTGCACCGTTCTAGTCGGTTTCCAATTTCTTTACCTCACCCTGTGGGGAGGAGATCGGGTCCATGCGTGAACTCTAACTGCGTTTGGAATCATGCATGTTGGCGTCGGCTGCGTGGCACAGTGCAGGTTGGTTCGTTCCGGCGATTGAGGGGTTGTCCTGCGTGATGCCGAATCCGCGGTTGGATCCTGATCAGTCGTTGTGGGGAAAGGCCCGGGGGCTCGATGAGGCGTTGCCGCCCTATCCCTTGGTGCGGCACCTGTTGGATGCCGCGGCGGTGGCGTTGTTCCTGTGGGACGAGTACCTGTCCGAGAGCCAGCGTCGTTGCATCGCTGCGGGCCTCGGGTTGCCTGATGACCTTGGCAGGGCGCGCTTGCTGGTGGGGCTGTGTGCGGGGCTGCATGACCTCGGGAAGGTGTCGGGTTTTCAGTTCTGCAATGAGCGCGCTGCTGGGGGCTTGAGTGCTGGGCTGGTCGGTGATCAGGGGCGGATCGGGTTCGAGCGGTTTCGGCATGACGTGGCCGGGATGCGGGCCGTGCCGGCCGTCCTGGCCGTGCTGGGTGGGGAGCCGGACGGTCTGACGGAGGAGGAGCTGGAGGCGGTCAACCGGATCGCCGAGGTGGTGGGTGGCCATCACGGTTGCTTCCACCGGTTCGAGGACATATACGCGGGTCCCGCGTACCAGGACCTGCTGGGCGGGGCGACCTGGGCTGAGCAACGCCTCGCCCACGCCGCTGCGGTGTTCGATCTCCTGGGCGCTCCGCGGCTGCCTGAGGACTTCGGGGTGTCGTCGGCCGTGCTGGTGACGGGTGTGGTGATCCTGGCGGACTGGTTGGTGAGTCAGGAGAGCTACCTCGTGCGGCGGCAGCGGTCGCTTGAGCCGGGGCTGAGGCAGCATTTCGCCAGGTCGTGTCGGGACGCCGAGCAGCTGGTGAGGGAAGCGGGGCTGCTGCCCGTGGCGCTGAAGCGGAAGGGTTTCGCGGAGGCGTACGGCATCGGTGCGGGGCCGAATGCGTTGCAGGGGTCGCTGGCTTCGGGACTGGAAGAGGCGCTGTCTAGGGCGCGCCGGAGCGCGGAGTGGGGGCAGGGGGCCGGGATCGTGGTGGTGACGGCGGCTCCGGGCGATGGCAAGACGGAGGCGGCGCTGGAAGCGGAGCGGGTGTTCGCGCGGCATTTCGGCACGCGTGGTTTCGCCTTCCTGTTGCCGACGATGGCGACCAGTGACCAGATGCATGCGCGCGTGGCCGGGGTTCTGGCACGGCAGGAGGGTGCGGGGGCCGGGCTGACGTTGACGCACAGCATGGCCTGGCTGAGTGCTGCGTACGCAGAGGACGACGCTTCGGACCGGAACGGTCGTGTGCTGGTGTGTGACGGGGACGAGGAAGGTGACGGCGAGCCCGCTCGGCACCAGGCCGAGATGAGGCCGGCGCGGTGGTTGCGTGGTGCCAAGCGGCCGCTGTTGGCGCAGTACGCGGTGGGCACGATCGACCAGGCGTTGCTGGCAGTACTGCCGGTTCGGCACAACGCGCTGCGGTTGCTGGCGTTGTCAGGGAAGACGTTCATCGTGGACGAGGCGCATGCCTACGACCCGTACATGCAGGTGCTTCTTGGTCGTCTGCTCAACTGGCTGGGCGCCTTCGGGGCGCCAGTCGTGTTGCTGTCGGCGACGTTGCCGTCTTCGGTGAGTGACCAGCTGGTCAGGGAGTACCTGAAGGGCGTCCCGGCGCGGAGCGGCGAGGATCGCCGTCGACGGAAGGCGTTGGTGCAGCAGAGCTTCGGTGTGCCGTATCCGGGCTGGTTGTACGTCGATGGCTCGACCGGGGAATGCACGCAGATCGGTGAAGGGAAGCGGCAGGAGCAGGCCCGACAACGGCACATGCGGTTGAAGGTGCAGGTGGAGCCGGTGGCCACCGCGGTCGGGCGGCACGGGGAGGCGCGGCTCGCGGTGATCGAGAGGGTGCTCTCGCCGGTTCTGGAGGGCGGTGAGGGCTGCGCCCTGGTGGTGTGCAACACGGTGGCCGAGGCCCAGGAGACCTTCACGCATCTGCAGGCAGTGGCGTCCGCAGCAGGTCCCCCGGTCGACCTTCAGCTGCTGCATGCGCGTTTTCCCGGGGATGTGCGGGAGGCGCGGACCCAGGTGGTCACGTCGGGCATGGGCAGGTCGGGTCCGCGTCCCGTCCGGCGGGTGATCGTGGCGACGCAGGTGGTGGAGCAGTCGCTGGATCTCGATGCGGACGTGGTGGTCAGTGACCTGGCTCCGCTGGCGTTGTTGCTGCAGCGGGCGGGACGCTGCTGGAGGCACGAGACGTGGTGGCAGGTCCACGGCCGGCCCGGCGGGCGGGAGCGACCTGCCTGGGCGGCTGCCGAGGGGCCGCGGCTGGTGGTGCTGGACCCGGTGGCCGGAGGCGGAGCAGTTCCGAAGCGGTGGCTCGGCGTGTATCACGAGGCCCTCCTGACGGAGACGTCCGAGGTGTTGGCCGAGCGCGCGGGGAAGTGGATCGCTTTGCCCGAGGACGTGCAGGAGCTCGTCGAACGGGTCCACGGGGACCGTCCGGACAGGTTCTCCTGGGCAGATCCGGTGAAGTCGGCGGTGTGGACGGCGTACCTGGGCGAGGAGGCCGCGCAGCGGGCCGCCGGGAACTTCGCCGTCGTGCCGCCGGTCGGGAAGGTGCCCGCCCTCCATGCTCTGCATCGCGAGGGCAGCTGGGAGGAGTGGGACGCGACGACCAGGCTCGGTGCGGACTCGGTACGTTTGCTGTGCGTGTACGTCCATGAGGACGGGCGCGCGACGCTCGACGCCCAGGGTCAGGTGGCACTGCCGGCCGCGGGTACCGGGGGTCGGCCGACGGTTTCGGAGGTCCGGCAGGTGATGGGGCGCACGATTCCCGTCAGCGCCGAGTGGTTCCGCGACGCGACGGATGCCGACCTTGGCGTTCCGGCCGGCTGGGCGGAGCATCCGATGCTCGGCGAGCTGGTGGTCCTGCGGCAGCCTGTGCGCGACGGTGTGGCGGGCAGGGTGGGCATCGGTCGGCACGAGATCTGGCTGGACGACGTACTCGGCCTGTGCCGCGCGTGAGCGCGGCACAGGTGAGCGCAGGGCACCCCCACTTCGGCGGGGAGAGCGACACGGCATCGGCCGGCGGCGTGCCGTCTAGCGGAACACCCCCACGCAGGTGGGGACTGTCGGTCCTGCGTCCTTATGTGCCGGATGCCCCGGCTTGCGGGCCGGGCGGTCAGGCCAGACGACGGTGAGCTGCTGCGGCAATCAAAAGCAACACGCAGCACGCAGCTGTGACCGTGGGGTCCGGTCTGCTCTGAAGGATAACGATGATCACCGCGATGATGAGCATGCTTGTCGAGCGAGGCTTGTTGGGTTGGGTCAGTCGGGCGTCGCGTTCTCGGCTCAACTCGGGCTCCTGACGAAGGTCTGGGGGCGTCTCGTCGTTCTGCGGTCGTCGACGTTGCGATTTCACCGCAGGAGCGATGACGGCCGCAAGGCGACACGCGTGTTCTGAGATTCGGCAGGCTGCATGCCTTCTAGCTTGCCGATAGCGGCGTTCTGGCAGGTTGTGGCGGTAGGGCCGGCGGACATCGCCCGGTCTCAAGCTCCCCTGCCAGGCAATCTGACCTGCGGTTTTCCCCATTTCGGCTGTCACTGTCAGTGGTGGCTGGTTCACTGTGCGCGGATGGAATATGTGGGCCGCGCCGGGGTCGGATTGCGGTGTCGCTGTCGTGCGGTGTTGCGCGAAAGAGGGGTCATGGCCGACGGGTTCGACCTGCGGGATGAGCGGTGGATTCCGGTGCGCCTGGTGGACGGTGCCTCGTTGCGGGTGGGGTTACGGGAGCTGTTCCACCGGGCGGACGAGATCGTGGATCTGGAGCTGCCGGTGCCGCCCGCGGCGTCCGGGCTGCTGCGGATTCTGGCGGCGATGACGTCGAGGATGGCCGCTCATGACGGGGTCCGCCTGGACGACGAGGACCTCGCCGAGGACATCCACGGCTGGCTGCGGTTACGCAACCAGGTCCTGGCCGGGGGCCGCTTTGAACCGCAGCGCGTCAACGCCTACCTCGATGAGGAGGTGCCGAAGGGGCACCTGGACCTCTTCGATGCCCAGCGGCCGTTCCTTCAGGATCCGCGGCTGCGGTCGCAGTGCGTGGACGGCCAGGGCCGGCCCAACCCGTCGGGCGTGAACAAGCTGGTCCTGGGCCGGCCGACGGGGGTCAACGGTGCGGTGCTGTTCGGGCACTTCAACGATGCCGATCCGGTTCCCGTACCGGCTGCGGAGGCGGCCTGGCATGTGATCGCCCAGCTGTACTACGGGCCCTCCGGGCAGTGCACGCCCCGCAGGATCACCACCGTCAAACCCGGCAACGGGGATGCCGGCCCCCTGCGTAAGACCGTGTCGTACCACCCGTGGGCGGACGACCTGTTCACCACACTCGTGCTTGCGGTTCCGCAGCCGGGAGCGTGCGGCGAGGCGTCCGAAGAGGAAGAGGATGCCTGCCCGTGGGAGGCGCAGGAGCTGCCCGACCCTCTCGGTCCGCTCCCGCCGATGAGCTGGCCGGGGCGGGTGCTGACGGGCCGGGCACGGCACGCCGTACTGCTGGAGCCCTCGCCGGACGGCCGGTCCGTGACGCAGGCGTATCTGACCTGGTCGACTCACGAGCCGCCGCACGCGGTCAGGGACCCGTACGTCATCTACGACAGGCCGAAGGCTGGGGGCGAGCCCTTCGCCCGCCCGGCCGACGCGTCGCGAGCGCTGTGGCGGGACCTGGACGCGCTGCTCCTCAAGGGCGGTGGGCAGAGCCGGCGGCCGGCGGCCCTGGAGAACCTGCCCCGGACCTTGCGGACCGGGCTGCGGGTGCGGGCGTACGGCTTCGACCAGGACGGGCAGCAGCGCGACAGCTCCTGGTTCGAGGCGACCACCCCGCCGGTGCTGCAGTGGCGTGAGGACGGCCCGCAGCCCGAGGTGGCGCTGCGGGTCGGACAGTGCCGCGAGTTCGCCGAACTCGTAGGTGACCGTCTGCACTTCGCCGCGCGGCTGGCCTGGCGGCTGTCGACCGAACCCGAGGTGGATCCGGCGGCGAAGGTGAAGCTGGATCCGAAGAAGCCCGGCCCGTGGGCGCAGGCCGCCGCCGCCCGCTACTGGCCGGCCGCCGAGCGGGTCTTCTGGGATCTGCTGGCCGAGGACAGCCGTCAGGACGACCCGCGGCCGCCGTTCGTGACGGCGGCACTGGACGCCCTGGACGCCGCGATCGGCGCCACCACCGCGGACGTGCGCGTTGCCCGGGCGCGCAGCCGTGCCCGGGCGGTCCTGTACGGGCTGATGCAGCAGCCGGGCGCACGCAAGGGAGCCACCACGTTGGGAAGTGACGCATGACAACACCGGCCACGCCCGCCCTCCCCCGAGGTGCTGACGGGCATCAGCGTGCGCAGCGGTTCGTGCACGACGTCCTGGAGTTGTGCGCGGGCAGCAAGGGCGCTCAGGCGGATCTGCGCAGCGGGCTCGGTCTGCCGTACGACCGGTGCCAGCGGATGCACCGCCACCTGGTCCGCCTGACGCCCGACACCGTCCAGGGGCCGCACGCGCGCCGGCACTACTACGCGGTCGCCGCGTTGATCGCCGCCCGTTCCCGCCGTGCCCGCGACGAGGAAGCCGACCGCGCCACCGCCGGACCCCGGCCGCACAACAGCGCGCCCCAGACCGGAGCGGAGGGGCCGCCTTCGTGGTGGGAGCGCCCCAACCTGGGTGCCTCACTCGCCGAAGCGGTCAACCGCGGGCTGATCGCGGCCAGGTCGGCGGAGTCGGAGCTGCATCTGCTGGCGCGTGTCGGCAGCGACTCCGTGCACACCCGGCTGCCCGCGCTCATCGGCCAGATCACCGGCCGCGGCGTGGAGCTGGACTGGGCGGTGCTCCTGCACGACCTCGCCGGGTGGGACCACCGCCAGGACCGCATCGCGACGCGGTGGCTCGAGGCGTACTTCCGGGTGCGCGACCGGCACGAGCGGGACCCGGCGCCCACGCCCGAGACGCAGCAGCCCGGTTCCCCGGGGGCCGACCGCAACGACAGCCAAGACGAAACTCCCCAGGAGAACCAGTGACCTCCCTGTACATGGACCTCAGCGCCATCCAGTCGGTGCCCGTCTCCAACCTGAACCGGGACGACCTCGGCTCGCCCAAGAGCGTCCGCTACGGCAACGCCAACCGGATCCGCGTCTCGAGCCAGTCGTGGAAGCGCGTGATGCGCCACGGCGTCGAGCAGGACCTGGGGGAAAAGGCCGCCCGCACCCGGCTGGTGCCCGCCAAGGTCAAGGGCGCCCTCGTCGCGGCCGGCTGGCCCGAGGACCTCGCCGCGTTCGCGGGAGCCCAGGTCGTCCTGAGCGCCACGAAGAAGGGTCTGGCCACGGAGGCCGCCGGCCACACGTCCGTCCTGTTGTTCCTCTCCGAAGCGGGCATCGACGAACTCGCCCGCATCTGCACCGAACACCGCGAAGCCCTTGAGCTAGGGCTGGCCAAGGGGAAGAAGGCCGGGGCGCTGCTGCCGTCCGACAGGATCGAGGAGGTACTCAAGAGGCGCACTGCCTCGATCAGCCTGCTCGGCCGGATGCTCGCCGAGCTCCCCGGCGCGAACGTCGACGGCGCCGCCCAGGTCGCACACGCGTTCACCACCCACGCCAGTGAGCCGCAACGCGACTACTTCACGGCCGTAGACGACTGGCTCGGCGCAGCCGACACCGGCAGCGGACATCTCGACACGGCCGAGTTCAGCGCAGGTGTCTTCTACCGCTTCGCCTCGGTCAACATCACCGACCTTCTGAGCAATCTCGGCGGCGACACCAAGATGGCCCGCTCCGTCCTGTCGTCCTTCGCCGACCACTTCCTCATGTCGCTGCCGCAGGCGAAGAAGAACAGCACCGCACCGCACACGATCCCCGACCTCGCCTACCTCGCCGTGCGCACCCACCGCCCCGTCTCCCTCGCGGCCGCGTTCGAGACCCCGGTGACGGCCGACCGGGCCGGAGGCTTCTCCCGCCCCTCCCGCCAGGCCCTGGCGGACTACGCCGGCCAGGTCCACCGCCTCACCGGCAACCGCCACCGCCTCTTCCACGGCCACGCCGGAATCGACCCCGACCCCTACGACAGCCTCGGCACCGCGCACCAGTCCTACGACGAGCTGCTCTCCGCCGCGGTGGACGCAGCGCTGCCCGAGACCGGGGACGGCGGCCGGTGAGGGGCCTGCTCCTCAGGCTGGCCGGCCCCTTGCAGTCCTGGGGGGAACGCTCGGCCTTCAGCGCCGTCCGGGACACCGCGCCCTTCCCCACCCGTTCAGGCCTGACCGGTATCTTCGCCGCCGCCGAGGGCCTGCCCCGCGGCGCCTCACTCCAGGGGTACGCAGAGCTGGAGTTCACCGTCCGCATCGACCGGCCCGGAGTCCTCCTCACCGACTTCCACACCGTCGGGGGCGGCTTCCCCACCAGCCGCACCGCAGCGACCAGCGGCGGCAAGAACAAGGGCGACGCCGTCATCACCCGTCGCCACTACCTCGCCGACGCCGTGTTCGTGGTCGCCGTCACCGGCCCCGACCAGCGGATCGACGAGATCGCGGCCGCCCTGCAGCAGCCGCACTGGGCCCCCTATCTGGGCCGCCGGTCCTGCGTGCCGGACGAGCCGTTCGTCCTGCGGCCGTCCGTGGCCGACCCCGTGGCCGAGCTCCTGCACCACGTCCCCCTGTCTCTCCCCCACACCGACGAGCGACGCGGCTGGACGCGGCCGGAGGCAACCGAGACCGTGCCGATCGAGTTCCTCTGGGAACAGCCACCCCCCAAGGGCCAGGACGCGGTCCTCCTGACCAGCCACGACCACCCGGTCACGTTCGCCCCGCACCAGCGAGCCCACTCCAAGCGCCACCTCTACAGAACGGTGGAACACCTGCCGACCGCCCTGCTCCACCACGGCAACCGCACCCTGCACGAACGACTCGTCGACTACGCCACGCACCCCGCAGCAGACGCAGCACCCCGAGAGAGGACCGCATGACCGCCCACCACGCCTCCCTCGCCCGGATCCGCCTCAACCTCCGCCACCGCGGCGTCCACCGCGACCTGCGCGACGCCACCGAAATGCACCGCACCCTCATGAGGCTCGTCCCCGACGGCCTCGGCGACAGCCCTCGCCTGCGCAGCGGACTGCTCTACCGCCTCGACGTCACCGAACACGCCACCACCCTCCTCGTCCAGGCCGCCGCACCCCTGACCCCGGAGAACCTGCCCGCCGGATACGGCGAGACGGACGTCAAGGACCTCAGCCCCATGTTCGCCGCCCTCCGCCCCGGCCTCGGCGTCCGGTACCGCATCACCGTCAACCCCGCCAAACGCGAACGGCTGCCCCTCACGCAGAAGAACAAGCGAGGCAGCGTCGTGCCGCTCACCGGACCGGAAGCCGACCAATGGTGGGTCCGGCGGGCCGCCGACGCCGGCCTCCAGCTGAAGTCCCTGCTCCCCGCGCCCCAGGACCCCGCCCGACGCCACGGAAAGAACAACCCCCCGCTACGCCACAGCCTCATCCGCTACGACGGAACCGCCACCGTCACCGACGCCGAAGCCCTCTCCACCGCACTCCTGGCAGGCATCGGCCGCGGCAAGCCCTACGGCGCGGGCTTGCTCACCCTGGCCCCAGCCTCGGCGCAGTGACGACATCCAGCAGCGGCCAGGCACGACGCCGTCTGGCCGCCCCGACCCTTGCCATGCTGCCGCGGATCGCCGACTCGCTGTCCTTCCTCTACCTGGACATGGTCCGCGTCGTCCAAGACGACACCGGCGTCTGCGCCCAGATCCGAGTCGACGAACAGCGCACCGACACCGTCTACATCCCCACCGCAGCCCTGTCATGCCTCCTGCTCGGGCCGGGGGTCTCGATCACCACCCGCGCCATGGCCACGCTGGCCCGCCACGGAACCAGCGTCGTCATGACCGGAGCCGCGGGAGTACGCACCTACGCCTCCGTCCTGCCGGACTCCCTCACCACCACGTGGCTCGAACGCCAGGTCCACGCATACTCCGACACCGAACGACGCCTCGCCGTCGCCGTACGGATGTACAAAATGCGCTTCGGCGACGTGCCGGCAGGCGTCAACCTCGATGTCCTGCGAGGCATGGAAGGGCAGCGGATGAAAGCCCTGTACCGCCTGCTGGCACAACAACACGGCATCGGCCGCTTCCGCCGCAACTACCACCCCGACCAGTGGCACGCACAGGACCCCGTCAACCTGGCCCTCTCCGCAGCGAACACCTGCCTCTACGGCATCGTGCACGCGGCCCTGCTCGCCCTGGGCTGCTCACCCGCACTCGGCTTCGTCCACGCCGGCAAGCAACACGCCTTCGTCTACGACATCGCCGACCTGTACAAGGCCGAAGTCACACTCCCCCTGGCCTTCGCCCTCCACAACGCGGCAAATCCGGAACAGGACGCACGACGCAAACTCCGGGAGAGCCTCCGCCTCATCCAGCTGCTGCCTCGCATCGTCCGCGACGTACAGGCCCTCCTCGCCCCCGAGGCCGCTGACACCGCCGACACCGAATCCGCATGCACAGACCGCCACACCGTCGACATGGTGCACCTGTGGGACCCCACAGCAGGGCCACTGCCCGCAGGGGTCAACTACGCGCAGGAGTCCAGCTGACATGCCCTCCCTGATCGTCGTCGCCACCACCGCCGTGCCCGACCACCTCAGAGGAGCCCTCAGCCGCTGGACGACGGAGGTGGTGCCAGGGATCTTCGTAGGCAGCGTCTCAGCAAGAGTGCGCGATGAGCTGTGGAACCAGGTCACTGCCGTCGTGGGCGACGGACAAGCCGTCCTGGTACACCCCGCCGCCACCGAACAGGGCTACGCCCTGCGCACAGCCGGCACCCGACGTCGCGTCCCAGTCGACTTCGACGGTCTCACGTTGATCAAGATGACAGGAATACCCGACGGCACACGGGCAAAGAAAGCGCAAAGCCCTTAGAAAACCGCAGGTCGGAGAGTGTCCTCCCCGCCGACGCGGGGGTGTTCCGCTCTCCGTAACGCGTGAGGTCGGTCTGACCGAGTCCTCCCCGCCGACGCGGGGGTGTTCCGTCGCTCTTGCCGTCCCTGGGGTCCCAGTTGTTGTCCTCCCCGCCGACGCGGGGGTGTTCCGTTCCACCAGGGCAGCTGCTCGGTACGACCCGAGTCCTCCCCGCCGACGCGGGGGTGTTCCGCCGCTCTCGGCCGCGCGCTTGTAGGCGTCGGAGTCCTCCCCGCCGACGCGGGGGTGTTCCGGAGCACCCGGTAACGGGCCTCGTCCGTCAGCGGTCCTCCCCGCCGACGCGGGGGTGTTCCGGAGACGCGGACGGTCTCGTTGTCGCCGTGCGGGTCCTCCCCGCCGACGCGGGGGTGTTCCGTCGTGGCGCGCGTTGGTGCGGCGGAGGTTGTCGTCCTCCCCGCCGACGCGGGGGTGTTCCGGCGCCACGGCCACCGCCGAACTGACCGCCCGTGTCCTCCCCGCCGACGCGGGGGTGTTCCGACGTCCAGAAGGCCAGCCAGCGCCGCTCCACCGTCCTCCCCGCCGACGCGGGGGGGTGGTGTTCCGAACCGGGCCGCGCTCCCCAAGTGCGCCTGGCCGTCCTCCCCGCCGACGCGGGGGTGTTCCGACCGCGGCCGGCTCGGCCGCCCCGCTCAACCTGTCCTCTCCGCCGACGCGGGGGTGTTCCGCCGAGGACGATCTGCACTTTTGGAGCAGGCGAGTCCTCCCCGCCGACGCGGGGGTGTTCCGGCCCGTCGCGTCTTGGGTGTCCAGGTGCAGGTGTCCTCCCCGCCGACGCGGGGGTGTTCCGGCGGTCGCCTGCAGGGTCGATGCGGAGCCGCCGTCCTCCCCGCCGACGCGGGGGTGTTCCGTCCTGCATCGCGTTGAAGACCTCGTCCGGCGAGTCCTCCCCGCCGACGCGGGGGTGTTCCGCTGGGCGAGGTCGCGCTTGCCCGGTGGATCCCGTCCTCCCCGCCGACGCGGGGGTGTTCCGCCCACGCAGACCATCCGATCGTTCGCGCGCCGGTCCTCCCCGCCGACGCGGGGGTGTTCCGTCCCGCACCCGCCAGCGCGCCGAAAACTACGCGTCCTCCCCGCCGACGCGGGGGTGTTCCGCCATGATCATGGGCGGGCTGTTCAACCGCGCCGTCCTCCCCGCCGACGCGGGGGTGTTCCGGAGGACACCGCCAGCACGCCGGTGGACAACCCGTCCTCCCCGCCGACGCGGGGGTGTTCCGGAGGACACCGCCAGCACGCCGGTGGACAACCCGTCCTCCCCGCCGACGCGGGGGTGTTCCGAGGCCATCCACGAGATGATCGACCTTCTCTTCGTCCTCCCCGCCGACGCGGGGGTGTTCCGAACCGCATCCACATCCTGAGCGGCATCGCCCGGTCCTCCCCGCCGACGCGGGGGTGTTCCGTCGAGCGACCAGGTGCCGTCGTCAGCCGCTACGTCCTCCCCGCCGACGCGGGGGTGTTCCGAAGTCCGAGCTCGCCAGCGAGCACCGCATCCAGTCCTCCCCGCCGACGCGGGGGTGTTCCGCTCGCCCGGTACCTGGCGGACGACCTGGCGCGGTCCTCCCCGCCGACGCGGGGGTGTTCCGGCGGTTCCATCGGCGCTCGGTGGTGGTGCGCCGTCCTCCCCGCCGACGCGGGGGTGTTCCGCGGGTCGTTGCCGCGGCGGAGCGCGCCGGTACGTCCTCCCCGCCGACGCGGGGGTGTTCCGTCCATGACGCCCTTCCAGATGCTCTACCGCCTGTCCTCCCCGCCGACGCGGGGGTGTTCCGGACCCCCGAGGGACGGGCCTGGCCCGCTTTCGGTCCTCCCCGCCGACGCGGGGGTGTTCCGCAGCTCGGAGGGGCCAACTCAAGGTGCCGTCGTCCTCCCCGCCGACGCGGGGGTGTTCCGTCGGCTACCTCGGTCCCCTCCGCGAGCAGCCCGTCCTCCCCGCCGACGCGGGGGTGTTCCGGAGATCCACCTTCCGCCTCCGCTTCCTCCGCCGTCCTCCCCGCCGACGCGGGGGTGTTCCGCGCGGAGGTGAACGTCCCGGCCAGGCTCGTCTGTCCTCCCCGCCGACGCGGGGGTGTTCCGTCCTTGTCCAGACGCCAGGTCAGCAGGTCCGGGTCCTCCCCGCCGACGCGGGGGTGTTCCGCGCGTGGTGGTGCTGCGCCACACGCAGCGAGCCGGCGTCCCTAACCGGCGCCGTCACCCCCTCGGCGAGCACCGCCGCCAGCGGATGCGACGCAACGGCCTCGCGCGCCCGCTCGCCGGTCGCGCGGTCCGTCGCGGAGCGCACCGGGCCGAGACGGACGCGCGTGGGGTGGTCCTCCGACTCCTCCAGCGGGAGGTAGAGGTGGCTCTCCCGCCTGGCCCGACACATGGCCGGGGAGAGGGTGTGGGAGTCGGCGTGCAGCCCTTAGCTGATCGCGACCTCGGCCGTCAGGCCCTGGGCGATGTCGCGGGCGGGCATCCAGGCCTCGTGCAGCCGGAACCTTCCGGTCGGCCGGGGGCGGCGCCACTGGACCAGTACGGCGTGCCGCTCGTCGGCCTCCAGGACCATCCCGCGGAAGCCGTTCAGCACGTCGACCGCGCTCGCGTCGCGGCGGGAGCGGTAGTCGTTGCGGCGGGTGTGGACCTGGTACCCCGCCGCGAAGGCCAGGCGCCTGCCGCTCGCGACGGCGTACGTCCGGCCCGCGCCGATCTCGCCGGCGGCCACCCGTACCGCGCGGGCACCGGCGTTGAGCCTCAGGCATGGCCGCCCTCGAAGACACGAGCGACCCACTGGTTCATCCGGGCCGCGAAGTCTGAGGCTGAGGCAATGCCCGAGGCCGGCAGGGAGCCGGCATCGTCGGGGGCCGCGATGAAGTCCACGTCGGCCCAGCCACCCCGGAAGAGCACAACTGCCAGCTCAGCGCCTCCCGGACCGGAGATGACCACGCCGACCGAGTCGGGATCATGGAGACGGGCCCTGTCGGTCTCCAGGGAGTCGGGCCACGACGCCTCGGCGTCTCTCCAGGCCATCCGGGCCACGTCGAGGCCTGCCATCCTCCAGCCCACCGCCTGGCGAACCAGAACCGCAGCCGCCTCGTCGAGATCAACAACCCGTTCCATGCGGTGAGCGTCCCACGTGGGAGACCGCCAGAGGGGACGGATGGGCGCTGGACGGAACCTGGCAAGTCCGCGGCCGGCACGCCGATCAGTGACTCAGCCCCTCTGGATGCCGGTGCTGTCCATCAGCAGCCCGCGGCGCCCGTCCTGCGTCTGCACCAGGAGCGCCGCGCCGTGCATCCCGACCGCCAGGTACCACGTCCCAGGCAGCAGCTCTGCCATCGGTGTCCTCCTGTCGTCTGCGCTCAGGATCGGGCGATGCACCGGAACGGCGAACCAGAAGGGGGTGAAGTCCGGTGTTTCGTCTGCGAGAGCGTGTCCGTACTGGAGGCGGGCGGTTTCGAGAAGGAGCCCTCTGCGGCCGTCCTCGGTTTGGACGACGAGGGCGTCTCCGCGGCGTCCCAGGGCCAGGTACCAGACGCCTGTGGCCAGTTCCGCCATCGGGTTCGGCGTGCCGTCCTCCCGCATGAGCGGGCGGGGCACGGGCACGGCGAACCATACGGGGTCGAAGTCCGGGTCGGGTGGCGCTGCGATGGCGTCGGCGAGCCGTCGCCTGAACTGGAGCTGTGCCGGACCGTTCGGTTCCTCGAACCGGCCGATGCCGTCGAGACGGGTGTCCCGGGGGGTGGGTGGGAGCGTGGCTGGTTCGGGTTCGGGCCGGAGTTCGGGTTCGGGTTCGGGTCGGAGTTCGGGGGCGGGTGCTTCCTGGGTCGCGCGGTTGCGGGCGATCGCGATTCGGCCGCCCGTGTTGCGGTTGCGCTGTTGCGGGAGCGGGCGGGAGCGGCTGGCCAGTTGTTGGTGCAGGTGGCGGTAGAGGGTGTCCATGTCGAGCGGGTCGGGCCGGTCGGGGATGCCGTCGGTCAGGGTCCGGATCAGCTCGCCGGTGAACGCCGTGTACGTCTCCCCCGGCGGGGAGAGCGCCGGACGGGTCTCGGCGGAAGCGGTGAGCAGGCAGCTGCCCTCCACGACGGCCTGGTCCGCGATGTGCGTGCTCGCGCCCATGCTGCCGACCAGGGCACGCCCGCTGTAGCAGCAGTCCAGGATGAGCACCGTGCGCAGGGCGCGTGCCTGGAGGTCCAGTACGGCCCGGCGCAGGTACTCGTAGCGCAGCGAGGTGTACTCGCGCTCGCGGTCCGAGTCCGGCAGGGTGAGGTACAGCTCGTCCGTGTACGGATCCGTCAGGCCGTGTCCGGCGTAGTAGACGAGCAGGGTGTCCTCGGCCCGGCGGGCGCTCTCGCGGACCGCGTCGAGGACTTCGCGGGCGGTGCGCGGCTGCAGGATCACCGTGCACGCCGTGTCCGGCAGGCCCCACACCCGTCGGTCGGTGAGCGCCGTCCGGAGGCCTTCGAGGTTGCGGGCCACCGCGGGGAGGTTCTCCAGGGTGTCGTATTCGTGGACGCCGACCAGCACCGCCTGCGAGCGGGCCGGGTCCGACAGCTCGGCCACGGTCTACTCTCCGTCGCTGTCCGCCGGGGCGGATACGGGCCCGGGATGTGCGTGCCAGATCCTCAGGATCTCCTCGACGGCCTCGGGGGACCCGTCGTGCAGGGTGATCACCGCGCCGTCCCGTTCGAGCCGCACCTGGGGTGGGTGGGGACGGGTGCGCCTCCAGGCCGCGACCGCGGTGATCAGGCTGGCCAGGCCGATGCTGTTGCCGAGCACGACGTTGACGATTTCCAGGGCGTCGCCCATGTGTCCCTGGTCCGGACTCCGCCCGGACCGCGTGGAGATGGCGGCCAGGCGGCGCAGCTCGGGATCCGCTGCCAGCCAGCGGTGCAGGGAGGTGGCGTGTTCGGCTGCGGGGTCGTGGCCCCGGACGCCCGCCGTACCTCCTGTGCCGTCGCTGAACGCGAGGTTGACCTCCACGCGCCGGATCCTTCCCCCCGATGGTGACTGGCAGGGCTCATCGTAGGGCGGTCCTGCACGTCCGGCGGGGGTTTCCACGGGACCGTGCCACCCACCCCGTACCGGGTCATGCCACCCCATGGGGGCTCCGGCCGGTACGGCACAATCACGGGCAACTGACCAAAGACAGCGGTGGGGGTGGGAACGTGGGGCTGTTTGGCTCGCGAGGCCGGCGCAGAGAGATACCGGACGCGCCGGGGCTGCTGGCCGCGGCTGCCGAGAATCCCGGTGGCAGCGTGGCCGAGATCGATCCGACGTACGTCGACGACCCGAACGGCTACGTGCCCCCGGAGGCGATCCGCGGCGCGTGGCTGGTGGACGGCAACGGGAAGCTGACGGGTGAGTACGAGGAGAACCCCCGTCACGGGGTGCCGCAGGACGACTTCGGCAAGCTCACCGATCCCGACCACTGGCTCGGCTGGCTCGGCGACGATCCCGCGGCGGCCGTCCGGGAGGGCATCGAGGATTCCCTGCGCGCCCAGGTGGCCGACGCCGTGGTCGAGTGGGTCAAGATCCTCGAAACGCCACGGTTCCTCACGGGCGGGCGTCCGCGACCCGAGAACGAAGAGCTCCTGCTGGTCACCCGTGCGGCACTGGCCGCGCCGTTCGCGTTGTCCGTACGCTCGGCGCAGCACGGACGTTCCGTCCTGCTCGGGGTGTTCTCCTGGGTAGCGGTGAACCTGGCGTCGCCCGGAGCTCGCAGGGACCGGCACTGGTTCGATCTGGGGGCCGGTCTGGACTGGGCCGGTGAACGGCTGCAGGAGCGGATCTACGAGATGGACGGTCCGGCGGACGGCACCGCCCAGGGGTAGACGGCCGTGCCGGTCCGGGTGAGTACCCGGCGAGTTCCGTCGAGTTGCGGTGAGTTCCGTCGAGTTGCGGTGAGTTCCGGCGAGTTGCGGTGAGTCCCGGTGAGTGAGTCCGTGCCGGGCCCTGCTGTCCGTGCCGGCGGGTGGTGCGGTCCCCTGATGCCGGCTCATGCCGTCGGCGCGGCGGCCCCGTTGAGGCAGCGGTCGAGGAGGGCGTGCATGCGGGCGACCGGGAGGGACGGGTTGGCCGCGGCGCCCTCCGCCGTACGGGGATCGGCGAGGAGGGGTTCCAGGGCTTCCGGTGTCAGGCTCGGGTTGGCGGCGGCCGCGCGGCGTACCGACGCGTCGGGGTCATGGACCGGGGGGTCGGGCAGGGCCGGATCGGCCGCGGCCAGGGCCCGTACCGCGGGATCCGGGTGGTCGGTGTGGTGGGCCGTGCCGGTACGGGGGAACGCGGGCAGGGTCAGCAGGTGCGGCCGGTGGGCCGGGCGGCTGACGAAGACGTCCAGGAGGAGGTGCGGCGGAGCCAGCGGGTGGTGACAGGCCAGCCGGATGCGCACCTCCTCGTCCTCGTCCTGCGCGAGGGTCGCGACGAGTTCCGCCGGCAGGCCGGGCCAGCTCGCGGCGACCCTGCGGAGCACCGGTTCCTCGGACGCCGCGCAGGCGGCGAACCAGTCGGGTGACGGCTCCGGGTCCTGCTCGGTGATCGGGCAGGTGCAGTCGGGGCCGTGCCCGATGACCCTGTTGATCGCCCCGTACTCGGCCCAGGTGCGGGGGAAGGGGTGGAGGCGGGCGCGCATCCGCACCGTGTGGTCCGGGTCCCGGATCAGCTCGGCGACCAGGTCCGGTGCCAGGTCGGGCCGGGCGGCGATCATCTCGCGGACCTTCGCCTCGGAGTGGCGGGCGAGTCGGGCGACGGTGCCGGCCGGGGTGTGGCGATTCCAGGTGAGGGGGCGCACCCTGCCGTCCGCGAAGCACTGCTCGATGAGCGCGGGCGAGAGGGCACACGCACCGAGCGCGAAGGATGTGCCGTGTGAGCCCATCGACGGAAACGTGGCCTCCACCGCTTCCGGGTCCAGCTCCCAGGCGCTCTCCCCCGCCGCTTCCCGCACGGCGGGGTCGGGGTCGTCGAGCAGGGCCTCGCGCTGCTCGGGGGTCAGGGACTGCCACATCCAGGTGGCGCGCACCCGGAGTTCCGGGTGCTCGTGCCCGGGCATGGCGCGGTGGAAGGACGGCGGGATCTGCCGGGAGAAATCGAGGTCCTGCGCGATCTCGCCTGCCGTGAGCATGCCGTCCTCGCCCCCGTCGCGGGCGGTCAGGAGCGTGACGAGGATGCCGTCCGGCAGCGGTCGGACCCTGCGGGGACGGGGGTGGGGCCCTTTGGCGAGGTGATGGCGGACGAGCCCTGACCGGTCCGTTGCCAACGGGGCAAGTCGTGTGAGGTCGATGTGCCGGTTGCGGGCGAGCGACCTGCGGATCGCCTCGGCGGGGTGGCGGAGGGCCGCGTCGATGACGTCGTCGGGCAGGTCACGGCCCTCGCACATCAGCAGGGCCGCTTCGGCGGCCCCGCGATCCATCAGGCGTATCAGCACGTCGGAGGGCGCCGCCGGATTCAAGGCGACGCCGCGCAGCCAGAGTTCAGGAAGGGAGTCGGACACCGCGCCATCCTGCCAGCTCGGCGCCCGGGTCGGCGTACGCGGCCACCATCCGGAGGGCCCGCCCCGGTGGCCACCATCCGGCGGCGCGGGTCGGGGGCCGGCGGGTGCCGTGGCCGCCCGGCGGGTGCCGTGGCGGCCACGGGCGGGGGCCCGGGTCAGAGGGTGGCGGCCAGTTCCGTGCCCTGCTTCACCGCGCGCTTGGCGTCCAGTTCGGCGGCCACGTCGGCGCCGCCGATGAGGTGGGTGCGGATGCCGGCCGCGGTCAGCTCGTCGTACAGGTCGCGGCGCGGCTCCTGGCCGGTGCAGAGCACGACCGTGTCGGCGGGCACGGTGTGCGCGGTGCCGTCGACCGTGATGTGCAGGCCCTCGTCGTCGATCCGGTCGTACGTGGCACCGGCGACGGTGGTGACGCCGCGGTGCTTGAGCTCGGTGCGGTGGATCCAGCCCGTGGTGGTGCCCAGGCCCGCGCCGACCTTGGTGGTCTTGCGCTGGAGGAGGTGCACGGTACGGGGGGTGGCGGGCCGCTCGGGGGTGCCGAGTCCGCCGCGGGCGGCGTACGTCGTGTCGACGCCCCAGTGCCGGAAGTAGACGGCGGGGTCCTGGCTGGCGCCCTCGCCGCTGTCGGTGAGGTACTCGGCGACGTCGAAGCCGATGCCGCCGGCGCCGACGATCGCGACGCGCTCGCCGACCGGGGCGCCGTCGCGCAGGACGTCGAGGTAGCTGAGGACCTTGGGGTGGTCCACGCCCTCGATCTCGGGGGTGCGGGGGGTGACGCCGGTGGCGACGACCACGTCGTCGTACCCCTCGGCGGCCAGGCCGGCCGCGTCGGCGGGGGTGTTCAGCCGGACGTCGATGCCGTGGGCGGCCAGCTGGGTGCCGAAGTAACGGATGGTCTCCGCGAACTCCTCCTTGCCCGGGATGCGGCGGGCGATGTCGAGCTGTCCGCCGATGTGGCCGGAGGCCTCGTACAGGGTGACGGAGTGGCCGCGTTCGGCGGCGGAGACGGCACAGGCGAGGCCGGCCGGGCCGGCGCCGACGACGGCGACGCGCTTCTTGAGGCGGGTGGGGGCGAGGACCAGCTCGGTCTCGTGGCAGGCGCGGGGGTTGACCAGGCAGGAGGTGATCCTGCCGCTGAAGGTGTGGTCGAGGCAGGCCTGGTTGCAGCCGATGCAGGTGTTGATCGTCTCGGGGCGGCCGGCTCCGGCCTTGGCGACGAACTCGGCGTCGGCGAGGAAGGGGCGGGCGAGGGAGACCAGGTCGGCGCGGCCCTCGGCGAGGACCTCCTCGGCCTTCTCGGGGGTGTTGATGCGGTTGCTGGTCACCAGGGGGATGCTCACCGCGCCCATCAGGCGCTGGGTGACCCAGGTGTACGCCCCGCGCGGGACGGACGTGGCGATGGTGGGGATGCGCGCCTCGTGCCAGCCGATGCCGGTGTTGATGATGGTGGCGCCGGCGGCCTCGATCTCCTTGGCGAGGGAGACCACCTCGTCGAGGGTGGAGCCGCCGGGGACCAGGTCGAGCATGGAGAGGCGGTAGATCAGGATGAAGTCCGGGCCGACGGCCTCGCGGGTGCGGCGGACGATCTCCAGCGGGAAGCGGACGCGGTTCTCGTACGAGCCGCCCCACCGGTCCTCGCGCCGGTTGGTGTGCTCGGCGGTGAACTCGTTGATCAGGTAGCCCTCGGAGCCCATGATCTCGACGCCGTCGTAGCCGGCGAGCTGCGCGAGGCGGGCGGCGCGCACGAAGTCCTCGACGGTCTCCTCGACCTCGTCGTCGGTGAGGGCGTGCGGCACGAAGGGGCTGATGGGGGCCTGGAGGGCGCTGGGGGCGACCAGGTCCGCGTGGTAGGCGTAGCGGCCGAAGTGCAGGATCTGCATGGCGATCCGGCCGCCTTCGGCGTGCACGGCCTCGGTGATCGCGCGGTGCTCCTCGGCCTCCGCCTCGGTGGTGAGGCGGGATCCGCCCTCGAAGGGGCGGCCGCGGTCGTTGGGGGCGATGCCGCCGGTGACGATCAGGCCGACGCCGCCGCGGGCGCGCTCGGCGTAGAACGCGGCGAGGCGCTCGAAGCCGCGCTCGGCCTCCTCCAGGCCGGTGTGCATCGAGCCCATGATCACCCGGTTCGGCAGGGTGGTGAACCCGAGGTCCAGGGGGCTCAGCAGGTGCGGGTACGGGGTCATGGGGGCGCCTCCTCGCGCGGTGTCCTTGAGCCTGTTGTACCGACCGGTAACCGGTTTTGCAACTAGGTGCATAAGTGGTGTGGTGCGGCTCATGCCGGGGCCGGAGCGAGTCCGGGGGGTGGGGGCGGTCGCGGGTGCGGGTCGCGGGGCGGGTCGCGGGGGCGGGGGCAAGTCCCGGGGGTGACGCGCGGGTCCGGGGGGTGGGGGCGTGGGTCCGGGAGGTGTGGGTCCGGGAGGTGTGGGCGTGGGTTCGGGGTCGCGTGCGCCCTGGGTGGGCCCGGGTGCCGCCGGGTGCCCAGGGTCGAGCCCCGGCCGCCCCGCGAGGCCCACTGGTAGGGTCCAAGATCATCGATTCACGGTGGGCGGGTGTGCGGCGGGGGGCCGTGCGCACCCCTTCCGCCCGGCTCGCCCAGGGGGGCTCCCGATGCACCAGAGCGCGTCCCGTCGTACCCGGCACCTGACCACCCTCGCCGTGGCCGCGGCCCTGGTCGCCACGGCGGGCCCGGCCGCCCTGCCCGCGGCGGCGGCCGCCCCGGCCCACGGGGTGCCGGCAGGAGCCTCCACCGACGGACCGGTGGCCGGGGCACCCGCCGGGGTCTCCCCCGTCGCGGGGGCGGAGGAGTCTTCCCCCGGCGTACGGGCCACGGTCCCCTCCCCCGGCGTCGAGCGCGCGGCCGCGGTCCCCCGCATCCCCCGCGGCTCCGAGGTCCTCGCCGGCGGTCCGAGCGGCATCCTCACCTGGCAGCGCGACGGGGACGGCTCCCTCACCTGGACCAGGAGCGCCGACGGTGTCGGCACGCGCCTGGGCCGCGACGGCACCGGCGTGGGCGAGCCGGACTGCAACTGCCACGGCCTGCACGACACCATCGCCCTCACCGACACCGAGGCCCCGTCCGTCGCGGACAAGGTGACCGTCCGGCGCATGGCCACCGGCGCCGAGAGCAGTGTCCGTCTCAGGGCCCGCGGGCTCCGCTACCTCGGCGCGCTCGGCTCCACCGTGATCGCCTTCCGCGACGAGCCGGGCAGGACCGAGGTCCACCTGCTCGACCTGAACGGCACCCGCGTGACGGACCGCGTCCTGCCGGGCGTCCCGGCCCGCTCGTACCGGCTGCGGCTGGCCGCGCTCGCCCCCGGGACGTTCGTACTCCGCTACCAGACGGGCCCCGAGGTCTGGGACCCGGTGCGCGACGCGGTCGTCGACGCGAAGGCCGGCCGGGTGCGGCGCACCCACGCCTCCGGCGGCTGGGGCGAGCCCTCGCTCTCCGCGACGCACGTCGCCTGGTCCGGCACCCTGCGGTCGCCGGAGACCGGGACGTGGCACAACGTCGTGCGGGTGGCCGCGATCGGCTCCGCCGACGTCACCGTACGGCTCACCTCGGCCACCGCGGACGACTGGGCCCGGTCCGACCTCATGGGCGACTGGCTGCTGACCGGTCCGCGGACGCAGCTCGGCCTCGGCTCCGCCGGAACCGACCACGGCCTGTACGCGACGCCGCTGGCCGGCGGTCCCCGCACCCCCCTCCTCGACCACGTCACCTCGGTCGTCCCCGGCCCGGCCGGCACCGCGTTCGCCGCGGGCGGTACGACGGCCAGGGGCGAGGGCGTGTACCGGATCGCCCCCGGCGCCGACGGGAAGCCGGCGGCGACGCTCGTCGGCGGCACCGGAGAGCCGACCCGGCTCACCCTGCGCGACTCGGCCGTTCCCCCGGTCGTCCGTCTCGACGGCACCGCCGGCTCGCGGATGCGGTGGCAGCTGTCCCGGTACAACGCGCGGGTCAGGGTGGTGCTGCGGCACACGGCCACCGGCGCCACCCTGACCGCCGACACCGCCACCAGCGATCCGTCGGACGGGCGGCAGGACGCCGCCGAGATCAGGCCGGACCAGGACGCGTGGTTCCAGCTCGACTGGCAGGGCGTGCTGGAGGACACCGGAGGCCACGCCTACCGGCAGGCCCCCAACGGCGCGTACACCTACGCGCTCACCGCGCAGCCGCAGAACGGCATCGGCCCCGACCTGGAGGTCACGGGCTCGTTCACCGTCCGGCGCGCAGCCGTCCCGCACGACCTCACGGACGACGGCACCCCCGACCTGCTCGCGCGGACCCGGGGCGGCCTGCTGGCCGGCGTCAACTCCCTGTACTGGAAGACGCTGGACCGCACGGCGACGGACCACCGGCACGGTGACTTCTGGGAGAAGTACCCCGTGCTCGCGATGGGCGGCGACGTGGTCGGGAACCGCGCCGCCGACCTGCTGGCCCGGGACGCCGCCGGGGTGCTGTGGGTGTACCCGGGCAAGGGCGACGGCTCCTTCGCGAGCCGGGTCCGGATCGGCTCCGGCTGGGGCGGGTACGACCGCCTCGCCGGCGGCACGGACCACGACGGCGACCGCCGCGCGGACCTGCTGGCCCGGGACCGGAGCGGGGTGCTCTGGCTGTACCGCGGCACGGGGTCGGCGTCCGCGCCGTACAAGGCCCGCAAGCGGATCGGGAGCGGGTGGAACGCGTACGACCGGCTGGTCTCGGCCGGCCAGCTCGGCGGGGGCGCCTCGGGCGACCTGCTCGCGCGGGACCGGGACGGCGTGCTGTGGCTGTACCTCGGCCGGGGTGACGGCACCTTCGCGCAGCGGGTGCGGGTGGGCGACGGCTGGGGCGCGTACCGGGACCTCGTCGGGTGGGGCGACGCCGACCGGGACGGCAGGGCCGACCTGTACGCCCGGGACGGGAACGGCCGGAGCTACGTGTACCGCGGCACGGGCGACTGGCGGGCCCCGTTCGCGCCGCGGGCCGGGCTGCCGGGGTGGCTGGAGGAGCGGAACTACACCGAGGTGCTGTAGCGGGGTACGGGCGGCCCGGCCCCGGCCGGGCCGCGGACACCGGCACGTTTCGTCCGGGCAGGGCCGCGCACCGGGGTGGCCGAAACGCTGCGGCGCCGGGAAAGCCCTGCTGGGGTGGGCACTGGCCACTGCTATTGTCCGCCCATCACACGGGGGTGAGTGGAGTGCGGCGGGGGGATCCGGGCGCACGGGTTCACCCGTACCCGCCCAGGGGGGCTCATGCCGCAGTACCGCACGTCCCGACGCCTGCTCGCCCTCGCGGTCACGGCCGCTCTCACGGCAGCCGCCGGCACCTTCGCGAGCGCTCCGGCGACGGCTGTCCCGGCCGGCGCGCCGCACCCGGCGGCGATGCCGGCGACCCGGTTGCCCCGGATCGCCCCGGACCTGCGCATCGTGAGCGCCGGACCCAGCGGCTTCCTCACCACGGACCGGACGGACCGGCTCACCTGGACCGCCTACGCCGACGGCGCCCGTACCCTGCTGGGCACCTTCCGAGGGCCACGGGCACACGGTGGCGCCTCGGACGCCGTCGCCGAGCTGCACGGCGACGACCAGACGGTGACCGTGCACCGGGGCGACCGCAGCGGAGAGTGGCACCCCCGCCTTCGTGAACTGGGCCTGCACTACGTCGGCGCCTTCGGCGGCTACGCCCTCGTCGCGGCCTCCCCCGACCGCCGCGAACTCCACGTCGTCACGGCCGACGCGGTGAACCGGATCGTGGAGGGCGTCTCCAGTCCTGCGGCCCCGTTCACCGTGCAGGGCATCTCCGACGACGCCGTCCTCGTCCGCTCGGCCACGCGGGTCGACGGCGAGCTCGTCTGGCGCGACACCGCCGTGGACCGCTACGGCCGCGTCCTCGGCTCGTACCGGGTCTGGCCTTCCTGGGGGGCGGCGAGCCTGTCCGACCGGCACGTCGTGTGGTCGGGCCGGGGCACGGGAGACCAGGCGACCATCCGGGTGGCCGTGCTGGGCGACCGTCACGTCCAGCGGCGGGAACTCGGTGACCACGGCGTGCGGCTGGCAGGTCTGGTGGGTGAATGGCTGGTGTCCGGGCGCGCGACGGCCCTCGGGAAGGGCGGCAGCCAGGACCACGCACTGTACGCCGCCCGGATCGAGGGCGGTCCTGGGAACAAGCTGCTCGACCACACCACCTCCGTGGCTCCCGGCCCGGACGGCACCGTCCTGGCCATGGGCGGCACGGTGGAGCGGGGCGAAGGGCTGTACCGGATATCCCGGGGATCCGACGGCACACCGGTGGCCCGGCTGGTGGCGACCACCGGGCAGCCGACGCGGTTGACACTCCTCAAGAGCAACGTGCCGTCCCGGGTGAACCTCGACGACCTGCCCGAGGTGCCCCTGGAGTGGCAGTTGTCCCGCTCGAACGCGAACGTGCGTGTCGTCGTCCGGCACAACGCGACGGGGTCGACCACCCGCATCGCCGGGTACGACCTGATCCCCGTCGAGGAGCAGGACGAGAACCCCGGCTGGTTCGACGGCTACTGGGAGCACCAGCTCATCGCCACCAGGGGCAAGCCGCGCACGGCCCCCAACGGCGCCTACACCTGGCACCTGACGGCCCGGCCGAAGAACGGGATCGGCCCCGACCTCACGGCGTCCGGATCGTTCGTCATCAAGCGCAGGGCCGCCCCGCACGACTTCACGAACGACGGGACACCCGACCTGCTGGGCCGCACGTCCGACGGTGAACTGCTCCTCGAGAACACGTACCACTCACCCGACGGCGTGCTCGAGCCCGTGCTGCCGGCGGAACGGCGCGGTGGCGGCTGGGGACGGTACAGCTCTCTGGCGGTCGCGGGAGACGCCGTCGGCGGACCGGCCGCCGACCTCCTCGCCCGCGACAAGGAGGGGGTGTTGTGGGTCCACCCCGGCAAGGGCGACGGCACCTTCGCGACACGCATCCGGATCGGCGGCGGCTGGAACACGTACGACCGGCTCACCGCGGGTGCCGACCACACCGGGGACGGGCACGCGGACCTGCTGGCCCGCGACCGCGCGGGAGTGCTCTGGCTCTACCAGGGGACGGGATCGGCCGACGCCCCGTACCGGACGCGCCGCAGGATCAGCGGCGGCTGGGGAGCGTACGACATGCTGACCGCCACCCCCGACCTGGGCGGGAGTGCCGCCGGGGACCTCGTCGCGCGTGACGTGAACGGCGTGCTGTGGCTGTACCTCGGCAGGAGCGACGGCACGTTCGCGTCCCGGGTCCGGGTCGGCTCCGGCTGGCACAGGTACACCGCCGTCATCGGGTGGGGCGACGCGAACAGGGACGGCAACGCCGATCTGTACGCCCGTGAGGCGAACGGCACCGGATGGGTGTACCACGGCACCTCCGACCCGCGGGCACCGTTCGAGACCCGCACCAACGACCACGACTACCTCGGCGGTCACAACCTCGACGGCGTGTACTAGCCGGTCAGGGACCAGGCCGGCCTCCACCGCCGGCGGTTCGCCGACAGAGGTCGGCGGGGCGCCGGCCCGGGGCTCGGCGGTGGGGGAAGGTCACTTCATGCGGTAGGTGACCTTCTCCGCGAGCTTGCCGTCCTTGAAGCAGAAGCGGTACACCTCGTCGCCGCTGCCCTGGTCGGACACGTACCAGGAGCACTGCGCGCCCGCCGGCACGGCCGGGCCGTCCTCCTTCAGCGCGGAGGTCACGAAGCTCTCGCCCGAGGGGAGCGTGCCGCGTACGGTGCTCTCCGCGTCGCCGACGCGGGCCGCCTCGTACACCTTCGGGTCGATCATGTTCTCCTGCACGGCGCCGAACAGCTTGACGGCTCCGAAGGCGAGCACCGCCAGCAGGCCGATGCCGAGCACGCCGGCCACTCCGCACCCGATGAGACAGCCCTTGCGCTGCGCCACGTCCTGTTCCTTCCGGTCATTCCTTCGTACGTTCTCGGACGTTTACGACGTTCGCAGAAGGCAAAGCCGCGTGCTGTATTCCAAAGTCGCCAGTCGGTGCGACGTTCGTCGTTCCTCCTTCGAACCTGCTTCGCCGTTCGCGTTCCGTCGTTTGCAGCGCATGAATGGGGGCTCAGATGGGGTACGGCGCGAGGACCAGGCGGGTGCGGGCGGCAGCGACCGCCGCGGGCGCGGTGGGGGCGGTCGGGGCACTGCTGGGCGGCTGCTCGGACGGCGGCGGGAGCGGCGCGCAGGGACGGCCCGCGGGAACGTTCACCCCCCGGCCGGTCCCCTCCCCCACCGCGGGCGGCTTCGGGGCCGGGCCACCGCTGGACGCGGCCCGGGTCCCGCGAACGGCCGCGGAGGCGCGGGCGGTTGCCGGGCGGATCATCGCGGATCCGGCGCTGTTCGGGCGGGAGGTGCGCCGCGACAGCCCGTACGAGAGCGACCCGGCGGCCTGGCCGGTGCTGGACGTGGACTGCGTGTGGCGGATCCGGCCGGTGCCGCCGGACGTGCTGGCGAGCGTCACCCGCTACTACCGCATCCCGGCCGGTCCGGGCCGCGCCGGGACCCGGCTGACGGCCACGGTCACCGTGCACCGGACCGCCCGTGACTCGTCGTGGGAGATCGCCCGGGCCATGGAGGAGGTGATGCGCTGTCCCGCCCAGGAGCTGCGGGACGGCGAGCGGCTCGGCTCGCTGTTCACCTCCGCGCTCCACCTGGCCGAGCAGAACAACGACTGGGCGCAGGACGCCTTCACGGAGACCGGCGACTTCCACGACCGGACCGGCGGCCCGTACCCGTACATCTGGGCCGAGGGGAAGTACGGGCCGGTGACCGTGGCGGTGTCGGTCCGCGGCGCGCGGGGCGTGCCGCGCGGGGCGATGGCGGGCCTGGTGGCGGAGGGGCAGACGTGGATGATGCGCCGGGCCCAGCAGGCGATCGGGAGGGTCTCGTGATGGAACCGCTGCTGCCGACGGACCCCTCGCGCATCGGCGGTTACCGGCTGCTGGGCCGGCTGGGCGCGGGCGGCATGGGGGTGGTCTACCTGGGCCGGGCGGAAGGCGGCGGGTTCGTCGCGGTGAAGGCGATCCGGGCGGAGTACGCGGAGGAGGCGGACTTCCGGGCCCGTTTCCGGCGGGAGGTGCGGGCCGCGCGGCGGGTGCGCAGCCCGTACGTGGTGGCGCTCGCGGACGCCGAGCCGGAGGCGGAATCGCCGTGGCTGGCAACGGAGTTCGTGCCGGGCCTGTCGCTGGCGGAGGCGGTCGGCGGGCACGGGCCGCTGCCGGTGCGGACGGTACGGGTGCTGGGGCTCGCGCTGGCCCGCGCGCTGGCCGCCGTGCACCAGGCGGGCCTGGTGCACCGGGACGTGAAGCCGGCCAACGTGCTGCTGGCGCCGGACGGGCCCCGGCTGATCGACTTCGGCATCGCGCGGGCCGCCGACACCACCGCGCTGACCTCGACGGACATGATGGTCGGCACACCGGGGTTCCTCTCGCCGGAGCAGGCGCAGGGGCGGCGGGCCACGGCGGCGAGCGACGTGTTCGCGCTGGGCTGCCTGCTGGTGTACGCGGCGACCGGGCGGGCGCCGTTCGGGGCGGGCCCGGTGGACGCGCTGCTGTACCGCACCGTGCACGACGAACCGGACGTGTCCTGGGCGGAGTTGGGGGACGCGGAGCTGGCGGGGCTGCTGCGCGTCTGCCTGGCGAAGGACCCGTACGACCGTCCGACACCGGACGCGTTGGGCGCGGCGCTGGCGGAGGGGGGCGGGGGCTACGGGGGCGGTGTTGCCGGGTACGCCGGTGGCGGCTGGCTGCCGGAGCCCGTCGTCGCCGCCGTCGCGGCGCGGGCGGCGGAGTTCCTCGCACTGCCGGACATCGAGGCCACCGTCGCGGAGGGCCGGGCCGGGTGGCCGGGGCGCCGCCGGTTCCTGCTGGCCGGTGCCGGGGCGGCGCTGGCGGCGGGCGGGGGCACGGCGGCCTGGCTGGGCCTGCGCCCCGGGCGCGGAGCCGCCGGGCGGGGGCCGCGGCGCTGGGCGATCGGGGTGCACGCGGACCTCTCGGGCCCGGGTGCCGCCGTCGGGCGGGCCCAGGAACGGGGGGTACGGCTGGCGGTGGAGGCCTTCAACTCCCGGCGGGAGCGCCCGTTCACGCTGTCGGTGGTGACCGCCGACGACCGGGGCGAGGGCGCGCGGGCGCCGGGGGCCGCCGTCGCGCTGGCCGGCGACCGCGACGTACTCGCGGTGATCGGTCCGACCGGCGACGCCTCCGTGTACGCCTCCCTCGACCGCTACGGCGAGGCCTCGCTCCCCCTGGTGACCGTCTCCGCCGCGGGCTCCGGCTACGGGCTCGCCGACCGGCGCGCACTGCTCCAGGCCTGCCCGGTCGCCGCCGCCCACGCGGAGGCGGTGAACCTGCAGTTCGTGGCCGGGGGCACGGTCCGTCGGCTCGGGGTGCTGTGCGACCGTTCCGGTGACTCCCCCGCCTGGGAGACCGCGTTCCTCGCCGACCTGTCCGTCGGCGACTACGTGCCGGAGGCCACCGCCCACCCGCGGGTGGTCCCGCGCGGCGAGACGGACTACGCGCCGGTCGTCGAGGACCTGCTGGCCCGGCGGCTCGACGGCTTCCTGTACACGGGGGCCCCGCCGGGGGCGGCCCGGGTGGCGCGGCTGCTGCGCGCGGCCGGTTTCGCGGGGCCGCGGATCGCCGACTACCCGTCCATGGGGCCGGAGTTCCTCCGGCTGGCCGGCCCGGACGCGGAGGGCTGGCAGTTCTTCGCGCCGTACACCGGGCCGGAGGCGCCCGAGGCCGCGCCGGTCACGGCCGCGCACCGCCGTCGGTACGGGTCTGCGCCGGCGCACTGGACGGCCGAGGCGTACGACGTGACGCTGATGGTGGCCGACCGGCTGGCCCGCCTCGCGGCGGGCGGCGACCGGCCGGGCCGGGCGGAACTGCTGGCGGGCCTGGCGAAGGGCACGTACCGGGGACTGCTCAGGGAGTACGCCTTCGACGGGGCCGGCCGGATCAGGGGCACCGCCTCCTTCCTGCACCGCGTCGAGAGCGGCCGGGTCCGGTACGTGGGCCCCGCACCGGCCCGACCCCGGGGCCGTCCGACACCGGGCGGGGCGAAGCGGGCGGGGCCGGGCGGGGCCGTGCGATCTGAGCCGGGCCGAACACCGCCCCAACCGGGCGGGGCGCGGCCCGAGACGGGCGGAGCACGGCCCCAAGGGGGCGGGGTACGGCCCGAGACGGCCGGGGCACGGCCCGGGACGGGCGGGGGCGAGCGGTCCGCGCCCGGCGGGGCGGAGCGCACGGCGCAGGGCAGGGCGGGCCGGCCGGCGGCGGGCAGGACGGGCCGGCCGGCAGTGGGTGGGGCGGTGCGCTCGGCGCTCCGCGGACCGGGGCGGGACTAGAGCATGCGGCCGCTGCGGGTCGGGGACCCGTCGTCGGTGGGCGGGTACCGGCTGCTCGGGCGGCTGGGCGCCGGAGGCATGGGCACGGTGTACCTGGCCCGGTCGCCCGGCGGCGCCCTGGTGGCGCTGAAGGTGATCGCCGCCGGGCACGCGGCGGATCCGGAGTTCCGGCGTCGCTTCCGGCGCGAGGTGGCACTGGCGCGCCGGCTGCGGGGGCGCTGGCTGGTGCCGGTGGTGGCGGCCGATGCGGAGGCGCGGGAGCCGTGGCTGGCCACGGTGTACGTGCCCGGTCCGTCGCTCGCGGAGGCGGTGGCGGCGTACGGGCCGCTGCCGGCGGCGACCGTACGGGTGCTCGGCGCGCGGCTCGCGGCGGCGCTGGCGGAGGTGCACGCGGCGGGGCTGGTGCACCGGGACGTGAAGCCGGGCAACGTACTGCTGGCCCCGGACGGGCCCCGGCTGATCGACTTCGGCATCGCGCGGGCCGTGGACGCGACCGCGCTCACCGCCGCGGGAGCGGTGGTCGGCACGCCCGGGTACCTCTCGCCCGAACAGGCGCGGGCCGGCGGTCCGGCCGAAGTGGGGCCGCCGGGCGACGTGTTCGCGCTCGGGTGCCTGCTGGTGTTCGCCTCGACGGGACGGGGGCCGTTCGGCGGCGGGAACCCGGCTGCGGTGGTGTTCCGGACGGTGCACGAGGAGCCCGAACTGGCGGGCGTACCGGCCGGGTTGCTGCCGCTGGTACGGACGTGCCTGGCCAAGGACCCGGCGCTCCGGCCGTCCGCGCGCGAGCTGTGCCGGGCGCTGGGCGGGGAGGAGGACGGGGAGGAGAGCGGGGCCGGGGGCGCGGAGCGCCCGGCGGCGATCGGGGTGCGCCCTGCGGACGGAGTCCGCCCCACGGACGGAGTCGGCCCGGCGGGCGGCACGCCCCAGGAGAGCGCGGCGCACCCAAGGAGCGGGGCGCAACCGGCAAGCGGGGCCCACCAGGAGAACGGGCCACACCCCGCGGACGCCCCGCGCCCTGAGGACGCGGCCCACCCGGAGAGCCGAGCCCACCCGGCCCCCGGCGCGCCCCCGGGAGACCGGGCCCGCCCGGAGGACGGGGCCCGCCCGGAGCACGGCCCACGCCCGGAGGACGAGACCCGCCCGGAGCACGGCCCACGCCCGGAGAGCGGGGCCCACCCCGCACACGGCGTGCCCTCGGAGGCCGACGGAGCCCGCCCGGGACACGACCCACGCCCGCAAAGCGGGGCCAACCCGGGGAACGGCCCGCGCCCGGAGAACGGGGCCCACCCCGCACACGACACGCCCCCCAAGGACGGACCCCGCCCGGCACACGGCCCACGCCCGGAAGGCAGGGCGCACTCGACGGACCGGGCGCACCCGGAGGACGGCGCCGAGACGGCGGACCGGGCACGCCCGACGGCCCGGGTGCGCCCGGTGGCCCCGGTGGCCGGGGAGCCCCAGCGGGAGGGCCCGCCCATGACGGACGAAGAGCGCCCCGCAGACGGAGCACGCCCCGCGGCCACCCCAGCCCCTGCCGACGCTGAGCTCCCGGTGGACGCTGCACACCCCGCGGACGCCGCAGCCCACGCGAACGCCGCTCCCCCCACGGACGCCGCGCTCCCGGCGGACGATGAACTCCCGGTGGACGCCGCGGCCCTCGGGGACATCACACACCCCACGGTTACCGCGGGCCCCTCGGACACTGCACTCCAGGCAGGCGGTGTACACCAAGGAGATACCGCGACCCCGACCGACACCGCATACCCCTCCGACCCTGCACGCCCCACGGACGCTGCACGCCCCGCGGACACCCCACCCCCCGCCGGTGCCGCCGCGGGCGGCGGGGACGGCGGGGACGGCGCGGGCGGCGGGGGCGGGTGGCTGCCGGCGCCCTTGCCGCAGTTGATCGCGGAGCGGGCGGCGGGGGCGCTGGCCTTGCCGGTGCCGGAGCCGACGGCCACCGGCCGGCCGGCGCGGGGCCGGCCGGCCAGGCGGCGGCTGCTGGCGGCCGGCGGGGCAGCCGCGCTGGCGGCCGCCGGGACCGGGGTGTGGCTGGCCACCCGGTCCGGGGGCACCCGGTCCGGCGGTACGGGCCGTGCAGCGCCGCCGACCCGCACGGTGGGTTTCCACGCCGACCTGAGCGGGCCCGGCGCGGAGGCCGGGCTGGCCCAGCGGCGCGGGGCCGAGCTGGCGGTGGAGGCGCACAACTCCCGCACGGACGCCGCCTTCCGCCTGTTGCTGCGGGCCGTGGACGACGCGGGCGAGCGCGCGCGGGCCGCGCGGGCGGCGGCCGGGTTCGCGGCCGACCCGTCCGTGCTGGCGGTGCTCGGGCCCAGCTGGGACGCGGCGGCGGAAGAGGTGGCGGCGCTGTACGACCGGGTCCGGCTGCCGGTGCTGCTGGTGTCGGCGGACGGGCGGGTCGCGGCGGGCACCCGTTCGGTGTTCGCGACCCGGCCGCCCGGCGGGATGCTGGCCGTGCCGCTGGCCCACTACCTGGCCGGCGCCCGGCCGACGTCGCTGACCGCCGTGGTGCGCGACGCGGCGGGCGGCACCCCGGCCCTGGAGGTGGCCCGGGCGATCGACCGCGAGGAACCGGTGCGTGGAGCTGTGACGACCCATCAGATCATGCTCCGCGACGCGGACTTCACCGGTACCGCCCGCTCGGTGGTCGCCGGCGGCGCGGCCGGGGTGGTGTACGCGGGCACCTCCCCGGCCCGCGCGGCCCTGCTCGCGAGGGCGCTGGCGCGGGAGGGCTTCCGGGGCCCGCGGGTGGCCCCGCAGTACGCGATGGGGCCGGCGTTCCTGCGCGGGGCCGGGGCGGCCGGGGCCGGCTGGGTGTTCGGCGCGCACTTCGCGGATCCGCTGGCGCTGCCGGGGGCGCAGGGATTCGTACGGGCGCACCGGGCCACGTACGGGGTGCCTCCCGGGCGCTGGGCGGTGGAGGCGTACGACGCCGTGGGCCTGCTGGCGGCCGCGCTGGCCGGAGTCGGGGCACGGACATCCGCCGGGGTCGGGGCGCATACGTCCGCCGAGGTGCGCGAGGAGCTGGCGGGACGGCTGCTCCAGACGTCCCACCAGGGCGTCGCGGAGCGGCTGGAGTTCGACCCGGCGACCCGGGCCCTGCCGTACCGCCGGGGCTCGTACCTCTACCGGGCGGAGGGCGGCGCGTACCGGTTCCTCGGGGCGTACGACCGGGTCCGGGCCTGACGGCGCGACACCGGGGCGGCCGGACGTGGGGTGGTCTCCGTGTATACAGGGAGGAGGCAGCACATATCGGACGCAGCGGGAGGAACCTCATGGCGCAGTTCGACGAGCCCCTGATCGTCGTCGGTGTGGACGGGTCGAGCCACTCCAAGGAGGCGCTGCGCTGGGCGGCGGGCCAGGCGAAGGCCGTCGGCGGGCGGGTGGACGCCGTGATGGCGTGGGAGTGGTCGCGGAACCCGTTCGACCTGGGCGTCCCGGCCACCGACGACGAGGACACCGAACTGCTCACGGCGGAGGAGGCCGCCCGCCGGATGCTGCTGGAGGCGGTCGGGGACGCGCTCGGCCCGGACCCGGGGGTGCCGGTCACCAAGCGCGTGGTGCAGGGCCCCCCGGCGCAGGTGCTGGTCGAGGCCTCGGAGAAGGCGTCGCTGATCGCCGTCGGCACGCGCGGCTACGGCGGCTTCAAGGCTGCGGTCCTGGGCTCGGTGAGCCAGCAGGTGGTCCAGTACGCCCGCTGCACCGTGGTCGTGGTCCGCCCGGGCGCGACCGCCTGACACCGGCCGCGGCCCTGGCGCACGCGCCGGGGTAGCGTCCTCCCGGTGAGCACCTCTCCCGTGGACCGCATACCCGACGGCCCGACCCGGCGCGCCCGCGCCTTCATCGGCCCACACGGCGTGCGGGTCGCCGTCAAGCCGGTCGATTTCGAGGCCGGGAGGGAGCCGACCGCGGTCCCCTACGCGTTCATGGTCGGCCCGGCCGGTGAGTTCGGCATCCAGGGGTACGCATGGGCGCCCCTCCACGCGACCGCGGAGGGCCGGGTGGAGTCGGTCGCCCTGCCGTACGACGCGTCCCCGTCGGCGAAGCAGGTCACCCGGCTCGTCGGCGACGAGGTCGACGGCGTCGACCTGAGCGGGCACGAGCCGCCGCGGGAGGTGCGGGGCCTGGCGGACACCTGGTGGCGGGGGCCCGACTCGCTGGTGGCCCTGTACACGGGAGAGGCCACGGCGATGGCCTCCTCCCGAGGCCGCGTGGCGCCGGTCCACTCCGGCCTCGACGACCGGCGGCCGCGGGGGAACGGGGACGCCGATGCCTGAGGCCGCGGAGCCGTCGGTCTTCGAGTCGGTCCGCTACTCCGGCGAGTGCCGGGAGTGCGGGGCGGCGGGGCTGGAGTGCTGGGGCGTGCAGGCGCTGGTGGACGGCCGGTTGCGGTGGGACGTCGAGTCCCGGTGTGCGGCCTGCGGGGACGCCGTGGCCGCCTGCGGCGGGGAGGTGCCGGCCGAACGGCGGGAGCAGCTGCTCGCCGAACACGGACCGGCAAGGCTGCGGGTCGACACCCGGGGGGCGGCGGCGCGCGTCACCGTCATGCGGGTCCTGCGCGCTGAACTGGGCCTGGACCTCCCGTCCGCGAAGGCTGCCCTGCACGACGTCCTGGCAGGCGCCCCCACCGGCACCCTCCCGGAAACGGAGCGCCTGGCCCGCGCCCTGAGAACCGCCGGCGTCCCGGCCACCGCCGTCCGCCCCTGAGCTTGTTCTTCATGGTCTGGCCTGGTTGCGTTCGATGATGGTCTCGGGCCGTCTGGAGCGCGGAGGTTCCGAAACCCCCGCCGGACGCGGGCTGAGGCGAGCCGGCCGGGCTCAGCGCACTTCTCCCGCGGACGGCGGAGGCCCTCGGCCAGCGGACGGGCCAGACGAAGCAGGGCGTGCGCGGTGACGATCAATCAGGTTCAGCGGTCCGCTGCGCCGGGGGCGCGGAGCTTCGGACGGGCCCAGCTGAGGGTCTGTGATCATCCGGAAGGTATGTTCCAGATCGAATCTCCTCAGGAATCCTGCCAGACACCTCAGGGCCTTGACTCGTCAAGTCGCCTGGGCGTGGCCCCTGTGTAGCCTGTCGATCTGTTCGAACGAGCAAGGGGGACGCCGGGTGGACACCGACGGCGCGCATGCTGCGATCCAGCTCCCTGAAGGGAACTGGTGGGACTGGGACGTGATCGCCTGGGACGGCGGGCAGCTCAGGCTTGCTGCCGGCTGCGACCTGGCATACCACCATGGCCTGGAACTGGTCTTCGGCGATCCGTTCTTCGTCTGCTGCCCAGCGGCGTTTCACGATCCGATCTTCCGTGCACCGACCACGGACGAGGTCCTCAGAGTCACGCGTCAGGTCGGCGAAAGGCCACCCGTCGTGGTCGCCTTTGAGGCCGACGCGGGCGGGCAGGAGCCGGTCTCTTGCCTGATCGCAGCCGAGCGGTTCGAGGTCGTCCAGGAATCCGTCCTGCGGTACTGGCGCGAGGATGTGGGCCCAGATCAGCGCTTCGCCTCCTGGGTGCGGTCCCCGGACCAGCAAGCTGCCTCTGGCTAGGCGGCCGCTGCCACGCGGCGGACCTGTACGGCGGTGACTTCGGCGACATCGTCCTCGGGCCGAACCGGAGAGCGTCCAACAGTCGGCACCGTGACGTGCGCCCCGACTCAAGCGCGGCAGCGAACAATGGCCGGCCGGGAATCATCAGGAGCTGGTCCCGGCCTCGGACGGCCTTGGTTGTGGTTCGGTGGAGGTCGCACCGAGGCTGTGGATGGGCGGCCATCAGTGGACCGACGCTCTTGGCGGTGCGGTGCGGGCGTACGGTTCTGGTCCGCTGCAACGCCGGCTACAACCGTTCCGACCTGGTGAGAGCGCATACCCTCATCGAGCTGGGTCAGACCGCAATGACGGCGATCCAGCTCATCCGGGCAAAGCGGTCGCCCTGGTCCTTGAATAATCAGATCTTCGTGGAGTACCTGACCACAGGCCTCGATGTTGCCTCTCTCCTGGTCGGCCTGGACACACCACTACCGTGAGATGCCATCTGCTTGGGGCGGGCCGTGCTGGCGTGTGAGGATCCGCCTGTGGAGTGTGATGTGTGCGGACAGGCGTTGTGGCGGTGGCCGGTGCCGCCGACGGCATGGGATGAAGAGATCTGGTCCTGTTCGTGGTGTCATGCGGCCACTCATGTGGGCGGCGAGTGGTTCGAGATCTCGCGGCCGCCCTATCTACCCATGGAGATGCGTTGGGAGAGGGCTGTCGCGGATGGCCTTCCCGCCGGTGTCTCCCACGCGTTCGGCGTCTTCGACAGGACACTGTGCGGGATTCAGGAAACCGGCATGTCGCCGTCCGACCACTGGTGGCTGCCGGAAGGGGAAAACGCCTGTGGAGCCTGCCGGGCAGCGGCGGATGTCATCGATGACCGCTGGCCGCAGGCGATGAGAGGCGAAGACGCGCGGGTCAGTGTGGCCCGCCGGCTATGAGTCCTTCCAGTTCGGAGTCGCCTCTCGGGTGAGCCGGCGGCTCATCAGGTCGATCATCGCAAGGCGGATCATCGCTTCGGAACGGTGCGGATGAGTTTCGTAGTCACGAGCCAGTCGGCGGTGGTTCATCAGCCAGCCGAAGGTCCGCTCGACCACCCAACGCCGCGGGATGACCTTGAATCCCTTCTCACCCGGGTCGCGTCGGGCGATCTCAACATCGATGCCCAGAGCGGCACCGTGGTCGATGACCTTGGTCCGGTAGCCGGTGTCGGCCCAGGCCTGGGTGACGCGGGGGTGAGCCTCACCCCAACGGTCCCACGATTGCAGGGCGCAAACAGGGTGAGCTGGGGCGCCTTGGGATCAGACAGGAACGAAGGGACCCAAACGGACCTGCGTCCGCCGTCCCCCGCCACAGGAGCCGCAGCAGCAGACGGAAAGCCCAGACGCCCCCGCAAGACGGGCATCCGTTCTGCCGCCAAACAACCCCGGTGGGACAGAACGCTCTTCGAGTAGGGGTGTCGATACGTCCCGTCAGGGCGTGGACGGAGTGACCGGGGGGAGGTGGCGTGTGGAGGCGCGCGGTGCGGACCGGGCCCTGCACCGCGCGGTGCCCCTCAGCCCTGGCACCCGGCACGCCACTCGTACGTCATGGCAGCCGTCTCCACGACTTCGCTGGGCCAGGTCTCCCGAACCTGATCGAGTCGCCCTTGGTGCTCACGGATCCAGGTATCCGGCGGATCGATCTCCAGCATGAGGCTCAGGCGGTCGGGGTCCTGGAGCGTGAGCGACAGCGTGCGGTCTTCATGCATGTAGAGGCCGAGACTCAGGCCCCGGTCGCCACCGACGGACGCAGACCCGCCCGGCGCGAGCCGGGTCAAGTCGGCCTGCCAGGTGTCGAGGTCCTGCTGGAACAGGTAGACCTCCAGCCTGGCGTCCACGAAGCTCGCGGAGACCAGGACGTCGGCCTGCAGGATGTCGTGACCGGTCAGCACCCCGGGCTGATACCGGCCGGTCACGCGGACGACGCAGCGATTGCCGGCGGCGTCTGCCAGGTCGATCAGGTGCACCGGGGCCGGATCTGTCACCGCAGGGCTCGCTCTCTCGTCGGGGGCCGGGCCTGCATCCTCTCGCTTCCTCGAGCGGGCTTGCCGGTCGGGGCGGCCTGCTCGCGCATTCCGGCCACGGTGCCTTCCGCGGGCGTTCGTCCGCGGCAGGTCTCAGGGGGTGGGGGTGGTCAGGTCGGAGGGGTCCGTGTTGGCGCCGCAGAGGATGACGGCCGTGGGGGTGGGGGTCGGGGGGAGGGCGGGGAGGGCGGCGTACGCGGTGGCCGCGGCGTGTTCCACGGCCAGGCGGTGGTCCTCCCAGAGCCGGTGCCGGGCGCGGACGATGGCCTCGTCGGTGACCAGTACCGAGTCGACGTCGGGGCTCTGGGCCGCGTGGAGGGCGTCGAGCGAGACCCGCCGGGCACCCAGCGCGTCCGCAGCCACCGAGGCCACCGGCACGTCGACCGGGCGGCCGGCCTCCACGGCGGCGTTCAGGGCGCGGCAGTTCTCGGGCTCGACGACCACCACGCGTACGCCGTGCTCCCGGGCGGCCGTGGCGATGCCGGCGAAGAGGCCGCCGCCGCCCGCGGACACGACGACGGTGCCGAGCCCCGGCAGCGCCTGCCGGATCTCGTCGAGGAGGGTGCCGGCTCCGGCGGCGACCAGCGGGTTGTCGTACGCGTGGCTGACCAGCGCGCCGCTCAGGGCGGCGAACTCCTGGCAGGCGAGGGCGGCTTCGCCGTACTCGGAGCCCTCCAGCCGGACGTCGGCGCCGTAGGAGCGCAGCTTGTCGACCTTGACACGGGGTGCGGTCTTCGGGAGGAAGACCGTGGCGCGTACGCCGGCCCCGCGGGCCGCCCAGGCGCAGGCGAGGCCCGCGTTGCCGCCGGAGGCGATGGTGACGCCCGCGTCGGGGAGGCTGCCGGCCTCGCGGTGGGCGGAGATGAAGTTGTGGGCGCCGCGGGCCTTGAACGAGCCGGTGTGCTGGAGGTGTTCGAGGGCGAACCAGAGGTCCGGGCCGGCGGGGGCCAGGGCGACGGGCCGGACGTGGCCCGCGATGCGGTCGGCGGCGGAGCGGATCTCGGCGTACGACAGGGCGGTCATCGAAGGTCCTCCTGGTCGGGGGCGGCCTCCCGGCCGGGGGCGGCGGGGTCGGGGGCCGGGCCCGTGGGGCGGGCCGCGGCGATGAGCTGGCGCAGGGCGCCGTAGTACACCTCGTGGTCGGTCAGGGCGGGCAGCATCTCGGCCGCGTGACCGGACAGGGCGGGGAACTCGGCGGGGTCGAGGGCGGCCAGGGCCGCGCGGGAGGCGTCGGTGGCGGCCCGGGGGTCGCGGTGGTCGACGAAGGCGGCGCTGCCGAGGGTCAGCAGGTACATCCGGCGGTACGCGGTCATGGCCTCCGGCGCGGTCATGCCGGCGGCGAGGCTGTCGGCGATGGCCGGCTCGACCAGCCGGGCGAGGAGGTTGCGGCCGAGCCAGGGCCGGGCGCCGCGCAGGACCAGGAGTCCCGGGTGGGCGGTGAGGAGGGCGTACAGGCCGGTGAACCGGAGCTCCGCGGCCTCGGCCCAGGGGGTGCCGGGCGGCACGTCGGGGAGGCGGGCGGCCAGGTGGTCGGTGCAGAGGTCGAGGAGGCCGGCGAGGTCGGTGCAGCGGCGCTGCACGGTGGCGTGCGAGACCTCCAGCCGGTCCGCGAGGGAGCGGAAGCTGAGTGCGGCGGGGCCGTCTTCGTCGAGGATCCGCAGGGCGGCCTCGGCGATGGCCCCGGGGGTGGCGCGGTCAAGGGCGTCGGAACGGCGCGGCATGAGATACACCGTAACATACGGCGTATCAGGCGGTCGGTCTCCGTGCGGCGGCCGACGGGCCGGGCGTGGGGGGCCGCGCGCCGGCCGCCGGCCCGGCGGGGGCGGGCGGAGCCGGTCAGTGGGGGCGCCGCGCGCGCCGGGACCGCCCGGGAGGGGCCGGTCCGTGCGCCCCACGCCGGCCCGGTGTGGGGGGGGCCGTGCGCCGGCCGCCGGCCCGGCGCGGGGGCCGGAGCCGGTCAGTGGGGACGCCGCGCGCGCCGGGACCGCCCGGGAGGGGCCGGTCCGTGCGCCGAACGGGCGAAGCCGGGGTCGGCGGAGGTCAGGCGAGGGGCTCGCCGGGGCAGGTAAGTGCACGGTCGGGTGTGGGCCTGAGGGCCGGCCGCCCTCGGCACGGGCCCCGCGGGTGCGGGTCGGCGCCGCGGGCCGGGGCCACGGACCCCCACGGCGAGGGCAGGTGCACGGGCCGACGCGCCGGGGCCCGGGCGACGGCCGTACGCACGGCGAGGGCAGGTGCACGGGCCCACACGCAAACGGCGGGGCCACGAGGTCCCGCCGCCGGACGGATGGGCCGCGCAGGCTGTCCCGGACGGCTGGGCCGCGCAGCGCCGTCCCGGAGGGGCGGGGCACTGGGGTCGGGTCGGAGGGGCGGGGCGGGTGGGGCCGCCGGGACACGAGGCGAGGGGACGAGTGGTGGACTGGCTGCGGGAGCACGTTTTCGCCCCCTACCCCGAGCTGTTGATCTTCCTCACCGTCGCCGTCGGCTTCCTGATCGGCCGCGTCCGCTACAAGACCTTCGCGGTCGGCGCCGTGACGGGCTGTCTGGTCGCCGGCCTGCTGATCGGCTCGCAGGTGCGGGTGCCGATCGAGGGGCCCATCCGGTCGGTCTTCTTCCTGATGTTCCTCTTCGCGCTCGGCTACGACGTCGGGCCCAAGTTCTTCCGCTCGCTGCGCCGCGACGCCCTCCCCCAGGTCCTGCTGACCCTCGTCGTCTGCGTCGGCGGGCTGCTCTGCTGCTGGCTGCTGGCCGAGCTGCTCGGGTACGGGCCCGGGCTCGCCGCCGGCCTGCTCGGCGGTGCCCTCACCCAGTCCTCCGTCATCGGCGTCGCCGCCGACACCCTCGCGAACCTGCCCGGCCTGACCCCGGCCCAGGCCCAGGACGAGGCGCACCTCGTGGCCATCGCGTACGCGGTGACGTACCCCCTCGGCACCGTGCTGCCCGCGATCCTGCTGCCCACCCTGCTGCCCCGGCTGCTCCGTCGGGACCTCGCGGCCGACTGCGCGGTGCTCGCCGCGGACCTCGACGAGGCGGCCGACCCCGACCTCGACGCCGGGCGGGGCTACTACGAGCACGTGCTGCGCGCGTACGACGTGGACGTGGACGGGTTCGCGGGCCGCAGCATCGGCGAGTTCGAGGAGGAGCAGCGGGAGCTGGACCGGCGGATCTACATCACCCGGGTGCGCCGGAAGGGGACCATCATCGACCACGACGCGGACACCCGGCTGCGGCTGGGCGACACCGTGGCCGTCAGCGCCATGCGCGGCGACCTGGTCGCCTTCGACGCCCGCACCCACATCGGCTTCGAGTCCGACGACATGGAGCTGCTCGGCTACCGCACCGCCACCCTGCACATCGTGCTCACCGGGCACGGGCTGGACGGGGTCACCGTGCGGACGCTGCGGCACGAGCCGTTCATGAAGGGGGTGTTCATCGTCAGCCAGCTGCGCGCCGACTCCGAGCTGCCGCTCGGCCGCGACAACGCGCTCCGGCGGGGCGACACCCTGGTGCTCACCGGCCCCGAGCCCCTGGTGGAGTCCGCGGCGGAGCGGCTGGGCAAGGCGGTGCCGACCACCGCCGCGACCGACATGGTGTGGATCGCGACCGGGCTGTTCCTCGGCGGCTGCATCGGCATCCCGGCCCTGCACGCGGCCGGCGCGCCGGTGTCGCTGTCCACCTCCACCGGCGCGCTGCTCGCGGGCCTGGTCTTCGGGTACGTACGCGCCCGGCGCCCCACCTACGGCAACCTCCCCTCGGCCGCCCAGTGGCTGCTGGGCACCCTGGGGCTGTGCATGTTCGTCACCGTCGTGGGGCTCAACGCCGGGCCGACGTTCGCCTCCGGCCTGTCCGAGGCCGGCTGGCCGCTGCTGCTGGCGGGCGCGGTCGGGGCCACGCTGCCGCTGTTCCTCGGCTTCCTCTTCGGGCACTACGTGCAGCGGATGCCGCTGCCGATCCTGCTGGGGGCGCTGTCCGGGGCGCAGACCACCACGGCCGCGATCGGCGCCCTGAGCGAGCGCGCCCGCAGCCAGATCCCCGGCCTGGGCTGCACCGTCCCGTACGCCCTGGGCAACGTGCTGCTGACCCTGTGGGGCTCGGCGATCGTCCTCCTCACGGGGTGACCGAGGGGACATCCACCCGTTGGGACCCTTTCCCCAGCTCATAGGGTTGTATTTCATGATGAAAGTTGACACTTCATTACATGCGCCGCTGGACTGAGGGCACGACGGAACGTCAGCACGCCCCCACTCCAAGGAGTCATCCGTGCCGCACCGCCTGCGCGCGCTGTCCGGCGGCCTCACCGCCGCGGCCCTGCTCACCCTTCCCCTCGCCGCCACCCCCGCCACGGCGGACGCCCCGGCCCCGGCCGACGCCCCGGCGCCCGTCACCACGATGGCCGGGAAACCCCCCATGGGCTGGAACAACTGGGCGCACTACATGTGCGACATCGACGAGGCGAAGGTCGTCGCGAACGCCGACGCGCTGGTCGCCTCAGGGCTGGCGGACAAGGGCTACGACACGGTCACCGTGGACGACTGCTGGATGGAGAAGTCCCGGGGCCCGGCCGGCGAGCTGGTGGCCGACCCGGTCAAGTTCCCCCACGGCATGGCCTGGCTGGGCGAGTACCTGCACGCCAAGGGGCTGAAGTTCGGCATCTACGAGGACACCGGCTCCCTCACCTGCGAGCGCTACCCCGGCTCCGGCCGGCCCGCGGGCGGCGGCCCGGACCACTTCACCCAGGACATGGCGCTGTTCGCCTCCTGGAAGGTGGACTACATCAAGATGGACGGCTGCAACGTGTGGGTGGCCCCCGGCCAGACCAAGGAGGCCGCCTACCGCGAGGCGTACGAGGCGGTGGCCGAGGCCATCCGCGCCACCGGCCGGCCGATGGTCCTGTCGGCCTCGGCGCCGGCGTACTTCCAGAACGGCGAATGGGGCAGCCCGGCCTGGTTCTCGGTGCTCGGCTGGGTCGGCGGCACCGGCCAGCTGTGGCGCGAGGGCCGCGACATCCAGGTGTACAAGCCGAGCGCACCGGCCACCTCGCGCTGGAAGTCCGTGCTCGGCAACTACGGCTACAACCGCTGGCTGGCCCGCTACGCGGAGCCCGGCAACTGGAACGACCCCGACTTCCTGATCGCGGGCGCCCCCGGCCTCACCGACGAGGAGGGGCGCAGCCAGGTCGCCCTGTGGGCCATGATGGCCGCGCCGTTCATCCTCTCCTCCGAGGTCTCCCAGCTGACCCCGGCCGGCCTCGCGGCCCTGGGCAACGAGGACCTGATCGACCTGGACCAGGACCCGCTGGGCCGGCAGGCGGGCATCGTCTCCACCGACGGCGCCACGGACGTGCTCGCCCGGCCGCTGGCGGGCGGCGCCCGTGCCGTGGCCGTCCTCAACCGCACCGAGTCGGCCCGCCCGGTCACGGTGAACCTCGCCGACATCGGCCTCCCGTCCTGCCGGGTCACCGCCCGTGACCTGTGGACCGGCGCCACCTCCACCGCCCGCACCCGGCTGACCGCCACCGTGCCCGCCCACGGCACCGCCGTCTGGCGGCTCACCCCCCGCGGCTGCGACCCCGCCGTCCCGACCGGCCAGATCACCGGCAACGCCATGGCCTGCGCCGACGGCGACCACACCACGGGCGCCGGCACCGTCGCCCTCGTCCCCTGTACGGGCGGTGCCGACCAGCGCTGGGCCGTGCACCCCGACGGCACCCTGCGCCTCGGCGACCGCTGCCTGACCGCCGCCGACGGCACCACCGTGGCCCTGGCCGCCTGCGCCCCCGGCTCCACCCCGGGCCAGCGGTGGCAGGCGCGCCCCGACGGCACCGTCACGGACGGCGCCTCCGGCGCCTGCCTGGACGCCCCCACCGGCACCGAGACCGGCCCGCTGCGCCTGCGCCCCTGCGGCCACCACCTCGTCAACCAGGCATGGGCCCTGCCCGTCTGACCCGGAGGAAGCCCCATGAGGCTGACGCGCACCACCCTGGCCGCGGCCCTGCTCTGCCTGCTCGGCAGCGCCGCGGCACCCGCGACGGGCGCCCCCGCCGCCCCCGCCGCCCCAGCACCCCTCCCGGCCGCGCTGCCCGCCGTACCGGGCGCCGCGCCGCGGGCCGTAGCGGACGCCGCGCGGCACGGCCCACCGGACGCCGTACGGCCCGCCGCACCCGGCGCCGCCGCGGCCGCCGCCCGGGCCCGGGCGGCCTTCTTCGACGACACCGCGGCCGAGGAGGCCCTGCTGCGGCTGCTCCCCGAACACGCGGGCCAGATCACCCTGTTCCCGGCCGCCCGCAGCGCCGACGGCAAGGACAGCTTCACCGTGTCCGGCAAGGCCGGCCGCATCACGGTCCGGGCCACCAGCCCGGCCACCATGCTCACCGGCGTCGGCTGGTACCTCCAGCACGTCGCCAAGGTGGACATCGGCTGGCCGGGCGACAGCCTCGGCCGGCTCCCGAAGCGGCTGCCGGCCGTCCCGGCCGCCGTCACCCGGACCGCCCTGGTGCCGCACCGCTACGCCCTCAACGACACCGACGACGGGTACTCGGGCGCGTACCGCACCTTCGCCGACCACGAGCGCCAGATCGACCTGCTCGCCCTGCACGGCATCAACGAGGTCTTCGTGCAGGCCGGCGCCGAGTACCCGTACTACAAGGCGCTCCAGCGGTACGGGTACACCGCCGAGGAGCTGCGCGCCTGGATCCCCGGGCCCGCGCACCAGGGGTGGTGGCTGCTGCAGAACCTGAGCGCCTTCGGCGGCCCGGTCACCGAGCGGCTGCTGGCCGAGCGGGCCGAACTCGGCCGCCGGATCACCGACCGGCTCCGCTCCCTGGGCATGACCCCGGTGCTGCCGGGCTACTTCGGGACGGTCCCGCCCGGCTTCGCCGCCCGCAACCCCGGCGCCAAGGTGGTCCCGCAGGGCGACTGGTCCGGCTTCGACCGGCCGGACTGGCTCGACCCGGCCGGCCCGGTCTTCGCCGAACTGGCCACCGACTACTACGCCGAGCAGCGTGCCGCGTTCGGTGACTCCACGATGTACCGGATGAGCCCCCTGCACGAGGGCGGCTCCGTCGGCGGCTCCGTCGGCGGCGTCGACGTCAAGGCCGGCGCCGCGGCCGTGCAGGCCGCCCTGCACGCCGCGCACCCGGGCGCCCTCTGGGCGGTGCTGGGCTGGCAGGACGACCCCACCAAGGACCTGCTGTCCGGGGTCGACACGTCCCGGCTGCTGATCATCGACGGGCTGTCCGACCGCTACAACAAGCTGGACCGCGAGACCCGCTGGGAGAACACCCCCTACGCGTTCGGCACGATCCCGAACTTCGGCGGGCACACCACCGTCGGCGCCAACACCGGCGTCTGGCTGACCCGTTTCCAGGAGTGGCGGGAGAAGGCGGGGAGCCGGCTGAGCGGCATCGCCTACCTCCCCGAGGCCACCGGAACCGACCCGGCGGCGTACGACCTCTTCACCGACCTGGCCTGGGAGCCCGGGCCGCTGGACCACGCGCGGTGGTTCGCGGACTACGCCCGGCGCCGGTACGGCGGGGAGGACGCGCAGGCCGCGGCCGCCTGGGAGGCCCTGCGCAAGGGCCCGTACGACATGGCCTCGGGCTACTGGTCGGAGCCCCAGGACAGCCTGTTCACCGCCCGGCCGAGCCTGACGGTGAGCAGTTCCGGCTGGGGCAGCCCGCGGGCCATGCGCTATCCCGCCGCCTCCGTTGAGACCGCGCTCAGGGCGCTGCTGGCGGTGGACCCGAAGCTGCGCGGCTCCTCCGCGTACCACTACGACCTGGTGGACGTGGCGCGGCAGGCGCTGGCCAACCGGTCCCGCGTGCTGCTGCCGCGGATCAAGGCGGCGTACGAGGCGAAGGACCCGGCCCGGTTCCGCGAACTGGTCGGCCAGTGGCAGGAGCACGAGCGGATGCTGGCCGCGGTGACCGGCTCCGACCGCAACTTCCTGCTGGGCCCGCGGCTGGCGGCGGCCCGCTCGTGGGGGACGGACCAGGCCGAGAAGGACCGGTACGAGTACGACGTCCGCTCCCTGCTCACCACCTGGGGCACCCACGCGACCAGCGAGTCGGGCTTCCTGCACGACTACGCGAACCGCGAGTGGGCGGGCATGCTGGAGGAGTTCTACGCGGCCCGCTGGAAGGCGTACTTCGCGTCGCTGGAGGAGGCACTGGTGTCGGGAGAAGCGCCGAAGGCCATCGACTGGTTCGCCTTCGAGGACGCGTGGGCGCGCCGGACGACGACGCACCCCACCGAGCCGAGCGGTGACGCGCACGCCCTGGCCACCGCGGTCGCGGAAGCGCTGAACTGAGCCGTGACGGAACACGGAACCGGGGGTGCCGGGGCGGGCGGCGGACGCGGCCGGCCCGGCCTCCCTGCGTCGGCCGGGCTGCTGGGCGCGGCGGCCGGGCTGGTCGCCGGGGTGTCGGCGCTGGCCGCGGCGGAACTGGTCTCGGCGTGGGTGCGCCCGCAGTCGGGGCCGGTGACGGCGGTCGGCGGCGCGGTGGTCGACCTGGTGCCCCCGCCCGTCAGGGAGTGGGCCATCCAGGTCTTCGGGACCTCGGACAAGCTGGTGCTGCGGCTCGGCATCCTGCTCCTGCTCGCGCTGTTCGCCGCCGGGGCGGGCGTGGTGGGGGTCCGCGCCGGGCCGCTCTACGGTGCCGTGCTGGCGCTGGCCTTCGGGCTGGTGGGCGCGATCGCCGCGGCGGGCCGGCCGGACGCCTCGGCACCGGACGCGCTGCCCTCGGCGGTGGCGGGGGTCGTCGCGGCCGCGGTGCTGTACCTGCTGGCGTCCGCGGTGCGCCGGCCGGGGCCGCCGGGCGGGCGCGGGTACGACCGGCGCCGTTTCCTGACGGTGGTCCTGGCGTCCGCGGGCGGTTCCGCGGTCGCGTACGTCGCGGGGCGCCTGTCCGGTGCCTCGGGTGCCGCGGACGCCGCCGCGGACCGTGCGGCCCTGGAGCTGCCGGCGCCGGCCTCCCCCGCGCGGCCGCTGCCGCCCGGTGCCGGGCTGCCGGTGCCGGGGCTCGGCCCCTTCCTCACGCCGAACGCCTCCTTCTACCGGATCGACACGGCACTGGTGGTGCCCCGGCTCAGCGCGGAGCGCTGGACGCTGCGCATCCACGGCGAGGGGGTGACGCGTCCGCTCACCCTGCGGTACGCCGACCTGCTCGCCCGGGAGCTGGTCGAGCGGGACGTCACCCTGGCGTGCGTGTCCAACGAGGTGGGCGGCGACCTGGTGGGCAACGCCCGCTGGCTCGGCGTGCGGCTGGCGGACGTGCTGCGGGAGGCCGGGGTGCGGGCGCCGTCGCGGGGCGGCCCGGCGGACCAGCTGGTGGCCCGCTCGGTGGACGGCATGACCATCGGGACGCCGGTCGAGACGGTGCTGGACGGCCGGGACGCACTGCTGGCGATCGGCATGAACGGCGAACCGCTGCCGTTCGCCCACGGGTTCCCGGTGCGGATGGTCGTACCGGGGCTCTACGGGTACGTGTCGGCCTGCAAGTGGCTGGCGGAGCTGCGGCTGACCACCTTCGCCGCGTACGACGCCTACTGGGTGCGCCGTGCCTGGGCCGCGCAGGCGCCCGTGAAGACCCAGTCCCGGATCGACGTGCCCCGCGGGAACGCCGCGCTGCGCGCCGGCACCGTGGCGGTGGCCGGGGTGGCCTGGGCCCAGCACCGGGGCATCTCGGCCGTACAGGTGCGGGTGGACGGCGGTCCCTGGCAGCAGGCGGTGCTGGCCGCCGAGGACACCGTGGACACCTGGCGGCAGTGGGTGTGGCGGTGGCCCGCCACGCCGGGCCGGCACGTGCTGGAGGTGCGGGCCGTGGACGGCACCGGAGCGGTGCAGACCGGCGAGCAGCGGGGCGTACTGCCGGACGGGGCCACCGGGTGGCACCGGGTGCGGGTGGAGGTGGCGGGGCAGGCGCCCGGGTAGGGGGCGGGGGCGGGATGAGCGGGGTCGGGATGAGCGGGGGAAGCGGCGGGGCGTGGGCCGGGCGGGGAACGGGGCGGCGGGGGCCGGCCGGGCGGCCTGCGCATCACCCGGCCGATCCGGGGTAGGCGCGGTGCCTTGTCGAGAATCGAAGGATTCCCATGACCAGGACCACGACCAGGACCAGGACGCCCACCGGGACCGCACGGCGCACCGGGGCCGCCCCGCGCACGGGTACCGCGCCGGGGACCGGCACCGCACCGGGGACCGGCAGCGCTGCGCCCGCCGGGACCGCCCCGCGCTCCGGCGCCGCCCCGCGGGCCTCGGCCGCGGGTCCGCCCGCCGGTCCGCCCGAGCTGCCGCCGCTGCCGGAGATGCCCGATCCGCGGACCGTCGGCTGCGCCGAGGCGCGGACCCTGTCCGCGCTGCTCTTCGCCCGCATGCGGCGGGCCGAGGAGGGGACCGCCGAGTACTCCCGGCTCCGCAACACCCTGGTGGAGCTGAACCTCAGCCTCGTCAAGCACGCCGCGCAGCGCTTCCGCAACGCCCGCGAGCCGCTGGACGACATCATCCAGGTGGGCACCATCGGCCTGATCAAGGCCATCAACCGCTTCGACCCGGACCGGGGCGTGGAGTTCGCCTCGTTCGCCATGCCGACGATCATCGGTGAGATAAAACGGTTCTTCCGGGACACCAGTTGGTCCGTACGGGTCCCCCGGCGCCTCCAGGAGCTGCGCCTCGACCTCGCGAAGACGGGCGACGACCTGGTGCAGGAGCTGGACCGCGAGCCGACCGTGACGGACCTGGCCGGGGCGCTCGGGATCAGCGAGGAGGAGGTCGTGGAGGGGCAGGGCGCCTCGAACGGCTTCACCGCCCGCTCGCTCGACATCGCCTTCGACGACGCCGAGAACGGCAACCAGCTCACCCGCGCCCTGGGCGGCGACGACCCGCGGTTCGAGCGCATCGAGCTGCTGGAGGCGCTCAAGCCGCTGGTCGGCGAGCTGTCCGAGCGGGACCGGCTGATCCTCTCCCTGCGGTACGTTGAGGAGCTGACCCAGTCCGAGATCGGCGAGCGCGTGGGCGTGTCCCAGATGCAGGTGTCCCGGCTGCTGAGCCGGATCCTGCGGACCCTGCGCGCCGGCCTGCTGCCCGAGGCCCCGCCCCTGCGGCGCGGCGTGCGCCGCCCGGCGGCCTAGTCCCGTGGCGGCCCGGTCGCGCGGGCCCGGTCCCGTGGCGGCCCGGTCGCGCGGCTGCCCGGTCGCGGCGTGAGCCGGCCGTGGCACGTGCCGTCCCCGGCGCACCTGCCGTCCGCGGCAGGTGCGCCGGTGAGCCGTCCGTGGCAGGTGCCGCCGCCCGGGGTGCCTCAGCCGGCGACGTCCTGGTCCGCGGCCGTCAGCCGCACCGTGCTGTCCAGGAGCAGGGCGTGGACCAGGGCGCCCGGGAGGTTGCCGCGCAGTTCGCGGCGCTCGACGTCGTACTCCTGAGCGAAGAGGCCCGGGGGGCCGTACGCGGAGCGGGTGCGCTCGAACCAGCGGGCGGCAGCGGCGGGCCGGTCCTCGGCCAAACAGGCGGCGGTCATCAGGAACCCGCAGGCCAGGGAGGCTCCTTCGGGCCGTCCGGGCACGACGCCGTCGGGCCGGAAGCGGTGCACGAAGCCGTCGCGCGCCAGGTCGTGCTGGACCGCCTGCCGGGTCACCGAGAGGGCCGGCTCGGCGGGCGGCAGGCCGCCGCGGGCCAGCGGCCGCAGCAGGGCGGCGTCGACGCCCGGGTCCTGGCGGCTGCGCTGCCAGCGGCCCGACCAGTGCAGGCAGGTGCGTTCCGTCTCGTGCAGGATCGTGTCGGCCAGTTCTGACCAGGCGAAGGCCACGTTGCGGGGGGCGATGTCCCGGACCGCGGCCCGGAGTCCGCTGACGGCGGCCAGCCGGGAGTGGGTCCACCAGGCGGGGTACAGGTCCCACAGGCCGCCGTCGGGCCGCTGCCAGTTGCCCTCCAGGGCACTGACGGCGACCTCGGCGGCCCGCTCGCCGTCGTCGTCGAGGCGGTCGCGGCGGGCGGCGGCGGCGAGGAGTTCGAGGACCTCGCCGAAGGTGTCGAGCTGGAAACCGCCGTCGGACCGGCCGCCGGCCGGGGTGCCGGCCGGTCCTGTCGCGGCGTCTTCCGCGAGGGGCAGTTCGTGCTCCCGGGGCACGGGGCGGCCGTCGACGCGGTAGGCCGCGTGGAGGTCGGGACCGTACTCCAGCACCCGTGCGGTGACGACGCGGACGGCGTCGTCCAGCAGGCGGTGCGGGCCGTGGGCGGCGACGGCGGTGCCGGCGAAGCACTGGTCGCGGACCCATGCGTAGCGGTGGTCGTGGCCGCCTCCGGCGGCGGCCTGTTCGGGCAGGGGGTTGGCCGCGGCGGCCACCATCGCGCCGGTGCGCGCGGTCAGGCCGGTGAGCACGGCGTACGCGTGCCGGGCGTCGCTGCGGGCGGTGAGGTCGGTGCAGTCGGGCACGGCGGCGGCCCAGTACCGTTCCGTCTCCCGCCACAGCCGCGCGGCCTCGTCGCCCCGTCCGCTGAGCACGCTGCCGCCGCGCGCGTCGGCGATCTCCAGCACGAGGTCGCGCGTGCCCCCGGCGGGCAGGGCGATCAGCGCGGTGACGGTGTCGGGGACCCCGGGCCGGGTGGCGTCCGCGTTCTCGGGCACGCCGCGGAGCCGGAAGCTCAGGGGGCCGCTGCGGCCCACCCAGTAGCCGCGGTCCCGGTGCAGGCCGGTCATCGGGTGGGCGCCGAAGCGGGCCCGGATCGACAGCTCGACGCGGACCAGGGCCGGGCCCTGCACGGCGCGGATACGGCGCAGCAGCACCGCCCGGTGCGGGTCGCCCGGCGCGGCGAGCGCGTCCCGGCACTCGACGACGCCGGCCGCGCCGGTCCAGCGGGTGGTGCGGATCAGGGTGCCCTCCTCGTACCAGCCGCACGGCAGGGACCGCTTGCCCTCCGGCGCCACGGCGAAGTGGCCGCTGCCGCCGGTGAGCTCGGAGAAGACGGCGCCGCTGTGCCAGCGGGGCGCGCACATCCAGACGATGTCGCCGGCGGGGTCGGCCAGGGCGCCGCGCTCGCCGTCGGCGAGCAGGGCGTAGTCGCGCAGGGGGCGCGGGGTGTGGCCGTACACGGACGCACTCATGACCTGCGGCTACCCGGTGGCGGGGGGCGGAACCGGTGCGCGGGCGTTTACCTGGGGCGTCCGCGGACAGGCGCGGGAGGGTACGGGCGGTGTCGGTCCGGAGGTGAGCCATGGCGGAGGAACGGCCTGAGAAGAACGGCGGGCCGGAGCGTGACGAGACCCCGGACGAGCGGGCGGACCGGCGCTGGAACGAGACGCTCCAGGAGGTCCGGGTGGCGCAGACCGGTGCCCAGATCCTGTTCGGCTTCCTGCTGAGCGTGGTGTTCACGCCGCGCTACGCCGAGCTGGGGACCTTCGACAAGACGCTGTACGTGATCACGGTCGCCCTGGGCGCGCTGGCCACGGGCACGATGATCGCGCCGGTGGCCTACCACCGGATGCTGGCCGGCCGTCACCTCAAGCCCCATCTGGTGCGGGACGCGGGGCGGCTGGTGTCGGTGGGGATCGTGCTGCTGGCGCTGACGGTCAACCTGTCGGTGCTGCTGCTCCTGCACGTGGCGACCTCGCACTGGATCGCCTGGGTGATCACGGGGGTGGTCACGGCCTGGTTCGTCATCTGCTGGCTGCTGATGCCGGGCCTGCTGCTGGTCCGCAAGGACGGGGAGCGCACCGCGCGCCGGCGCGGGAACGGCGGGGACGGCGGGGAGAGCCGGTAGTACCGCCCGCCGGGGGGCGACGGTGCGGTTTTCCATCTATGCATGACCTGTCACATGTGAAATATTACCTGCGCTCGGGTCGGCCCACGGGCCGGCCCGTTCCCCGTCTCCGGGACCAACTCCCGAAAGGACCCCTTACGTTGCGCAGACTGATCGCGGCAGGGGCGGCGATATCCCTGGCGCTGCTCGCCACACCCGCGCTCGCCGCACCCGCGTCGACCGCCCCGCCGCCGGCCGCCCCGCTCCCGGCCACCGGCACTCCCCCGGCCGAGGGCCCGGGCCGCGCCGACGCCCCGCCGCCCGCCCCGCTGGAGCTCCAGCGGCAGGCCCTGCGCCGGCAGGCGCTGGAGCGGGTGGCGGCCGGGTCCCTGAAGGCCGGCACCGACGGACGCCTCCCCCAGACGGTCAAGGTCGGCAAGCGCTACGTCGAACTGGCGCAGCAGCGCAAGGACAAGGTCTTCGTGATCCTGGCCGAGTTCGGCGACCAGGTGGACACCACCACCGAGTTCGAGGGCAAGCCGCGGTTCGGCGGCGAGCCCGGCCCCCGGCACAACACGATCGAGAAGCCGTCGAAGGCCGACAACCACACCGTGTGGCGCAAGGACTTCGACCGGGCCTACTACCAGCGGCAGTTCTTCTCGGCCGAGCCGGGCGCGGTGAGCCTGCGCAGCTTCTACCGGCTCCAGTCCTCCGGCCGCTACGACATGGACGGCCACGTCACCGACTGGGTCCGGCTGCCGTGGAACGAGGCCCGCTACGGCACCGACAACTGCTCCGAGCCCGGCCAGTGCCGCACCAACTGGGACATGATCCGGGACGCGACGAACGCCTGGTACCACTCCGAGCGGGCCAAGGGCCGCACCCCCGCCGAGATCAAGGCCGAACTGGCCCCGTACGACGTGTGGGACCGCTACGACGCCGACCGGGACGGGAACTTCGACGAGCCCGACGGCTACCTCGACCACCTGGTCGTCGTCCACGCGGGCAAGGACCAGACCTGGGGCGGCGGCCGGCAGGGCAAGGACGCCGTGTGGGCGCACCGCTGGTTCGCGTACTGGAACCAGGCCGGCCAGGCCGGGCCCGAGGGCAACAAGGCCGGCGGCACGCCGGTCGGCGACTCGGGGCTCTGGGCGGGCGACTACCTCACCGGCGGCGAGAACAGCGGAGTGGGCCTGTTCGCCCACGAGTTCGGCCACGACCTGGGCCTGCCGGACCTGTACAGCTCCGACGGCGACAACAGCGTGAACTACTGGTCGCTGATGTCCGCGGGCTCCTACCTCGGGCGCGGGCGCAACACCACCGGTGACGTCCCGGGCGACCTGGACGCCTGGAGCAAGCTCCAGCTGGGCTGGCTGGACTACACGGAGGCCGACGCCGGCCGCCGGACGCGCGCCGTGCTCGGCGTCTCGGGCTACAACACCGAGGACCCGCAGGCCCTGCTGGTGCACCTTCCGCCGTCGGTGACCAGGACCGACCTGACCGACCCGTTCGAGGGCGGCAGCGCGTGGTGGAGCGGCACCGGCGACTTCATGGACAACACCCTCACCCGGGGCCTCGCCGTCCCCGCCGAGGGCGCCCGGCTCGACGCCCGGGTCTGGTACGACATCGAGCAGGACTTCGACTTCCTGACCGTCGAGGCCTCCACGGACGGCGGCGGCACCTGGTCCGCGCTGCCCGGCACGGTCGGCGGCGCGCCCGTACCGGCCCGCGGGATCTCCGGCACCTCCGGCGGCTGGGCCGAACTGTCCGTACCGCTCGACCGGTTCGCGGGAACGGCCGTGCAGCTGCGGCTGCGGGTGACCTCCGACAGCAACACCCACGGCAAGGGCGTCGCCCTCGACGCGGTCACCGTCACCTCCGCCGGCCGCGAGCTGCTGCGCGACGGGGCCGAGCAGGGCGCGAACGGCTGGACCGCGGTCAAGTGGTCGCGTACGCAGGGCCGTACGGGCATCGCCGAGCACCCGCGCGCGTACGTCGTGGAGAACCGCCGGTACACCGGGTACGGCGCGTACCTGAAGACCGGCCCGTACAACTTCGGCTGGGGCTCCGACCCGGTCCGCAAGGACACGGTGGAGTTCTACCCGTACCAGCCGGGCGTGCTGATCTGGCTGTGGGACACCGCGTACAGCGACAACACCACGAAGGCGCACCCGGGTTCGGGCCTGATCCTGCCGGTCGACGCCCGGCCGGAGGCACTGCGGTACACGGACGGCACGCCGCTGAACGCGCGGGCGCAGACCTTCGACGCGCCGTTCTCGCTGCGGCCCAGCGCGGAGCTGGTGCTGCACCGCAACGGCGTGCCGGTGATCGTCCCCGAGCGTGCGGGCGTCCCGGTCTTCGACGACCGGACGGGCGTGTACTGGAGCCCGGACCTGCCGCAGGTCGGCGTGAAGGTCCCGGACACCGGCACCCGCATCACGGTCCTCAAGGAGGCGCAGAACGGCTTCCGGACCACGGTCCAGGTCAGCCCGTCCCCTTGATCCGGACCCCCCGGGCCCGTCCGTCCTCCTGACGGGACGGACGGACCCCGCCCGGCTCCGAGGAGGGGGCCGGGCGGGGTTTCCGGGGCTCGGGCTCAGGTGCGCAGCAGCCGGTCGAAGAAGGACCGGTACTGCCGCAGGGCCAGCCGGAGGTCTTCGGTGGCGACCTCGTCGCCGGCCTGCCACTGGCCTTCGAGCTGCTGCTTGCGGTCGGCGAAGGTGCCGGCGAGGCCCTGCATCACCGTGGCGACGAGGGTGTCCGCCTCGCGCACGGAGGCGCGGGGGTCGTCGACGAAGCCGCCCTGGATCCTGGTCCACTCCGCGCGCCACCGGACGGCCTGGCCCGCCTCCAGCAGCGGCTCGCCGTCGGGCTCCCGGCCCGCCGCGCCGTCCGCGCCCTGGTCCGCCGCGCCGTCTCCGGAGCTCTGGCCCGCCGCGCTGCCGCTGCCGGCCCCCGAGACGTGATCCGCCGCGGTGCCGCTGCCGGCTCCGGCCGCGGTGTCGCCCTCGCCCTCGGCCCCCGTGGCTCCCGCAGATCCCTCGGAGCCGCCGAGCGCGGAGTCGCCGAGCGCGGAGTCGCCGGGGTCCGCCAGGTCGTTCTCCTGCCGTTCGGCGAGGCTCCGGCCGCCGGGGGGTCCGGCGCCCTCGGTGGCCTCGCCCGGGTAGAGGGGCTGCCGCCCGCCGCCGCCGGGGTCCTGCGCCGCGTCCCGCCCCTCCCCCGCGTCCCGCTGCCGGTCCCGGCCCGGGCCGAGGAGGTCCTCCGTGGCCGGGGTCCGGCCCGTCTCTTCCTGTGCCATGTCATTCACCTCGCCGTGCACCGCCGCCCGCGGTGCCGCTGTCCAGCAGGTCGTCGAAGAGGGCCCGGTAGTGGACCATCGCGCCGCGCAGTTCCTCGGTGGTGACGCGGCCGTCACCGTTGCGTTCGTTCACCTCGTGGGCGCGCCGGTAGTGCTCCAGGGTGCTGCCGTGTTCGACCGACAGGTCCTGGAGCTGCTGCCGGTAGCCGTCGGTGGGGTAGCCGCGTTCGGTCATCAGACGGATCACCAGCGTGTCGGCCTGGGCCACCGCGCTCTCGGGGTGGTCGACGAAGCGCTGCTGCACGCCGCTCCACTCGTCGGCGTACCTGCGCCGCACCTCGGTGGGGAGTTCGCGCAGCTCCAGGTCGTCATGGCGCTTCTCGCGCCCGCGCAGTTCCTTCTCGGCGGCGATCCTGCCGCCCTGCTCCTCGACGGCGCGGTCGTACTCCGGGCCGAAGTCGCGCCGGAGCCGGCGCCGGCGGGAGAACATCCAGACCGCGACCAGCACGATGACCAGGACGACGGCGCAGGCGACGATGATGGCGATGAGTGAGCCGGTCGACATCGGTGCCTCCAGGGGCGTCGGGTCCGCTGTGCAGGCGCTGCTGCCCGGCGGCCCGGCCCCCAAACCCGTGCGTCACGTGCCCGGGCGCAGCCGCACCGGCAGGGCCCGGACGCTGTTGCCGACGAAGCTGGCGTGGCGCGTCAGCCGCTCCTCGGGGACGGCGAGGTCGAGGTCGGGGAAGCGGGTGAACAGCGCCCTCAGGGCGGTCACGGCCTCCATCCGGGCCAGGGGCGCGCCCAGGCAGTAGTGCGGGCCGTGGCCGAGCGAGAGGTGCCGGGCTTCGGTGGTGCGGGTGACGTCGAAGCGGTCGGCGTCGGGGCCGTGGGCGGACCGGTCGCGTCCGGCGGCCGAGTACCCGGCCAGGACGGGGGTGCCGCGGGGGATCACGGTGCCGCCGACGGCGAGGTCCCGTACCGGGTAGCGGAAGGGGAAGTAGCTGACCGGGCTGTCCCAGCGCAGCGTCTCCTCGACGACGTCGGCCCAGCCGGCCTTGCCCTCCTGGACGAGGGCGAGCTGGTCGCGGTGGGCGCAGAGGGCGCGGACGGCGTTGGTGATCAGGTTGAGGGTGGTCTCGTGCCCGGCGATGATCATCAGCAGCAGGGTGCCGATCAGTTCGTGGGCGCCGAGCCGGTCCCCGTCCTCCTCCCGGGCCAGGATCAGGGCGCTGGTGAGGTCCTCGCCGGGGTCCTCGGTACGCGCCTGGGCGACGGCGCCGAGGAGCGCGACCAGCTCCCGGTTGGCGGCGAGGACGTCGGCGGGGGCGATGTCGGTCGAGACGATCCGGTCGGAGAGGTGGTGCAGCCGGTCGTGGTGCTCGGCGTCGACGCCGAGCAGGTCGCCGATGACGCCCATGGGCAGCGGCATGGCGAAGTGGCGGCGCAGGTCGGCGGTGCCGTCGGCGTCGGCCGCGGCGCGGTCGAGTCCGTCGAGCAGCCGGCCGGTGAGCTCCTCGACGCGGGGGCGCAGCTCCTCGACGCGGCGGGCGGTGAAGGCCTTGCTGACCAGGGAGCGCAGCCGCCGGTGGTCGGCGTCGTCGGCGGTGGTCATGCCCTGCACGGTGGCGAAGGTCTTCAGCGGCCAGCCGTCGGGGATCTCCCCGGCCTGGAGGGCGGCGAAGTGCCGGGCGTTCTTCGCGACGTCGGGGTGGGCCAGGAACTCCTTGAGCGCCTCGTGCCCGAGCACCGCCATCCCCTCGACACCGCCGGGCAGCAGGACGGGGGCGACCGGCCCGGCGGCGAGCAGCCGCGCGTTGTCCGCGTGCGGACAGCCGCCGGCGGGATCCATGCGATGCGGAGTGCTCAACGGGGCTCCTCGGGTGCGGGGTTCCGGCCGGGCGGGGAGGCTCAACTGTCTTCGGGGACAGGCTAATTGATCCGGGGCCTGCCGGCCGGTCGCCGGACGGCGCCGGACGCGGGTGGCGGCGGGTCGCGCACGCCCCCTTGAGGCATCCGCACCGTGTCGATCACAATCACGCGGCATGCCGCACAGCCAGTGGATGCGTTACTTCTCGCCTACGGTTCAGCACCGGCGGCTCGGGCTGGTGTGTCTCGGGGTGGGGTTGCAGAGCGGGGAGCTGCCGACCGTGGGGCCGCGGCGGCTGGACCATCACGTGGCCGTGGTCGTCACGCGGGGGCGGGGGTGGTTCAGTCATGGCGGGCGGCCTCCGCAGGCCGTCAGCGCGCCGGTGCTGCTGTGGCTGGTGCCGGGGGTGGAGCACCACTACGCGCCGGACCCCGGTACCGGGTGGGACGAGTGCTTCGTGGACTTCACGGGGCCCGGCGTGGAGGCGTACGCGGACCTGGGGTACGTCACACCGCAGTGTCCCGTGGTACCGCTCCGCGAGACCGCCGAGGTGCAGCACATCGTGGACGGCATCGTGCGGGCCGCCCGCCGGGACAGCCCCCTGCTGCACGTGGAGGCCGCGGCCGCGGTGCACGCGCTGCTGGTGGCGCTGCGGTACGCACGGCTGGAGGTGACCCGGCAGGGCGAGGCGGTGATGGAGGCCCTCGCGCGGGACGCGCTGCTGCCGATCTCCGTGGCCGAGCACGCGGCCCGGCTCGGCATGCCGCTGGCCGAACTGCGGGGCGCGGTGCGGCGGATCACCGGGGAGGGCGTGAAGGAGTACCTCCTCGGGATACGGCTGGACCGGGCCAAGGAGCTGCTGGTCCGTACCGACCTGCCGGTCGCCGGGGTCGCCCGGCGGGTCGGGTACGAGGACGCCTCCTACTTCAGCCGGCTGTTCAGCCGACGGGTGGGGGTGGCGCCGGTCCGGTTCCGGGACCAGCGCCAGGGCCGCTAGCGGTCACGGGCGGTGGCCGACGTTGAGTTCGGCGACCGAGGTCCACGGGTTGCCGCCGACCTCCCGGGTGGCCCTGAGCCGTACGTAGCGGGCCGTGCGCGGCGTGAGGGTGACGGTCTGCTGCGCGGTGGTGTCCGGGAAGGTGCCGGCGGCGGCCGCGGCGCCCCAGGTGACGCCGTCCGTGGAGGTGAAGACCTGGTAGTCGGCGATCCGGCCGTTGCTCTGGCTCTGCCGGGGCAGGCAGTACAGGGCCGTGACGTCGTAGGCGGCGCCGAGGTCGAGGGTGATCTCGTGCGGCATCGGCGCGGTGGACTGGTACCACTGGGTGTGCCAGATGGTGGCCGGGTCGCCGTCCAGGACGTTCGCGGCGCGGCCGTTCTCGCCGGCGGTCTCCTCGCTGTCCACGGCCGTGACCCTCATCTGCGCCTGCGGGACGAGGCGTTCGCCGCCCCCGCCGGTGCCGAGGTCGTCCACGGTGAGGTCGTCGAGGATCAGGTCGGCCTCGTTGTGGGAGCCCTCGCCGGTGACCTTTCGTACGCCGATCCAGGCGCCGGCCCCCGCGGTGAACGTGGTGCTGAACGCCGTCGGCGTGCGGGCCTGGCCGAGTGCGGTGGCGGTCTCGGTGCTCCCCGCGCCGGTGATGAACTGGTAGTCGCCGGCGAAGCCGTTCTCGTACAGGAAGTTCACCCGGTACGTGTGGCCCTCGGTGAGCGGCAGGGTCTGCGGGAGGGTGCGGTAGACGAGGCCCTGGCGCTCCTCGTGGGACTTGAGGGAGTTCTGCCCGTTGATGACGTCGTCGACGAGCTTGCCGCTCCATCCGGCCTGCGTGTACGGCGCGTTGCGCTGGGCGATGTGGGTGCGGGGGTCGGTGGCGGTGCCGCCGGCGCCGCCGAAGACGAAGGGGCCCCAGCCGGCGTCGGTGTTCTCGAAGTCCTCGGCGTAGGTGTGGCCGCCGAGCGGGGTGCGGGCGGAGGGGACCACCCGTACGTCGTCCAGGTACACGGTGCCGGTGGCGGCGGTGGCGGTGAGCTGGAGGGTGGCGGTGGACTGGCCGGCCGGCACGTCGAAGAGGACCTTCATGCGCTGCATCTTCGTGCCGTTCTTCTCGCTGCCGCCGAGGGTGTTCGTCAGCGGGGAGGAGTCGGCGGAGACGGCGGCGGGGGTGCCGCCGGCCGGGGTGACGGTGAGGGTGGTGGTGCGCCCGGCGGGGGTGGAGACCCAGACGGAGGCGGCGTGGGTGCCGGGGGTGAGGCCGGTCAGGGTCTGGGAGACCTTGGGCGAGGTGCCGGGGGCGAGGACGAGTTCGTGCTGGCCGAGGGCGTTGCGGGCCACGGAGGCGCCGGTGCCGGTGACGGTCCAGGCGGTGAGGTCGCCGGCGTGGAAGCCGGGGTCCTTGAGGGGGGTGCCCTCGCCCCACCGGGGGTCGGCCGGGGCGGGGGCGGCCCCGTCGTAGAGGACGTACGCGGTCTTCGCGGTGGCGTTGAGGGTGATCTGGCCCTGGCTGACGGGCGGGTCGGAGACGTACTGCCGGCCGGTGTCGGTGAGCCGGTAGAGCCTGGGTGCGGTCCAGCCGGCGGGGAGGGTCCAGGTGGTGGTGCCGCCCTTGGCGTTCCAGTGGTAGAGCTTGCCGTCGCGCGGCAGCAGGTAGCTGTCGCCGTTGAGGACGAGCCGGCCGCCGGTGGTGATCCTGCGGGTGTTGCCCGAGGTGGTGACCTTGGTGCCGTCGGCGAGGGTGACCGTGCCGCCCGACCATCCGGTGACCGGGGAGCCCTGGAGGTACTTGGTGGGGAGGTTGACGCCGAAGGTGGTGTTGAGGAAGGCGGTGAAGTCCTTCTTGCCCTGCCAGCCCTCGTACGCGGTGACCTCGGCGCCGCCGAGGAGCGGGTGGCCGGCGATCCAGTCGTCCTTGACGTGGTTGCCGATGAAGCGGGCGATCGTGGAGTTGATGCCCTTGAGGTCGGTGCCGCCGTAGCCCACGTCGGCGGCCCAGTGGTGCCAGAGGGACTGCTCGGTCAGGGTGTTGGGGAACTCGGTGGCCAGCTGGAGGCCCAGGCCGCCGATCTCGCGCTGGAGCCTGCGGGAGACGTAGCCGTCGCCGTACCAGACGTCGACGTAGAGGAAGTCGAGGCCGGGCACGGCGTTCTTGAGGTCGGCGAGCCGTTGGAGGCGCTGTCCGGACTGGCCGTCGCGGCGGGTGTCGACGTAGTAGGACTGGTCGAGCCAGTCCCAGCCGAGTCCGCCGGAGTGGCGGGCGGGGTCGAAGGTGGCGGAGACCGGGTACTCCTCGGTGGCGTTGACGTGCACGCCGAAGTCCGCGTTCCAGGCGTGTCCGGCGGTGGTCAGGGCCCGCAGTCCGGCGGCTCCGCCGAGCTTGGCGCCGACGTTCTTGTAGTCCATGTGGGCGGAGTCGTGGCCCTCGGAGGCGTAGCCCTTGAGCAGGACGAACTGGCCGAGGCCGTCGGTGGCGAGGGCGACCCGTTTGGTCTCGTCGAGGGTCTGGGCGAAGGGGTGGGTGGCCTGGGAGGCGAAGTTGAAGGGGATGCGCTGCACGACGCGGTCGGCGGTGTGCTGCCAGCCGGTGGGCGGGGTCCAGATGTCGCGGTGGGCGACGGCCGCGTCCTGCCAGTCGACGGCGGAGTCGCCGTTGCGGTCCGCGGTGATGGCGACCCGGGCGTACGGGAGAGGCTCGGTGTCGGTGTCGGCGGCGCCTTCGGCGCGGTAGAGCCAGTCGCCGCTCCAGAGGCCGGCCCGCCGGTGGGTGCCCTTGTCGACGACGCGTTTGGCGATCCGGCCGTTGTCGCGGGCGGTGCCGCCGGAGGGCTTGTCGTAGAGGGAGTTGGAGTCGATCGCCGCGGCCAGTCCCGCGGTGTTGAGCAGCCCGTACATGACGGTGGTGGGGGCGGCGTCGACGGGGGTGTTGGCGGTGACGGAGGTGAAGGTGTCGCCGCTGCCGGTGGTGGCGGTGTGCATCCGGGCGGTGGCCAGGGCGGCGCCGGGCTGGTCGCTGCGGACGCTGACGAGGGTGTGGTCGGGGACGGCGAAGGTGCGGACCCGCAGGGCGGGGGTGTCCTCGATGGCGGTGACCTTGAACTCGACGACGGAGCCGGTCACCTGGATGCGGGAGCGGATGGTGACGCCGGAGAAGGTCATCGTGTAGTCGACGGCGGCGGCGGACACGGCGGAGGTCACGGCGGGGGTGTGGGCGGTGCCGTTGACCTGGATGGTGGTGAGGGGGTCCGGGTTGCCGTCGAGGGTCTGGCCGGTGGCGCGGTGGGTGTAGCCGATGACGCGGGGGAAGTCGGCGTCGACGCGGACCGTGAGGTCCGCGGAGCCGATCGTCACGGGGGTGGCGGCCTGGGCGGGGAGGACCGCGAGCAGGGCGGCCACCAGGCCGCCCGCGGCGGCGGCCGCCGCGGTGCGCAGGGGGGTTCGCATCGGTCCAGCTTGCGGACGGCGGGGCGGGGGGCCCATGGACAAACCCGGGGGTGATGTTGGACTTCCGGAGGCGGGGCGGGGGGCGGTGCGGGCCCCGTACTGGCCCTCCGCGGCTACTTCGTGGCGCGGGTCAGGCCCTGGGCGGCCGCGCCGCGGGAGAGGACGGCTTCGGTGACCCCGGCGTCGACGCGTGCGTACTCGGCGCGCTTGCGCGCGGCGCGGGAGCCGGGCGCGGGGTCGCAGGAGGCGCACTCCACCCGGAAGGGCGGCTCCGTGTCGGAGAACTGGGTGAGGTATTCGGCCCTGGTGACGTCGAAGCGGCCGGGGTGGGCGGCGGAGGGGGTGAAGGTGAAGCGGGGTACGGAGGACCAGTTGCCGCGCTTCATCTCCGGCGGGGCGAAGCTGGCGACCTGGTCGCCCATGCCGTAGACCACCCAGGTTCCGTTGACCTTCTCGTAGGGCTGCGGCACGTGGTTGTGCGTGCCGAGGACCAGGTCGACGTCGGGGAGGCCGCCGGTGCGGGCGGCGGTCAGGGCGCGGGCGAGGTCGCGCTGCTGCGCGTCGGGGGCGGTCTGCCATTCGGTGCCCCAGTGGACGCTGAGGACGACCACGGCGGCGCCGGCCCGCCGGGCGGCGCGGGCGTCGGCGATGATCCGGTCGCGGTCGAGGAGGTTCACGGCCCAGGGCCGGCCCTCGGGGAGCGGTATGCCGTTGGTGCCGTACGTGTACGAGAGGTGGGCCACGGTCGCGCCGCCGGCGGTGAGCAGGGCCGGGGTGCGGGACTCGGCCTCGGTGCGGGCGGAGCCGGTGTGCCGGATGCCGGCCCGGTCGAGGTGGTCGAGGGTGCGGGCGAGGCCGGCGTACCCGGCGTCCAGGGTGTGGTTGGAGGCGGTGGAGCAGCCGTCGTACCCGGTGTCCCGGAGGGCGTCGGCGAGCTGGTGGGGCGCCTTGAAGAGCGGGTAGCCGGTGTAGGGGCCGCCGGGCTCTCCGTACGGTATCTCGTGGTGGCAGAGGGCGAGGTCGGCGGCGGAGACCACCGGTTTGATGCCGGCGAGTATCGCGCGGAAGTCGTGGCCGTCGCCGCGGGCGTCCGCCCGCGCCCGCTGGATGATCGAGGGGTACGGGATGATGTCGCCGGTGGCGACGAGGGTGAAGGGGCGGTGCCCGGCGCCGGGGGCGGGCGCGGGGGCGTCGGTGGCGCTGGGCGACGCGGGCGCGCCGGGTCCCAGGCGCTGGCCGGTGGGGTCGGGTGCGGCGGGCAGTCCGCCGAGCAGGCGGGTCGCGAGGAACGTACCGCCGGCGGCGAGCGCGAGCCCGGCCACCACCCCCGCGAGCAGCCGCGGCCGTCCGCCGCGCCCGCGCTCCGGCCCCTCTGTCATCCGTCGGCCCCTTCCCGCTCCCCCGTGGTCGTGCGGACCACTGTCGCACGGGCGTTCGCCGCGCGCCGTGGGTTACGGGCGGCCGGCGGGTCAGCCGGGCATCTCGGGGAGCAGGCCGAGCTGGTCGAGGAACTCCAACTGGTCGAAGTAGAGGCGGTAGTTGACGATCCTCCCGTCGGCGGCGGTGGCGAAGTCGGCGCCCCTGATGCGTACCTCCTTGTGGGTGGCGGGCAGCAGCTCGCCGGAGGGCAGTTCCAGCGGCCCGGTGTTCCGGCCGCGGTAGAAGCCCTCGTCGGCGGCGGTGTCGCCGGCCTCGTGCGAATACAGGTACTCGAAGGTCCCGTCCGGCATGGCGTCCATCATCTGCCGGAAGTACTCGACGATCTCGTCGCGGCCGCGCAGCTCCCCCATGTCAGGGGTGACGGCGACCGCGTCCTCCGCGAAGCATTCGGCGAGGGCCTTGATGTCCCGCGTCGTCGTGAACGCCTCGGTGAGCCGGTCCATGAGTTCCCGCGCCTCTCCCATGATCCACCTCCTGCGAGCACCACGGGTGACCTCCTCATTTTCCCACCGTCCGGTCCGCCGCGCGGGTCGGCCGGCGGCGGGGGATCCTGGAGCTGCGGGGGTTCCTGCCGACGCCCCCCGGGAGGCGCCCATGGATCCGGTGGCCGCGCTGCGGCGGATCGCGTTCCTGCTGGAGCGCGCCCAGGCGCCCACGTACCGGGTACGGGCCTTCCGCACCGCCGCCGACCAGGTGGCCGCCCTGCCCGCGGGCGAGGCGGAGCGGCGGGCCGCGGACGGCACGCTGGAGCAGGTGAAGGGCATCGGCCCGAAGACGGCCGGGGTGGTCCGCGAGGCGCTGGGCGGCGAGGTGCCGGCGTACCTGCGGAAGCTGGAGGCGGAGACCGAGGAGCGGCTGGCCGGCGAGGCCGCCGGGCGGGGGCTGGGGAACGGCGGCGAGGGGGCGCTGGCGCTGCGCCGGGCCCTGCGCGGCGACTGCCACCTGCACTCGGACTGGTCGGACGGCGGGTCCCCGATCGAGGAGATGGGGCGTACGGCCGCGGCGCTCGGGCACGAGTGGGCGGTGCTGACGGACCACTCGCCGCGCCTGACGGTGGCGCGCGGGCTGTCGCCGGAGCGGCTGCGGGAGCAACTGGACGTGGTGGCCGGGCTGAACGCGCAGTGGGCGCCGTTCCGGCTGCTGACCGGCATCGAGTGCGACATCCTCGACGACGGGTCCCTGGACCAGGAGCCCGAGCTGTTGGAACGGCTCGACGTGGTGGTGGTGTCGGTGCACTCGAAGCTGCGGATGGAGAAGCGGGCGATGACACGGCGGATGGTGGCGGCGGTGCGGAACCCGCACGCGGACGTGCTGGGGCACTGCACCGGGCGGCTGGTCACGGGCCGGGGGCGGCCCGAGTCGGAGTTCGACGCGGCCGAGGTGTTCGCCGCCTGCGCCGCGGCCGGTACGGCGGTGGAGGTCAACTCCCGGCCGGAGCGCCTGGACCCGCCGCGGCGGCTGCTGCGGCAGGCCGTGGACGCGGGGGTGCTGTTCGCGGTCGACACCGACGCGCACGCGCCCGGGCAGCTGGACTGGCAGATCTACGGGTGCGAGCGGGCCGTGGAGTGCGGGGTGCCGGAGGAGCGGGTGGTCAACACCTGGCCGGCGGACCGGCTGCTGGCGTGGACGCGGGGGGAGGAGTCGTGAAGGACGTGCCGGTGGGAGCACAGGGTGCGGGCCGGGGTGGCGGGCGGGAGCCCGGGGGGCCGCCGGCGGGGTCCGGGGAGGGCATCGACTGGTCGGGCACCCGGGGTGCCCGGGCCTTCGCCGCAGTGGAGGCGGCCACGGACTGGCTGCTGGGATACCCCTTCGTCTTCCGGGCGCTGGCCCCGCGGGTGGGCGGGGAGCGGCTGCTCGTCGACTACGGCTGCGGTCCCGGCCGGGTGGCCGACCTCGCGGCCCGCGCCCTGGGGGCCCGGGTCGTGGGCGTGGACACCTCCCCGGAGATGCTGGCGCTGGCCAGGGAAGGGGCGCCGGCCGTGGCGGAGTTCCTGCCGGTCGAGGACGGGCGGGTGACGGGGCTGCCGGACGGCTGCGCCGAGGCGGTGATGTGCAACCACGTCCTGGCCTCGCTGCCCACCGAGGAGGCGGTGCTGGCGGTGTTCCGGGAGATCCGGCGGCTGCTGCGGCGGGGCGCGCCGCTGGTGCTGCTGTCGACGGACCCGGCGTGCGCGGGGATCGAGTACGCCTCGTTGCAGGTCGGCCGGCCGGGTGCCGCGTACGGGCCGGGCGACCCGATGCCCCTGTGGCTGCGGCTCGGCGACGGGTCCTGGCAGGAGGTGCGCAACCACGCCTGGCCGCCGGGGGCCGTGGCCGGGCTGCTGGAACGGGCCGGGTTCGCGGCGGTGGCGCAGCACCGCCCGACGGTGGCGGAGGCCCTGACGGTGGCGGACCCCGCGCACGTGCGGAGCCGCGACTGGGCGGCCGAGCGCTCCCGCCCGCCGCTGGTGGTCACCACGGCCCCGGCAGTCTGAGACCGGGCGGCCGCGCGGGCCGTCGGGGCGGTCCGGGCCGGGTGGGGGGGTGGTCAACCCCCCTCTTCAGGCGGGGCGTCGGGCGCTGGTGCGCGCTCCCGGCGGGTTCCTATGCTGCCGGGGCGCCGCCGATCCGGCGCCCCGAGAGCTCCTTCCGTGCCCGTCACCCCGGAGGTTCCGTTGGCCGTCCCGTCCCGCCGTGTCCCGCGCACGGCCGCCCTGATCGTCGCCCTGGCCGCCGCGTCGGCCGTGGTCACCGGTCCCGCCGCGGTCGCCGCCCCGGCCGCCGGCCCCGCCGCGGCGGTCACGGCCGCCACGGCCGTCGTCGTCGGCAACCCCGGCACCCAGACGACCCTCCAGTACGACTACGTCAGCCTGCAGATGACGGTGGGCGGCGGCACCCCCGGCTACCGCTGGTCGGCCACGAGCCTGCCCACGGGCCTGACCATCAACGCGTCGACCGGGCTCATCACGGGCGTGGCCCGCGGCGCCGGCACGCGGACGGTCACGGTCACCGCCACCGACGCGGCCGGCGCGACCGGCAGCGCGACCTTCACCTGGCGGGTCATCAGGGACGCCTGCCCGCGCTGCTGAGCGGGGGCGGGACGACGGCAGGGGCGGGGCCGCGCGCAGGGGCGCGGTCCCGCCCCTCCGGCGTTCCCGGGGCACCGGGACGGCCGCTCCGCCGTCCGCCCCCGGCCCGCGCCGTCATCCGTGGCCGTCCTGCCCCTCCTCGTCGGGAGAGGGCAGGAATCCGATGCACTCGACGTCGATCTGGTCGGCGATCTCGCACAGGGCACCGGCCAAGGCCAGGACCGTACCCGGTTCGAGGTCCGTCTCGTCCTCCCCGACCGTCTCCACCCAGCCGGCGCCGAGGCGGCGGAGCAGGGCGGTGACCTCGCCGGCGGGGATGAGGAGTCCCCCGTCGGGCTCGGAGACCAGCGGCACGGATGCGTTGTCCATACGCACCGGCTACCCGGCCCGGCCGTACGTACACGCACCCCCCGGCCCGCCGGCCGGGCTGCCGCGCCCCGCCCGCCGGGGCTATGATCACCGCGCCCGGCGGGCCGGGCGATCGCGGACCGGGGGGAACCATGGGGCGGACGAGCGGGGAGCCGGCGCGGGGCGGGCGGCGCGGGCCCGGGCGGCGCGCGTTCCTCGGGCTGGCCGGCGGGCTGGTGGCGGCGGGGCTGCCGGGGCCGGCCGGCTGCGCGGCGGAGCCGACCGCGGACCACCTCCGGGTGCGCACCGACACCGGGCCGCTGCGGGAGCGCTTCGCGCTGCTGGGCGAGCTGTCCGACGCGCACTGGCTGGGGTACGACGTCGACGCCGCCGGCCGGCGGGAGACCGTACCCGGTCCCGACGCGCGGATCCGGATGGTCGGGGTGGCCCGGCCGGCCGCGGACACGCTGCGGGCCGCCCTGGATTCGCGGCCGGACGGCGAGCGGTTCCGGGAGGCGCCCCCGCTCGGCGCCGTCCCGGCCCCGCTGGCCCCGTACCTGCCCGAGCGGACCGGCTGGCGGCAGAACACGGGGTACGACCTGCTGGTCCTCGGCGGGGGCGAGGGCGGGGCGGTCAACGACCGGGCCGACGGGCGGTTCCTGCTGCACGAGGGGCGCGGCCTGGTGTGGTTCGACGCGGTGTTCCTGCACGCCTGACGCCCTCCGGGCCGGCCCAGGACGGTGAGGGCTGCTCCGATGACCCCGCTGCTCCGGTGCCGCGGCCCGGGCGTGCCCGGTAAAGACACGGCCTAGAGCCGCTGGTACGTGCCCACGAGGGTGCCGGACGCCAGGGTCTGGTCGCGGACGGCGGCCAGTACGTCGGCCACGCCGGGCCGGCCGGGCAGCCGCACCGGCTGCGCGAGGGCGTAGAGGCGGAAGAAGTAGCGGTGCGGGCCGTGTCCCGCGGGCGGCATGGGGCCGCCCCAGCCCTCCCGGCCGAAGCCGTTGGGCCAGGGCCGGCCGCCGTGCGGCCCGGCGCCCTCCTCCACCCCGCCGGTCCACGGGTCGATGCCCGTGACCAGCCAGTGCAGGAAGGAGCCGCCCGGGGCGTCCGGGTCCTCGCAGAGCAGGAGCAGCTCCGCGGTGCCCTTGGGGGCCGCCGTCCAGGTCAGGGGCGGTGAGACGTCCTCGCCCTCGCCGGTGTACCGGCGGGGGATCTCCGCGTGGTCGGCGAAGACGGGACTGGTCAGCTGGATTCCGGTCACGGCCGCCGCCCTACCCGCCCGCGCCCCTCCCCGTACCGCTCCCGGCCCGCGATCCACCCGGCCGGCCGCCGAACCACCCGGCCGGCCGCGGAGGCCTCGCGGCGGACGGCCCGACGCCCGGGCCCGGCCTCCGTGCCCGCGGCCTCCGTGCGCCCCCGCGGCCGGCGACGGGCAGGGCTCGGCGCGGCGGGGCATCCTGGACTGGAGTGGTGCGCGGCGGCCGCCGCGCCCCTCGCGCCTTCCTGAACCCCCTGGGGGACGTCATGGAACTCGGCTTTCTGAAACCCCTCTTCTCGCGGCAGGGGCCCTGGGCCTCGGTGTACGTGGAGACCCGCCGCTCGACGGAGGACGCCCAGCAGATCCAGGCGCTGCGCGAGCGCGCCGTGGCGGCGCAGCTGATCGACGCGGGCGCCGACGCGTACACGGTGCGGGCGGTGGCCAACCAGCTGATGGCGGAACCGGTGCGCGGCGCCCCGCCCGGGCGGGCCCTGTTCGCCGCGGGCGCCGAGGTGGTGCTGGACGTCCCGCTCGGCCGGGCGCCGGCCGCCACCGAGGCGACCTGGTCGTTCCTGCCGCACATCGCGCCGCTGGCGGACCTGCGCGGCGACGGGCCGGTCTGCCTGGTCGCGTCGGTCGACCGGACCGGGGCCGACCTGGAGCTGCGCGACGGCCTGCGCCGGGAGCCCCTGGGCCAGGTCCAGGGCACCGAGTGGCAGGGCCGCGGGCACCGGAGCATGCCGGACGACCGGCACGAGTGGCACTACCGGAACAAGGTGGAGAACGCCTGGAACGAGACCGCCGGCACCATCGCCGCCGAGGTCGCCCGCCAGGCCCGGGAGTGCGGCGCGGAACTGGTCGTGCTGGCCGGCGACCAGCGCGAGCGGCGGGCGGTGCTGAACCGGCTGCCGGACCAGGTGCGGGCGGCGGCCGTCGAGACGGCCGTGGGCGGCCGGTCCCCCGGCGCGTCCGCGGAGGCGCTGGACCGGGAGGTCGCGCTGGCCTGCGAGAGGTTCGCCCAGGAGCGGGTCACGAACGCGCTGGAGCGGTTCCGGATCGGCCGCGGCAGGCCGGGCGAGCACCGCGAGGCCGGCGTGGACACCGGCCCCGGTGAGGCGGCCGAGGGGGTGCCGGCCGTCGTGGACGCCGTACGCACCCACCAGGTGGCCACCCTGCTGCTCGCTCCGGAGGGCGCGGACGCGGGGCGCTCGGTGTGGATCGGGCCCGGTGTGGACGACGTGGCCGTGCAGCGCGGCCAGGCGAAGGCGATCGGTGTGGACAAGCCGGTTCCGGCGCGGGCGGACGACGCCCTGCTCCGGTCCGCGGCCGCGGCGGGCAGCGAGGTCCTGGTGGTCCCGGCGGGCATGCCGGGCCCGGCGGGCGGCCTGGGCGCGGTCCTGCGCTGGAGCACCTGAGACCGGCGCCGGAGCACCTGGGGGCCCGGCGGCCGGAGCACCCGCGGCCCGGCCGGCCGGCACGTCACCGGGGCCCCGCCCACCCGCCCCCGACCGGGGGGCGGTGCGGGTCGGGGCCCCGGTGTGACCCCGTACGGCGTCACACGTTCTTCATGCCCCGTGCATGGTCCTCGGGCGGCGGCGCGTTCATGATCGGCAGGGTCGTGCCCGGCACCGTCCACCCGAGGAGCAGTCCCGCATGTCCAGCCGTCGTACGTTCCTGGCCGGTTCGACCGGCGTGCTCGGGCTCGCCGCCGCCCCCGCCGCACTCGGCGCCCCCGCGGCGCACGCGGGTGCCGTACCGGCAGCGGCACCCGCACCGGCGGCCGCCGCGGACGCGGCGGAGGCTGCCGCGAGCCGGCCGCCGAACCTCGTCGTGGTCCTCGCGGACGACCTCGGCTACGGCGAGCTCGGCGCGTACGGGCAGAAGGCGATCACCACGCCCCGCCTCGACCGGCTCGCGGCGGAGGGACTGCGCTTCACCGACGCCTACGCCACCGCCGCCGTCTGCGCCCCGTCCCGGTGCTCCCTGCTGACCGGCCTGCACACCGGGCACGCGACGGTCCGCGCCAACCCCTCCTCGGGCGGCCAGGGTTCGCTGACCGCCGGCGACACCACCTTCGCCCAGGTGCTGCGGGCCCGCGGCTACCGCACGGCTGTGGTCGGCAAGTGGGGCTTCGGCCCCGAGGCGGCCGGCCAGGAGAGCCACCCGGCCGCCCGCGGGTTCGAGGAGTTCTACGGGTACCTCACCCACAGCCACGCGCACGAGTACTACCCCCAGTACCTGTGGCGCAACGACGCCAAGGAGCCCATCCCGGCCAACGCCGGCGGCGCGAAGGCGGTGTACGCCCCGGACCTCCTGGAGCGGCGTGCCCTGGAGTTCATCGACGCGCACGCGGACGAACCGTTCCTCCTGCTGCTCACCCCGAACCTGCCGCACGCCCCCAGCGACGCACCCGACACGAGCGCGTACGCCGGCCGCGGCTGGACCGTCGCGAACCAGGGCCACGCGGCCCAGGTCAGCCTGTTCGACGCGCTGGTGGGCAAGGTGGTCGACCGGCTCCGCGCCCACGGTCTGGAGCAGGACACCGTCGTCCTCGTCACCAGCGACAACGGCCCGCACGAGGAGGGCGGGGTGAACCCGGACCTGTTCGACGCGAACGGCCCGCTGCGGGGCTACAAGCGCAACCTCTACGAGGGCGGCGTCCGCGTGCCCCTGATCGCCTGGGGCCCCGGCCGGGTCCGGCAGGGCACCAGCGACCGCCCCACCCCGCTCACCGACGTGCTGCCCACCCTCGCGGAGCTCGGGGGCGCCCCCGCCCCCACCGACGTGGACGGGCTGTCCGCCGCTCCCCTGCTGGCCGGCGGCACCGACGCGGCGCGCCACGACCACCTGTACTGGTTCCGCGACGAGTGGGGCGTCACCGCCCGGGCCAACGCCGAGGACGCCAAGCGCGCGACCTGGCTCGCCGAGGCGCTGCGCCGCGACGACTGGAAGGCCGTGCGCTTCGCGCCCGAGCGGAACCGCGCCCTGCCCGACGACAAGTGGCAGGTGGAGCTGTACGACCTGGCCACCGACCTCGGCGAGACCCGCAACGTGGCCGACAAGTACCCCTCCAAGGCGGCCGAGCTGGTGGCGCTGATGCGCTCGTCCTGGCAGGACGCGTACCCGCGCCGGCCGTTCGGCACCCGGCTGGCGCTGCCCGGCCTCGCGGTCCCCGGCCAGGCGTTCACGGTCACCGCCACCCTCGACAACGGCTCCGCGCGCGCCTGGACCTCCGCCGCGCTCACCCTGGACGCGCCCGCCGGCTGGGCCGTTTCCGCCACCACCGCCATGACCGCCGGCCAGCTCGCCCCGGGCGTCCGGCTCACCGTGTCCTGGCAGGTCACCCCGCCCGCCGGCGCCGCGCCCGCGACCTCGTGGGCGTTCACCGCGCAGGGCACCGCGCTGACGCCGGCCGGCCCGGTGCGGTACCCGGCGACGGGCAGCGTGCCGACCCCGCCGCCCGCCCCCACCCGCGACTCCTACCTCTCCGACCTCACCTGGATCAGTGCCACCAACGGGTGGGGCCCGGTGGAGCGGGACGCCTCCAACGGCAAGAACGCGGCCGGCGACGGCCCGCCGATCTCCTTCGGCGGTACGACGTACGCCAAGGGCCTCGGCGTCCACGCGCCCAGCGAGATCGCCTACCACCTGGGCGGCGCCGCCGCGCGGTTCACCTCGCTGGTCGGCATCGACGACTTCTCCGCGAAGCAGAGTTCCGCCGGGGCCACCCGGGCCCTGGTGTACGGCGACGGCCGGCTGCTGCTCACCACACCCACCCTGACGGCGGCGGCCGGTCCGGTGCCCGTCGACCTCGACGTCCGGGGAGTGCGCGTGCTGCGGCTGGTGGTGGAGGACGCCAACGCCCGTACCTCCTTCGACCACACCTCGTGGGCCCTGGCCCGGGTGACCGTCCCCTGAGTCCTCCGAGTCCTCCGAGTCCCGCGGACCCGGCGCCACAGCGCCGGGTCCGCCGTGCCGCGGGGGCCGGCGTCAGGCCCGGGCCGGGCTCAGGAGCGGGCCGCCGTCACGCCGGGTCCGCCGCCACCCGGAAGCCGATGTTGCCCGTCGAGCTGTCCGGGGTGTTGGAGCTGCGGGCGGCGACCCGGTAGCGGTTGCAGTACGAGTCGTGGCACAGGTACGAGCCGCCGCGCATCGCGCGGGCGGTCCCCGGGCCGGGGGCGAACCGGTCCGCGCACCACTCCCACACGTTGCCGACGGTGTTGTGGAGGCCGTAGCCGTTGGGCCGGTAGGACTTCACCGGCGCGGTGCCCGCGTACCCGTCCTCCGCGGTGTCGAGGACGGGGAAGTCGCCCTGCCAGATGTTGCACATGTGCCGTCCGCCGGGCGTCAGTTCGTCGCCCCACGGGTAGCGGCGCTGCTCCAGGCCGCCGCGGGCCGCGTACTCCCACTCGGCCTCGGTGGGCAGCCGGGTGCCGGACCAGGCGCAGTAGGCCTGCGCGTCGTTCCAGGAGACGTGGACGACGGGGTGGTTCTGCCGGTCGGTGACGTGCGAGCCGGGCCCTTCGGGGTGGCGCCAGCTCGCGCCTTCCACCGCGCGCCACCAGGGGACGGCGTCGACCGGAGGGGAGACCGCGGCGACCGCGTGGGTGAGGAAGGCGCCGAACGTGAAGGAGAAGCCGAAGCGTTCGGCCTCGGTGACGTGTCCGGTGGCCTTGACGAAGGTGGCGAACTGGGCGTTGGTCACGGTGGTGGCCGCGATCCGGAAGGGCGCGACGGTCACCTCCCGCACGGGGCCCTCGGCGTCCGCGGGGAAGCCGTCCGGGTCGTCTGTGCCCATCAGGAAGCGCCCGCCGGGCAGGGCGAGCAGCTGCCGGGCCACCCGGGAGGCCGGCGGGGCGGGGGCCGGCGGCGCGAGGGTGAGGACGGGCTCCGGGGCGGGGCCCTGGGCGTGGGCGGGGGTGCAGCACTCGTGCACGGCGGCTCCATGGGGCGTTACGGGCGGCGGCCGGGCCCCGGTGCGCGGCGGCACCGGGGCCCGGCCCGGGGTGGTGCGTCGGTACGGGCCGGGGCGGGCTCCGTGCCGGACGGCGGGGGCCGCGGCGCCGGGGCCGCGGGGCGGGTCAGGCCGTGCGGTCGGCGGCCAGCCGGGCGGCCAGGGCGGGGATGCCAAGGGCCTGTTCCTCGGCCGGGGTGGCCTGGTGGAGCCTGTTGGTCAGCTGGTACGGGTCGTCCGTCAGGTCGTAGTACTCGCGGAACTTGACCTGGCCGGTGCCCGAGACGGTGCCGTCGGCGTCGGTGGTCAGGTCGTAGTACTCGGTGTACTGGCGGTCCTTGGCGACGTACGAGGACCAGGTCGGCACCCCGCCGGCGGCGGTGCCCTGCTTCCACCACTCGACCAGCAGGTGGTCGCGGGCGGCGGAGGAGAGGAGGGACGTGCCGTCCTGCGGGGCGGTGGGGGTGATGCCCGCCGCGTCGAGGACGGTGGGCGCGATGTCGATGTTGGCGACGATGCGGCTGTCCACGGTCCCCGCGCCGAGTCCGCCGGCCGGCCAGGAGAGGTAGAACGGCACCTCGTGGGCCGGGCGGTAGGGCACGGACTTGGCGGTCCAGCCGTGGTCGCCCCAGCTGAAGCCGTTGTCGCCGATGTAGATGACGAGGGTGTTGTCCAGCTGGCCGAGGGCCTGGAGCTTGTCCTTGAAGGCCTGGACGGCGTCGTCCACGGAGAGCAGGGTGCGCAGCTGCTCGGCGCGGATGGCCTTGCCGTCGGCGAGGGTGCCGGTGGCGTTCCGGACGTAGGCCGGCTTGTCGCTGCGGTCGTTCTCGGGGACGGAGGGGCGGCCGTTCCAGTCCGGCACGGAGGTTCCCGCGTACTTGGCCTCGGGGGTGCGCGGACCGTGGGAGGCGTACGGGGTGACGTAGGCGAACCACGGCCGGGGGTCGGTGGCGGCCTTGTCGAGGAAGCCGAGCGTGCGGTTCCTGATGATGCTCGTGGTGTAGCCGTTGATGGTCTGGACGGTGCCGTTGACGTTCCACTGCGCGTCGTTGTAGCCGGGCTGGAGGAGGGCGAACTCCTCGAAGTGCGGCGGGTTCTGGGCGAGCGTCCACGAGTTGAGGTACTTGCCGAACAGTCCGGTGCGGTAGCCCGCCTGCCGGAGGTACTTCTGCAGGGTGGTGCTCTGGTCGAGCGCGTACGAGGCCTTGTTGTTGCGGACGCCGTGGTTGTGGGCGTGGCGGCCGGAGAACACGCTGGAGCGCGAGGGCGAGCACAGCGGGGTGGTGACGTGCCCGTGGGTGAACTTCACGCCCTGGCCGGCGAGCCAGGCGACGGTCTTGGGCAGGGCCCACTCGGTGTGCTTCGGCTGGTCGTCGGTGACGATCAGCAGGATGTTGGGGCGGCCGGCGGCAGCGGCGGGGCCGGCTCCGGCGACCTGTGCGAGTGCGGGTACGGCGGTGGCGGCGGCCACGGCGGTGGCGGCGCCGAGGAAGCCGCGTCGGCTCACCGGGGGTCGTCCGTTGTCGCTCATGTTGTCCGTTCCTCCTGGGTGCGTGTGCGCAGGGGGGCACGGCGGACGGGCCGCCGGGCCGCGGTGCGGAAGGGGAAGGGGCAGGGGGAGGGGCGGGCGCGGTCAGCGCGCCGGGGCGACCGTACAGAGGGCGCTCGCCAGGCGTCCTTGGTCGACGTGGCGGCGCGCAGTGAGGATTCCTGCTGCCATGGCGACGAGGTTAGGTGAACCGGAACGCCGGTTCCATGTACGGCGGATGAAATGGGCAGTGCCCCGGACCGTGGTCGGTCCGGGGCACTGCCGGTGGGGCCTGGATCAGCCGTGCTTCACGTCGCCGGTGGCTCCGGACTCCAGGTAGACGGTGGTGCGGTCGCCCTGCGGGACGAGCCCGGCACCGGCACCGAACTCGCCGGCGTCGCCGGCCTCTCCTGGCAAGGCGGGTGCCTCGGCACGGCCCCGACGGAGACCCGTACGGGCGCCGTCGCGGCCCGCACGGACGACATCAGGCCGTGGATCGAGAAGACCATCGCCTCGACCTTCTTCCTGATCGGCGCCGGCTCCAACCGCGCCCTGGACGTGGCGGGCCCCGCGTGGGACGCGCCGGTCCAGATCTGGGACGCCTGGGGCGGCCCGAACCAGCAGTTCACGTACACCGACGCCAAGGAGCTCCGGGTCTTCGGCGACATGTGCGTCACCCCGTCCGGCGGCGTCGCGAAGGCCGGGGCCCGGCTCATCTCCTGGCCGTGCAACGGCGAGGCGGCCCAGAAGTGGAACGTCAACGCGGACGGCACCATCACCGACGCGGCGAACGGACTCTGCCTCAACGTCAGCGGCGAGAAGACGGAGAACGCCTCGCCGATCGGTCTGTGGTGGTGCAACGGCAGGCCCAACAACCTCTGGAAGAAGGCCTGACCGTGTCCGACTCCCGCAAGCGGTCCACCCGTACCGGCACGACGGCCGTGACGGCCACCGCCGTGGCGGCCGTCGCCGCCGGCCTGCTGGCCGGCCCGGCCTCGGCCCTGACCGGCACCCCGGCGGCCGACGGCGCGTTCACCCACACCGCCCGTCTCACCGTCGGCGAGGGCGACACCGCCCGTGCCTGCACCGGCGTCCTCGTCGCGGCCGACGCCCTGCTCACCGCGGCCGACTGCTTCGCCGCCCGGCCCGGGGAGCGGGTGGCGGCCGGCAAGCCGGCCCGGAAGTCCACCGCCGCCGTCGGCGACCAGACCGTCGAGGTGACCGCCCTCGCGCCCCGCGAGGACCGTCAGCTGGTGCTGGCGCAGCTCGCCCGGCCGGTCACCGAGGTCGCCCCGGTGCGGCTCGCCACCGCGGCTCCGGCCGCCGGCACCGCCGTCACGGCGGCCGGCTTCGGCCGGACCAGGACCGACTGGGTGCCCGGGAAGGCGCACTCCGGCGCCTTCGACACCGTCACCGCGGACGCCACCACGCTGCGGCTCAAGGGCAGGTCCGGGGCCGGCGTGTGCAAGGGCGACGCGGGCGGCCCCGTACTCGCCGCGGACGGCACCCTCGTCGCGGTGAGCAGCCGCTCCTGGGGTGCGGGCTGCCTCGGCACGGACCCGGCGGAGACCCGTACGGACGCGGTCGCGGTACGCGCCGACGGCCTGGCCGACTGGATCACGCAGACCCGCGCGCTGGCCCCGGGCTGGAAGACGGAGGCCCTCGTGCAGAGCGGCGCCGGTCTCCACCAGGCCATCCGGCTGGCCGACGGCACCTGGACCGGCTTCACCGACGTCCAGGCCGCGGCGGGCGGCGTCGGCGGCGTGCGCGCGGCCTCCGTGGCCGGCGTCAACGGCGACACGCACGTGGTCGTCCTGGCCACCGACGGGCGCCTGCACCACACCGTCCGCACGGCGGACGGCCGGTGGGGCACGTTCGGGCACATCGGCGCGGTGGCGGGCACCCTGGAGAACGTCACCCAGGTGTCCACCGTGTCGGTCGGCGCCGACCTGCACGTCGTCGCCGTGGCGGGCGGCCGGGTGTTCCACACGGTGCGGAACGCCACCGGCCACTGGACCCCGTTCGGCGACGTCGAGGCGGCCACCGGCCCGATCGGCGACGTCAGCCAGGTGGCCACGGCCAGTGCGGGCGGCGCGCTCCAGGTGATCGCCGTCAGCGGCGGCAGGGCCCTGCACACGCTGCGCGCCACGACCGGGCACTGGACGGCGTGGGGGAACGTCGCGCAGGCGGCCGGCCCGACCGGTCCGGTCACCTCGGTGGCGATGGCCGGCACCGGCGGCGACGCGCACGTGGTCGTCGCGACCGACGGCGGCACCCGCCAGTACCACGCCATCCGCAGGGCCGACGGCCGCTGGGACTCCTTCGGGGACCTGGCGGGCGTCCTCGGGAACGTCACCGCGGGGTCCGTCGCCGCGGCCGGTGTGGACGGCGAGCTCCAGGTGGCGGTCACCACGGCCGACGGCCGCGTCCTGCACACCGTGCGGCACACCGACCGCACGTGGGCGAAGACCGTTCCGGTGACCGCTCCGGGTCTGCCGGGCACCCCGGGGGCGGTCGACCTCGCCGGCACCCTCTGACGGCCTCCGGGCCGCCCACGGCCGAGGGGCCGTTCCGGATCGCTCCGGAACGGCCCCTCGCCGCGTTCGGTCGGACGGCCTCCGTCAGACCGGTTCGGGCTGCGGCTCGCGGCGCTGTTCCGGCACGCGTACCGCCGCCGGCTGCCGGTCCCAGTGCCGGGTGGTGCGTACGTAGCCGTACACCACCGAGCCGGTCGCCAGGATGAGCAGCGGTCCGTACAGCCAGGGCAGGCCGGCCATCTCCTCCGGCAGGTAGCGGTACGAGGCGAGCAGCGCGGCGAAGACCACGGTGCCGTGGCCGACGAGCAGGGTGGCGCGCCGGTCCCAGCCCCGGTCGAGCGCGCGCAGGGCGGCCTCGATGGTGAGGGTGAACACCACGCCGGCGATGATGTCGGCGCCGTAGTGGTAGCCGAAGCCCAGCGTGGCGCCGAGGGTGGTGACCAGCCAGAAGACGCCCAGCAGCCGCAGGGCCAACGGCCCCTTGCGGGAGTGGATGAAGATCGCCGTGGCCCAGGCGGTGTGCAGGCTGGGCATGCAGTTGCGCGGGGTGACCTCGTCGAAGGGCATCGGCTGCGGGGTGGTGAGGGCGGGCGGCGTGTGCGGCCACAGGTCGGCCACCGCCCAGTGTCCGCCGTCGGCGCCGTACGCGAAGATCGGTCCGACCACCGGGTAGATCATGTAGATGCCGGGGCCGAGCAGGCCGATGACCAGGAACGTGCGCACCAGGTGGTGACCGGGGAAGCGGCCGTCGGCCGCCACGTTGCGCAGCTGGTGGACGGCGACGACGATCGCGGCGACGGCGAGCTGGATGTAGACCCAGTCGAGGACGTGGGCGCCGACGGAGCCGGTGGCCTCGACGATCCGGCCGACCACCCAGGAGGGGTTGCCGAGTGCGTGGTCGGCGGTGGCGACGTACTGGTCGAGGACCGTGGGACGGGTCTTCGACGTGATCATCAGCCAGGTGTAGCCGGTCTTGCGGCCGGCCACGAGGAGCAGGGCGAGGCCGACGCCCTTCAGCAGCAGGACGCGCTCCCGGCCGGTGCGGCGCGTGAGGGCGATGACCGCGTGGGCCAGCACCACCAGGAGGGGTCCGTTGCCGGGCATCTGCTCGGCGCCGACCGCCCAGCGCACCAGGAAGAAGACGAGGTCGATGGCGATCGCCGCGCCGGCCGCGACGAACCGCCGGCGCCAGGTGAGCACCACCATCATCAGCGCCATGCTGCCGTAGAGCAGCGGCGCGGACCGCGGCGCGAAGATCACTTCGCGCGCCTGGGTGGTGATCGGTCCGGGCACGCCGTAGTGGCGCGCCGCGATCTCCAGCGCGACGAGGAAGCCGAGGCCCACGGCGCCCGCGGCCGCCCACAGCGCGAGGCGTCTGCGCCGGCCGGCGGGGTCGTCCCCGGGGCCCCCGGGTGCGGCGGGGCCGCCGGCGGTGGAGGTGGCGTCGGCGGTCGCGTCGGCAGCGGCGTTCGCGGCGTCCCCGCGGGAAAGAGTTCGCCCTGTGTGAGATATCAATTTTCAGCCGATTTGTTTACATTTCAAAATGATCGAATGAGAAGTTCGAACATGTTAACGGAATCGGCTGCCGGAGACGATCTGCTTCAGGCCGCCGGGGTCACCCACGGCGCGAAACGCACCGCGCCGCCCGCCCGGACGGCCTCGACCGCGCTCTGGTGAACCGACCGGCTCACCCGCGGATCGGGACAGGCGACCGGGCTGCCCGCCAGGGCGTACCACTCCCCGCCGTCCTGGTACTGGACGGCCACTCTTGCGCGGCCCTGCTCCCACTCGGTGTGCACGGTGAGTTCCCCGGTCAGGGTCCCGCCGCCCTCGGTGAGGACGCCGCCCGGCCCGGCGAACACCCCGGGTGTGGTCCACGATGCCGATTCCGATTCCATGCGTGCTCACCTCGTCGCGGCGCGGTCCTCTGCGTGCCCCTACGGGCCCGCCACGTGAGGACGGAAAGAGTCCGCCCACTTCTCGCGGGTCCTGATTGTGCGGTGCACGGCCGCCGGCCGCTCCTCCGCATCCTCACTCCGGCTCTTTCCGCCACTCTCATGACACCACGCCCACGGGTCCCCCGCCAGGGCCGACCGGTACCCCGGTGCGTGCCCGGGCGGCCCTCCCCCGGTGCCCCGGAGGCCCACCGCGTCAGAGACGCGTCAAGGGATCCCCGCACGCCGTATGGAGGGCGTCAAGGCCATCCGGCACCGCCCCCGGCGTGCGGTCTGATCGGTCCAGGCCAGTGAGGCCGGAAAGCACTTCATCACTTCGTCCACAGGAGCTCGCGATGGCCGATCTGGCCTTCGTCCTCACCACGGTCGCGGTCTTCGCGCTGGTGGGTCTCGTCGCCAAGGGGGTGACCAAGCTGTGACCGCCGAGAACGTCGTCGGCCTGATCGTGGCCGTCGCCCTGCTGGGATACCTCGTCCTCGCCCTCGTCAAGCCGGAGAGGTTCTGAGCACGCCCATGAGTTCCCAGACGGCTGGCCTGCTCCAGCTCCTCGCCCTCATCGCCGCGCTGGCCCTGTCCCACCGCCCGCTCGGCGACCACATGGCCAGGGTCTACTCCTCCGGGAAGCACTACGCGCCGGAGCGCTGGATCTACCGGGCCATCGGCGCCGACCCGGACAGCGGGATGCGCTGGCCCGCGTACCTGCGCGGCGTCCTCGCGTTCTCCGCGGTGGGCGTCCTCTTCCTGTACGCCCTCCAGCGGGACCAGGGCGTCCTGCCCGGCTCGCTCGGCTTCCGGGCCATCGACCCGGACCAGGCCTTCAACACCGCCGCCTCCTTCGTGGCCAACACCAACTGGCAGTCGTACGCCGGTGAGCAGGCCATGGGCCACGTCGTGCAGACCGGTGGCCTCGCGGTGCAGAACTTCGTGTCCGCCGCGGTCGGCATGGCCGTCGCCGTGGCCCTCGTACGGGGCTTCGCGCGGTCCCGCACCGGCGAACTCGGCAACTTCTGGGCCGACCTGGTGCGCGGCACCGTCCGGATCCTGCTGCCGCTGTCGGTGATCGGGGCGGTCGTCCTGGTGGCGTGCGGCGCGATCCAGAACTTCGCCGGGATCCACGAGGTCGGACAGTTCACGGGCGGCACGCAGCAGTGGAACGGCGGCGCGGTCGCGTCGCAGGAGGTCATCAAGGAGCTGGGCACCAACGGCGGCGGCTACTTCAACGCCAACTCCGCCCACCCCTTCGAGAACCCGACCCCGTTCTCCAACCTCTTCGAGGTCTTCCTGATCCTGGTCATCCCCTTCGCCCTGACCCGCACCTTCGGCCGGATGGTCGGCAGCCTGAGGCAGGGCTACGCGATCCTCGCCACGATGGCCACGATCTGGCTCGGCTTCACCGCCCTGATGATGTGGACGGAGTTCGCGCACCACGGGCCCGCGCTCCAGGCGGCGGGCGGCGCGCTGGAGGGCAAGGAGACCCGGTTCGGCGTCGGCGCCTCGGCGCTCTTCTCGGTCGCGACGACGCTGACGTCCACCGGCGCGGTCAACTCCTTCCACTCCTCGTACACCGGCTTCGGCGGCGGCATCCAGCTGCTCGGCATGCAGCTGGGCGAGATCGCGCCCGGCGGCGTGGGCTCCGGCCTGTACGGGATGCTGGTCATGGCGGTCATCGCGGTGTTCATCGCCGGCCTGATGGTCGGCCGCACGCCGGAGTACCTGGGCAAGAAGATCGGCACCCGCGAGATCAAGTTCGCCGCCTGCTACATCCTGATCACCCCGGCCCTGGTGCTGTGCTTCACCGCCGCCGCGATGGCCCTGCCCACCCCGCCGCACTCGATGCTCAACTCCGGTGCGCACGGCTTCTCCGAGGTCCTGTACGCGTACACCTCGGGCGCCAACAACAACGGCTCCGCCTTCGGCGGCCTCAACGCCGACACCCAGTGGTACAACACCACGCTCGGCCTGGCGATGCTCCTGGGCCGCTTCCTCCCCATGGTCTTCGTCCTCGCGCTCGCCGGCTCGCTCGCCGAGCAGCGCCCCGTCCCCGCGACAGCGGGCACGCTGCGCACGGAGAAGCCGCTGTTCACCGGCCTGCTGGTCGGCTCCATCATGATCATCACCGGTCTGACCTACTTCCCGGCGCTGGCGCTGGGCCCGCTCGCCGAAGGGCTGGCGTCATGACCACGAACACGAAGAAGCAGGACGCCATGCCCCTGGCCCAGGACACCGCCATCGGCGCGGCCACCACCACCAGCGCCCCGCACCAGGACGTGCCGGCCGGCCCCCGGCCGGGCCAAGGGCGCGTGGGCGGCGGGCTCTTCGACCCCGCGCAGCTGCTCAGGTCCTTCCCGGAGGCGGTGCGCAAGCTCGACCCGCGCGTCATGGTCAAGTCGCCGGTCATGTTCGTCGTCGAGATCGGTTCGGTGCTCACCACCGTCCTGGCCCTCACCGACCCGGGCGACTGGTTCGGCTGGGCCATCGCCGCCTGGCTGTGGCTGACCTCGATCTTCGCGAACCTGGCCGAGGCGGTGGCCGAGGGGCGCGGGAAGGCCCAGGCCGACACCCTGCGGAAGGCCAAGACCGACACCGTCGCCCGCCGCCTGACGTCCGCCGGCCAGGAGGAGTCCGTACCCGGCACCGGGCTGCGCGTCGGCGACCTGGTCGTCTGCGAGGCGGGCGACGTCATACCCGGCGACGGAGACGTCGTCGAGGGCGTCGCCTCCGTCGACGAGTCCGCGATCACCGGCGAGTCGGCACCCGTCATCCGCGAGTCCGGCGGCGACCGCAGCGCGGTCACCGGCGGCACGAAGGTGCTGTCCGACCGGATCGTCATCAAGATCACGACGAAGCCCGGCGAGACGTTCATCGACCGGATGATCAGCCTCGTCGAGGGCGCGGCGCGGCAGAAGACCCCCAACGAGATCGCCCTCAACATCCTGCTGGCGTCCCTCACCGTCGTCTTCCTGCTGGCCGTGGTCACGCTCCAGCCCTTCGCCGTCTACGCGGGGGCAGAGCAGTCGATGATCGTGCTGGCCGCGCTGCTGGTCTGCCTGATCCCGACCACCATCGGCGCCCTGCTCTCCGCGATCGGCATCGCCGGCATGGACCGGCTGGTCCAGCGCAACGTGCTGGCCATGTCCGGCCGCGCCGTCGAGGCGGCCGGCGACGTGTCCACGCTGCTGCTCGACAAGACCGGAACCATCACCCTCGGAAACCGGCAGGCCGCCGAGTTCGTCCCGGTGCGGGGCACCACCCGGGCCGAGGTCGCCGAGGCCGCCCGGCTCTCCTCGCTGGCCGACGAGACCCCCGAGGGCCGCTCGGTCGTGGTCCTCGCGCAGGAGGCGTACGGGCTGCGCGAGCGCCACCGGGGCGAGCTCGCCCACGCGGAGTGGATCGGGTTCACCGCCCAGACCCGGATGTCCGGCGTCGACGTCGAGGGCCGGAGGATCCGCAAGGGCGCGGCCGGTTCGGTCATCGCCTGGGTGCGGGAGCGCGGCGGCACCGTCGCGGACGACGCCCGAACCCTCGCCGACACCGTCGCCGCGGCCGGCGGCACCCCGCTCCTGGTGGCGGTCGAGGACGACCGGGGCGCCCGGGTCCTGGGCGTCATCCACCTCAAGGACGTGGTCAAGCCCGGCATGCGGGAGCGGTTCGCGGAGCTGCGCCGGATGGGCATCAGGACGGTCATGATCACGGGCGACAACCCGCTGACCGCGAAGGCCATCGCCGAGGAGGCGGGGGTCGACGACTTCCTCGCCGAGGCCACCCCCGAGGACAAGATGGCGCTCATCAAGCGCGAGCAGGCCGGCGGCAAGCTGGTCGCGATGACCGGCGACGGCACGAACGACGCCCCGGCGCTCGCCCAGGCGGACGTCGGCGTGGCGATGAACACCGGCACCTCGGCCGCCAAGGAGGCCGGGAACATGGTGGACCTGGACTCCGACCCCACCAAGCTGATCGAGATCGTCGAGATCGGCAAGCAGCTCCTGATCACCCGCGGCGCGCTGACCACCTTCTCCATCGCCAACGACGTGGCGAAGTACTTCGCGATCATCCCCGCGATGTTCGCGGTGGTCCACCCGGGCCTGGACAGGCTCAACATCATGGGCCTGGCCTCCCCCCAGTCCGCGATCCTCTCCGCCGTCGTCTTCAACGCGCTGATCATCGTCGCGCTGGTGCCGCTGGCCCTCCGGGGCGTGCAGTACCGGCCCACCAGCGCCGACCGGATGCTCCGCCGCAACCTCGGCCTCTACGGACTCGGCGGCCTGATCGCCCCGTTCGTCGGCATCAAGCTCATCGACATGGCTCTCTCCCTCATCCCCGGAATCGGCTGATCTGCTGTGAACAACTCCGTCTCCGGCGCGGCGCGGCTGCTCGGCGCCGGCCTGCGCGCCCTCCTCGTCCTGACCGTGCTCTGCGGCGTCCTCTACCCGCTCGCCGTGACCGGCATCGCCCAGGCCCTCTTCCGTGACCGGGCCAACGGCTCCGAGATCACCGGCAGGGACGGCGAGGTCGTCGGCTCGGCGCTGATCGGCCAGCGCTACGACCTGCCGAAGAAGGACCCGGACGACGCGGACGAGGCCGCCCGGCCGGACCTCAGGTGGTTCCAGCCGCGCCCGTCCGCCGGTCTGGGCTCCAACAGCGTCAACACGCAGTACGCGCTCCTCGTGTCCGGCGCCACCAACAAGGCCGCCGACAACCCCGACCTCGTGAAGGCCGTCGAGGATGCGAAGGCGGCGGTGGTCGCCGACAACACCACGGCGACGTACGCGGTGAAGCCGTCCGACGTGCCGGCCGACGCCGTGACCTCGTCCGGCTCCGGACTCGACCCGCACATCTCCCCCGCCTACGCCGAACTCCAGGTGCACCGCGTCGCGGAGCGGAACGGCCTGCCGGTGGACCGGGTGGAGCGCCTCGTCGCGGACCACACGGAAGGCCGCACCCTCGGCTTCCTGGGCGAGCCGCGCGTCAACGTCCTCCGGCTGAACGTCGCTCTCAAGTCCCTGACGGCCGGCGGCTGATCGGGCCGCGCGTCCCTGCGGAACGCTCGGCGGGGTTCCCCGCCGAGCGTTCCGCAGGGGCGGCGGTCCAGCGCGGCGCCGGCCTGCCCCCGGCCCGTTCCCGGGCCTTGCCCGGAGGCGGAGAGGGTTGGCCGGACCGGTGTCCGGCGGGCTTCCGCGGGATATCGTGCCACCAGACGGTATGAGGAGAGCAGGTCATGATCGACGAGGCACAGGAGTCGTCCGCGGACACGGTCGCGGAAGGCTCGCCCGACGCGGCGGTGGCGCTGCTCGCCCGGCGGATCGAGTACCTGTTCGCGTACGTGCAGCCCCTGGGGCGGCGCTACACCCTCCAGGAGGTCGTGGACGGCATCAAGGAGGCCGCGGGGCCCGGCGATCCGAAGCTGTCGGTGGGCCGGCTGTGGGCCCTGGCCAAGGGCAAGGCGGACAACCCGACGGTGGGGACGCTCCGCGTGCTCGGCGAGTTCTTCGGGGTGCCGCTCGCCTACTTCATCGACGACGAGGTCGAGGCCCGCGTCTCCGCGCAGCTCGCGCTGATCGCCGCGATGCGGGCCAACGACGTGCGCTCGGTCGCGCTGCGCGCGGCGGCGGTGGCGACCATGTCGACCCAGGGCATCGAGGCCGTACGGTCCCTCATCGAGCAGGGCGACGCCCGGCCCGGGGGGCCGGTGGCGGAAGGGCCGGTGGCGGAAGGGCCGGTGGCGGAGGGGCCGGTGGCGGAGGGGCCGGCGCCTTCGGCGCGCTGATCCGGCGGTCGGGGGCAGGGCCGGCTCCGCCCGCGTCCGGGCCGCCGCACGCCGTCCCGGGGGCCCGGCCGCGTAACGCCGGGGCCGCGGAGGCGGTGGTTCCGGGGTGTCCCGGGGTGCCCCGTCGGACGGTCCGGGACGTCCCGCATCCTGGCCCGACTTGTCCAGGACGCGTGTGGATCTCTAGCGTGCACCCCGGGGAAGTCTGACCGGGCACGGCTGTGCCCGGGAGCTGTATCGGGGGGCACGGAACACTATGACCAGCGCGGTGCACGACGGGCGCGAGCTGCGGACGAGGTGCCGGAGGATCGTCCAGCGCTTCGATCTGCCCCATCCGTTCGAGGTGGAACACCTCTGCGAGGCCGTCGCCGCGGAGCGCGGCCGGCCGCTGCGGCTCCTCCCGATGCCCGCCGCGATGCCGGCGGCCACGGGGGCGTGCGGCATGTGGGTGGCCTTCGGAACGGCCGACCACGTCTACTACAACGTGGTGACCAGCCGGCCCCACCAGACGCACATCATCCTGCACGAGCTCGCGCACATCCTGCTCGACCACCGGGAGCAGACGGCGCCGGAGCCGGCGATGCTCGCGCAGCTCTTCCCGGACCTCGACCCCGCGATGGCCGCCCGGCTGCTGGGCCGGACCCGGACGAAGTCCACGACGCGGCAGGAGCAGGAGGCCGAACTCCTGGCCTCGCTCATGTGGCAGCACTTCGACGCGGCGCCCGCCGCCCTGCCCACGGCCGGCCGCGACGCCGCCGACGCCCTGCGGCGCGTGCTGCGCGCGTTCTCGCCCCGGACCACGCCGAGGTTCCGGTGAGGGTCTTCGAGTGGTGTGTGCTGCCGCCGCTGTGGCTGCTGGTCCTCTGCAAGGCGCCGAGCCTGCGGGCGGCGCCGCGGCAGCACCGTGTCATGTGGGTCATGTGGGCCGTGTTCGCCCTCGCGTTCACCATCGGCTCGCCCGCCCTGCGCCGCCACATCGACCACGCGGTCGGCGTGGAGAGCTTCACGAACCTGCCGGTCCACATGCTGTCGCTGGCCGCGTTGGGAGTGCTCGGCGCGTTCATCCGGGAGCTCTCCGGGGTGCGCGGGCGGCGCCGGGTGCGCGGCCCGTGGATCCTGTTGGGCCTCGCGGAGGCCGGTCTGGTCGTGGCGTTCGCCGCGACGCCCCTGCCGGACGGCGAGGCACACCTGCTCGCGGTCCGGTCGCCCTCGATGACCGCGTACTGGACGATCTTCCTCGGGTACGTCCTGCACGCCGTCGTGAACGGGATGCTGCTGTGCCGCCGGTACGGGCGGCACGCCTCGCCCGGCCCGTCCCGGACCTCCATCCGGCTGCTCGGCCTGGCCTGCACGTGCGGCCTCCTCTACGTACTGCACCGGCTGGTCCACCTCCTGGCGGGTGCGGCCGGGTGGCCGGGCCTCGGCACCACCGGAGTGGTCGTCACCACGCAGGCCCTGCTGTCCTGCACGATGCTGCTGCTCGTGGCCGGTGTGCTGTGGCCCTCGCTTGCGGAGACCGCGCGGCGGGCCCGGCTGCGCCGGCAGGTGCGGGCGATCCGCCCGCTGTGGCGGCTGCTCACGGAGGCCACGCCGGAGGTCGTCCTGCCGCTGGCCGGCGGGCTGGGCAGGGACGTCGAGCTGATCCGGTACCGCTACGTGATCGAAGTCCGCGACAGTGCCCTGGCGTTGTCCGGCCACGTCTCGCCCGGGCAGCGCGAGGCGGTACGCCGTGCCGTGGCCGGCCACGGCGCCGTCGCCCCGGCGGAGCGCGAGGCGACCGCGGAGGCGGTCGTCCTGCTGCTCGCCGCACGGGCCGAACGCGCCGGTGCGCGGCCCCGGTTCCCGGAGCACGCCCTGGTGCAGGAGGGCGCCGACCTGGAGACCGAGGCCGAGTGGCTGGGCAGGGTGGCCGCCGCCGTCCGCGCCCCGGCGGCGGCCGAGCTGGCCGGCCGCCTGTGGGCGGGGGCGGGTACGGAGGCGGGGCGGGAAACGGGAGCCGAGCGGGAAACGGGAGCGCGGCGGGACACCGGAGCGGGTCCGGGTCCCGGTCCGGGCCCGGGTCCCGGTCCCGGAGGCGGTCACCGCCCGGGTGCGGGGGACGCCGTGCCGGCCGCCCCCCGCACCGCGGGCTGATGCCGCGCCCCGTCCTACAGGGTGCCCGCGAGCGCGATGCCGCCGAGGGTGCCCGTCAGTCCGTCGAGCGCGACCGGCGCGGTCGTGGCCCACGTGCCGTCGGCGCGCCGGGTGGTGTGCAGCACCTTGCCGTCGGCGGTGGTGGCGGCGAGCTGGAGCTCACCGTCGACGGAGCCGGCGCCGAAGGACTTGACGGTGATCTGGCCCAGGTACGGGGTCAGGCTGCCGAACGGCGTCCAGGTCCCGTCGCCCTTGCGCAGGGAGTGGTACTGGCGGGTGCCGTTGTCGGTGGCGACCACGATCTGCGCGTCGCTGCCGGTGCCGGCCATGGCGACCGCGGTGACCGGTCCGGTGGCGCCGGCCGCGCCGGCGACGTCGCCCCACTTGGCCCACGTACCGTTCGCAGCGCGGAGCGTGTGGTACGCCTTGCCGCCGCTGACGGCGATGACCTGGAGCTGGCCGGCGGTGTGGGCGGTGGCCACGGCGGTCACGGTGCCGATCGGGCCGGCGGCGCCGGTGACGTCACCGAAGACGGTCCACGTGCCGTCCTGGCGGCGGACGGTGTGGTGGGGCCGCCCGTTGGCGACGGCCAGGACGTGCAGTTCGTGGCCGATGGAGACCGCGGACAGCTGGCTGACGTTCGACAGCGGGCTCGCGGCCTGGTTCACGTCACCGAAGGCGCCCCAGGTGCCGTCGGCCTTGCGGACGGTGTGGTGCACCTTCCCGTCGCCGCCGAGGGCGACGACGTGGGTGTCGCCGTTGATGCCGGCGACGGCGGAGGCGCGGACGCCGCCGATGCCGCCCGCCTTCGCCTCGACGTCCGCGGCGTCGGTCCAGGTGCCGTCGGCCAGGCGGATCGCCTGGTACAGCTTGGTGCCGCCCTGGACCACGGCCTCGGTCTTCCAGCCGGTGGTGAGCGCGCGGGTCTGCTGGATCCAGTCGCGGATGTCGTCCACCCGGGCGTCGAAACCGCCGGTACGGGTCTCGTCGGCGGGGCCGTCGAGGCAGCCGGCGTGCCAGGTGAGGCTGGTGACGCCGACCAGGGCGGGCTTGCCGTTCTCGGTACGGACGGCCGGTCCGCCGGCGTCGCCCTTGCACAGGGTGGTGTCGGCGGCCTTGGGCGTGAGGTCGAAGCCGGTCGCGGAGGCGGTGCCGGCGGTGAACTCGGCGGTGTGGAGCTCCTGCGGCGCCCATTCCGACGCGGTGCGGCCGTACCCGCCGACCTTCAGGGTCTCCCCGGCCGCGGGAGCCGTGCGGGACAGCGCCAGCGGGGCGATGCCGGCGGCGGGCCTTTCCAGCTGGGCCATGACCAGGTCGCGGTCGGCACGGGTGACCAGCTTGGTGATCTTCGACGTGTGGCCGCCGAGGACGGGGAGCAGCTTCCGGCCGACGGTGACGGTGGTGTCGTCCTTGGGCGCGCCGTCGGTGACGGTGTTGCTCTCCGCCGGCTTGTCGGCGAAGCAGCTCTTGGCCGCGATCACCCAGCTGGGGTCGACGAGCGCGGCGGAGCAGAACCGCTTGCCGGCGCCGATGTTCAGCTGCGCGTGGTAGGCGATCTCGGCGGTGCCGAGGGGCTGCCCCGCGCCGACCGGGGCGGAGGAGCCGGTGACGTTCAGCTGGAGCAGCACGGCCCGCTTGGGGTCGGCCGGGTCGGCCTCGCCGAAGCCCTTGGTGGTGTCGCGGGGGACGGTGAGGTTCGAGGTCTGCCCGTCGATGGAGATGTCGGCCTTGAGGTCGCGTCCGACGGTCTCGATGCGGTAGGCCCGCGGGATGCTCACCGTCAGGGAGCCGGTCCGGCCGGCCCGGAAGCAGATCCTGGAGTCGCTGGTCAGCAGGTTCCGCGCCCAGACCATGATCTGGTAGGGGCCGGAGCAGGAGGTGTGGGTGATGTTGCCGTCACCCGCGATGAGGTCGGCGCCGGTGGCGGCGAGGACCGCCGAGCGGTAGGGGTACGCGCCGTCCTCGACCGCGAAGGCGGCACCGGCGTTGGCCGGCGGCACGGTCTCGGCGGAGGCGGTCTGCGCGGGTGCCCCCAGGACGACCGCGGCGGTGGCGGTGGCGGCGGCCAGCCATCTGTGTGTGCGCACTGAGATTTCACTTTCCTGAAAGTCGCCGCCGCGTCGGGTGCGGGGCGAGGTGAAGTCCGAAGAGAGCCTGAGCAGCTGAAAACTGGGCACATCCGCACCGTTGGGGGTGCGGTGTTGGCCTGGGGATGCCCCGAGCATAGCCGGTGTTTTCACTAAAGTGGATCCGGATCGGGGGCGACAACTGCTCCGGCATGTGCCACTCTTGGGCCTCGCCCGGTGTGGACCGAAAGCAACGCCGGGCACCTGGGGGCCTGTTCACTCGCGAACTTCCGGCCCGCCGCCGCCCTGCCTGGGGAGAGGTCAGGGGCGGCCGGCGGGCCCCGCAGTCCTGCCGCACGGAACGGAACGCCGCCACGCCGGTCACGGCGCGGCCGGCGGCCGCTGCCCGCTGCCCGCACGACTGCGCCGTCACCGACCAAGGGAATTGTCCATCGTGCGTCAGAGAAGAAGCCCACGCGGCGCGCTGAGGGGGAGGGCGTTCGGCACGGCCGGCACGGCCGCTCGCGTCCTGTTGCCCCTCTCGCTGCTCGCCGGACTGGTCTCCGCGGCCCCCGCCGTCGCGGAGGAGTCGACACCCCAGCTGACGCCTCGTCAGCAGGTTTTGCAGGCGTGGAAGTCGGGCGGTCCGGCGGTGAAGACGGCCGCCGGAGCGGCGCTCGCCGGCAAGGACGAGCAGGTGACCGAGTACCTGCGTACGGGTCAGAAGGTCGCCGAGGACCTCGACCTGCGGGAGGCCGCGCTCAAGCTGGTCACCGACGCGGGTCCGGGTCTGCGGGAGGCGGCCCAGCAGGCGCTGGCCGGGACGCCGGAGGATCTGGCCGCCTTCATGAAGGACGGCTGGAAGGCGCCGCTGGCGCAGGACGAACAGGTCGAGGCGGCCCGGATCACCGAGGGCGGTGGCGCGGGTCTGCGCGAGGCCGGTGACAAGGCGATGCGCGGCACGACGGAGGACATCCGCGCGTTCCTCGCCGAGGGCCAGTTCCGCCAGCGCGACGACGACGCCCGGGTGCGCGTCGCGCAGCTGGAGGCGGCCGGGGGCCCGGCGACCAAGCGGGCCGCCGCGTCCGCGCTGAAGGGCACGATCGAGGACGTCCGCGACTTCCTGGCGTACGGGCAGTACATCACCCGGGCGCAGGACCAGGAGCACGCCACCATCACCGAGCTCGCCAGGCAGACCGCGGACGCGGGCGTGGCGGCGGAGAAGGCCAAGAAGAGCGCGCAGGAGCAGGCCGAGAAGGCCAAGAACGCCGCGCGTCTGGCCAAGGAGGAGACCGCCAAGGCGGCCGAGGAGATGCGGGCCGCGGAGAAGGACTCCGTCCGGGCGAAGAACGCCGCACGCAGGGCGGCCGAGTCCGCCCGGCGCGCCGCGTCGGCCGCCCGGTCCGCCATCGCCTCGGCCCGGGCCGCGAACGCGGCCGCGGAGACCGCGGCGATCGCCGCGCACAACGCCTCGACGGCCGCCCTGTACGCGTCCGAGGCCGCGGGCCGCGCGTGGAGCGCGGCGGCTTCCGGCAAGGTCAACGAGAAGGTCGCCGCCGACGCGGACGCCGCGGCGCTCCAGGCGTCGAAGATCGCCGACTCCGCCGAGGCGCTGCAGAAGACGCTGACCGAGGCGAACGCGGCGCTGCAGGCCGCACTGGGCGCCGTCGCCGACATGACCGACGCCGCCCTCAACGCCGAGACGACCGGTGAGTGGGCGCAGAAGGCCGGGCTGAGCGCCCAGGAGGCCAAGGCGGCCGCGGACTCCGCGCGCCGGCACGCCGCCGAGGCCCGGCGCTCCTCCCAGGTGGCGCAGCAGAACGCGGCGGCCGCGGCGACGCAGGCCCGCGAGGCCGTGAGCGCGGCCCGGTCGGCCGCCGCGCACGCCCGCAACGCCGCCACCGCCGCCCGCAACGCCGCGCAGTACGCCAACGACGCGCAGAAGGCGGCGACGCAGGCGAAGTTGAACGCCGAGGAGGCCATGAAGGCGGCCCAGGCCGCCAGCGCCGCGGTCAAGAAGGCCGGGGAGGTCCAGGCCGCGGCCCGCGCCACGGAGGCCGAGGAGGTCGCCGCGCGCACGAAGACGCAGGTCAACCACGCCCGGGACGCCAAGGCGAAGTACGACGCGGGGAAGGCCGAGGCTGCCCGGATCCAGCAGGAGACGGCGAAGCTCGACGCCCAGTTCAAGACCCTGGCCGAGCAGGCCGCCCAGCCGGGCGCCGGCACGGAGCAGATCGTGGAGACCGGCCGGAGGCTGGCGCTGACCGCGCTGGAGATCCGCGGTCCGTGGGGCCGCTCCGCCGCCGAGACCGCCCTGGCGGGCGACGACGCGGCCGTGGTCGCGTACGCGGCGACCGGCTGGAGGAAGGCCGACGAGCAGGACGACCGCGAGACGGCCTTCCAGCTCTCCGTCAACTCCCCCCTCGAGGACGTCCGCACCGCCGCGACCACCGCGCTGGCGGGCGACGCGGCGACGGTCCACGCCTTCGTGACCACCGGCCAGTACCAGGCGGCGGCCGCGGACAACCGGATCGAGGTCGCTCGCATCTCCGAGGCCGGCGGCACCGGCGTCAAGGAGGCCGCCAAGGCCGCCCTGGACAGCGCCGACCCCAAGGCCCTGGCCGCGTTCCTGCTCTCCGGCCAGCACCAGGCCCGCATCGAGGACGACCGCGTCAAGGCCGCCAGCCTGGCCGAGGGCGGCACCCCGGAGGTCAAGGCAGCCGCCGAGACCGCACTGGCCAGCCCCGACACCGAGCTGCGCACGTTCATCGTCTCGGGCCAGTTCCGGGCCAAGCGGCGCGACGAGCTCAACGCGGCCCACGTCGCGCAGATCCAGGGCATCATCGCCGACGCCGCCAAGATCGAGGCCAAGGCCTACGAGGACGCCTACGTGGCCGCCCAGGCCGCCTCCAACGCCCAGGGCTACGCCGACGAGGCCAGGGGCCACGCCCAGACCGCCGCCGGCTACGCCGACAAGGCCGCGGGCTTCGCCAAGGACGCCCAGGCCGCCGCCGACCGCGCCTCCGCCTCCGCCTCGGCGGCGGCGGCGTCCGCGGCCAAGGCCCGCACGGCCGAGTCCGACGCGGCCCGCAGCGCCCAGCGCGCCACGAACTCCGCGGCGTCCGCGCAGGCCTCCGCCGAGACCGCTGCCGAGTACGCGGTGAGCGCGTACCAGGCCGCCCAGCAGGCCTACGACTCGGCCCGCAACGCGGGCATGAGCGCCCACGAGGCACGCGGCGCCTACGAGTCGACGGTCAAGCGCTACATGCACGACCAGTACGTCAAGGCCGAGCAGGAGCGCCAGCGCGCCGAGGCCGCGAAGAAGAAGCAGAAGTGGCTCACCTACGGGATGGCCGCCCTCAGCTTCGTCGTCCAGGGCCCGCTGGGACCGGTCATGGTCCTCGCCCCCGAGTTCGGCGTCCACCCCATGGACGTCCTCCACATCAGCCTCGACGTCCTCGGCCTCGTCCCCGGCTTCGGCGAGTTCGCGGACCTGGCGAACTGCGGCCTGTACGCGATCGAGGGCACCATCGAGCACTTCGCGCCCAGCGGCCGCGAGGGCATGTGGGTCGACGCGGCCCTCTCCTGCGCCTCCGCGATCCCGGTCCTCGGCTGGGGCGCCGCCCCGATCAAGGCCGCCCGGTGGGCCGAGAAGTACGGCCCGAAGGCCAAGGACCTCTTCGACAAGCTGGCGGACCTGTGGAAGAAGGCGCCCGCCTGCGGACGCAAGAACAGCTTCCCCGCCGGCACCGCCGTCCTGATGGGCGACGGCACCACCAGGCCCATCGAGCAGATCGAGGTGGGCGACCTCGTCACGGCGACCGACCCGCTCACCGGGACCACCGGCCCGCGCGTCGTCAAAGCCACCATCTACACGCCCGACGACCGCGAGTTCACCGACATCGAGCTGCGGGGCGCGTCGGCCGCCCCGCTGACCTCGACCGACCACCACCCGTACTGGGTGCAGAACCGCAAGCGCTGGACCGACGCCGCGGACCTCCGCGTCGGCGACGCCCTCCGCACCCCGGTCGGCACCACCGTCCAGGTCGGCAAGGTCACCCACTGGAAGGGCCTCGCGCCCGCCTACAACCTCACGGTCAACGACCTCCACACGTACTACGTCCTCGCCGGCCCGACCCCGGTCCTCGTCCACAACACCAACCCGCTGTGCCTCGAGGGGCAGCGCGAATACCCCATCTATGATCCTCAGACCGGAAACCTGATCACTGACATCGATCACGTGGACGGTGGAGTCCTGTGGGAGCTCAAGAGTGCGACGTACGCCGACGACGCTTGGCTCACGAAGCACATCAACGGAAAGCTCGAGAAGTACCTCAAGGCCCGCCGTCAGATGGACGGCTACGAGGAAGCTCCGATCGGGTTCCGGTTCGAGCAGCCGGTCGACCCGAGGTTCCGTGCCGCTCTCGAGGCCCGCATCGAGGAACTGAGGCGGGCACATCCCGATCTGGACCTCAGGCTGGAGATTCCCGAGTGAGCTACTACTTCGAGAGCGCGGGCGACACGCTCTGGAACCCGTCACTGCGGATCGGCAAGCTCTACGTTTCCATGGCCGAGGCCGTCGGCGAGATGCTGGGCGTGCCCACCGGGCTCTCACCGCGTGACGACGACAGTTGCCAAGTGGAGCGAGTGGTGTTCACAGCCTTCGCCGGCGCACTCCACGCCCACTACCTGTCCGCACGGCACCCGGTGCAACGAGAGCTGATCAAGGGGGTCCTCCTCACTTCACTCGTGCTGCAGGAGCGCCTGGGGGCTCCCCTCGATCAGGACTCGGCCGAGAACCGGGCGCTCAGGGAAGCCGCGAGCGCCCTCGCCCGCTCCATGTAAGGGCTGCGGACGCTTGCGGTCGGACGAACGGGCCGGTCGCGGGCGGCGAAAAACAGGGCCCGCTGGACATCGTCCAGCGGGCCCTGTTCGCGTCGGGCGAGCCTCCCCGTCGGCTCGGCGGCACCAGGACACACGAAAGGCCGTTCTCTCGATACGAGAGAACGGCCTCCGACCTGCGTTTCCGCATGGTCGGGACGACAGGATTTGAACCTGCGACCCCTTGACCCCCAGTCAAGTGCGCTACCAAGCTGCGCCACGTCCCGGTGCTCGCTGACCTGGGGTTTCCCCCTGGTGTGGCGTGCAGGAAGAACATTACCGCACGTCGGGGGGTGCGCCAGCACCGGTTTGCCGGGCGGGGCAGGATGGGGGTGTGGAGCGGAGCGACGGGCGGGACCGGGACGGCGAGGGGCGGGCGCGGAGCGCGCGGCCGCGTGACGGGCTGGGCAGGCCGCTGCCGTACGGGGCGGAGGGGGTGCCGCGGCAGCCCGAGGGGGTGGTGCGGGCCCCGGAGGAGACGGTGCGGGAGGCGCAGCGGCTGCTGGACGCCGGGATGCCGTTCCACGCCCACGAGGTGTTCGAGGACGCCTGGAAGACCGGGCCGGCGGAGGAGGCCGGGCTGTGGCGGGCGCTGGCGCAGCTCGCGGTGGGGCTCACCCATGCCGCCCGGGGCAACGCCACCGGCGGGGCCCGGCTGCTGCTGCGCGGTGCCGCGGGGCTGGCGGAAGCGGCTGAGGTGGCGGGGGCCGCCGAGGCGACGGGGGACGCTGAGGTGCCGGGGGGCCGGCGGCCGTACGGGCTGGATCTGGACGGGCTCGTCGGGTGGGCGCGGGAGTTGGCGACTCGGGTGGCCCCGGGCGTCGGGGTGGTGGATGCGGTGGCCGAGGCTCCGCGGTTGCGGGGCGGCGGGGGGCCGCCCCGGGGGCGCGGGCGTTAGTTCGTGGGCTGGAGCAGGTCCCAGCGGTTGCCGTAGAGGTCCTCGAAGACGACCACGGAGCCGTAGGGCTCGTGCCGCGGCTCCTCCAGGAAGTGGACGCCGGCGGCGGTCATCCGGGCGTGGTCGGTCGCGAAGTCGTCGGTGTGCAGGAAGAAGCCGACCCGGCCGCCGGTCTGGTCGCCGACGCGGGCGCGCTGCTCGTCGTTCTTGGCGCGGGCCAGCAGGAGGGCGGCCTCGGTGGCGCCACGCGGGCGGACCACCACCCAGCGGGAGCCGTCGGGGCGCGGGGTGTCCTCGACCAGCTCGAAGTTCAGCGCGCGGGTGTAGAAGTCGATGGCCTCGTCGTAGTCGAGGACGACGAGGGCCGTCAGGGCGATATGTGCGGACATGGGGTCAGTCTGTCGCAAGCAGGACGACTTCCAGGGTCCGGGGGCCGTGTACGCCCTCCACTCGGTCCAGTTCGATGTCACTCGTGGCGGATGGTCCGGAGATCCAGGTGAGCGGCCGGGTGGGGTCGAGGCGTTCCAGGGCCTGCGGGACGGAGTCGACGACCTGGGCGGGTGCCCGGACCACGCAGACGTGGTGGTCGGGGACGAGGGTCGACCGGCGGCGGCCCTGGCCGGGTCCGCCGTCGAGGACGATCGTGCCGGTCTCGGCGACCGCGAGGGCGCAGCCGGTGACGACGGTGTCGATCCGGTCGAGGTCGTGCAGGGTGGGCGCGGGGCGTTCGGGGACGCGGGTCGCGTCGGCGGCCGCCAGCCAGTGGGCCGGGAGGCCGTGCGGTACGAGCACCCGTGCCGTGCCGTGGGCCGCGAGCAGTCGCGCCAGCAGGGGTGCCAGGCCGGGTTCGTCGGTGCGGTGGACGAGGGCACGGTAGTCGGCGAGGTTCCGGGCGAGCAGGTCCGCGGTCCCGGCGGGGGTGCGGGTGCCGTGGACGCGGAGGTAGTCGCGGGGGACGTCGGCGGCGTAGGCGGGGCCGGGCGGGCCGGTCTCGCCCTGGGCGCGGCGGATGCGGGCGAGGATGCGTTCCCGGGTGCTCATGCGTCCCCTCCCCCGTGGTCGCGCCGGCGCCACCAGTCGCGGAAGGGTTCGGGCGGGATTTCCGGGAGCTCGCGGGTGTCGGTCCAGGCGCGGCCGGGGCCGGGCAGGCGGCGGGGGTGGAACCGGCGGGTGCGGGCCAGCAGGCGTTCCCCGGCGCGGAGGGCACCGGGGTGGTCGAGGGTCCAGCGGGCGGCGCGCAGGGCGGCGCGTTCGGCGGCGTGGCCGCGGGCAGGGCGGATGCGTACCCGTACACCGTCACGTGTGACATTGCCGCCCTGGACCACGCGCTCGCGCAGGTGCACCAGGACCTCGGGGATGTCGATGGCGACCGGGCAGACCTCGTAGCAGGCCCCGCACAGGGTGGAGGCGTAGGGCAGCGAGGCGTCGATCTCGCTTCCGGTGCCGCGGAGTTGGGGGCTGAGGATCGCGCCGATGGGGCCGGGGTAGACGGAGCCGTACGCGTGGCCGCCGGCCCGCTCGTACACGGGGCAGACGTTGAGGCAGGCCGAGCAGCGGATGCAGCGCAGCGCCTGGCGGCCCACGGGGTCGGCGAGGGTGTCGGTGCGGCCGTTGTCGAGCAGGACCAGGTGGAAGGCGCGGGGGCCGTCGTCGTCCGTGGTGCCGGTCCACATGGTGGTGTACGGGTTCATCCGCTCGGCGGTGGAGGAGCGGGGCAGGGTCTGGAGGAAGATCTCCAGGTCGCGGAAGGTGGGGACCACCTTCTCGATGCCGACCACCGAGATGAGGGTCTCGGGGAGGGTGAGGCACATCCGGCCGTTGCCCTCGGACTCGAAGACCACGAGGGTGCCGGTCTCGGCGACCATGAAGTTGGCGCCGGAGACGCCCACCTTGGCGCGGAGGAACTTCTCGCGCAGGTGCAGCCGTGCGGCCTCGGCGAGTTCGGCGGGGGCGTCGCCGAGGTCTTCGGGGGCCGGCCGGCCCCAACGGCCCATCTCCGCGCGGAAGACGTCCCGGATCTCGGCGCGGTTGCGGTGGATGGCGGGGACCAGGATGTGGGAGGGGCGGTCGTGGCCGAGCTGCACGATGAGTTCGGCGAGGTCGGTCTCGTAGGCGGCGATGCCGGCGGCCTCCAGGGCCTCGTTGAGGCCGGTCTCCTGGGTGGCCATCGACTTGACCTTCACGACTTCGCGTTCGCCGGTGGCGAGGACGAGGCCGGTGACGATGCGGTTGGCCTCGTCGGCGTCGGCAGCCCAGTGGACGGTGCCGCCGGCCGCGGTCACCGCCTCCTCCAGCTGGAGGAGGTAGTGGTCGAGGTGGCGGAGGGTGTGGTCCTTGACGGCCTTGCCGGCGGCGCGCAGCCGGTCCCAGTCGGCGAGTTCGGCGACGGCCCGGGCGCGTTTGTCGCGGATGGTGTGGGTGGCGTGCCGGAGGGTGGCGCGCAGGGTGGTGTTCCGGACCGCCTCGCGGGCGGCGTCGGGGAAGGCCGGCATGCCGAGGTACGTGGCGCCGCTCATCGGTGGTCCTCCCGGGTGCTCGCCAGGATCTCGGCCAGGTGCAGGGTGCGCAGCGGGGCGCCCTGGCGGCGCAGGGTGCCGCCGAGGTGGGCGAGGCAGGAGTTGTCCGCGCCGCAGAGGACGTCGGCGCCGGTGGAGAGGGCCGCGCGCACCTTGTCGGCGGCCATGGCGGCGGAGACGTCGGGGTTCTTGACGGCGAACGTGCCGCCGAAGCCGCAGCATTCCGCGGCGCCGGGCAGTTCCCGCAGGTCCAGGCCCTCCACCGCGGCGAGCAGCCGGCGGGGCCGGTCTCCGAGGCCGAGGCTCCGGAGGCCGTGGCAGGACGGGTGGTAGGTGACGGTGTACGGGTAGTACGCGCCGACGTCGACCGTGCCGAGTACGTCGACCAGGAACTCGGTCAGCTCGTACGTGCGGGGCGCCAGGTCCGCGGCCAGGCCGGCCAGTTCGGTGCCGCGGCCCTCCTCGGCGGCCCGGCGGCCGATCCGGGGGTAGTGCTCGCGGAGCATGGCGGCGCAGGATCCGGAGGGGGTGACGACGTGGTCGTAGCCGGCGAAGGCGTGCGCGGTGCGGCGGAGCAGGGGTTCGGTCTCGTGGCGGTAGCCGGTGTTGTACTGGGGCTGTCCGCAGCAGCTCTGCGCGGCCGGGAAGTCGACGTCGACGCCGAGCCGCTCCAGGAGCCGGACGACGGCGGTGCCGGTGCCGGGGTGGAGCGCGTCGTTGACGCAGGTGACGAAGAGGGCGACGCGCATGGGCCGGAGCATAGCGAGCGGGCGGGCGGCGGGCCGGGGTGTCCACGGGCCGGATGCGGGGGTGTCCGCGAGCGGAGGCCGCGCGGGGCCCGGCGGCAATCCGGTGAAGGCCGCGCGGGGCCCTGCGGGGATCCGGCGGCGGCCGCCCCGGGTGTCCGGGGCCGGGGGTGCATGGGGCAGACTCGGCCGGGTGAAGAAGTTCTCTGTGATTGGCATCGGGGCGGGCGACCCGGACCACCTGACCCTCCAGGCGGTCAAGGCGATCGGGGCGGCGGACGCGTTCCTCATCCTGGAGAAGGGTGAGGAGAAGGCGGACCTCACGGACCTGCGGCGGGAGATGCTCGCCGCGCACGCCCGGCCGGGGCACCGGCTGGTGGAGGGTCGGGACCCGGACCGGGACCGTACGCCGGCCGAGTACGCGCCGACCGTGGACGGCTGGCGCAGCGCGCGGGCCGGGATCTTCGAGCGGTTCATCGCGGAGGACCTCGCAGACGGCGAGACGGGGGCGTTCCTGGTGTGGGGCGACCCCTCGCTGTACGACTCCACGCTGGCGATCCTCGACGAGGTGCACGGGCACGGCCGGGTGGAGTTCGAGCACGAGGTGGTGCCCGGCATCAGCAGCGTGTCCGCGCTGCTGGCCCGGCACCGGACCAACCTGAACCGGGTGGGCCGGCCGGTGCAGATCACCACGGGGCGGCGGCTCGCGGAGGGCTGGCCCGAGGACGTGGACGACGTGGTGGTGATGCTGGACGCCCGGCACGCCTTCACGAAGTACCTCGACCAGGACCTGTTCATCTACTGGGGTGCGTACGTCGGGACGCCGGACGAGATCCTGGTGTCCGGGCCGCTCGCGGAGGTGTCCGGGCGGATCGAGGAGCTGCGGACCGAGGCGCGGGCACGCAAGGGCTGGATCATGGACACGTACCTGCTGCGCCGTCCCTGACGGCCCTTCTGACGTGTGACACTGCACGGTGACATTGCACAGGGCCCCCGAGGGCGCCACGGCGCGGGGGCCCTGTGCCGTTCCTCCCGCGCGTCAGCGGCCCAGGAACTCGCCGAGTCCGTCGGCGAGGCGCTCGTACTCCTCCGGGCGGTTGTAGATCTGGCCGCACAGCCGGATCCCGCCGCCGCCCTCGCGGGGCCAGATCAGCACGCGGATGCGCAGCCGGGCCGCGATCTCCTCCCGCAGGGCGCGGGCCTCCTCCACGGTCCCCGCGGTGCCGGCCGGGAGCAGCAGCGAGCGCATGGCCAGTCCCTCGGTGTACGGCAGCGGCCGCAGCCCGAGGCGTTCGGCGAGCAGGGCGCTGCCGTGGGCGGCCAGGGCCGTGTTGTGTGCCCGCACCTTGGCCGCGTCGAGGCGTTCGAGCAGGTCCAGGCCCTCGGGGGCGGCCAGCCAGGAGGTGTACTCGTCGGTGGCGCGCCACTCCACGGAGCGGGGGAAGCCGTGGTGGTCCTCCCAGGAGGGCACGAGCGGCCGGACGGCGGCACGGTGCTCGGGGGCGACGGCGAGGACGGCGCTGCCGGGCGGGGCGTAGGCCCACTTGTGGAGGTTGCCGAACCAGAAGTCGGCGCCGCCGGCGAGGGGGTCGGCGAGCATGCCGGGGGCGTGGGCGCCGTCGACGACGGTGGTCACGCCGCGTTCGGCCAGTTCCGCCAGCAGCCGGGGTCCGGCGACCAGGCGGGCGGTGGGCGAGCTGATGTGGTCCAGCACGGCGACCCGGGTGCGCGGGGTGAGCGCGGCCAGGACGGTCTCGCGGACGGCGTCCTCGTCGGGCAGCAGCGGGTCCAGGGCCACGGTCCGCAGCGGGGCGCGGCGGGCGGCCGCGGCGCTGACGGTGCCGTAGCCGTGGTCGGTGACCAGGATCTCGTCGCCCTCGGCGAGGTCGAGGGAGTTCATGACGATGTTGGCGCCCTCGGTGGCGTTGGCGACGAAGGCCAGGCCCTCGGGGTCCGCGCCGAGGTGGGCGGCGACGCGGGCGCGGGCGGCGGCGACGCGTTCGGGGGCGTTGATGAAGAAGGCGTCGGGGTCGGCGTCCTGCTCGGCGCGGAAGGCGGTCTGCGCCTCCTGCACGGGCAGCGGCACGGCTCCGAAGGAGCCGTGGTTGAGGTGGGACACCTCGGTCGAGAGCCGGAAGAGGGCGCGTCCTCCGGGGAATTCGGACGGGGACTGCGGCTCGGGCACGGGGCCTCCTGGGGTCGTCGCGGGGTGCGGTCCCCGCGCTCCCGTGATCATGCACGGCGGGCGGGCGGGGACGGAAGACCGTCCCCGCCCGCCCGTGCGCGCTGCCGCCCGGTTCTGCCGGGGCGGTGCCGCTCGTCGGGGCGGGCCCGTCGGCGGCGGCCGGCCGGGGCGGCGCCCGTCAGCGCCGCCCGCTCGTGGCCGCGTAGTACTGGAGGTCCTGCACCTGGACCACGTGCCTCGCCTCGTACGGCAGGGTCACGGAGGCCACGGTCTTCCCGCCGCGCGTGGCGGTGGCCGTGCTGGTGCCGGCCCGGAGCGGGAACAGCTCGGCGTGCCGGACGGCCGGGGCCCCGTAGCTCTTCGTCACGCCTCCGACGGTGGTGCGCACGGTGGCCGGTGCGGTGAGGAAGCTGACCACCTCGACCGTGTCGCGGGGCGGGGCGGTGCCCCGGCGCGGCGCCATCAGCAGCACCTGCTTGCCCGTGGGGTCGGCGCCCGCGAACTGCACCCGCGAGGTGAGGTACAGCGTGTCGCGGACGATCCGCGGCCAGGCGCCGGTCTTGAAGCGGACCAGGTAGTAGGAGGACAGGTCGAGGTAGGCGTGGCCGTTGTGCAGGGAGGGGGCGAACTGGCTGCCCTCGCTGTAGTCGTTCCACGTGGTGAGCTGGACCCAGTCGGCGCCGTCGGCGATGGCGTGGTTCCAGGTGGACCGGAGGGTGGCGGTGTTGCCCGCCTCGTCGTAGACGCCCTGGTTGGGGCGGGCGTCCTGGACGGAGACCGGCTGCATCCAGATCTTGCCCAGGCCGTGGGCGCGCTTCACGTCGCGGGTGGCGCTCTCCTGGCCGACGTAGCTGCGGCTGCCCCACTCGGAGAAGCCGTAGCTGATGGGCGCGAACTCCCCGGAGTGGGCGCCGTAGTCGAGGAAGAGCGGGACCAGGGCGGTCCTGATGCCGTGCCGGGAGCTCAGGGTGTCGATGACCTGCTTCCACCAGGCGGGGGTCTTGGCCTCGGCCTTGAAGGGCGAGACGACCAGCCGGCCGTCGGAGAGCCGGTGGGCGGCGGGCGACTTGGCCAGCTGGGCCAGGGAGTTGGCGAGGCCGGCGGGGTCCGGGTTGATGGACGTCATGTCCGGCATGAGCATGATGCGGAAGCCGGGGTCGACCGACTGGGCGGCGCGCAGCAGCATGGTGGTGCGCTCCCAGTTCTTGCCGGACAGGGAGAGCATGTCGACGGTGAAGCCGTCGAGGCCGGCGGCGCGGGCGGTGCGCACCTCCTGCTGGAGGTTGGCGAGTTCCCAGTTGCCCGGCTTGGGGGACACGGGGAGCGGGCGGTCGCGGAGCAGGCCGCCGTAGCGGGCGTGCTTGCCGCTCTCGCCGGCGGGGTTGAGGTAGTTGCGGGTGTAGTAGTCGTTGGCCGAGCCCGCGTTGTCGAGGGACAGCGGGTACGGGGTGAAGTAGTGCGCGAAGACGAGGCGCTTGCTCTTGCGCAGGGTGGCGGGCGAGGGCATGTCGAAGGGCAGCGCCGCGCTGGGCCGCCAGTCGTCGGCCGGCCGGCCGGTGGGCGGCTTGCTGGCGCCGCCCTTGTCGCCGGCGGGCGGGGTGGGGCGCGTCGCGTCGCCGGCTCCGCCGGATCCCGCACGGTCCGTCACCGAGGGTCCGACGGACCAGGGTTCACCGATCTGGGGTGCGGTGCTCTTCCTGCTCCCGCCGGCCCCGAAGGGGTCCCAGGCGATGCCGGTGGCCGTGAAGACGCCGACGATGAGGAAGCCGGAGATGAGGAGCGCGAGCAGGGGCCGCCGGGCGCGGAAACCGCGGCGTCGCCGGTGCGTTAAGGGTCTCTTGGACCGCTGGGCGCTCATCGTTCGTCCTCCAGGTGAATATGCCCCGGCCGGGACATGGACAGCAGTAGAGCCCATTCACGTCATCCGGACAACCGTTCTCCTCGGTGTCGGACCCCGGCACGTACGTCACACGCATCACTCCGCCTACGTCCGCGGCCGTTCCGGGCGGGGCCCGGCGGAGGGGTGGGCGGCCGGCTCGGCCGCCGCCCGGGAGGCATCTTCGCAGGGGCCGGTGTGAGGGCCGCGTAAGGAACAAGTGGGGGTGTGGCCTGCCGGTTTGGCGTGGGGCGGGGTTCTCCCGGCGGTCGTGTCCGGTGGTGCGCGGGGGGCCGGCGTGGTTGCGTGGGGGAAGGCGGGGTAGACGCGGCGTCGGACCGGAGTGCCGTGTGCCGGCGCGGCGGCGTGCCGTGCGCCACATCGGTGGCGTGGGGCGCGCCGACGGGTGCGTTCGGTGGCGGTACGGGTGTGCCGTGGCCGTACGGATGCGCCGGGGCGGTACGGGTGTGCCGGAGCCGTACCGGTGTGCCGGGGCGGTACCGGTGTGCCGGAGCGGTACGGGTGTGCCGCACGGGTACGGATGTGCAGGCGGGCCGTCGTGGCCGGGAACGAGGGAGGCGTGAGCGTGGCGGGAGCCGGACGAACGGGGACCGGGGGCGTGGGAGCGGCGCGGGCGGGAGCGTTCGCGGGCCGGCTGCGGGCCGGGGCCGCGGCCGCCGGCATGCGGGCCGGGGCGACGGCGTCGAACCTGTGGGACGCCACCGGGCCCCGGCGGCCCGGTACGCACAGCGGGCCGGTGGCCTGGCGCGGCGCCGTGGGCCGGTGGGACCGGACGCTGTTCGACGCGGTGGCCCGGCGGCACTGGCCGGGCGGCGACCTGGTGCTGCCCCGGCTGAGCCGGGCGGCCAACCACGGGCTGCTGTGGGCCGGAAGCGCGACGGGCCTGGCGCTGTTCGGCTCGGCGCGGTCACGGAAGGCCGCGCTGCGCGCCATGTGCTCGCTGGCGGTGGCCTCGGCGACCATCAACACGCTGGGCAAGTGGTCGGTGCGCAGGCCCCGTCCGCTGCTGGAGGGGGTGCCGGCGGTGCGGCAGCTGCGGACCCAGCCCGGGACCACGTCCTTCCCCTCCGGCCACGCCGCCTCCGCGGCCGCGTTCGCGACCGGGCTGACCCTGGAGGCGCCCGCCCTGGGCCTGGTGGCCGTGCCGCTGGCCGCGGCGGTGGCCGCGTCGCGCGTCTACACGGGGGTGCACTATCCGGCGGACGTGCTGGCGGGCGCGGCGCTCGGGGTGGGCGCCGGGCTGCTCGTACGCTCGCTCGCGCGCGAGGCGGACCTCGCGCGGACGGCGCCCGGTCCCGAGCGGGCGGCCGAGGCCCCGGCGCTGGACGGGGGCGAGGGGCTGACGGTCGTGGTGAACCGGGATTCGGGGACCGCGGCGGACCGGGAGGCCCTCGCCGCCGCGCTGCCGCGGGCCGAGATCGTGGTGTGCCCGGGGCCGGAGGTGGCCGGGGCGCTGGCGGAGGCGGCCGGGCGGTGCCGGGTGCTGGGCGTCTCCGGGGGTGACGGGACGATGGGCGCGGCGGCCGCGGCGGCGCTGGCGGCCGGGGTGCCGCTGGCGGTGTTCCCCGGGGGCACGCTCAACCACTTCGCCGCGGACCTGGGGATCGCGGGCGCCGAGGACACCTGCCGGGCGCTGGCCGCCGGGTCTGCGGTGCGGGTGGCGGTGGGGCGGTTCACGCCGGGTCCGGACGGGCAGGGCGGGCAGGGCGGCGCGGACGGGAAGTCCGGGTACTTCCTGAACACCTTCAGTCTGGGCGTGTACCCGGAGCTGGTGTGGCACCGCGAGCGCTGGTCGCCGCGGATCGGTTCCGGCCCGGCGGCGCTGCTGGCGGCCTGGCGGGTGCTGCGCGCGGAGCGGCCCGTGCGGCTGACGGTGGCGGGGCGGCCGCGGTCGGTGTGGCTGCTGTTCGCCGGCAACGGCACGTACCACGGCAGCGGTCCCACGCCGCGGCGGCGGGTGGGGCTGCACGAGGAGCTGCTGGACGTGCGGATCGTGCACGGCGGCGGGCGGCCGGGGCCCCGGCTGCTGGCGGCGCTGATGACCGGCCCGCTGACCCGCTCCCCCGTGCACACGGCCACCCGGCTGGAGCGGCTGCGGATCTCCGACATCCCGCCGGGCACCCTGCTGGCGTACGACGGCGAGTGGACGACGGCGCCCGCGGAGTGCGTGGTGGACAAGCTCCCGGGTGCGCTGACGGTCTACCGGCCGGAGTAGACCGCCGGCCGGGGCCGGCGGACCGTGGTGCCTCCCCGCTCAGTCGTGCATCGCGTGCGAGGCCTCGACGTGTGTCTCCGGCTCCAGCTGGAGGGTGGAGTGCGCGATGTCGAAGTGGTCGCCGAGACAGTCCTGGAGGCGGCCGAGGAGGTGTCCGTGGTCCTCGCTGCGCAGGACGGCCTCGGAGACGACGACGTGGGCGGTGAGCACCGGCATGCCGGAGGTGACGGTCCAGGCGTGCAGGTCGTGTACGGCGACCACGCCCGGCTCGGCCAGCAGGTGGCGGCGTACCTCGGCGATGTCCGTGTCCTGCGGGGTGGCCTCCAGCAGGACGTGGGTGGCGTCGCGGAGCAGCCCGTAGGCGCGGGGCACGATGAGCAGGCCGATGACGATGGAGGCGATCGGGTCGGCCGCCTGCCAGCCGGTGAGGAGGATCACCAGGCCGCCGACGATGACGGCGAGGGAGCCGAGGGCGTCGCCGAGGACCTCGAGGTAGGCGCCGCGGAGGTTGAGGCTCTTGTCCTTGGCATCGCGCAGCAGGTGGAGGCCGACGGCGTTGGCGGCGAGGCCGATGAGGGCGATGGCGAACATCAGGCCGCCCTTCACCTCGACGGGTTCGCTGAAGCGGCGGATCGCGGAGTAGAGCACCCAGACGAAGATGCCGAGCAGGAGGAGGGCGTTGAGCACCGCGGAGAAGATCTCGACGCGGTAGAAGCCGAAGGTGCGGGCGGGGGTGGGGGCGCGCTGGGCGAGGGTGACGGCGCCGAGGGCGAGGCCGACCCCGACGGCGTCGGTGAGGCTGTGCGCGGCGTCCGCGAGGAGCGCCAGGGAGCCGGACAGGAGCGAGCCGACGACCTGGACGACGGTGATGGCGATGCTGATGCCGATGGTCCACAGCAGGCGGGAGCGGTACGCGCCGCTGGGCGTCCCGGTGGCGGAGGGCACCCCGTGGTCGTGGCTCATGATCACCATCGGACCACGGCGGGGCGGCGCTGTCGCGGCGGCGGCGGGCAGGGGTACGCCGTTCCGGGGGCGGGGGCGGGGCGGGCGAGGGCCGGGGGTACGCGTACGTACGGCGCCCGGCAGCCCGGAAGCACGGCCTAGGCAGGCCTGAGGCGCGGCCTCGGCGGGCCGGAGGCCGTGCCGGCCCTCAGCGGGCCCGGAGCGCGGTGGCCAGTTGGGCGCGCGAGCGGACGTTGAGCTTCTGGTAGATGCGGGTGAGCCGGGCTTCGACGGTCTTCACGCTGAGGAACAGCTTGGCGGCCGCCTCCTGGTTGCTGGCGCCCTGGCCGACGAGGAGCGCGAGGGTGAGTTCCGCCTCGGTGAGCGCGGCGGCGACGGGCGTGTCGAGGGGGCCGCCGGGGGCGGGGCGCGGGGCCGGGGTCTCGCGGGCCAGCTCGGCCCAGGGCTTGGCGCCGGCGGTGGTGAAGACGTCCGCGGCCTCGGCGAGGGCGGTGCGGGCGGGTGCCTTGCGGCGGCGGCGCCGTTCGACGCGGGCGAGGGCGAGCAGCGTACGGCCGCGCTCGACCGGCAGCTCCAGCTCGGCGAAGCGCTGTGCGGTGTCCGTCAGCAGCCGTACGGCGGCCTCGGCGTCGCCGCCGGCGGACAGCAGCAGGCCCTGGGCGCGGTCGAGGGCGGCGATGACGGCGGGGCGGCCGAGGTCGACGGCGACGGCGCGCCAGGTGGCGACGAGGCCGGCGGCCTCGTCGAGGGCGTCGGCGGCGACCAGGGCCTCGGCGAGTTCGCCGTGCCAGCGCAGGATGGAGGGGTCGACCACCTGCTGGGCGGCCTCCAGGTCGGCGACGCGGCGGAGGGTGGCGACGGCCTTGGCGGTCTCGCCCATGGCGAGTTCGACGGTGCCGAGGGCGTAGAGGCTGCGGGAGAGGAAGACCTGGTCGCGCTCCTCCTCGGAGGCCTGGATGCCGCGGCGGGCGTACCCGGTGGCGCGGGCGAAGCTGCCGCCGGTGGCTTCGGCCATGGCGGCGACGTACCAGGCGGGGCCGGGTGAGAGGCCGGCCTCGATGGTGCAGGCGAGGGAGCGGCGGGCCCAGGCGAGGCCGGCGTCGCAGCGGCCGCGGCGGAGTTCGACCTCGGTGAGGCTGCGGAGCACCTCGAAGACGTCCTCGCAGGCGCCGGTGCGTTCCACGGCGGGGAGCAGGGCGAGGAGCTGCTGCCGGGCGTCGTCGAGCCAGTCGTCGAAGAGGGCGTGGCGTACGGCGAGGTAGCGGGGGGCGTTGCGCAGGCCGATGGGGACTTCGGGTGAGGGCAGGGCGAGGGCTTCGGCGAGGATCGTCTCGGCGCAGGGGTCTCCGAGGATGCGGCCCATGCGGGCGCGGACGGTGAGGGCCATGGCCTCGGCGACGGTGTCGCCGCCGCGGCGGGCGAGTTCCCCGGCTTCGGCGGCGGCGGCGCGGGAGCGGACGGGGTCGCCGTCGCTGAGGTTGAGCTTCCAGGCGACGCGGAGCTGGACGAGGGCCTGGAGTGCGGGGTCGCCGGCGGCGTCGAGTGCGGCGTGGGCGAAGGTCTCGTCGAGGTCGGCGAGGGCCTGGCCGGCGGCGTCGATGACGGCGAGGCGGGCGCGTACCCGGTCGGCGGGCGAGGCGTCGCGGGCCAGGACGGCGCGGGCGGCCCGGCGGGCGAGGTCGGCGCGGCCGGCGCAGCCGGCGTCCTCGGCGGCGGCGACGAGCCGGGCGAGTTCGGCACCGGGCCGGTCGGCGGGGGTGCGGTCTGCGGCGAGCATGCCGAGCTCGGCGGCCAGGGCGCGGTTGCCGCGGCGGCGGCAGGAGGCGGCTGCGTCGGAGACGGCGGCGGCGAGCTCCTCGTCGGGGGTGTCGACGGCGAGGGCGCGGTGCCGGGCGGCCTGTACGGGGTCGTCGTCGGCGGCGGCGAGGGCGGCGTGGCCGGCGGCGCGGTCGGGCCAGCCGGCGTCGGCGGCGAGGACGCTGGGCAGGGCGCCGGCGGTGAACTCGACGGTGCCGTCCTCCGCCACGGTGACGAGTCCGGCGTGTTCGGCGGCGGCGAGTTCGGCCTCGGCGTCCGGGCGGCCGGCCCGGCGGAGGAGGGCGGTGGTGGGGCGGGCGGCGAGGGCGGCGAGCAGCAGGGTGGGGCGGGCGGCGGCGGGTGCTTCGGCGAGGAGGCGGCGGGCGACCTCGCGGGCCTGCCCGGAGACGGGCAGGGTGTCGGCGTGGTGGACGGGTTCGCGGGACTCGGCGAGGGAGTGGCCGAGGGCGAGGGCCAGGCGGGGGTTGCCGCCGCTGGCGCGGTGGATGCGTCCGGCGAGGCGGGCGGGCAGGCCGTGGCTGACCAGGAGTTCGGCGACCTCGTCGGCGCCGAGGGGCGGGATGGCGGTGCCGCGGGTGCCGGGGCCGCAGAGGGCCTCGGCGACAGGGGCGCCGCCGCGGGCGCATTCGGCGACGAGGGTCCGTACCCGGGGCGGGGTGAGGCGGAGGGCGAACCGGAGCAGGTCGACGCTCTCCTCGTCGAGGAACTGGGCGTTGTCGACGACGACGAGGACGGGGGCGTTGGCGGCGAGGTTGCGCAGCACCTCGACGATGGCGAGGCGGAGGGCGATCCGGTCGCGGCCGGCCCGGGAGGCGTCGGTCTCGCGGCGCAGCAGGGCGACGGCGGTGCGCTGGGGTCCGGCGAGGCGGTCGAGCACGGCGGCGGGCACGGCGGTGAGCAGGGCGGCCACGGAGGCCTCGGGTATGTGCCGGTCGGCGGCCTCGGGGTCGAGGCGCAGGACGGTCTCGCCGCGCGAGCGCGCGGCCGCCGCCAGCGCGGTCAGGAGCGCGGTCTTGCCCGCTCCGGCCGCACCGGTGAGGGCCGCCCGGCCGTGGGTGTGCAGTGCGCGGTCGACCGCCGCGATGAGTTCCCCACGTCCGACCGGCGCGTCAGCGTTCCCCGTCGCCGCCACGCACAGCCTCCAGCCTCTCGGTCGTTTCCCTGTGCCTTTCCTGTGACCGCTGAGGATACGAGGTCGGTGGCCGGGCGGGACCGGAGTGTGACGCAGAAATCAGGCGGCGGTCCGGGCATGCCTCCGGACCTGCCGGTACGAGGCGTACCTGCAGGTCCGGGGCTGCTGGGTCCGGACCGGCCCGGTGGGGACGGGCGGGTCCGGGGGTGTCCGGTGTGGGGGTGCCGGACTTGTGGGGGTTTTTCCTTCCGCTGCGGTGGGGCTGGGGATGCAGCGGGCCGGTTCCCCCCGGACCCTCCTCTGGGTTCCCGGGGGGCCGCCGGGCCTCTTAGAAGGTCAGGCTCCAGGAGTCGATGTAGCCGGTGTCGACCGAGGCCACGTCCTGGACGCGGAGCTGCCAGGTGCCGTTGGCCGGGATGGCCGAGGCGTCGACGGTGAAGGTGGTGATCAGGTTGTCGGTGCCGTCGCTGGAGGAGTTCTGCAGGCGCTTGACGGTGCCGTTCGGGCCGACCAGGTCGACGACCAGGTCACCGCGGTAGGTGTGCTTGATGTCCACCGCGACCTTGAGGGTGGCGGGGGCGTTGCCGGTCAGGCCGGTGACGCTGATGGACGAGGAGACGGCGCCGCCGTTGTCCGGGATGTTCACGTCGGCGGTGTTGCTGAAGGTCGAGCCGCCGGGGGTGGTGCCGCCGGAGACCGCGGCCACGGTCTTGGCCGCGTCGGCGAGGCCGGCGCCGCAGCCGCCGGTGCAGGTGCCGGCCAGCGGGCGGGCGTTGGTCTTGATGGCCGACTCGATCTGGGCCGGGGTGAGGGCGGTGTTGGCCGACTTCAGCAGCGCGGCGAGGCCGGCGATGTGCGGGGCGGCCATGCTGGTGCCCTGGTAGGGCTCGTAGTTCTCGGTGCCCGGGGAGGTGGCGCCGGCGTTCAGCGTCGACCAGATGCCGTTCTCGGGCGTGGTGATGGTGCCCGGGGTGTCGGTGGCGCGACGGGTCTCGCCGCCGGGGGCGGCGATGTCGATGATCGAGCCGTAGTTGGAGTAGAACGACCGGTCGCCGGTGCGGTTGGCCGAGGCCACGTTGATCACGTTGTTGCAGCTGGCCGGCGAGAAGCCGCTGGCGTCGGCGTTGCTGTTGCCGGCGGCGACGACGACGGTGGTGCCGCGGTTCACGGCCGCGTTGATGGCGTTCTGGTACGTGGTGGTGCACGCGCCGGAGCCGCCGAGGCTCATGTTGATGACCTTGGCCGGGGTCGGGTTGGCCGGGACGCCCGCGACGGTGCCGCCGGAGGCCCAGGTGATGGCGTCGACGATGTCGGAGGTGGCGCCGCCGCACTTGCCGAGCACGCGGACGGGCTGGATCTTGGCGCCGTAGGCGATGCCGGCGACACCCTTGCCGTTGTTGGTGGCGGCGGCGATGGTGCCGGCCACGTGGGTGCCGTGCCAGGAGGAGTCGCTGGCCTTGGAGCCGGTGCCGCACTCGCCCGCGGCGCTCCAGTCGCCGGCGTCGGCCGGGTTGTTGTCGCGGCCGTTGCCGTCACGGGCGGCGGTGGAGCTGGTGATGAAGTCGTAGCCCGCGACCACGTTCGAGGCGAGGTCGGAGTGGGCGACGTAGCCGGTGTCGATGACCGCGACGGTCACGCCGGAGCCGGTGGTGGTGTCCCAGGCGGCGGGAACGTTCATGCCCGCGGTGGCCTCGAAGAGGTCCCACTGCTTGGTGTACTCGGTGTCGTTCGGGGTCGCCATCGCGTAGGCGCGGCCGTCGGGCTCGACGTACGCCACGTCCGGGTCGGCGCGGAACTGCGCCATGACGTCCGCGACGTCCTGCGGGGCGAGCTTGCCGCCGAGGTCGACGAGGGCGGCACCGGTGCCGAGGCGGCGCTCGAACGAGACGTCCTCGCCGGCCTTCGAGCCCTTGGCCTTGGCGTCGGCGGCGGCGTCCGTGTTGGAGCGGGACTCGGTCGCGCCGGACTTGTAGCCGACGATGAGGTTCTCGACCGGCGCGGTGGGGAGCGGGGCCGGGGTGGCGGTGGGGGCGGTGGCCGCCGCACGGGCCGCCGCCGGGTTCGCCAGCGCCACGGAGGTGGTGGCCGCGGTGCCGAGCAGCGTGGCGGATATCGCCACGACGGTGATGAGCCTGCGCCTGGATGCGTGCAAGGTGGGATCCCTTTCGCGGGCCGCCGGTTCCGGGCAGGCCGGATCGGCGGATGGTGCATGTGTGGGAGGTGGATGCAGTGGTGCGGTGCTGCGGGGGTCCTGGCCGCACGGTGCGCCCGGTGCCGGGGTGAGGCGGCGCGTCGTGCGGTGGTACCCGTGGAGCGGTGCGCGCGGCGCGCTGGGGGCCGTGGTGGGGCCGCGCGTCGTGCGGTGGTGCCGGTCGTGCCGGTGGTGCCGTGGTGCGGTGGTGCCTGCGCGGGCCGGGGCGCGCTGCTCACGCGTCCCGGGCTCCGCTGCTCACCTGGCTGCCGCCGCCGCGACGATGGGGCGGGGGCAACGTCGGCTGTCGTCGATCCACCGGGGGAACGGGTTCGCGCCATGTGGGGTGGCGGACTGACCGTCCGGCCGGTGAAGATCGCCGGTGGTCAGACAGTAGGCAAAATGCAGATGAACCCGATACGGGGAAAACCCTTGTCCGGCCCCTGCGCGTACCCCTCGGGGCCCCTCCCCGAGGTGACGGACGGATCCCCCAACACCCGCCCTGACATGCGATGTTGAGTCCCCGCACCCCCCAAGGGAAGGGACATTGGTCCGGTCCAATAGGACGAGGGTCAGGGCGCGCGGAGGGCTGAATTCAGGCCGGTCCGACCGAGCGCCAAGCGAGCCGCGAGAAGGGCCCGAAAAACAACACTCCGGACATACAGGTCGGCTCGCCATGCAACGGAACGAGTCAGCCGTACAGCACCGGATGGGGCACGCCGAACTGCCCTGGTGGGTCGTGTGGTGTGTGGGGCAGGTGCTTGAGGCGTCGTGGCAGGCTGGACCGGAGGCAGGCCCGGGCCTGGGGTGGCCGAAGGCCAGGGCGAAGCCCCAAAGCCCCAGGGGTGGGCCTGCCGCAGGGGCTGCAGGCCACGACGGGTCAAGCACCGAGGGGACCCACACACCACACGACCCACCCCCGAAGCAGGCTCCGGCGACCGGTAGCTCCCGAAGCACCCCGAAACTTCCCGAAGCCCCCCGGCCACGGATCCCTACCCCACCCCGGCCGCCACGTCCTCGATGACCGCCGTGACGGCCTCCGGTTCGCGGAGGGTCGGGAAGTGGTCCGAGCCCGCGAGGCGGACCAGCCGGCAGCCCGGGATGCGCGCGGCCATCTCCTCGTTGCAGCGCACGACCTCGGGCTGGTCCAGCTCCCCCAGCGCCAGCACGGACGGCGCCGTCACCTCGCCCAGCCGGTCGAAGACGGGCGCGTCGGGCACCTGGTGGGGGTGGTTCGTGAACCAGCCGCGGAGCGCGGCGCGCAGGGCCGCGGCGGCGTGCGGGTCGCCGTCGGTGCCCGCGCGGCCCCAGATCCCGAGGCCCAGCGCGACGATGCCCTCCGTGTCGCCGGCCGTGGCGAGCCGCTCCAGTTCCTGGACGAAGCCCGCCGGCTCCAGCCCCTCGTACCCCGTCACACCCGGCACGAACAGGGCGAGGCCGGCGACCCGGCCGGGGTCCGCCACCGCCAGGCTCAGCGCGGCGGAGCCGCCCATGCTGGAACCGGCGAGTACGGCCCTGCGGATCCCGAAGTGGTCCAGCACCGCGGCGAGATCGGCGACGAGGGAGTACCGGGCGGTGGGGGCCGGGGAGCGCCCGTAGCCGCGTACGTCGTAGCGGATCACGCGGTGGCGGGCGGCGAGGCCCGGCAGGACGCCGTCCCAGAGGGAGGAGTCACCCACCCCGGGGTGCAGCAGCACCAGCGGGGTGCCGCTGCCCCCGGTGTCCTCGGCCCACACCTCGTCCGTGCCGCTGACCTTCACCATGGTTTCCATGCCGCCAGTCTGTTGCGACGGGCGGCGGCCCGCCAGGCCGCCCCGCGGTACGGACCGGACGGCATGGCGCGAAAGCGGCCCCGGGAAGAGCCGTACCCGCCGTACCCGCCACACCCGCCGGACCCGCCGTACCCGCCGTACCCCCGTCCCCCGTCCCCCGTACCCCCGTACCCCCGTACCCCCCGTCAGGCCCCCTGGATGTGGAAGTTGAAGTCGGTGTGCCCGAGGGCCGTCATCAGCCGCAGCCAGACGGGCAGCAGCATCTCGGTGCCGCGGGCGGTCTCGATGCCGCCGAGGTCGATGATGCTGCGGTCGGGCCAGCCGAAGGAGCGCAGCAGCCCGGTGACGTCCTTCTTGGCGTCGGCGTCGTCGCCGGAGAGGAAGACGCTGTGGTCGCCCTGGATCCGCGACGGGTCGACCATGACCAGCGTGTGCATGGTGTTCAGCGTCTTCACCACGCGCGCGGCGGGGTGCGCGCGCTGGATGCGCTCGCCCAGGCTGTCCGTGTTGACGGGGTCGAGGGAGGGCGGGAAGCCCGCTGAGAAGTCGAGCGGGTTGGCGATGTCGACGAGGACCTTGCCGGCGAGGTTCGCGGCGCCGGCCGCGTCGAGCACGGCGAGGCTGACCGAGCCGCTGGTGGTGTTGAGGACGGTGTCCCCCTGGGCCGCCGCGTGGGCGAAGGTGGCCAGCCGCACCGCGCTGTTCTCGGCCCGCCACTGCGCGAAGGGGGCGAGGCCGTGCGCGTCGGGTGCGGTGCGGGCGAGGGTGGCCTCCGGGTCCCGGGTGCCGACGACCACGTCGTGGCCGAGGGAGACGAGGCGGGCGGCGATGGTCCGGCCGACGATCCCGGTGCCGAGGACTGCGTAGCGCATGTTCTTACCCCTTCAGGTTCCGGGGGCCCGGACGGACCGGCCCCGCCCGGGCGACCGTACCGTTGTACTGCGCGGACCGCTGGTCGTGGTCCGGGGTACGGACGTCCCGGGCGAGTTCCGGAGGTCCGGCCGCGACACGCGGGCTCCCGGAAGCGCCGTCGCCGCCTCCGGGAGCCCCGCGGTCCTGCCCGCGGCCGGCCCGGTCCTACGGGACCAGCCGGAGCAGACGGTTCGGGGAACCGCTGCCGGGGCTGGTGACCTTGCCGGTGGTGGCACCGTTCACCAGGGCCGTGGCGACCTGCGCCGGGGTGGCGGAGGTGTGCCCGGCGAGGTAGACGGCGGCGGCGCCCGCGACGTGCGGGGTGGCCATCGAGGTGCCGGAGATGGTGTTCGTCGCGGTGTCGCCGGTGTTCCAGCCGGCCGTGATCGAGACACCGGGGGCGAACAGGTCCAGTACGGAACCGTAGTTGGACCAGGAGGCCTTGGCGTCGGAGCTGTTGGTGGCGCCGACGGTGAGGGCCTCGGTGACCCGGGCGGGCGAGGAGTTGCGCGCGTTGACGCCTGAGTTGCCCGCCGCGACGGCGTAGGTGACGCCGTCCGCGATGGAGTTGCGCACCGCGTTGTCGAGCGCGGTGGAGGCGCCGCCGCCGAGCGAGAGGTTGGCGACGGCCGGGGCGCCGGCCTGGTGGTTCGCGGTGACCCAGTCGATGCCGGCGATGACCCCGGCGGTGGTGCCGGAGCCGTTGTCGTCCAGCACGCGGACGGCCACGACCTTCGCCTTCTTCGCCACGCCGTACGTGGTGCCGGCGATGGTGGTGGCCACGTGGGTGCCGTGGCCGTTGCCGTCCTGCGCGACGGAGTCGCCCTCGACGGCGTCGTAGCCGTTGACCGCCCGGCCGGCGAGCTCCTGGTGGGAGATGCGGACGCCGGTGTCGATGACGTAGGCGGTGACGCCGGAGCCCGCGCTGTCGGGGTACGTGTAGGTGCCGGACAGCGGCAGGTTCGGCTGGTCGATGCGGTCCAGGCCCCAGGGGGCGTTGGTCTGCGTGGCGTCGGCCCTGACGATGCGGTTCTGCTCGACGGAGGCGACCGCGGGGTCGGCGGCCAGCTTCCGGGCCTGGGCGGCGCCGAGGGTGACGGCGTACCCGTTCAGGGCCGCGCGGAAGGTCTTGTGGACCTGGCCGCCGTGCCGGGATATCAGCCGGTGGCCCCGGTCGGAGGCGGGGGTGAAGCCCGCGCCCTGCTTGAGGGTGACGATGTAGCTGCCGGGGACCGCGTCCGGCGAGCCGGCCCCGAGCACGGTGCCGGCGGCCGTGGGGGCGGCCTGCGCGGGCAGCGTGGTCAGGGTGCCCAGCAGGGCCGTGGCGGCGGCGGTCGTGACGGCCACGGCGATGCGGGTCTTGGTGCTGCGGGGGAGTGCCATTACGAGGGGTCCTCCTCATGGGCGGCGCGCGTCCGTGTGCGGGCGCGCGCTGGTGGGGGTGAGGTCGTGCGGGGTCGCACAGTCGGCCGCGATCCGGATGCCTCCGGTCGCGGCGTGATCGTCACCGTCGCCCATCGGGTGGGGCCGGACAAGGCGGTTGACGCCTTTTCACACCCAGGTCACACGACTGCCATCCCGCCGCGACAGTCCCCCTCTCCCCCGCCCCGCGAACGTGACGCACGCCACCAACTCCGTTGTGGGACGCGGGTGTTCAGGCCGGCACGCCGGAGCGAAGGGGAGCCCCTCGCCGCTCCGGAAGGGACCGGCCCACGGCCGGCGGGTCAGGTGCGCCGGGTCGACGCGGACGACGGCCTCTTCCAGGGCGCCGAACACGGCGGCGCCGCCCAGGGGGCGGAACTCGGGACTGATCACCCTGCCGGCGGCGACGGGTGCCTGCTCCCGGATCTCGCACAGGACGGCGTCCGGCAGGACGGCCGCTGCGGACCCCGGAGGACGCTGGTACCCGTCGCCGGACGCGGCGTTCTCGATGGCCGCGCGGGTGTGCGGTGGTGCCACCCCGCGCCGAGGAGCCGGGCGGCCCGGAGAGACCGAAGTCGTCGTCGATCCCGGGTCGGGCGGTACCGACCGGCAGCCAGTCGATGGCGGGGCCGTCGTGCACGCCGGCCGGAGGAAAGCCGAACCGCCTGCCCCAGCCCCGAGGCGCGGGCGAGTGCGGCTGCGCCGGAGCGGATCTCCGCCACGACCGCGCGGCACAGCCAACCGCGGCCCCGCCCTCGGCCCCGCCCGCGGCCTCCCCCTCGGCCCCGTCCGCGACCTCCGCCACGCACCTGATCGCGGCCATCGGCCGGGGCGCCGCCGCGCTCAGATCGTCACCCAGAGTGACAATGGGGCGGTCCGGGGCCGGGAAATCAGGGGGGCGGTGCCTACACCTGGCCCTTTGCGGTTCCTCGGGGACACTGGAAGAGGCTCGACACCGGAGGCCGCCATGAGCACACCGTCCCCGTTCCGCATAGCCGCCGTCCTCTCCCCCGAACACCGCGAGCGCCTGATGGCCCTGGCCCGCGAGGTGAACTTTCCCGCGGGCGCCCGGATCTTCGACGAGGGGACCCCGGCCGACCAGTTCTGGATCGTCCGGTCCGGCACGGTCACCCTGGAGATGAACGTCCCCGGCCGGCGCGCCGCCCAGATCGACAGTCTGGGACCGGGCGAGCTGGTGGGCTGGTCCTGGCTCTTCCCGCCGTACGTCTGGCAGCTCGGCGCCGAGGCGATGACCCCGGTCCGCACGCATGCCTTCGACGGGGTTGCCGTCCGCATGCTGATGGACGCGGACCCTACGTTCGGCTCGGCCATCGGCCACTGGGTCGGCCGGGTCCTGGCCCACCGCCTCCAGGTGGCGCGGGTGCGGCTGCTGGACCTGTACGCCCCGTACAGCGGCGCCCGCTAGGCCGGCGGGGGCCGCCGGCCGCCGTACGGCAGGATGGAGGGCATGACCGAGATCCGCACCCCCCGTCTGCTCCTGCGCCGCTGGCAGGAGGACGACCTCGTCCCCATGTCCGAGATCAACGCAGACCCCGAGGTCATGCGCTGGATCGCGGACGGATCGACGCGCGACCTGGAGCAGACGGCGGACTCGATCGAGCGGTGGGAGGAGGAGTGGGACGACGAGGGCTTCGGGCTGTTCGCCGTGGAGCTGCTCGGCTCCGGCGAGCTGATCGGGTTCACCGGGCTGTCGGTCCCGCACTTCCTGCCGGAGGTGCTGCCCGCCGTGGAGATCGGCTGGCGGCTGGGCCGGCCGTTCTGGGGCCGGGGGTACGCCTCCGAGGCCGCACACGCCGCTCTGGAGTTCGCCCTGCAGGACCGGGGCCTGGACCGGGTGGTCAGCATCTGCCGGCCCGGGAACGAGGCCTCGCAGAACGTGATGCGGAAGCTCGGTATGACATTGCGGCGTGAAACCGTACACCCCGCCTACGCCCATGCCCTGCGCGTGTACGAGATCGACCTCACCGAGTACGTGGGCTGACCTCGGGACGGTGGGCCGGCACCGGCCGGGCGCGCACGGAAAACGTTTCGCCCGGGGTCCTGGTCCGTGCGTAGGGTCGGCGCCATGGGCAAGCCTCTGATCGCGATCCTGTCCGGTGCCGGCATCTCCACGGACTCCGGGATCCCCGACTACCGGGGTCCCGACGGCCTGTGGCGCCGGGATCCGGGAGCGGAGCGACTGGTCACGTACGACAGCTACATGAGCGATCCGGACGTGCGCCGCAGGTCGTGGCGGATGCGGCAGGAGATCGGCGCGCTGGGGGCGGAGCCGAACGCGGCGCACCTGGCGATCGCCGAGCTGGAGCGCACCGGCACCGCGGTGCGGGTGCTCACCCAGAACGTCGACGGGCTGCACCAGCAGGCGGGTGTGTCCGAGCGAAAGGTCCTCGAACTCCACGGCACCGCACGGGCGGTGACCTGTACGCGGTGCCACGTGCGGTCCTCGATGGACGAGGCGCTGGAGCGGATCGGGGCGGGCGAGGAGGACCCGGCCTGCCGGTCCTGCGGCGGGATCCTCAAGGCGGCCACGGTGATGTTCGGGCAGGCGCTGGACCCGGTGGTGCTGGGGCAGGCGCTGGCGATCGCCAAGGGCTGCACGGTGTTCGTGGCGGTGGGCAGTTCGCTCCAGGTGCAGCCGGCCGCGTCCCTCGCGGGCGTGGCGGCGGAGCACGGGGCCCGGCTGCTGATCGTGAACGGCGAGCCGACGCCGTACGACCCGCTGGCCGACGAGGTGATCCGCGAGCCGATCGGGGAGGCGCTGCCGGAGCTGCTGCGCCGGCTGGTGGCCTGAGCCGCGGCCGGTCGCGGCGGGGGCCGGGGGCTGCCCGGCCGGGCGGCGTGGGCGCCGCGGCCGGTCCGGCCGGGGGCGGCGGGGGCGCACCGGTACGGTGCCCTGCCCACCGCCCCGCCGGGTTCAAGCTCCACCGCCCCGCCAGGTTCAGGCTCCACCGCCCCGCGGTTCAGGCCCCGCCGCGCCCGAAGGCGTCCAGGATCCCTTCGGCGGCCAGTGTGGCCGTCAGTTCCCCGTCCCTGACCCGGCGTTCGAGTTCGGGGGCGAGGGCGCGCACGGCCGGGTGGGCGCGCAGCCGGCCGAGCAGCTCGTCCTGGACCATCGCCCAGGCCCAGTCCACCTGCTGCGCGCTGCGCTTGGCGTCGAGCCGGCCGCCGGCGTCCAGCACCTTGCGGTGCTGTTCGAGGCGCTCCCAGAGCACGTCGAGGCCGGTGGACTCGCGGGCGCTGCAGCTGAGCACCGGCGGGGTCCAGGCGGCGTCGGCCGGGTGCATCAGCCGGAGTGCGCCGGCGAGTTCGCGGGCCGCGGCCTTCGCGTCGCGCTCGTGCGGGCCGTCCGCCTTGTTCACGGCGATCACGTCGGCGAGTTCCAGGACGCCCTTCTTGATGCCCTGGAGCTGGTCGCCGGTGCGGGCGAGGGTGAGCAGCAGGAAGGTGTCGACCATGTTGGCGACGGTGGTCTCGGACTGGCCCACGCCGACGGTCTCGACGAGGACCACGTCGTACCCGGCCGCCTCCATGACCACCATGGACTCGCGGGTGGCCTTGGCGACCCCGCCGAGCGTGCCCGCGCTCGGCGAGGGCCGGACGAAGGCGGCGGGGTCGACGGCGAGCCGCTCCATCCGCGTCTTGTCGCCGAGGATGGAGCCGCCGGTGCGGGTCGAGGACGGGTCGACGGCGAGCACCGCGACCCGGTGGCCCAGCCCGGTGAGCAGGGTGCCGAAGGCGTCGATGAAGGTCGACTTGCCGACACCCGGCACCCCGCTGATGCCGATCCGCCGGGCCCGGCCGGTGTGCGGCAGCAGCTCGGTGAGGAGCCGCTGGGCCAGCACCCGGTGGTCGGGCCGGGTGGACTCGACGAGGGTGACGGCGCGGGCGATGAACGCCCGCCTGCCGTCGAGCACGCCCTTGACGTAGGCGTCGAGGTCGATGGCCACGCGCCGCGCCTACAGCTCGTCGTGACCCAGTGCCGCGCCGAGCCGCGTCACCAGGTCGTACGCCGCGTCGGGGATGACGGTGCCGGGCGGGAAGACCGCGGCGGCGCCCATCTCCAGCAGCGTGGGGACGTCCTGAGGGGGGATCACCCCGCCGACGACGACCATGATGTCGTCGCGCCCCTCGGCGGCCAGCTCCTCGCGGAGCGCCGGTACGAGGGTCAGGTGGCCGGCGGCCAGGGACGAGACGCCCACGATGTGGACGTCCGCCTCGACCGCCTGCCGGGCCACCTCGGCCGGCGTCTGGAAGAGGGGGCCGACGTCGACGTCGAAGCCCAGGTCGGCGAAGGCGGTGGCGATCACCTTCTGGCCCCGGTCGTGTCCGTCCTGGCCCATCTTCGCGACGAGGATGCGGGGGCGGCGGCCCTCGGACTCCTCGAAGCGGTCGACCAGGGCGCGGGTGCGGTCCACGTGCGGCGACTCCCCTGCCTCGTTGCGGTACACGCCGGAGATCGTACGGATCTGGCTGGCGTGGCGGCCGTACACCTTCTCCAGTGCGTCGGAGATCTCGCCCACGGTGGCCTTGGCGCGGGCCGCGTCGACGGCCAGGGCCAGGAGGTTGGACTCCAGGCCGGGGCCGGACTCGCGGCCGGCGGCCTCGGTCAGTGCGGCGAGCGCGTCCTGGCAGGCCCGCTCGTCGCGCTCCTCGCGCAGCCGGCGCAGCTTGGCGATCTGCTGTGCGCGCACGGAGGAGTTGTCGACCTTGAGGACGTCGATCTGCTCGTCGTTCTCGACGCGGTACGTGTTGACGCCGATCACCGGCTGGCGTCCGGAGTCGATCCGGGCCTGGGTGCGGGCGGCGGCCTCCTCGACGCGCAGCTTGGGGATGCCGGCGTCGATGGCCTGGGCCATGCCGCCGGCCGCCTCGACCTCCTGGATGTGCTGCCAGGCGCGGCGCGCGAGGTCGTACGTGAGCTTCTCGACGTACGCGCTGCCGCCCCAGGGGTCGATGACCCGGCAGGTGCCCGACTCCTGCTGGAGCAGGAGCTGGGTGTTGCGGGCGATGCGCGCGGAGAAGTCGGTGGGCAGCGCGAGGGCCTCGTCGAGGGCGTTGGTGTGCAGCGACTGGGTGTGGCCCTGGGTGGCGGCCATGGCCTCGACCATGGTGCGGGTGACGTTGTTGAACACGTCCTGCGCGGTGAGGGACCAGCCGGAGGTCTGCGAATGGGTGCGCAGGGACAGCGACTTGGGGTTCTTCGGGTCGAACTGCCGGACCAGCTTGGCCCACAGGAGGCGGGCCGCGCGGAGCTTGGCGACCTCCATGAAGAAGTTCATGCCGATCGCCCAGAAGAACGACAGGCGGGGTGCGAAGGCGTCCACGTCGAGGCCGGCGCCGCGGCCGGCGCGCAGGTACTCGACGCCGTCGGCGAGGGTGTAGGCCAGCTCCAGGTCGGCCGTGGCCCCGGCTTCCTGGATGTGGTAGCCGGAGATGGAGATCGAGTTGTAGCGCGGCATCTTCTGCGAGGTGTACGCGAAGATGTCGGAGATGATCCGCATCGAGGGCCGGGGCGGGTAGATGTAGGTGTTGCGGACCATGAACTCCTTGAGGATGTCGTTCTGGATGGTCCCGGCCAGCTTCTCGGGCGGTACGCCCTGTTCCTCGGCGGCGACGATGTAGAGGGCGAGGATCGGCAGCACCGCGCCGTTCATCGTCATCGACACGGTCATCTTGTCCAGCGGGATGCCGTCGAAGAGCTGCCGCATGTCGTAGATGGAGTCGATGGCCACGCCCGCCATGCCGACGTCGCCGGTGACGCGCGGGTGGTCGCTGTCGTACCCGCGGTGGGTGGGCAGGTCGAAGGCGACGGAGAGGCCCTTCTGTCCGGCGGCGAGGTTGCGCCGGTAGAAGGCGTTGGACTCCTCGGCCGTGGAGAAGCCGGCGTACTGGCGGATGGTCCACGGCTGGTTGACGTACATCGTCGGGTAGGGGCCGCGCAGGTACGGGGCCGCGCCCGGGTAGGTGCCGAGGAAGTCCAGTCCCTCCAGGTCGCGTCCGGTGTACAGCGGCTTGACGCCGATGCCCTCCGGGGTCTCCCAGAGCAGGTCCGAGGCGCTGGAGCCGGTGGTCTCCTTGACGGCGGCCGACCACTGCTCCTCGGTGACCTCGGCGGGTGCGCCGTCGCCGAGCGGCACCTGCGAGAAGTCGGGGATCCGCATCATGCCGCAACTCCCAAGCGGTCGAGGATGGAGGACAGGACGGCCACGGCGTCGCAGCCCGCGAAGATCTGGGCGTCGACGTCCGCGTGCTCGCCGCGGCCCGCGAGGTGCACCTCGCGGGCGCCGGCGGCCTTGAGCGCGCCGGCGACCGCGGCGGCCTGCTCCTCGTAGAGGGCGTCGCTGGAGCACAGGACGGCGATCTCGGCGCCGGAGGCGGTGAAGGCGGCGCCGGCGGTCTCCGCGTCGACGGAGACCGGCTCGTGGACCGGCTCGATGCCGCCGGCCTGGAAGAGGTTGGCGGCGAAGGTGGCGCGGGCGGTGTGCGCGGCGGCCGGGCCGAGGGCGGCGATGAACACCTTCGGGCGGCTGCCGGTGGCGGCCAGGTGGGCGTCCGAGCGGGCGCGCAGGGCCTCGTACGCCTCGTCGCGGCGGACCCGCGGCAGCCCGCCGGAGAGCGGCCGGGGCGCGGGCTCGCGCTCGACGGGCTTCTCGGCGAGGTGCGGGAACTCGCTGACGCCGGTGACGGGTTCGCGCCGGGTGGCGAGCTTGCGGGTGCGGGCGGCCCAGGTGGCGGCGATGCGGTCGCCGAGCAGGCCGGAGGCGAGGGCGGCGGCCTGGCCGCCGGCGGCCTCCAGCTCCTGGAAGAACGCCCAGGAGGCCTCGGCGAGTTCGTCGGTGAGGCGCTCCACGTACCAGGAGCCGCCGGCCGGGTCGGCGACGCGGCCCAGGTGCGACTCCTCCAGCAGGATGGAGGAGGTGTTGCGGGCGATGCGGCGGGCGAAGGCGTCCGGGAGGCCCAGTTCGTGGTCGAACGGCAGCACGGTCACGGCGTCGGCGCCGCCGACGCCGGCGCCGAGGGTGGCGATCGTGGTGCGGAGCATGTTCACGTACGGGTCGCGGCGGGTCATCATCACCGGGGAGGTGACCGCGTGCTGGCGCTGGGCGCCGGCGTCGCCGGAGCGGGCGCCGCAGACCTCGGCGACGCGGGCCCACAGGCGGCGGGCGGCGCGCAGCTTGGCGATGGTGAGGAACTGGTCGGCGGTGGCGGCGTAGCGGAACTCCAGCTGGCGCAGGGCCGCTTCGGCCGGCAGTCCGGCTTCCGTGAGGTGGCGGAGGTAGGCGACGCCGGTGGCGAGGGAGGCGCCGAGTTCCTGGGCGGCGGAGGCGCCGGCCTCGTGGTACGGCAGGGCGTCCACGGTGAGGGCGCGCAGGCCGGGGTACTCCTCGTGGCAGCGCAGGGCGAGGGCCGCGGCGGCGGTGGGGTCGGGCGTTCCGCCGGTGCGGGCGGCCAGGCCGAGCGGGTCGGCGCCGAGGTTGCCGCGGGCGGCTTCGCGGGCGACGCCGCGGGTCTCGTACAGGGCGAGCAGCGCGGCGGCGGCGGCCGGGGTCTCGGCGCCGGCGTCCAGCACCACGGGGGCGAGGTCGAGGTAGACGCCGTCCAGGGCCGCGGGGAGCGCGGAGACCGGGAGGTGTTCGCCGCCGAGGGTGAGCCAGAGGGAGGTCACGCCGTTCTCGAGGTCGGCGAGAACGGCTTCGTTGGCGGGGCCGGGCTCGGGGCGGTCGTGGCGCTGGCGCACATCCCAGCCGCCGACGGGCCGGCCGCCGCGGACGAACGGCGCGAAGCCCGGGTACCCGGTGGCGGGTGCGGTGTCGCGGGGCGTGTAGAGGGGGCGGGCGGTGAGTCCGTCGTCCAGCGCGGTCGCCAGTGCCTGCTCGGCGGCGTCGCCGGACACGTCCTTGCCCGCCTTGCGCAGCACGCCTTCCACCAGGCGCTGCCACTCGTCGTGGGTGGCGTCCGGGAACTCGGCTGCGAGCGAGAGCCCGTCATCGGGCAGAACCGTCATGCCCTGGATGCTAGGGGAAAGGCACTCAGTGCCATGAGAGGCCGCGCGTGTGACCTTCCCCTCTCCGGAGGCCCTCCGGACCTGCTCCGACCTGCGGCGGGGGCCCAATTGACCGGTTCTGTTGGTTAATGGGCGTTAACTGCGCGGAGGTGGTGGGAAGAGGCGGGGGCAGCGGCCGGGGACGCGGGGGGAAGCGGCCGGGGGACGCGCGGGAGGCGGCCGGGAGACGCGGGGGGAAGCGGGCGCGTCGGGCGGGGGGCGGCCGGGTCCGGACACGGGTCCGCCCCGGCCGGCACGGGGCCGACCGGGGCGGGACGCGGGGTCCTCAGACTCAGGCGAGCGAGGCGATCGCCTGGTTGAAGGTGGCCGACGGGCGCATCACGGCCGCCGCCTTGGCCGGGTCGGGCTGGTAGTAGCCGCCGATCTCGGCCGGGGAGCCCTGGACCGAGTTCAGCTCCTCGACGATGGTCTGCTCGGCCTCGGTGAGGGTCTTCGCCAGCGGGGCGAAGGCCTCGGCGAGCTCGGCGTCCTCGGTCTGCCGGGCCAGCTCCTGGGCCCAGTAGGTGGCCAGGTAGAAGTGGCTGCCGCGGTTGTCGATGCCGCCGACGCGACGGGTCGGCGACTTGTCCTCGTTGAGGAAGGTGCCGGTGGCGCGGTCGAGGGTGTCGGCCAGGACCTGGGCGCGGGCGTTGCCCGTGGTGGTGGCCAGGTGCTCGAAGGAGGCCGCCAGGGCGAAGAACTCGCCGAGCGAGTCCCAGCGCAGGTAGTTCTCCTTGACCAGCTGCTGGACGTGCTTCGGGGCGGAGCCGCCGGCGCCCGTCTCGAAGAGGCCGCCGCCCGCCATCAGCGGGACGACCGACAGCATCTTGGCGCTGGTGCCCAGCTCCAGGATCGGGAAGAGGTCGGTCAGGTAGTCGCGCAGCACGTTGCCGGTGACGGAGATGGTGTTCTCGCCGCGGCGGATGCGCTCCAGGGAGAACTTGGTGGCCTCGACCGGGGACAGGACCTTGATGGTCAGGCCCTCGGTGTCGTGCTGCGGCAGGTACGCGTTGACCTTCTCGATCAGCTGCGCGTCGTGGGCGCGGGTCTCGTCCAGCCAGAACACGGCCGGGTCGCCGGTGGCGCGGGCGCGGGTGACGGCCAGCTTGACCCAGTCCTGGATCGGCAGGTCCTTGGTCTGGCAGGCGCGGAAGATGTCGCCCTCGGCGACCTCCTGCTCCAGGACGGTGTTGCCCTCGGCGTCGACGACGCGGACGGTGCCGGCCGCGGCGATCTCGAAGGTCTTGTCGTGGGAGCCGTACTCCTCGGCCTTCTGCGCCATCAGGCCGACGTTCGGGACGGAGCCCATGGTGGCCGGGTCGAAGGCGCCGTGCGCCTTGCAGTCCTCGATGACGGCCTGGTAGACGCCCGCGTAGGAGCTGTCCGGCAGGACGGCGATGGTGTCGGCCTCCTGGCCGTCCGGGCCCCACATGTGGCCGGAGGTGCGGATCATGGCCGGCATCGAGGCGTCGACGATGACGTCGGACGGCACGTGCAGGTTGGTGATGCCCTTGTCGGAGTCGACCATCGCGAGGGCCGGGCCCTCGGCGATCTCGGCGTCGAAGGAGGCCTTGATCTCGTCGCCCTGGGGCAGCGCGGCGAGGCCGCCGAGGATGGCGCCGAGGCCGTCGTTCGGGGAGAGGCCGGCGCCGGCGAGGACCTCGCCGTACTTGGCGAAGGTCTGCGGGAAGAACGCGCGGACCACGTGGCCGAAGACGATGGGGTCGGAGACCTTCATCATCGTGGCCTTGAGGTGTACGGAGAACAGCACGCCCTCCGCCTTGGCGCGGGCGACCTGCGCGGTCAGGAACTCGCGGAGGGCGGCGACGCGCATGACGGACGCGTCGACGACCTCGCCGGCGAGGACCGGGACCGACTCGCGCAGCACGGTCACGGCGCCGTCGGCGGCGACGTGCTCGATGCGCAGCCTGCCGTCGGCGGGGATGACCGCGGACTTCTCGGTGGAACGGAAGTCGTTCACGCCCATGGTGGCGACTTCGGTCTTGGAGTCGGCCGTCCAGGCACCCATGCGGTGCGGGTGGGTCTTGGCGTAGTTCTTGACCGAGCCGGGCGCGCGGCGGTCGGAGTTGCCCTCGCGCAGGACCGGGTTGACGGCGCTGCCCTTGACCTTGTCGTAGCGGGCGCGGATGTCGCGCTCCTCGTCGGTCTTCGGGTCGTCCGGGTAGTCCGGCAGCGCGTAGCCCTGGCCCTGGAGCTCCGCGATCGCGGCCTTGAGCTGCGGGATCGAGGCCGAGATGTTCGGCAGCTTGATGATGTTGGCCTCGGGGGTCTTCGCCAGCTCGCCGAGCTCGGCGAGCGCGTCGGCGATGCGCTGGCCCTCCTCGAGACGCTCGGGGAAGCTGGCGATGATCCGGCCCGCCAGGGAGATGTCGCGCGTCTCCACCGTCACACCGGCCGTCGAGGCGTACGCCTGGATCACCGGCAGGAACGAGTACGTCGCCAGGGCCGGGGCCTCGTCGGTGTGGGTGTAGATGATGGTCGAGTCAGTCACCAGGGTGCTCCGCTCCACGTCTGCGTTCTGCGTCTGCAACATTGCTTGACATCAAGATATCTCGTGATCGGGCCCCTCTCGACAGTGGCCCGGCCTGAGATCCGGTCGAGGATCCGGGCCGGCGGCCCACGCGAATCCCCCCTTGTCCCGATCAAGGGGCGAGACGGCACTGTTTTTAGGTCGACCGACCTATAAAGTCGTCGGCATGACGGACGACCGCGCGGAACGCGCCCCGGACCCCGACGTCGCCGCCGCCTCGGCGGCCGCGCCTGCGCACGCCTCTGCCGCCGCCCCCGCCGGGTGCGGGGATGACCTGCGGTACGACCCGCGGGGCCCGGTGCTGATCACCGGGGGCTACGGCACGGTCGGCGCCGCCCTCGCCGAGCGGGCCGCCGGCATCGCCCCGGTCCTCCTCACCGGCCGCACCCCGGAGCGCGGGGCGGAGCTGGCCGCGCGGCTCGGCGGTGAGGTCCGGGCCTGGGACCTCGCGGACCCGGCGCCCTTCCGTGCCGGGGTGCGGGCGGTGGTGGGCGCGGTCAACGACCCCGCGGACCGGGTGCTGGGCGCGGCCCTCGCCGGAGGCGTCCCGTACGTGGACATCACCCGCTGGACCGCCCGCCTCCAGCGCGCCGCGGCACTGGTCGCGCTGCGCCGGCCGGCCTCGCCCGTGCTGCTGTCGTCCGCGTGGATGGGCGGGGTCAGCAGCCTCGTGGCCGCGGCGCTCGCGGCGGAGCTGGGCGGCGCCACGGAGGTGGAGGTCGCGGTGCGGTGGGACCCGGCCGACCGGGCCGGGGCGGATTCGGTGGACTTCATGGACCGGCTCGGGGTGGACTTCGAGGTGGCCGAGGACGGTCGCCCCCGGCCGGCCGTGCCGCTCACGGAGGTCCGTACGGTGGCGGTCGGCGGCAGGCCGGTACGGGTGGCCCGGATCGACACCCCGGAGCAGTACACCCTCCCCCTGACGCTGGGCGCGGCCACCGCCGCCACCCGCATCGGCTTCGGCTCCGCGGCGGCGACCCGGGCCCTGCTCGCCGTACGCGGGACCGGGTTCTTCCGGTGGGGAGCCGGGCCGCGCTGGGCGCCGGTCCGCCGGGCGCTGCTGTACTCGCCGGGCGAGGGCGGCACGGCCCGGATGCGGGTGGACGTGCGCCACGGGGGCCGGACCCTTACGGCGACGCTCACGGACCCGCGCGGCCAGGCCCACCTCACCGCGGTCGGCGCCCTGCTGGGCCTGCGCCGGATCCTGGGCACGGACGGCGCACCGCCCCCGTCGGGGCTCGCCTTCCCCGAACAGCACCCGGACCCGGCGTCCGCCCTGGCCTCCCTGGCCGCGGAAGGCGTCGTGATCGAACGCGAGGACACCCCGTCATGACCTCGGACCCCACGCGCCCCGGCGCACCGGACCCCGCCCCGCCCCCGGCCGGTGCCGTGCAGCGGCGCCCCGGCGCCCCCGACGCCGCGGCGCTCCCGGCCGGCGCCGCGCAGCGGCCGCCCGCCGCCCCGCGGACGGCGAGCCCCGCGCCACACGCCGGGGTGGGGGGCGCGGTCCCGCACGCCGGGGCGGGTGGCCCGGCGCCGGACGACAGGGCAGGGGGCCCGGTGCCGGACGGCACGCCGCGCGCCGGCACGCCGGAGGGCGACCGCCCCGGCGCGGGCGGCCCGGCACGGCCGGCCGGTGCTCCGGCGTGCCCGGCGGGGGCTGCCGTCCGCGCGGCCCTTCCCGGTACGGACCGCCCGGGAAGGGCCGGTACGGACGGCCCGGCACGGAGCGCCGGCCGTCCGCGGACGGCCGGCCCCGGGCGGGCCACCGCCAAGGGCGCGCAGCGGCGGGCCGCCGTGCTGGACGCCGCCGAGGGGATCCTCTCCGCCTCGGGCGGATCCGAGCTGACCCTGCGCGCGGTGGCCGACGCGGCAGGCGTCCGCCTCGGCCACCTCCAGTACTACTTCCCGTCCCGTGCCGACCTCCTCGCGGCGCTGCTGGACCGCATCCTGACCGCGGCCCTGCACCGCGTCGCCGCCCTGGCAAGCCCGGCCGGGGCGGACGCGACGGATGCGACGGACCCGGCCGACGCGGCGGGTGCGGGGGGTGAGGTGGAGGCGACGGACGCGGCGGAGGGGGCCGGGGCCCCCATGCCCGCCGGGGCATCGGGCCCGGCGGGCACATCAGGCCCGGCCGCGGCAACTCGCCCCACCGGGGCATCAGGCCCCACCGGGGCAACGGGCTCGGCCCGGTCATCGGACGCGCCCCGGGCATCGGGCGCGGCCCGGCCGGTCGCGGACCCGGCCGCGGGGGCGGACGGCGGCGGCGTCGCCGTCGCACTGGACGCCGTGCTCGGCGATCACGGTGAGCTGCCCCTGGTGCGGCTGTTCACCGAGGTGTGGGCGATGGCCGCCCACGACGCGGCCGCCGCGGCCTCGGTCGCCGCCTTCTACGGGCGGTACGCGGGGCACGTGGCCGATTTCGTACGGGTCCACGCGCCCGCGGTGGGCGCCGAGGAGGCCCGGGCGCGGGCCGAGGTGTTCGTGATGGCGGTGGAAGGGGCGGCCCTGTTCCGCTCGGGCATCGCGGGCCGCCCCTCCCCCGCCGCCGAGGCGCTGCTCCGCCGCACCCTGCTGGGTCTGCTGACCGGTCCCGGGACGACGGGTGCACCGTTCGTGTGACGTTCCGCGCCCGTAGACTCGGGCTCATGTCCGGCACGTCCGACGCGACGCCCCCGCCCGGCCCGGCGCCCGGTCTCACCACCGGTGCGGTGGCCCGGCGCCTCGGCGTCTCCCCCACCACCCTGCGCTCCTGGGACCGCCGGTACGGGCTGGGCCCGGCCGCCCGGGAGGACGGCCGGCACCGCCGCTGGACCCCGGCCGACATCGCGATGCTGGCGGAGATGTGCCGGCTGACGGCCTCGGGGGTGCCCCCGGCCGAGGCGGCCCGGGCTGCGCGCACCGCCGCGGGCGCCGTCCACACGGGGCACGGCCGCCCCGTACCCCCGCCCGCCCGGCCGGGCGACGCGGCCCCGCCGGCACCCGGGCCGGCCCCCGGAGACCCGGCCGCGTCCGGCGGCCCGGCACCGGACGGCGGTACCCCCGCTCCCGGTGACGCAGCGCGGACCAGCCCGCCCGGCCCGTCCGGCGGTTGGGCGACACACGCCTCCGGGGCCGCCGACGGCTCCGCTGCGGACGGCACGACCACCCCCGGCAGCACCCCGCGGACCGACCGGCCCGAGCCCACGGGCGGTTCGGCCGCCGGGGCCGCCGGCCCTGCCTCGGGCACCCCTCCGGCGGCCGGCACGCCCGCTCCCGACACCGCTGCGGGGCCCCACCGGACCGTTCCGCAGGGCGGTCCGGTGGCGGGCGGATCCGGGCCCGCCGCCCCGACGGCGAGCACGACGCCGGGGGCAGGTCCGGCCGCTCCCGGCACCGCCGGAGGAGCCGGCCTGCCGCTCCCGCCGCACACTCCGGCGCCCGGCGCGCCCCCGCCCGCCGGAGCCACTCCCGCCGAGGAGGCCCGACGGCAGCTGCGGGGGCTGGCCCGGGCGGCCGTACGGCTCGACGGGCCCGCCCTCGACGCCCTGCTGGGCGACTTCGTGGAGCGGCACGGTCTGGTCGCCGCCTGGGAGGAGGTGATGGTGCCCGCCCTCCACGCGGTGGGGCGCAGGTGGGAGTCCTCCGGGGACCGTTACGTGGAAGTCGAGCACCTGCTGTCCTGGCACGTCTCGACCGCCCTGCGCCGCGCGCTGCCCGTGGGCGGGCCGGGCGTTCCGGCCGCCGTGCCCGGCGCCCCGCCCGTGCTGCTGGCCTGTGTGCCGGCCGAGCAGCACACGCTTCCCCTGGAGGCCCTCGCGGCGGGGCTCGCGGCGCGCGGGGTGCCGGTCCGGATGCTCGGCGCGGCCGTGCCGCCCGAGGCGCTGGACGCGGCGGTACGGCGTACCGGGCCCGCGGCGGTGGTGCTGTGGTCCCAGGCCAGGTCCACCGCGAGCCACGCGCTGGCCCGGCACGTCGCCGGCACCGCCTTCGGGGTACGGGGAGCCAGGACCCGCCCCCTGGTGGCGCTGGCCGGTCCCGGCTGGGCGGGGCGCGCCCCCGACCCCGGCCTGGCCCGCCCGGCCTCCCTGCACGAGGCCCTCGCCCTCCTCACCGCGCTCTATCCCTGACCCGGGCCCGGACTCCCGCGGCCGGCCCCCCGGTCAGACGTCCGCGGCCGGCAGGCAGGTGCGGAGCCGGTGCAGGCCGCGGCGGGCGTGGCTCTTGACCGTGCCGAGCGGCAGGCCCGTCCGGTGGGCGATCTGGGCCTGGGTCAGGTCGCCGAAGTAGGCGAGGGTCAGGACGGCCCGCTGGTCGTACGGCAGACGGGCCAGCTCGCGGGTCACCAGCAGCCGGTTCAGCACCTGCTCCGGCCCCTCGGCCAGGTCCTCGCTCGGCGGCAGGGCGGCGCCGGCCGCGGCGACCAGTTCGCGGCGCCGGGTGCGGGCGGCGAGGGCATCGGCGGTGGTGTGCCGGGCGATGCCCACCAGCCAGCCGGCGACGGGCCCGCGCTCCGGCCGGTACCCGGCGCGGCCGCGCCATGCGGCGAGGAACACCTGCTGGGTCACGTCCTCGGCCTCCCGGGCGTCGCCCAGGACGCGGGCCGCGAGGGCGTGTACGAGACCGCCCCAGCGCCGGTAGGCCTCGGCCAGGCACCGCTCGTCCCCGCCGCGCAGCCCGCGGCCGATGTCCTCGTCGGTGGGCGGGGGCCCGGCCGGGTCCGGGTCCACGGGCGGGACCGGGGCCACGGGCGGGACCGGGGCCACGGGCGGGACGATGGCCGGGGGCGCACCCGCACCCGCTTCGACGGCGTGATCGGCATGTAGCACGGCCATGGCGTGGGCGGCCTTCCTCCCGGGTGGAATCCGCCGGGGGACCAACCCTCCGGCGCCTCCAGGCTCCGGGCTGTGGCCCGCCCCCGACCAGCCGCAGCGATCGTGCAGCGTTTCGCAGTTCCGGCCGCGTCGGCGGGGGCCCGCCCCCGTCAGGCCGCCCCCGCCCCGGTCAGCCCTGGCCCGTCGGTCCGGGCCGGTCAGCCCGGACCCGTCGCCGCCGGACCCGCCGGTCCCGGCACCCGCCGCTAACGGCGCCCGTCCGTCCCGGCCCCGGTGAGCCCCGGCGCCCGTCAGTCCCGCCCCCGCGCCTCCCGGAAGCGGGCCAGGCCGTCCGCCAGGGTCACGATGGGCTCGGGGTAGCCGCGCTCCGCCCGGTCCGACGGGTCCAGCCGCCACGGCTCGTGGACCAGCGCCACCGGTACGTCGGCCAGTTCGGGCACCCAGCGGCGTACGTAGGCGCCGTACCGGTCGTACTTCTTGCCCTGGAGCACGGGGTTGAGCACCCGGTGGGGACGGGTGTCGGTGCCGGTGCCGGCCACCCACTGCCAGTTCAGCTGGTTCTCCGCGACGTCGCCGTCGGCGAGCAGGCCGAGGAAGTGCCGGGCGCCCTCCCGCCAGTCCAGGTAGAGGGTCTTGGTGAGGAAGGAGGCGGCGATCAGCCGTCCCCGATTGTGCATCCAGCCCTCGTGGGCGAGCTGCCGCATCGCCGCGTCCACGACGGGGTACCCGGTGCGGCCCTCCCGCCAGGCGGTGAGGTCCTCCTCCGCCCGCTTCCCGCTGCGCCAGCGGTCGTGGCGCGGCCGGTAGTCCGCCGTTGCGGTGTCCGGCCGGGCGGCCAGCACCTGGAGGTGGAAGTCCCGCCAGCACAGCTGCCGTACGAAGGCCTCGGCGCCGGCGCCGCCGCGCGCCCGCGCCCGGTGCACGGCCTCGGCGGGCGACACCGCGCCGAAGTGCAGGTACGGGGAGAGCCGGGAGGTGGCGTCGCCGGCGAGGTCGTCGTGCCGCTCCTCGTACTCGTCGGCGTGCCGCGACAGCCAGCCGATGAGGCGCTTGCGGCCCTCGCCCTCGCCCCCGGCGGCGAGCCCCTCGGACACGGAGGCCACGGCGGCGCGGACGGGTACGGGGTCGCCGTCCAGGCCGTCCGGCACCCGTACCGCCCGGGGCGCGGCGAGCGGTTCGCGGGGCCGGGTGACCTCCCAGCGGCGGTGGTACGGGGTGAACACGGCGAAGTGGTCGGAGCCCTGCGGCGTGACCTCGCCGGGCGGCAGCACGGTGGAGACGCCGTCGTGGACACGGAGCCGGCAGTCCTCGTCCGCCAGCACACGGCGCAGGTCCTCCTCCCGGCGCCGGGCGTAGGCGGTGTACCCGGCGGCCACGTGCACCTCGGCCGCGCCGGTCCGCCGCACCACCGCGAGCACCTCGGCCGCCGTGTCGCCGGTGCGGACCACGAGGCGGCCGCCGCGGCTGCGCAGCCCGGCGTCGAGGTCGGTCAGGCAGTCGGCGAGGAAGGCGAGCCGGTTGGGGGCGGCGAAGCCGGCCCGGTCCACCGCGGGGTCCCGTACGAAGAGCGGCACGACCTCGTCGGCGGAGCTCAGCGCGGCCCGCAGCGGCGGGTGGTCGTGGACCCGGAGGTCCGAGGTGAACAGCACGACCGAGACGCTCATGGCACCGCTTCCTGAGGACGGGCCCCCGCCGGACCTTCCGCCGCGCCCGGGGGCCGATGAACTGGCCACCCGTACTTCTTCCGGTCCCCGCCCCCCGGATGCACCCTCCGCGTCCCGGTCCACCCGTACGGAGACCCGCCCCGGCCCCGTCGCCCCGGGTCCACCCGCACGGAGCGCCGCCCAACGGAGGGCAGCCGCGGCCCTGCGGTGCACCAGACGCGGGCGAGGGTGAGGCGGACGGTGCGGGTGTCGCCGTCGAGGTCGTCGAGCAGTCCCGGGACGCCCGCGAGGGTGGCCCTGACGAGGTCCGCGTGCGGTACCGGCGCCAGCAGCCGGTGCGGCGGCGGCCCGGCCAGGGCCCGGCCGCCGGCCGGCACCGCGGTGAGCAGCACGGCGCGGTCCGGGTCCGCTTCCTGCACGGCGGATCCGTGCGGGCCGGTCCGGTGGGCCGGGTCAGCAGTCGGGGATGACGGTGCCGTTGTTGTCCTTGGCCACGTCGTTGCCCCACCGCGAGAGGTAGTACGCCGACACCCACTGGCCCGCCGGACCCACGTCCGGATCCGTCTTCAGCCACCAGTGGTTGAACGCACCCCCACTCGACACCTCCCGCCCCCACGCCTTGCAGAACACGTAGTTCGTCCCCGCGTACAGCGTGCCCGTACCGGCCGTGCTGGTCGGCGAGGCGTGGACCGGGGCGTTGGCGAAGGTGTCCACCCAGTAGGTGCCGGGCGGGTCGGTGGTGCCGCCGCCCTGGCCGTAGAGGCGGATGGCGCCGTAGTAGTCGGAGTGCGCGGACAGCGCGGCGACGCGGACGTACCCGCCGGAGTACGGGGCTTCGGCGATCCAGCCCTGGCCGAGGTAGACCGCGACGTGGTGGATGGTGGACGGGGATCCGCCGAAGAACACCAGGTCGCCGGGGAGCAGGGGCGCGGTGCCGTCGGCGCGGTGGTAGCGGGCCACGGCACGGGAGCTGGGCCACTGGGTGTGGGTCGTGCCGTTGATGACGTCGGTGCCGACCGCGAGGTAGTAGGCGTACCGGACCAGGCCGGAGCAGTCGAGGCCCTTGACGTTGCAGTCGTTCGGGGCGCCGTTGGCCGGGTCGCAGATGCCGTACGAGGGGCCGGGCCGGCTCCCGTGGCCGCCGCCCCAGGAGTACGGGGTGCCGATCTGGGCGCAGGCGGAGTCGACGGCGCGGACCGCCTCGGGGGCGGCGCCGCCGCTGAGCACGCCGCAGGCGGGGGCGGCCTGGGCGGGCTGGGTGCCGGGCGCGAAGAGGACGAGGGAGGCGAGGGAGGCGAGGGCGGCCGCGAGCGCGGCGATGCGGAGGAGTAAGGAGGCCCAGGCGGGCAGCGGGTTGACGCGCGTAGTTCCTCGGGACACGGATGCTCCGGTGGGGATACGCCGCGAACGGCGGGCACGGGTGGGGGGGGTCGACCGCTGCCCCCGACCCTGGCAGCGGTCCCGCATCCCCCGCAAGAGCGCCAACACCCCTTGTCCGGGGGCCGGTTGCCCTTGTCCCGCACGTGCCGGCGGCCACCCCGCCCGGAGCCGGTCCCCCGGGCCTCAGTCCTCCCGGTTCCCGAGCTCGCCGAGGGCACGGTCGAGCGCGCCCAGGAAGAAGTCCGCCGCGGGGGCGTCGATGCACAGCGGCGGCTTGATCTTGAGGATGTTGAGGTGGTCGCCGGTGGGCTGGACGACGACGCCGAGTTCGAGCATGCGGTCGCACAGCTCGGCGGTCTCCTCGGTGGCGGGCTCCAGGGTGTCGCGGTCGCGGACGAGTTCCAGACCGAGGTAGAGGCCCGAGCCGTGGACGGCGCCGATGGCGGGGTGGCGGCCGGCGAGGGCGCGCATCCCGTCCTTCAGGCGGGCCCCGGTCCGTACCGCGTTGCCCTGGAGGTCCTCGTCGCGCAGGGCGTCGAGGACGGTGAGGCCGGCGACGCTGGAGACGGGGCTGCCGCCGGTGGAGGAGAAGAAGTAGCCCTGGTCGCGGTAGCGGGCGGCCACCGCCTTCGAGGTGATCACGGCGCCGAGGGGGTGGCCGTTGCCCATGGCCTTGGCCACGCACACCACGTCCGGCACCACGCCCTGCTGTTCGAAGCCCCAGAACCAGTGGCCCAGGCGCCCGTAGCCGACCTGGATCTCGTCGGCGACGGCCAGTCCGCCGTGCCGGCGCACGGCCGCGTACACCTGCGCCAGGTAGCCGTCGGGGAGGGCGACGCCGCCCGCGTTGCCGTAGTACGTCTCGCTGAGGAAGGCGGCGGGCGCCCGGCCGGCGGCGGCCAGTCCGTCGATCACGCGGACCGCCTCGGGGGCGTACGCGGCCGAGGCGGCGCCGCGGTGGCGGCCGCGGTAGGGGTTGGGCGAGTCGACGGTGTGCACCCAGTCGGGGCGGCTGTCCAGGGCGTTGGGGTTGTCCTGGAGGGAGGTGGAGACGGCGTCGGAGGCGTAGGTCCAGCCGTGGTACGCCTCGCGCAGCGCGACGACGTCGGGCCGGCCGGCGGCTCCGGTGGCCAGCCGCAGCGCCAGGTCGACGGCCTCGGACCCGGAGTTGACGAGGAAGACGGTGTCGAGGGGGTCGGGCAGCAGCCCGGCGAGCCGTTCGGCGAACTCGACCACGGAGGCGTAGTGGAAGCGGGAGTTGGTGTTGAGGCGGCGGAGCTGGCGGGTGACGGCCCGCTCGACGCCGGGGTGGGCGTGGCCGAGCGGGGTGACGTTGTTGACCATGTCGAGGTAGGCGCGGCCGTCGGTGGACAGCAGGTGGTGCCGCCAGCCGCGCTCGATGCGCGGCGGCGCGTCGTAGTAGTGCTCCTGGACCTCGGCGAAGGCGGCGCCGCGCCGGGCCAGCAGGTCCCGGCCGCGGTCCGCCTCCGGGGCGAGCGGGTCCGGGCCGCCGTCCGGGTCCGGGGTGCCGTCCCGGTCCGGGCCGCCGTCCCGGGCCGGGGCGCCGGGGCCGAGCAGGGGTGCCGGGTCGGAGGTGAGGGCGAGCCAGCCGGCCGCGTACTCGGGCCGGACCAGGGCCGGGACCTCGGGGGCGCCGGTCCGGGTGAGGCTGAGGTGGAGCCGCGCACCGGCGGGGAGGGCGGCGAGGAGGTCCCCGGCGCGCACCTGTGAGCCCGGGGCGGGGGCGGGGCGGACCGCGCCGGGCAGCACCAGCCCCAGTACGTGGTCCCCGCAGGCGAGTTCGAGGCGGCCCGGTACGGCGCGGAGCGTCTCGGCGTCACAGGGTGCCCGGAGTACGGCGGGGCCGGCGAGCCACAGGTCGGTGCCGGTCGGCACCGTGGCGGGCGACTCCGCGGCGAGCACCGGGGTGCGGCTGAGCCGGGGCCGTCCGTACGCGGTGGCCACGGCGGGGGCGCCGGCGGCGAGCAGGGCGGCGGCGAGCCGGTCCTCGGTTCCCTCCTCCTGCCAGGCGCCGTGGTCCATGCCGTCGGCCTCCGCGGAGAGGTCGAGCAGGACGGCGCCGGAGGCGTCCGGGTGCTCCACGAGGCGGCCGGCCGGGCCGGGCATCGGGGTGTCCGCCAGCCCGAGGGCGGTCTTGAGCAGTCCGGCCATCACGGCCGACGGCAGGGCGGTGGCCTGCTCGAAGATGCGCCACTCGCGGTCGAGGGCGGCCAGCGCGTAGGCGTTGCCGGGGTCGACGGCGGCCTGCTGCCGGCCGCTCACGACGAGGACGGCGGCGCGCAGGACGACGAGGGGCCACAGCGCCGCGGCCTCCTCGGCGGACAGCGGGCGGACCTCGTGGAAGGCGCGGACGGCGGGCAGGACGTGGTGGGGCTCCATGCCGTCGTGGTGGAGCAGCGAGGAGAGGGTGACGGCGAGTTCGGCGACGGCCCAGCTGGTGGTCAGGTCGCCGAAGTCGATGATGCCGTCGGGGAGGGGTACGGGGTGCCCGGGGGCGCGGACGAGGTTGTCGTCGGTGAGGTCGAGGTGGACGGCCTGTCGCGGCAGCCGGCCGGCCACCTCGCGTACGTCGGCCCAGGCCTCCCGGGTGGCCTCCTCGACGGCCCGGCGCCGCTCCGCGTCCGGCACGTGGGGCGCGAGCAGGGCGACGACGCGGTCGGCGTACTGCGGGTCCCACTGGAGGACGCGGTCCAGGCCCGGGTGCCGGAAGGCGCGCAGCGCGGTGGAGACCCGGCCGGCGACCCGGCCCATGGCCGCGACGGTGCGCGGGGAGAGGTGGCGGCGGCCCGAGAGGGTGCCGCCCGGCAGGTGGCGCAGCAGCCGGGCGGTGACCGGGCCGTCGGGGGTGTCGAGGGTGGTGGTCCGCCGCTGTCCGTGGCCGTCGCGCAGGACGGTGGCCACCCGCAGGTCGGCGCGGGTGGCGGCGATCAGGTCGGCGGCGGTGTCCTGGGCGTCGAGTTCGGCGGCGCTGAAGGCGGCGTTGGCGGCCTTGAGGACGGCGAGCGGGGTGCCGTCGGGGTGGCGGAGCAGGAAGTTGGCGTCCTGCTGGCTGCCCAGGGACTCGGCCCGGGCGGTCACGCCGAAGCGGTCCGCGGCGGCGCGCTGTGCCTGACCGGCCGTCACCTGGGGTGCGGGCAGCGCCTCGTGGGCGAAGAAGTCGACGGTGGGGGTGGACGGGGCGTCCGGTGAGGTGGACGGGGCGTGCGTCATGCCGGGTTCCTGGACTGTCGCGGGGCGGGGCGGGGCACGGGCTGGGAGGGGGTGACGGGGGCCGGGGCGCGGGTGCGGTCAGTCGACGTCCCAGAGGAAGCGGTGGGTGTGGATCCCGAAGTACGGGAAGCTGTCCACCTGCGCGACGCCCTCGATCGGGCGTACGGCGTCGTTGACGAAGTCCAGGACGTCCTGCGGGCGGCGGCACACGAGCTCCGCGAAGAGGTCGTAGGTCCCGGCGGTCAGCACGGTGTAGACGATCTCGTCGTACCGCGCGAGTTCGTCCGCGACGGCGCGGGGGTCGCCGTCGACGCGGACCCCGAGCAGCGCCATGGCCTGGCGCCCCCTGGCCATGGGGTCGGTGACGCCGACGACCTGCACGACCTTGGTGTCGATCAGCCGCTGGAGCCGCTGCCGGGCGGCGGAGGGCGAGAGGCCCACCTTGGGACCCAGCTCGGCGTACGGGATCCGCCCGTCGGTCTGGAGTTCCCGCAGGATCGCGCGGTCGGTGTCGTCCACGGCGCCCACCTCCTCTGGTTCAGGACTGCGGGACCATCGAAACACGCGATCGATTCGGTGGCAAGGGGAGGCATCAGCGCTCGATTCGAGCGTCCGGTGCACCGATTCCGCATCCCCGCGCCCGGCGGATCAGGCCGGGGGCGGGCCGGCCGGGGCGCCCGCGCCGAGGAAGGAGAGCAGGTCGACGGGCGCCGTGCGGGCCCGTCCCAGCGCGTTCCGGTGCAGGTCCCGTACGGCGCGCACGGCGGCCCGGGTGACGGCGTCCACGCCGGCCTTGCGTTCGAACCAGTGCCAGTCGCCGTGCGCGTTCACCTCCAGGAAGACCGGTTCGCCGCGGTCGGAGAGGAAGTCGAAGGCGCCGTAGACCAGGCCCCAGGCGCCGGCCAGCGCGCGGGCGGCCGCGGCCACGGCGGGCGGGGCGGGGACGTGCCGCACGCCGACGGCCTCGGGGCGGTCCCAGATGTCCCGCGGGTCGTCCTTGGCGACCTCGAAGGCGTGCACCTCCTGCCCGGCGAGGTACACCCGCAGCTCGGTGTCGTGCGCGACGTACTCCTGGAGCACGAGGGGGGTGCCGGGCGGCAGGCCGGGCAGGCCGGCCGCGAGGGACCCGCGGTCCAGCACCCGGGGCAGGTACCAGGCGAGCCGGCCGGGCTCGGGCTCCACGACGTGCCGGTCCAGGACCTTCAGGACGTAGCGCGGGGCCGGGAGCAGGGCGGCGGCGGCCGCCGGGTCGGTGGTGACCAGGCTCCGCGGGGTGCGCAGGCCGAGGGCGCGGGCCCGGGCCCGCTGGGTCAGCTGGCCGGGGTCGGTGGTGCCGATGGCGGCCGGGGAGGCGAGGGCGATCTGCCGGGCGAGCGCGGTCCACGCGTCGCGGTGGACCATGCGCCCGCCGGGCGGGCCGCCGGCCGGCGCCGCGCGCAGCGAGAAGTGCCGCAGCCAGGTGACGGTCGGGGCGAGGCGCCGGCCGCCGAGCGTCAGCTCCCCGTCGGGTCCGACCACCGCCCCGACGCCGGCCAGGCCGTCCGCGTCGAGGCGGTGGACCGGTACGCCGATCCTGCGGAGCAGGGCGGCCACCTCGCCGGCCTCCCGGTCGCCGCGTCTGCTGAGCAGCAGGACGCAGCGCTCAGCCATGGGAGCCGGCCAGCAGCGACTCCGCCATCTCCAGCAGCCGCAGCGCCGTGTCGGAGCGCCGGCTGGGGCCGGTGGCGCGCAGCCTGGTCAGCAGTTCCAGGCCGATGGCGGCCTGGTCGGCGAGCAGGTCGAGCAGCTCCACGTCGGCCATTTCGCGCGCGCCGCCCGCCCCGCGGTCCAGCACCTCCAGGACGCCGATGCAGGCGTCCTCGCTGAACAGGGGTGCCGCCATGATGCTGTTGGGCACGTATCCGGTGGACTCGGCCGCCTCTCCGGAGAAGTGCTTGGAGTCGCGGAGGTCGTCGACGAGCATCGACTGCCCGGAGGCCGCCACCCACCCGGCGATGCCGGTGCCCGCGGGGAAGCGCGTGCCGATCAGGTGGTCGTCGCCCTCCCCCGCCACGGCCTCGAAGACCAGGTCCCCGGCCTCGGGGTCGACGAGGAAGATGGAGGAGGCGGCCGCGCCGAAGGCGTGGCGCGCGACCTCGACGATGGACTGGAGCAGGCGGCGCTCCGTGGGCGTCTCGGCGTCAGCTGGCAGTGTCATGCGCACCTCCAAGTCGACCGGCCATGTTCCCGGCGCAGAGGAACAGGACCGTCTTGAGCTGGAACGGGGTGAGCCAGGGGTGCTTGCCGAGGATCAGCGCGCACAGCCCCGAGATGTGCGGAGCGGCGAAGCTGTTGCCGGTCGACCGGATGGTGCCGCCGCCGGGCCAGGCCACGGGGACGCGCAGCCCGCGGGCGTGGAACTCCACGGGCGGCGAGGGGTTGTAGTAGTAGGTCATCGGGTCGTCCTCGTCGTGGCTCGCGACGGAGATCACGGAGGAGAAGGACCAGGGGTAGCTGGGCACCGGCCGGTTGTGCGCCGAGACGACGAGCGTGCAGCGGCGGAAGTAGGCGCGGTCCACCAGTTCGTGCAGTTCGGCCGTGAGGGCGGGCCGGGTCGTCGCCAGGCTCAGGTTGATCACGTCGAAGTTCCGGTCGATGGCCCAGGACAGGCCGGCGATCAGGGCCGGGCCGCTGCCCGTCTTGCCGTCGGTGAGCACCTGGACGGAGGTGAGGGAGACGCCGGGGGCCAGCGAGCGGATCACCCCCGCGCAGGCCGTGCCGTGGCCCGCGTGGTCCGTGGGGTCGCACTCCGCCATGTCCACCCCGCCGTCCGCGGTCTCGACGGCGGTCACCGCGTGGTCGACCGGGCCGACGAGCGGATGGCCGCCCTCGATGCCGCTGTCGACGACGCAGACGCGGACCCCGGAGCCGTCCGCCCCGCCCCAGGCCCAGTCCGGCGAGACCGCGGCCATCGGCACGGCCGCGAACTCCTCCAGCGTGCCCGCCCTGGTCATCGCCCCCCAGGCCGGCACCCCGGGGGTGTAGGCCTTCGCCGTCCGTCTCCACGGCGGGTCGGTCATCGGTGCTCCTCTCGCTCGGCCAGCCAGGCGCGCACCGTCCCGGCGGGCAGGACGGCCTCCTTCTCGGTCAGTACGGCCAGCGCCCGCCGCGCCGCCGCCCGGGCGCGTACGGGGTGCCCGGCGTCGTCCAGGGCCCGGGCGGCCTCGAACCACACGTCGCCGGTCAGGCACGGGTCGTCGGTGCGGTCCAGGGTGGCCAGCGCCCGGTCCACGGCCTCGACCGCCCCGCCGGGGTCCCCGGCCGCGGCCCGGACCCGGGCCAGCAGCGCGAGGCGGACGGCCTGGGCGCGGGTCTCGGGCGGGCGGCCGTCGTCGGGCTCGGCGAGTACGGCGGCGTCGGGCACCCGGCCCGCGGGGTCGGCCACGTGGGGCGCGGCGTCGGCCACCCGGCCGGCCCCTGCGGCGCCCTCGCCGGCCCGGAACCGCTCCCGGGCCGCGTACAGGCGCAGGGTGCCCGCGGTGGTGGTCTGGCCCAGGGCGCCGAGGCCGGCCGCGGCGGCGTCGTAGCGGCGGGCGGCCTCCGGGTGCGCCCCGGCCAGCGACTCGACCAGTCCCGCGGTCTGGTCGGCCGCGATGCCGCCGAGGGTCAGCCCCAGGTCGGCGGAGTGCCGGCGGGCCAGGGCCACGTCCGCGCGGGCCCGGTCCACGCGGCCCGACAGGGCGAGGTGCCGGGCCCGGGTCAGCAGGACGGGCACGAGCAGGCCGCGGTCGCCGTCGAAGCGCCGGGCCAGCTCCTCGCAGAGGGCGACGGCCCGGGTGAGGGGGGTGGGCGACCACTGGGTCAGCTCGCAGATCGACGCGAGGATGCGGTTCTCCTCGTACGCGTCGCCCAGCCCGCGGGCCCGGGCCAGGGCCTCGCGCATGGCGGACTCCGCGGCGCCGATCCGGCCCTCGGCGAAGCTGCGCAGGGAGGTCAGCTGGTGCAGCCGGCACCAGGTCAGGTCGTCGTCCGGCGCCGGGGCCGGGCCCGCGGGGTCCGCGTCGGCCGGGGCGCCGGAGCGGAGGGCGACCAGCTGCCGCAGCACGGCGCAGGTGTCCCGGGTCGCCGTGTCCCGTGCGCTCCTGCGCTCGGCCTCCGCGACGGCTTCGCGGGCGCTGTCCCACCGGCCCAGGGAGGCGTACGCGTCGGTGATGCGGACGGCGAGGATCCGGTGCTGGGGGTCACCGTCCGGGGTCAGCGCCCGGCCGCGCTCCATGAGCGAGACGGCGGCGGGCAGGTCGCGGCGGTGCAGCGCCCGGTAGCCGGTGGCCACGAGGGCGCGCGCCGCCCGGCCGGTCAGGGCGGGCAGCCGGGGGTCGCCCGGGTCCGCCTCGGAGAGCAGCCGGCAGGCGGACTCCAGGTGGTGGGCGAGGTCGCCCTCCGCGTCCGGGCCGGGGGCCGGCGCGCCGGGCGGCGGGGCCTCCAGCCGGTCGGCGAGGACGGTGTGCCAGGCGGCGCGCCGGGCCTTGGAGGTCATCTCGTACAGGGTGTCGCGGGCCAGCATGCGGGTGAACCGGTAGGCGCCGGGCGGCCCGTACGGGTGGACGACGCGGGAGGCGAGGAGGCGGGCCAGGGCGTCGTCCACGGCCTCCCGGGTCAGCGCGGGCGCGTCGGCGGCGAGGGCGCGTACGTCCTCGGCGGTGAAGGATCCGCCCACGCCGGCCGCGCGTTCCAGTACGGCGCGGTCGGTGGCCGGCAGCCGGTCCAGCCAGGCGGTGAGCAGCACCCGGATGGTGGTGGGGACGCCCTGGGCGACGGGGCGGTGACCGGCCAGGTTCTCCAGGAGGAGCTCGGCGAAGAGGGGATTCCCGTCACACTCGCGGACGACCCGCTCCAGCGCCCCGTCCTGGGCACGCACCTCCCCGCGCTCCGCGAGCAGCCCGACGAGCCGCCGCGTGTCCACCGGCCGCAGGGGCCCGAGCGGCAGGGTGCGGGGGCCGTCGGCGGACCATCCGGCCGGGGCGCCCCCGCCCGGGGTCCGGGGGCCTGCCGCAGGCCGCACCGGCGAACCGGTCCCGCCCGGGCTCCCGGGCACCACCGGCGCGGCGCCTGATCCCCCAGGCTCCCCACCGGCCCGGCCCGTCACCGGGCCCGCCTCCGCGGGCGGGCCCGCCCCGTCCGCGTGGGCCCGGGCTCCTTCCTGGCCCACGCCACGGGAACCTGCGGGGACCACGTCCGCGACGCTGCCCGCCCGGTCGGCGTGCGCGCGAAGTCCTTCCGCGTCGGCGCCGGCGTCGGCCGGGGCCGGTTCCGCGCGGGTGGCGCAGACGACCAGCAGCTCGGTGTCCCTCACGCCGAGGGCGAGTTCGCCGATCGTGTCGAGGAGGGTGGGCTGCGCCCACTGGCAGTCCTCCAGCACCAGGACGGTCGGGGCGCGCCGGCCCAGGGCCTCCAGCAGGCGCCGGAAGGCCCAGCCGATCTCGTCCACGCTCACCGGGAGGCCGCTCTCGGTGCGGACACCCAGGGCGACGGCCAGGGCGGCGACGGCGCGGTCGGCGCTGGGCCGGAGGGCGGACAGCGCGCCGACGGCCTGCTCCCAGCCACCGGGCAGGGACCGTACCGCCTCGGCCAGCGGCCGATACGCGAGCCCGGCCCCGTACGGCTGGCAGGTGCCGCGCAGCACCACGGTCTCCGCGGAGCAACGGCGTCCCGGATCCGCGTCGGCAGCGGCACCGGGGCCGGCAGGTCCAGCAGCCGCCGGCCCGGGTCCGACGCCCGCAGGCCCGGGGCCGGCAGGCCCGGGAGGCGCCACGCTGAAGGTCCCGGGTCGCGGCGCCGCGGGTCCGGGAGCCCCAGGCCCGACGCCGGCAGGCCCGGGGCCCGCCGGCCCGGGGCCCGCCGGCCCGGGAGCCGCTGGGGCAGGGCGCGCCTGGCCCGGGCCCGCCGTGGCGGGGCCCGGGGGGAGGAATTCGCGGAGGAGGCGGGACTTGCCGATGCCTGCGGGGCCGGTGACGGTGACGAGGCGGCTGCGGCGCTCGAAGCGTACCGCCGTGAACTCCGCCCGGAGCAGACCCAGTTCGGCGTCGCGACCGACCAGCGGCACCAGGTCCTGCCGGCCGGCGCCGTCGGGTGGCCCGAGCACCCGCCAGGCCGGCACGGGGTCCCGCTTGCCCTTGAGGGTGAGCGGCGCCACGGCCTCCAGGCGGACACCGTCGCCCACCAGCCGGGCGGTCTCGTCGCCGATGAGGATCTCGTGCGCCTCCGCGTGGGACTGGAGCCGGGCGGCGGTGTGCACGACGTCGCCCACCACACGGGCCGCGCCGCCGAGCGCCCCGGCCACCACGGCCTCGCCGGAGGCGATCCCGCAGTGGATGTCGAGCCGCACCTCGCCGCCGCCCAGGCCGGCCACGGCCTCCCGTACCGCGTACGCCGCCTGGACCGCGTGCAGGGCGTCGTCCTCGTGGCTGACGAACGCCCCGAACACGGCCATCACGGCGTCGCCGATGAACTTCTCGACCACGCCGCCGCGTTCGGTGACGGCCGTGGTGCACGCCGTGTAGTAGCGGTCCATGGTGCGCCGCAGCGCCTCGGGGTCCAGCGTCTCGGCGAGCACGGTGGAGCCGACCAGGTCGATGAAGACCGCAGTGACGATTCTGCGGCTGTCGGCCGCCGGGGCCGCCCCGCCGAGCGGCGTACCGCACTCCGGGCAGAACCGGGCCCCCGTCGGCACCGGCGTGCGGCAACTGCCGCACCGGGTCCCGCCGTTCACAGGAGCTTGAGGTCCTGACCCTCCACGTCCGCGGCCACCGCCTCCAGGCGTCCCTTGACCTTGTTGAGGACCTGGACCTCCGCCTCACTGAGCTCGGAGAGCACCGACCGCTGTTCGACGGCCAGCAGGTCCACCGGATGTCCGGCCTCGCGCAGCGCGTTCAGGGCATCGAAGGTCATGGCTACCGGCACCTCGTTCCCGTAGGGCGGCCAGTCGAACGTGACGCCGACCGGTCCGATCGAGCGGTCCGCGGCTGCCGCCCCGGTGAGGACGCCGAGGGACTCGGGGGCCTGCTGCGGCTCCCGTTCCTCCGCCGGCAGCGGCGGCCAGGTCCCCTGGACGAGAACGCCCTGGGCGTACAGTCGCGCAATCATTTCCGTGCGGTTGGAAGCGCCCGTCCTCCGGAGCATGTTGCACAAATGCGCAGCCACGGTGTGCGGGCTGATGCAGAGATCTCTGGCGATGTTCCGGTTCGACGATCCGGCCGCCACGAGAGAGGCGATCCGTATCTCGCGTCCGGTCAAATCCCTTGCCGCTAATGCGGTGTTCGAAGCGTGGACCTGCATGCGGAATTCGTCACCCACGCAGCCAGAGTAGCCGCGGGTCATGTTCCGGACAAGAAGGGGATATCCAAGAAATCGCGATGAAAGTTTTCGGTCACCGGTGGCCCCACTCTGTCCCTTTTGGCGCGATTCGCATGGCCGGTTTCCGCCCTCCCCCCGCGCGGACCGATCAGGACCGGCCGACCGCGCCCCAGGACGCCCGGCCCGGCCCCGGATCCATAGTCGATTGAGGGATATGAACCCGGCGGACGCCGGAGCAGCCTTCTGGGGTGCACCAACCGGTGATCCCCTCTTCGAAGGAGTGACGCATGTCCCACGAGCCCCTGGAAGCCCTGCGCCGCGCCGGTACCCCGGTCGACCTGCTGTCCGAGTCCGAGCGCGAGGTCTTCGCCGCCCTGAGCCCCGACGAGGTCGCCGTCCTGGGCTCGATCCAGGCGCGGCTGAGCGCCGTCTCGGCCGCCGTCGAGGGCCAGCGGGCCGACTCCAACACCAACGTCGTCTGCTGATCCGAGCCCGGCGTGCGCGTCCGGTCCGGCGGTCCCGGCCGCCGGACCGGACGCGGCAGCGGGCCGGCCGCCGTCTGCCCGGACACACAGCGGGAAGGTTGGGATGGAACGGGTCAGCAGATACCTGGTGCTGAGCGACCGTACGTACGCCGACGCCACGGGCGTCCGCGTGCGCCTGGCGTACAGCACCCGCACCGCCGGCGCCATGGCCGTCGACCTCGCCACGGCCCGTGCCCTGGAGGCCGGGGACCCCGCCGCGCTCACGCCCGCCTGGGCGTCCGCGCTGCGCGCCGCCGAGGTGCTCGTACCCGGCGGCGAGGACGAGCTGTCCGCCGTACTGGACCGCAACCGGCGGGCCTCAGCGGACCGGTCGGCGGTCCACATCGCCCTGCTGCCGACCTCCTACTGCAACATGGGCTGCGCCTACTGCGGGCAGGAGCACACCCGCGGCGGCCTGACGCACACCCACCGCAGCCGGGTCCGCGACCGGGTGCTGCGCGCCGTGAACGCGCCGGAGACGCGCAGCGTCCGCATCGACTGGTTCGGGGCCGAGCCGATGATGGGGTACGCGGTGATCCGCGACCTGGCACCCCGGTTCGTGGCGGCCGCGGCCGAGCGGGGAGCGGCGTACTCGTCCGTGCTCGTCACGAACGGCTCGCTGCTCACGCCGGCCAAGGCGGACACACTGATCCGGTCGTGCGGGGTCGACCATTTCGAGATCACCGTCGACGGGCCGCCGGAAATACACGACGCGCACCGGCCGCTGAAGAGCGGACGCGGTTCTTTCTGGAAAATCGTGCGCACCGTTCGTTCCGTCGTCGACACGCCTGAATTACAGTCTGCCCATTTCACGTTCCGCACGAATGTGGACGCGCACAACCAGGACTCCGTTCCGCGCTATATCGAGCTGATGGCAGAGCTCGGTTTCGCGCGCCCGAATGTGTCCTTCTCGATCGTTCCCGTCCACTCGTGGGGCAACGACGTGTCGGCGATCGAGGTGTCCCGGCAGGCGTTCGCCGCCCGCGAGGCGGAGTGGTTCCGGCTGCTGCTGCGGCACGGGCTGGCCGCCCGGCTGCTGCCGAACACCGCGAAGAAGGTGGTGTGCCCCGCGACGACCGTCTCCGCGGAGATCATCAGCAGTACGGGCAACATCTTCTCGTGCAGCGAGTATCCGCTCGTGCCGGACGCCGAGCGGACCCTCGCCCTGACGCACATCGACCGCGCGGGCCCCGAGCCCGTGCGGCCGCGGGGGCCGTTCGACGACTGGAACGACGAGATCGGCCGCGGCACGACCTGGTGCCGGGACTGCGTCTTCATGCCGACCTGCGGCGGGTCCTGCCCCAAGGCCTGGCAGGAGGGCCATCCGCCGTGCCCCGGCTACAAGTTCAACTTCCAGGAGCGGCTGGACCTGGTCGCGGCCCAGTGCGGGCTGAGCCCCGCGGCCGGTGAGCCCGCCGGGGCCCGGTGATGCCCGGGGCCCCCGGCCGGGACGCCCCGTCCCGCCGCCTCCTCCTCGGGGTCTGCGGCTCGGGGAACGTCCTGGCGCTGCCTCAGTACCTGATGGCGCTGCGCACCGGCCTCGGCGCCGCCGTCGAGATCCGGATGGTCATGACGCGGTCCGCGGCCGCGATCGTGCCGCCCGCGACCCTGCGGCTGCTGGCCGGGGAGGTGTACTGCGACGGCGAGGACGAACTGACGGTCGGTCATGTAGCCCTGGCCGACTGGGCGGACCGGTTCGTCGTCCTCCCGGCCACGGCCAACGTGCTCGGCCAGGCGGCGCACGGGCTCGCCTCCGGGCTGCTCAGCTCGGCCCTGCTGGCCCACCCGTACCCCGTGCTGTTCTTCCCGAGCATGAACGGCCGGATGTGGGAGCGGCCGCCGGTGCGCCGCAACGTGGACCGGCTGCGGGCGGACGGACACGCCGTGGTGGACCCGGTGCCGGCGGAGGCCTGGCAGATCTCCACCCGCGACGTGCGGAAGAACCTCGGCCTGCCACCGCCCGCGACGGTGGCGGCGGTGGTCGGCGAGTTCCTGCGGCTGCCCGTGGTCCCGCCCGGCGCGTGACCCCGCAGGGGCCGCGCGCGGCGCCCGGACCGGGCGGATTCCCCAGCACCAGACGGAGAAGGAGGAGACGTGGCGGCAGCCGGGCAGAGGTTCCGTACGGCACTCGCGAGCGGGCCGATGGCGGCGCGCGGCTTCCGGCTGCTGCTGGCCGGACAGCTCTCGTCCACGGTGGGCGACTACTGCTACGCCGTCGCCCTGCCGTGGCTGATCCTGTCGGGCGACGGCGGCCCGGTCCTGCTGGGCACGGTCCTGGCCTGCTACGGCATCCCCCGCGTCGTCACCATCCCGCTCGGCGGAGTGGTCGCCGACCGGTTCGGCGGCCGGCCGGTGATGCTGGCGGCCGACGTCGTACGGGCCGTGGCCGTCGGCATCCTCGCGGTGGTGGCGTCCACCGGGACACCGACCCTCGCCCAGCTGGCGCCCATCGCGGTGGTGCTGGGGGCGAGTTCGGGCATCTTCATCCCCGCCTCGTACACCCTGCTGCCCGCCCTGCTGACCAAGGAGGACCTCGGCCGGGGCAACGCCCTGTCCACCATGGTCAACCAGGTCGGCGGGCTCCTCGGACCGACGGCCGGCGGCGCCCTGGTCGCCGCCTTCGGCGCCGGCCCGGCGCTCGCGGTCGACGCCACGTCCTTCGCGGTGTCGGCGGTGGTGCTGGCCCGGATCCACACCCGCGCGGACGCGCCCCCCGAGCCCCCCGAGCCGTCCGAGACGTCCGACGGGGCGGCCGGCGGGGCGGCCGGCGGGGCGGCCGGCGGCCAGGGCGGCACCGCCGAGGGGAACGCGGCCCGGGGCCCGTCGTTCGGGGAACTCCTGCGCCACGGGCGGCTGTTGCACGTCATCCTGGTCGTCGCCCTGGTCTGCAACCTGGCCTTCAACGGCACCATCGAGGTCGCCCTGCCGGAGCTGGCCCGCCAGGGCATGGGCGCCACCGGCTACGGCGTACTGCTCACCTGCCTGAGCCTGGGCGGGCTGGCCGGCTCCGTGGTGGCGGCCCGCAGCCGGCCCGTGGAGTCGCCCGCCTACCTGTTCGCGGTGCTGGCCGTGGTGATGGGCGTGGCCCTGGCGGCCGTCCCGTACGCGGGCGGCCTGGCCGGCGCCGCGGTGTGCGTGTGCGTGTACGCGGTGGCCAGCGGCTGGCAGAACATCGTCGTCGTCACCATGCTCCAGGTGTGGACCCCGCCGGCGCTGATCGGCCGGGTGATGAGCCTGGTGATGCTGGCCGTCATGGGCACGTTCCCCATCTCGGTCGCCGTGGCCGGCTTCGGCGTCCGGCACCTCGGGGCGGCGCCGTTCTTCCCGGTGGCGGGCGCGGCCATCGCGCTGGCCGTCCTGTGCGCGCTCACCCAGAAGGCGTTCCGCACGCACCGCTCGGGCACCGAGTACGCGGCCCGGGCCCCGGCGGGCGGTACGGCCCCGGCCGCCGTGCCGGCCGGCAGCTCCCCCCGTCCACGGCACGAGAGCAGTCAGGAGTCGCAGCGATGAGCGTGTTCGTTCCGTTGGGCGTGCCGGGGGCCGCGCGGGGACGGGAGCGGGGGGCCGCCGAGGTCCCGTACCTGCTGGTGAACCCTCCCGTCACCGATCCGACCACCCCGTACCACTCCATCCCGTACCTGGTGGGCGCCGCGCGCGAGGCGGGGCACGGGGCGTACGGGTGCGTGGACGCCAACCTCGACGCCTTCGAGTACCTGGCCGACCCGGCCCGCTTCGGCGCGGCCCTCGCGGCCGCCCGGCGGACCCGCGCCGAGATCGAGGCCCGGTACGCCGCCGCGGGGGCCACGTACGCCGCGGGGTCACGGTCCGCCGACGCCGGGGGCCGGTCCGCCGCGCCGCGCCGGGACGACGAGATCCGCTACCGGCAGACGCTGGCCGCCGAGGGCCTGACCGACACCGCGGCCCGGGACGCGATCGGCGTCTTCCGGGACCCCGAGCTCTTCTACCACCCGCCGACCTACGCCCAGGCGGTCGCCGTCATGAGCCGGTGGTGGGAGCTGCTGGCGCTGGAGATGCCGCCCGGGGCGCCCGACGGGTTCTCGATGCGCGCCAAGTCCACCGTCAACCTGTGCAGTACGGCGGACCTGGCCGACCCGGCGGTGGCGGCGGCCGTCGCCCGCCCCTTCGAGGGCTACTTCGCCGAGGTGTTCACGCCACTGCTGCGCGAGCGGCCCTGGGCGCTGGTCGGCCTGTCGGTGAACTACACCAGCCAGCTGCCCGTCGCGCTGCGGATGGCCCGCCTGATCCGCACCGTGCTGCCCGACACGGTGATCGTCTTCGGCGGCACCGAGGTCGGCGACGTGGTCAAGTACGCGCCGGACGCGGCGGCGCCGTGGCGGGTCTTCCGGGACGCCGACCTGATCGTGCCCGGCGAGGGCGAGGCGGCGCTGGTCGGCATCCTGGACGCGCTGGCGGCCGGAGCGGTCCGGGGCGGCACCGGCTTCGACGGCGTGGGCGGGGTGATGACGCGGACCCGGCCGGACCCGGAGATCGCGTACGGCAGCGTGGCGGGGCTCGCCGGTCCCGCGTACGACGTGTGGGACTGGGAGCGGTACTGGTCGCCGGAGCCGGTCATCCTGTACAGCCCCACCCGCGGCTGCTACTGGAACAAGTGCACCTTCTGCGACTACGGCCTGAACACCGACCGGCCCACCTCCCCCTCGCGGGAGCGGCCCGTCCCCGCGGTGCTGGCCGACCTGCGCGAGGCCGGGCGGTACGGCAGGACGCTGTACTTCGCCGTCGACGCGATGTCCCCCCGGTACCTGCGCACCCTCGCCGCGGCCCTCGCCGACTCCTCCCTGGACCTGCGGTGGGCGGCGGAACTGCGGCTGGAACGCACCTTCCCCGAGCGCGCGGTCGGCGAGCTGCTCGCCGCCTCCGGCTGCGTCGCGGTCTCCTTCGGGTACGAGTCGGGCACGCAGCGGGTGCTCGACCTCATCGACAAGGGGGTGCGGATCGACCTGGTGCCGGACGTGCTGGCGGAGCTGGCGCGCAACGGCATCGCGGCGCAGATGATGGGGTTCACCGGCTTCCCCACCGAGTCGGAGGCGGAGGCGCTGGCGACGTACGAGTTCCTCCAGGACCACGACAAGCTGTGGACGACGGCGGGCATCGGGGTGTTCTCGCTGACGCCCGGCTCGATCGTCGCGAAGGACCCCGGCCGGTTCGGCATCGATCTGCTGCCGCCGTCGGCCTCCGACGACATCCGCCGGTACGTGCCCTGGCGCGACCGGGCGTCCGGGGAGGTGCACTGGCCCGAGCCGGAGGACCCGCGGATCCCGCGCGAGTACGTGGCGAGCACCCGCAAGGCGACCTTCGACCGGCCGTTCGTCGGGGGCATCGACTCGGCCCACAGCCTGCTCTACTACGCCCGGTACGGCCGGGGGCTGCTGCCGGACCCGCCGGCGGAGGGGCGGCGCCGGGAGGAGGAGCCGCGGGTCCGGCTGGTCGGGGAGCCGGTGCTGACCGTGCCGTTCGACTCGGTGGAGGCGCTCACGGGGGTCGGCGACCTGATGGCCGAGGTGGGGCGCCGGAGCCGGGCGCACCTGGACACGACGTCCGGCGCGTACGGCGACTGGCTGGCCGGCCCCGGCACCGGCCGCCCGGGTTCCTGCGGCGTCCTGGTGCTGGCGCACGGCGAACTGGTCGAGGTCCCGGCCGGCGTGGACTTCACCGAGGACACCCCCCTGACCCGCGCCCTCCGCCTGATGCTGTCGACCCAGGCCCGCACCTGACCGGCGACGGCCGGATCACCACTCCGGGATCAGCGGCGTCCCCCGCCCCGGGCCGTGCCGCCGCCAGGCATCGGCGAGGCGGACCAGGCGGGCCGGGGCCGCGATGCCGCGGACCGTCGCGATCCGGCCGTCGGCGATGTCGAACGTGACGGCCCCGACGACCCGGTCACCGACCACGAAGAGGGCGGCGGGCGCGCCGTTGACCAGCGCGTAGTGGACGGCGGGGGTGCCGCCGGCCAGCCGACGCTTCGCGGGCGTGGGCCTGAAGCCCGCCCGCGCGACGGCGGCGACGCCCTGCGCGGTGTCGAACCGGAGCAGCTTCCGGCTCAGGCCCGCACCGTCGGAGACGGCGGTGGCGTCGTCGGTGAGCAGCGCCACCAGCCGGTCGGTGCGGCCCGAGGCGGCCGCGGCGAGGAACTCCGCCACGATCCTGCGGGCGGCCGCCCGGTCGGCCCCGGCGCCGCGCGTGCGCCCGGCGGCGATCCGGGTCCGGGCCCGGTGCAGGTGCTGCTGGCTGGCGGACTCGCTGATGCCCAGGATCTCCGCGGTCTCGGCATGGCTGTAGGAGAACGCCTCGCGCAGGACGTAGACGCCCCGCTCGACGGGCGACAGGCTCTCCATCAGCGTCAGCACGGCCAGGGACACCGATTCGCGCTGCTCGGCGGTGTCGGCGGGGCCGAGCATCGGGTCGCCGTCGAGGAGCGGTTCGGGGAGCCAGGCGCCCGCGGCGCGTTCGCGGCGGACGCGTGCCGAGCGCAGCCGGTCGAGGCACAGGTTGGTGACGACCTTCGTCAGCCAGGCCTCGGGCACCTCGATCCGCCGCCGGTCGGCGGCCTGCCAGTGCAGGAACGCGTCCTGTACGGCGTCCTCCGCGTCGGCGGCGGAGCCGAGCAGCCGGTACGCCAGCGAGGCCAGCCGGGCACGGCCGGCCTCGAAGCGCGCGGTGTCGGATCCGTCCATGGGGGCCCTGTCCACGGCGGCCACCCTAACGCCGTCTGCCGTCACGTGAGTTCGGGGCGGGCGGTGCCGGCCTCGCGGGCCGGCGGCCCGGCCGGGGCGGCGGCCAGGCGGTGCGTGCGCCGGGGCAGGCCGAAGGTGGGGTGGGCGTTGGCCCACAGGGACATCGCGACGATCCCGGACTTGATCCGTGCGGCCTTCCTGCCGCCCGTGTACCGCGGCTTCGCCCGCCCGTCGGCGTCGACCATCTGCAGGATGCCGTCACGCCGTCCGAGGCTGATGTGGTTGCCCACGTACTCCAGCTTCCGGTCCGGGACCGTGCCCCCGGTCAGGCGGGCCACGATGGCTGCCGCGGCCTGGGCGCCGGTGTAGCCGGCCGAGGCGCAGGACATCGGCAGGGGGCGGCCGTTGTCGCCGACGGCGTGGGCGCAGTCGCCGGCGGCGTACACGTCCGGGTGCGAGACGGACCGCATGGTGCGGTCGACGACGACCCGGCCGTCGCCGGTGACCGCGAGCCCCGCGGCGGCGGCGACCGGGCCGACGGCGAAGCCGGCGGTCCAGACGGTCGCGTCCGAGGCCAGGACGGTGCCGTCCGCGCACCGCACCCGGGCCGCCTCGACCGTCCGGACGGTGGTGTGCTCCAGGACGGTGACGCCGAGCCGTTCGCAGGCCCGGCGGAGGTGGCCGCGGGCTCCGGCGGAGAGCGGGGCGGCCAGTTCGCCGCGGGCGGCCAGCGTCACCGAGAGGCCGGGCCGGGACTCGGCGATCTCGGTGGCGGTCTCGATGCCGGTGAGGCCGTCGCCGACGACCAGCACCGTCCCGCCTCCGGGGCGTGCCTCCAGGCCGTCCAGGCGGTCGCGCAGGCGCAGTGCGGAGGGGCGTCCGGCGACGTCGAAGGCGTGCTCGGTCACGCCGGGGACGCCGTGGTCGGCGGCGTTGCTGCCGAGGGCGAGGAGCAGGGTGTCGTAGCCGAGTTCGGCCGGGCCGTCGGCGCCGGTCACGGCGACGGTGTGGCGGTCGGGGTCGACCGCCGTGACCCGGGCCAGGCACAGCCGGATGCCCGTGCCCGCGAACACCTCGGTGAGCGGCGGTGCCCCGATCTCCTGGCCGGCCGCGAGCTGGTGCAGCCGCAGCCGCTGGACGAAGTCCGGTTCGGCGTTGACGACGGTGATCGCGACGTCCGCCGGGGACAGCCGGCGGGCCAGGGTCCCGGCGACGTGGTTCCCGGCGTAGCCGGCGCCGAGGACGACGATGCGGTGCTTCATGTGACGCTCCTGTCGGTGGGCTGGCTCTCGCCACCTGAGCGGAACAGCCCTCCGGTTCCTGACAGGAACGGCATGTGAGCCGCGCCACAGCCGGCCGGCTTTCCGCGTCCTTGTCAGAAGCATTGAAAAGCCATGTGACATGTGCAATTTTACAGCGCAACCCGTCAGTCGACGGGGTCCCTCCTCCTTCCCCAGAGGTGACCTTTGCGCGCCATGGCCGTCGCCACAGCCCTGCTCGCAGCCGCGTTCGCGGCCTCCCCCACCCAGTCCGCCGCCCACGCCGCCGCCCCGGCCGCCCCGGCCGCCCCGGCCGGACCCAAGCCGGACCACGCCTTCGCCGACCCGGCACAGCGCCCGGCCCACGGCACCGCGAAGGGCGCCCCCGGCGCCGTCGCGGCCGGCGGCGGGAAGCTGGAGGCCCGCATCCTGCCGATCGTCCACACCTGCAGCCCCACGCTGCGCATCCGCGCCCAGGAGATGACCGCCGCCCAGCTGGCGGCGACCTGCACGAGCCTGGCCAACCAGGACGCGTTCTTCCACAACGTGGTCAAGGACCCCGGCCCGGTCGCCGGTGACCTCAACACCACCCTGGAGGTCGACGTCTTCAACTCCAGCGCCGACTACAAGGCCTACGCGGGCCGGATCTACGGCATCGACACCAACAACGGCGGCATGTACCTGGAGGGGGACCCGTCCCGGACGGGCAACCAGCCGCGGTTCATCTGCTACGAGCGGACCGACGTCAGCCCGGGCTGGCAGATATGGAACCTCAACCACGAGTACACCCACTACCTCGACGGCCGCTTCGACCTGCACGGCGACTTCGGCGCGAGCCAGACCACGCCGACCGTCTGGTGGGGCGAGGGGATCGCCGAGTACATCTCCTACTCCTACCGCGGCGTCCCCTACACCAACGCCCTGGCCGAGGCCGGCAAGCACACGCACTCCCTGCGCACGCTGTTCGACACCACGTACGCCAACAGCGACGTCAACCGCACCTACAACTGGGGCTACCTCGCCGCCCGTTACATGGTCGAGCGGCACCCCGCCGACGTCGCCACCGTGCTCGGCCACTACCGCACCGGCAACTGGAGCGCCGCCCGCGCCTTCCTCACCTCGCTCGACTACGAGAGCGACTGGAACGCCTGGCTGACGTCCGTGGCGACGGCCGCCTGACCCGCGGCCCAACCCCCACCAACCGGTCCGCCGTACGCAATTTCAGGACAACTCACCTGCTGTGCAGGTGAGTTGTCCTGCCCCTGACCTACCTTCCGGAGAAAAGTCCCTTCGCCCCAGGAGGTCAGATTGCGGTCCCGGCCCTTCTCCACCCGCCACCACCGGTTACGCCGCTCGTACCTGCTCGTCGTCCTCGGCCTCGGCTCCGTGCTCGTCGGCCTGATCCCCTGGCTCGGGGTGGTGGGCCCGGCAGTCGCCGCGCGGGCGCCCGCGCCCCGTCCCGTGCCCGCCGGCCAGCGGCCGGCCGGCCAGTCGCCGCACCACGGCGTGGCGCCGGCCAACGCGATGGAACCCACGGCACCGGTCCTCGACCGCACCGGCTGGACGGCCACGGCCGGCGACGAGGAGACCGTCGGAGAGAACGGCCGCGCGGCCAACGTGCTCGACGGCGACGCGGCCACCCTCTGGCACAGCAAGTGGACCGGCACCCCCGCACCCCTGCCGCACACGATCACCCTGGACCTGAAGAGCACGACCGTCGTCTCCGCGCTCGTCTACCAGCCCCGCTCCGGCGGAGCCAACGGCCGCATCGGCGAGTACGCCATCAGCCTCGGCACCGACGGCACCGCCTTCGGCGCGCCCGTCGCCACCGGAACGCTCGCCGACGACGCCGGCACCAAGACCCTCGGCTTCGCCCCGCAGGGGGCCAGGTTCGTCCGCCTGACGGCGTTCACCGAGGCCGGCGGCCGCGGACCCTGGACCTCGGCCGCCGAGATCAACCTGCTCGGCGACCCCGGCACGCCGGCCGCCACCGTCGACCTGCCCCGTACGGGCTGGACGGCGACCGCCGGGGACGAGGAGACCGCAGCCGAGAACGGCCGGGCGGCCAACGTGCTCGACGGCGACGACGGCACGATCTGGCACAGCAGGTGGTCCGGCACGGCCGCACCCCTGCCGCACACGCTCACCCTCGACCTGAAGAACACGACCACCGTCTCCGCCCTCGTCTACCAGCCGCGCCCCAACGGGCCCAACGGCCGCGTCGGCCGGTACTCCGTCAGCCTCAGCACGGACGGCACGACCTTCGGCGCCCCGGTGGCGTCCGGCACCTGGCGGGACGACGACACCGTCAAGACCGCCACGTTCACCCGGCCGCAGAGCACCCGGTACGTCCGCCTGACGGCCCTCACCGAGGCCGGCGGCCGCGGACCCTGGAGCTCGGCCGCCGAGATACGCCTGAGTGGACCGGCCGACCCGGCCGTCCACGGCTCCTGGGGCCGCGTCACCGGCTTCCCGCTCGTGCCGGTGGCGACCGCCGTCCTGCCGGGCGACAAGCTGCTGGCCTGGTCCGCGTACGCGGTCGACCGCTTCGGCGGCAGCAACGGCTACACCCAGACCGCGATCCTCGACCTGAAGACCGGGAAGGTGACGCAGCGCCGCGTGGACAACACCGGCCACGACATGTTCTGCCCCGGCATGGCCCTGCTGGCCGACGGCCGCGTCCTGGTCACCGGGGGCAGCAACGCGGAGAAGGCCAGCATCTACGACCCCGCGACGGACCGGTGGTCCGCCACCACGAACATGAACACCGCCCGCGGCTACCAGGCGATGACGCTGCTCTCCACCGGCGAGGCCTTCGTCCTCGGCGGCTCCTGGAGCGGCGGCTCGGGCGACAAGGGCGGCGAGGTCTGGGACCCGGCCGCCCGCACCTGGCGCACGCTCCCCGGCGTGCCCGCCGCCCCGGCGCTGACGGCCGACCCGGCCGGCGCCTACCGCGCCGACAACCACATGTGGCTGCACGCCACTTCGGGCGGCCGGGTGCTCCAGCTGGGCCCCAGCCGGCAGATGAACTGGATCTCGACCTCGGGCACCGGCAGCATCACCCCCGCCGGCACCCGGGCCGACAGCCAGGACGCCATGACCGGCAACGCCGTCGCCTACGACATCGGCAAGCTGCTCACCCTGGGCGGCTCACCCGCGTACGAGAAGACCCCGGCCACCCGGCGCGCGTACACGGTCGGCATCTCGGGCAGCCAGGTCCAGGCCGCCCGCACCGGAGACATGGGCTTCGCCCGCGCCTTCGCCAACAGCGTCGTCCTGCCCGACGGCAAGGTGGCCGTGTTCGGCGGCCAGTCGTACCCCGTGCCCTTCAGCGACGCCACGTCCGTGCTCACCCCCGAACTGTGGGACCCGGCGACCGGACGCTTCACCCCGCTCGCAAGCATGGCGATCCCGCGGAACTACCACAGCGTGGCCAACCTGCTGCCGGACGGCCGGATCTTCTCCGGCGGCGGCGGTCTGTGCGGCGACTGCGCGACCAACCACGCCGACGGGGCCGTCTTCACCCCGCCCTACCTGCTCAACGCGGACGGATCACCGAAGCCGCGTCCGGTCGTCACCGGCGGCGTGCCGCCCCGGGCCGCCCCCGGCGCGCAGCTCACGGTGACCACGGCGGGCCCGGTGGCGTCGTTCGTCCTCATGCGGGCCGCGGCCGCCACCCACTCCACCGACAACGACCAGCGGCGGGTCCCCCTCGCCTCCACCGCCACGGGCGCCGGCACGTACACGGTGTCCCTGCCCTCCGACCCCGGCGTGGTCCTGCCGGGCAACTGGATGCTCTTCGCCCTCGACGCCCAGGGCGTACCGAGCCTCGCCACCTTCCTGACCGTCGCCTGACCCGGGCCGGGGCAGGTGCCGTCCGGTGCCCGCCCCGGGCTCCGGGCCTCTCCCGCCCCGGTGTCCGCATGCGACGGATCGCGGTCACCGCCGCCCTCGCGGGCGACACGATCGGGTCGTGCTCCCCCGCGCCCACCGCACCGGGTCACGCGGGGCCGGCAACGGCCCGGCCTCCCCTGGAGACGAGGGTGGTGACGTTCATGCGCCTGCTGTAGCGGTACGTCATCAGCGGGCTGCCGCTGACCAGTTCCTTGTACCGGGCGGCGGCGCGGCCGGTGAGCCGCAGGCCGAAGGGGGTGAAGTCGGACCTGGTGAACTGGATCACCGCGTCCTTGCGGCCGAGGCTGACCGGCTGGTGGAAGTAGCCGAAGCGGAACGGCTTCACGGCCTTGCCGCGGACCAGTCGCGCGATGGTGTCGGCGGTGTACGGGGCGGTGGGCAGCCCGCTCTGGCAGGACCCGTGGAGCCGTCCGAAGTCCATCTGGACGGCGGCGGCGTCGCCGACGGCGTGGATCTGCGGGTGGGAGACCGACCGCAGCGTGGCGTCGGTCAGGACCAGGCCGTGCCCGTCGGTCGCGATCCCGGAGGCGGCGGCGAGCGGCGACACCCTGACGGCGGCGGTCCACAGGCAGGCGTCGGACGGCGGTGGAGCTGCCCAGGGCGTAGACGAGCGTGTCGTACCCGAGGGGCGTCGAGCCGTCGACGGTGACGATCCGGGCCTCGGGGTCGATCGCGGTGAACATCCCGGTGTAGCCGGCGCCGAGGACGATGACGCGGTGGGGCTTGGTCATGGCGGACTCCCAGGTCGGGCACCGGCCTCGGTCGCCGATGACGCCCATGGGACAGCCGGCCCCGGCCCCGCGTGCCAGGGCGCGGGCATGACCCGCGTCACACCGCGGACATGCGAAAGGCCGCTCCCTCACGAATGAGAGAACGGCCTCCGACCTGCGTTTCCGCGTGGTCGGGACGACAGGATTTGAACCTGCGACCCCTTGACCCCCAGTCAAGTGCGCTACCAAGCTGCGCCACGTCCCGATGCTCGCTGACCTGCGGGTTTCCCCTGGCCGAACGCGCACGAGAACAATACCGCACTTCCCGGGGTGGTCGCGCGCACCTTTCCGCGCCGCGGGACGGGCGGGGGTGGGTGGGACCTCCGGACGGGGTTTGACCTCAAGCGAACTTGAGGTTGCAAGGTGTGTGTCATGACGCAGACGACAGCGGACATCGCATTCCGTTACGAGGACCTCCCCGCCCTGATGGCGCGGATGACCGGGGCCGAGAAGCACGGGCCGGCCGCCACCTCCACCCTCGACGCCCTGTGGGTGCTGTACGACCGGGTGCTGCGGGTCGGGCCGGAGACGGCCGGGGACCCGGGGCGCGACCGGTTCCTGCTCTCCAAGGGGCACGGGCCCATGGCGTACTACGCGATCCTCGCCGCCAAGGGCTTCTTCCCGGTGGAGTGGCTGGACGGCTTCGGCTCGTACGACTCCCCGCTCGGCCACCACCCGGACCGGCTGCTCGTGCCCGGCGCCGAGATCGGCAGCGGTTCCCTGGGCCACGGGCTGCCGCTGGCCGTGGGCACGGCGCTGGGGCTGCGCGCCCAGGGGCTGACCGACCCGGCCGTGTGGGTGCTGATCGGCGACGCGGAGCTGGACGAGGGCAGCAACCACGAGGCCCTCGCCTACGCGGGAGCCGCCGGCCTGGACCGGCTGCACACCCTGGTGATCGACAACCAGTCCGCCACGCACGGCTGGTCCGGCGGTATCGCCTCCCGCTTCGAGGCGGCCGGCTGGTCGGCCGTCACGGTCGACGGCCGCGACCACGCGGCCCTGGAGGCCGCCTACACCCTGGCCCACCCGGGCCGCCCGCACGCGGTGGTCGCCCGCGTCGAGCCCAAGAACTGACCCACCGAACCGGAACGAGGAAGACACCCATGGACACCATGCGCGAGCGGTTCGTCTCCACCACCTCCCGCCTCCTGGACGAGGACCCGCGGCTCGCCCTGGTCCTGGCCGAGATCACCATGGACGGCTTCCGGCCCGCCCAGCAGCAGCACCCGGACCGCGTGGTCAACGTCGGCATCCGCGAGCAGCTGCTGGTCGGGGCGGGGGCCGGGATGGCCCTGACGGGGCTGCGACCGATCATGCACACCTTCGCGAGCTTCCTGGTGGAGCGGCCCTTCGAGCAGGTCAAGCTCGACTTCGGGCACCAGGGCGTGGGCGGGATCCTGGTCAGCGCGAACGCCTCGTACGACTGGGCCGCCGGCGGCGTGACCCACATGGCGCCGGGCGACGTGCAGCTGATGGACACCCTGGACGGCTGGACGGTCCACGTCCCGGGCCACCCGGACGAGGCGGAGGCGCTGCTGCGGCACGCGGCGGCCGCCGGGGACGACAAGGTGTACGTCCGGCTGTCGAACCTGTCGAACGCGGCCGCCCGGCCGGTCGACGGCGCCCGCTTCCTGACCGTGCGGGAGGGTTCCGCCGGGGTGGTCGTGGCGGTCGGGCCGGTGCTGGACGACGTCCTGGCGGCGGTGGCCGGCCTCGACGTGACCGTGCTGTACGCGACCACCGTCCGGCCCTTCGACGGTGCGGCGCTGCGCGCGGCCGCGGGCCGCCAGGACCGGGCGGACGTGGTCCTGGTCGAGCCCTACCTGGCCGGTACGTCGACGGCCGCGGCCAACGACGCGCTGGCCGACCTGCCCCACCGGGTGCTGGGGCTGGGCGTGGGCCGGGCCGAGCTGCGGAAGTACGGGACGCCGGAGGAGCACACCGCGGCGCACGGGCTCGACGCCCGGGGCCTGCGCGAGCGGATCACCGCCTTCCTGGCCCCCGCCGGCTCCTCCCGCTAGACCGGGTCCCGGTCCGGGCCCCGGCCCGGACCCCGGCCCCGGCCCGGAGCTCCGCCCCGGCCCTGGCTCCCGCCCTGGGCCCGACTCCCGCCCCGGCCCGGATCCCCGCCCCGGCCCGGCTCCGCCGCCAGGGCCGCCGCGTCCTCCCGGGCGTGCAGGACCTTCACCAGCTCGGCCGCCAGCCCCTTGATGGTCTCCAGGCCCTCCCGGCCCCAGCGCCGCGGCACCAGGTCCACCGCGCACACCGTGCCCAGCACGAATCCCTGACGGTCCGTCAACGGGGCCCCGAGGTAGGAGCGTACGCCGTCCTCCTCGACCACCGCGTTCGGCGCGAAGCGCGCGAAGTCCCGTACGTCCTCCAGGACGAGGGCCCGGCGGCGCACCACCACGTGCGGGCAGTAGCCGTGGTCGCGGGCCAGCACCCGGCCCGTGTAGGCGCCGGCCGGGGCGTCGGCCCGGTGGTGCAGGCCGGCGAAGAACTGGCGTTCCTCGTCGATGAAGTTGACCGCCGCGTACGGGGTCCCGGTGATCCCGGCGACCTCCCGTGCGAAGGCGTCGAGCTCGGGGTCGGCCCGCTCCCCCAGGCCGAGTTCGCGCAGCCGGGCCACCCGGGCCGGTGCTTCCCGGTCCACGGGCGTGAGCAGCAGGTGGCCGGTGGACTCGTAGTACGTCATGGCGGTTCCCCCTCCATCGTGGTGCTGGTCTCGTGCGTCGCGGCGAGCAGGTGCCCGACCAGGGCCGCGAGGGTGCGGATGCCGGAGTCCGCGCGGCGCGCGTCGCACCGTACGACCGGGACGTCCGGGGCCAGGCCGACGGCGTCCCGCACCTCCTCCGCGGTGTAGCGGTGGCCGCCGTCGAACTCGTTGACGGCCACGACGAACGCGATGCCGCGGCGCTCGAAGAAGTCGACCGCCGGGAAGCAGTCGTCCAGCCTGCGGGTGTCGGCGAGCACGACCGCGCCGAGCGCGCCGGCGCACAGCTCCTCCCACAGGAACCAGAAGCGTTCCTGGCCGGGCGTGCCGAAGAGGTACAGCACGTGGCCGGTGTCGAGGGTGATCCGGCCGAAGTCGAGCGCCACGGTGGTGGCCGTCTTGCCCTCCACGCCGGTGAGCGGGTCGGTGGACTCCCCGAAGCCGGTGAGGAGTTCCTCCGTGCTGAGGGGCTCGATCTCGCTGACCGCGCCCACGAAGGTGGTCTTGCCCGCGCCGAAGCCCCCCGCGACCAGGATCTTCAGCGTGGCGGGCAGCGTCTCAGAGTCGTCGTCGCAGGCCATCGAGCACCGCCAGCAGCAGGTTCTGGTCGTCGGCCGCGCCGCCGCCCGGGAAGCGCGGGGACCGTGCCGTGACGGCCCCGCACTCCAGCAGGTCGGACAGCAGGACCTTGGTCACCACGGCGGGCAGCCGTAGCTGTGCCGCGACCTCCGCCACGGACACCGGCCCGGCGGGCGCGGTGCAGAGCCGGAGCGCGAGGGCGTGGTCCGCGCCGAGCCGTTCGCCGGGGCGGACCCCGGTGGCGGTCAGCAGGGACAGCAGGTCCAGCGGGGTGCTGGGCCGGGTCCGTCCGCCGCTCGCCGTGTACGGGCGCATCACCCGGCCCGCCGAGTCGTCGAGCCAGGGCATGTCGTGCGGGAGGGGGCGCGTGGCGGGAGCGCTCACTGCTCGGGGCGGGCGCGCTCGGGGGTCCCCGCGGGCTGCCGGGGCGGGGCGGCGAGGTACGGCCGTACGCTCTTGACCAGCATCGCCATCTCGTAGCCGAGGACGCCGGCGTCGGCCTCCCGGTCGGCGAGCACGGCCAGGCAGGTGCCGGAGCCCGCGGCCGAGACGAAGACCAGGGCGGAGTCGAGCTCGACGACCACCTGCCGGACCTCGGCGCCGTCGGCGAAGCGGGCGCCGGCGCTGCGGCCGAGGGAGTAGAGGCCGGAGGCGAGGGCGGCCATGTGGTCGGCGCTGTCGGCGTCGAGGCCGTGGACGCAGGTGACCAGCCCGTCGGCGGTGAGCAGGACGGCGCTGCGGGTGTAGGGGACGCGCTGCACGAGTCCGCCGAGCAGCCAGTCGAGTTCGGACAGCTGGGGGGTCTTCACGTCGCTGGGCATGGGGGGTGTGCTCCTCGCTGGTCTCGGCGGTTCTCTGCGGTCGTGCGGCGCTCCGGGCCCGCGGGGGCTCCGGCGCGGGGGGCGGTCAGGCGTCCGGGTCCTCGTCGGCGGCGGCCTGCGCGAGCCCGAAGCCGCGCCGGAACGCGGCCATGAGCTGGGGATCGTGTACGGGCTGCTCGCCGCCGCCCCCGGGCCGTACGGCCGGCCCGGGCGCGTCGCGCAGCTGCGGCGCGAGGTGCTCCTGCGCCCGCCGCCGCGGCAGGGGTGGCCGGCCGGGCCCGGACGGTTCGGGGCTGGCGCCGGCCCCGGCCGGCCGGGCCGCGGCAGCGCCGGGCTCCGACCCCACCGAGCCGGCTCCGCCGGGGCCCACGGGGTTGGTGCCGTCCGGAGCCTCGGGCGCGGCCCCGGCGAGGTCCGGGGAACCCGGCGTCGAGGCGGCGCTGCCGCCGGGCACCTCGGTGGCGGCCGGCCGCGCAACGCCGCCACCGAAGTACGGGGAGCCCGGGGTCCAGGGCTCGCTGCCTGCCGGGGCCCCAGTCACGGCCGGCTGCGGAACGGCGCCGGTGAGGCTCGGGGCGTCCGGGGCCCAGGGCTCGCTGCCGCCGGGGGTCTGGGGGGCAGTCGGCCGCGCGACGGCGCGGGTGAGGTCCGGGATCCGGTCTGAGCCGGAGGCCGGTGCCGTGGGCGGGCGGGCTTCGGTGGCGGCTCCCCAGGGTGCGCCGGGTGCGACCGCGGCGTCCGCAGGACGTGCGGTGGCCGGCCCCGGAGCGGTGGCGGCTGCGCCCGGCTCCGGGTGCGAGGAGTACCGGGGTGCCGGCCCGGCACCGGAGCCCGTCCGCTCCCCCGGGTGGTGCGGCGCGTGTCCCGGCACGGGAGGGGGCCCGTCCTCGTACACGGGCCCGGCTCCGGCGTCGCCGTCGTGCCCTTCGCCCGCCGGCCCGGGCCCGTCGCTGTCCATGCCGGACGGGGGCGCCGTGCGGCCTGCCACTCCCCCGGCCTCCGGCATCTCCGGGCGGCTGTCGGGGTCCGGCGGGGCCGGGTCGCAGAGGGGCTCCGGCATGGCCCGGTGGCGGGCGGGGCCGGAGGGCTCCGCGGCAGGACCGGCCGCCGACCCCGCACCCTTGGCCGACGCCGGATCCGGCCTGGCGTCCCTGGCCGGGGCCGGTGCCGGGGGCTCCGGCTCGTACCAGCCGCTGCCCGGTGCGGGGACCGTGCCGGTGCCGGGCCAGGAAGCGCGGGACTCCGGCGCCGGGAGGGGCGCGGCGCCCCCCGTCGGCCGGGAGCCGCCCGGAGCCGGGTGGGGCAGGCTGCGGGCCTGCTGCGGGATGGCGGCCTGTTCCACCGCCGAGGCCCGGACGCGGCGGGGCAGTGAGGTGCGCCCGCCCGGTTCCCCGCCGGGGGCCGTCCCCGTGGCCGTGGACCTGGCCGGGGACATGGCCGTGGCTGCGTCCTCCCGGCCCGCGCCGGTCCCGCTCACCGCTCCCGGGCCCCCGGCCCGCGAGGTCCCCCCGTCCCCTAAGATCCCGGCACCGGATACCCCGGTAGCGGAGACCCCGGCACCGGACACCCGAGAGCCGGACACCTCGACACCGGACACGCCGAAGCCGGACACCCCGACGCCCGCCGCGCCCCCGACGCCCCCCGCCCCCGTGGCGGCCGTCGCGGGGGCCGGGGCACGGGTCGGTTCCAGGGGCGGGAGGGTGAGGCCCGGGCCGGTGCCCGTGCCCGTGACGGTGGGGCGCGTCGCGTCGGCCGCGTCGGCGCCGAGCAGGTCCCGCGGGAGCACCAGCACCGCGAGGACTCCCCCGTAGATGTTGGACTTCAGCTCGACCGCGATGCCGTGCCGCCGGGCCAGCGCGGAGACGACGAAGAGCCCGATCCGGCCGTCGGCCAGCAGGTGCCGGACGCTGACCTGGTCCGGGTCGTCCAGCAGCGCGTTCATCCGGTGCTGTTCCTCCGGCGGCATGCCCAGGCCCCGGTCCTCCACCTCGATGGCGATGCCGGCGGTGACCCGCTCGGCGCGCAGGACGACGTCCGTGTCCGGCGGCGAGAACACCGTGGCGTTCTCGACGAGTTCGGCCAGCAGGTGCACCACGTCCGCCACCGCGTGACCGCGTACGCTGCCGGCCGCCGGGGGCACCACCTTCACCCGCGTGTACTGCTCCACCTCCGCCACCGAGGACCGCAGCACCTCGCTGACGTCGATCGGCCGGGTCCACTGGCGCCGGGAGGCCGCGCCGCCCAGCACCGCGAGGTTCTCGGCGTGGCGGCGGATCCGGGTGGCCAGGTGGTCGACGTGGAACAGCTCCTTCAGCAGGTCGGGGTCCTCGACCGTGTCCTCCAGCCCGTCCAGCAGCTGGATCTCCCGGTGGACCAGCGACTGCAGGCGGCGGGCGAGGTTCACGAACACCTCGACCTTCTGGTCGCTGTCCGAGCGCCCGGCCAGGTCCGCCGCCCGCACCAGCGCGGCGTGCGCCTGCTCGCGGGCCTCCCGCAACTCGCCCGAGAGCGCGGCGAACTCGTCCGGCCCCGGCGGCTCGGGGGCCCGGCCCGGCTCCCGGGTCCGGCCCGGTTCCCCGGCCGGGGCCCCGCCCGCCCGGCGTTCCGGCACGGTCTCGCCCCGCTCCAGCCGGTCCAGTACGGTCCGCAGCTCCTGCTGCCCGCGCGCGCTGGACCGGCGCAGGGCCTCGCAGCGGTCGCGTACGGCGCGGCCGGCCCGGTGGGCCCCGAGCAGGGCGGCGGCGAGCGCGCCCGCGAAGAGGAGCCCGCAACCGCTCAGAACCAGCCAGAGACGGCCGTCCGGCCGGGCGCCCAGCCGGAGGGTGAAGAGCACCGCGGCGGCGCCGCTCGACCCGGCGGCCAGGGTGGGCAGCACGGCCGCGCGGACCAGCAGCGGCGTGATCCGCCGGGGGGCTCCGGGTGAGACGGTCCTCGGCGCGGTGGTGTGACGGGCTGGGGTGCGGGTACGGCGGCCGCCGTCCCGGCGGTCGGCCCGTCCCGGGCCGCGGTCGGGCCGCGCCGCGTGGTCGGGTCGTGCCGCGCGATCGGGGCGGGCCGCGCTGTCGCGGAGTCCGGACATCGTCGTCCTCGGTGCGTTCGGTACGTGGAGGCCGGGCCGCGGGGGCCCGGCGTTGATCACCGGGAATCCACGCTAGACCGCACGCTCGGCCCGCGGACGGCCAGTTGGGGAACTTCACCGGGGTGCTTCCCGCTGGCGAAGGAGCGCTCGTACGCGAGCCCGAATGCGCCGGGGGTGCGCACCACCGGCACCCGACCGGCGCACGTCCGCCGGCGGCGGCGCCCCCGCACCCGACGTGAAATGGGCCACTTCCGGGGCCCGGAACCGGGTCCGGAACGACCGAATCATTTACGCCTTCCTACCTATTGACGGATTGTCACGTAAGCGCTCGGTGATACGATCACCGCGCAAAACAGGGCAGGCGGCTGAGCGCAAGGCGACACGCCGACTCAGGGGCGGCCCGGGCGGCATCCCCGTGCGGGCGGTCGCCGGCCCACCCGCGTAGTCGGGAATCAGCCACTGGCCGCCGGTCGCCTGAAGAGAGTCTTATGACGGAATACGTGCAGAACCCTGTGCTCTGGGCTCTGTTGGTCCTCGTTCTCGCCGCCATCGCCGTCATCGTCCGCCAGCGCAGGTCCGCGCGGGGCCTGCGGCACGAGATCGACGGGCTCAGGACCCACTACTCCGCCCTGGAGAACCGCTACACGCAGTCCGTCGCGGCCGCGCAGGACGAGGCCGAGGAGGGGACCAAGACCGTCCTCAAGTCCGCGATGCGGACGCTCCAGGGCCTCGCCGCCGAGCAGCAGCTGATCATCTCGCGGCTGCAGAGCAAGTACGGCGAGTCGGCCATGCTCCAGGACCTGCTGGAGATCGACCACGCCAACTCCCAGTTCGGCCGCCGGGCCCAGTCCATCGCCGTCCTGTGCGACGGCTGGCTGGGCCGCCACCGCGACATCGCGTCCGTGTACGACGTGGTCCGCAGCGCCCAGGGCAGGATCCGGCACTTCCGGCGCGTGGAGATCCTCTCCCGGGTCGACTTCGGCATCACCAGCCGCGCCGTGGAACCGGTGGCGCTGGCGCTGGCCGAGCTGCTCGACAACGCCACCAGCTACTCCAGCCCGGACACCGTGGTCGAGATCAACACCCGCACCGTCCCCAAGGGCGTCTGCATCGTCGTCGACGACGCCGGCGTCGGCATGAACGACGAGGAGCGGGCCCGCGCCGAGAAGCTGCTGACCAGCAACCGCGTCTCGGGCGTCTCCGGGCTGGGCAACCCGCCGCAGTTCGGCTTCGCGGTGATCGGCGTGCTGTGCGAGCGCTTCGGCTTCGAGGTGTCGGTGGACTCCTCCTCCCCGTACGGCGGTGTGCGCGCCGTGCTCCTGCTGCCGCACGAACTGCTCACCGGCATGCCGGAGCAGAAGGCGCCCGCACCCGCCGTGGCCGCCGGCTCCCTGCCGCCGCAGGGCGGCCCCGAGCCCGCCCCCGCGGTCTCCGCGACCGCGGACGGCCTGCCGAAGCGCCGCCGCAAGCGGCCCATGTCCATCGTGCCGAGCAGCACGCCCACCGCACCCGCCCCCGGCCGCAGCGGTGCGGAGACCGCCGCCATCATGAGCGCCTTCCAGCGGGGGACGAGGTCCGGCCGGGCCACGGACCCGGACGCCCTGGACCCGACCAGCACCACACACGGCCCAAGCAGCGAAGGACATGAGGTTTCGTGAACGACGATCTGTCATGGATGCTCGACAGCGCCCTGGAGATACCCGGGGCGCTGCACGCGGTCCTGATCTCCGCGGACGGGCTGCTGATGGCCCGTACGAAGGACTACGACAAGGACAACGCCGACCGGGTCGCCGCGGCGATGAGCGGGGTGCAGTCGCTGAGCCGCTCGCTCGGGTTCTTCTGTGAGGACCCCCGGGCGCAGTGGCGGCAGACGCTGGTCGAGTTCGACGGCGGCTGGGTCTTCCTCATCTCCGCCGGGGAGGGCGCCTACCTGGGCGTCTCCGCCACCCAGGACGTCGACATGGCGGACATCACCTTCCGTATGCAGCAGCTCGTCGGCCAGCTCGGCAAGGCGCTGACCACGCCGCCGCGCGAGAACCTCGGCACGTACTCATGACCGGCCGCGAGGAGTGGGGTCCCGAGGCCGCGGATTTAGTGCGTCCGTACGTCATCACCAAGGGACGCGGCCTGCCCGACGAGGAGCAGCTGTCCCTGATCACCCTGGTGACGGCGGCGCCCGAGGGCGGGCAGCGGCCGACCCGGCTGTCCCCCGAGGAGCAGCGGCTGCTGGACATCTGCTCCGCCGGCTACCTGTCGGTGGCCGAGATCGCGGGGCACACGCGGCTGCCGCTGGGTGTGGTGAAGATCGTCCTCGCCTCGCTGGCCGAGGGCGGCTACCTCGTCACCCGTCCGCCGGTGGAGCGCGCCGCCCTCGCCGACAAGGAGATCCTCCAGGAGGTGCTCAATGGGCTCCGCGCCAAGTTTGGCTGAACAGGTCTACGTCCGCGGGGGTGCGACGCAGATCCCGGTGAAGATCCTGGTCGTCGGGCACTTCGCGGTGGGCAAGACCACGTTCATCGGTGCGATCTCCGAGATCGAGCCGCTGTCCACCGAGGAGACGATGACCCGCGCCGCGGAGCACATCGACGACCTCAAGGGGGTCCGAAGCAAGACCACCACCACGGTGGCCATGGACTTCGGGCGCCTGACCATCAGCGACCGCATCGTGCTGTACCTGTTCGGGACACCCGGTCAGGTGCGGTTCGTCCAGATGTGGGAGGACCTCGCGCGCGGTGCCCTCGGCGCGCTGGTCCTCGTCGACCCCGAGCGCCTCGCGGACTCGTTCGCGGTCGTCGACCTGATCGAGCAGTACGGACTGGACTACGCCGTGGCCGTCAACCACTTCGACGGTACGCCGGTCCGGGACGAGGCGGCGCTGCGCGAGGCGCTGGACCTGCTCGACGACACCCCCGTCGTCACCTGTGACGCGCGCGACGAGCGGTCGTCCGCCGCCGCACTGACCACCCTCGTCCGCTACCTGCTCGACCGTGCCCAACAGGAGCATTGATCCCCCCATGGACGCTCAGACCCCCACTCCGGTCCCGCCGCCCGGCTGCCCCGCCCACACTCCGGGCGGCCGGGTTCCGCTGTACGGACCGGAGTTCGCGGCGGACCCGCAGGCGTACTACGACTACCTGCGCCACTACGGGCCGACCGCGCCCGTGGAGCTGGCCCCGGGCGTCGAGGCCACCCTGGTGACCGACTACCCGACCGCGCTCCACCTGCTCCAGGACAACGGCTCCTTCCGCAAGGACGCGCGCCGCTGGCGGGCCTTCAACGAGGGCCTCGTCCCGCCGGACAGCCCCGTCGCCCCGCTCCTGGCGTACCGGCCCAACTGCATGTTCAGCGACGGGGCGGAGCACCTGAGGCTCCGTCAGGCGATCACCGACAGCATGGCGCGCGTCGACATGAACCGGCTGAGCAGGAGCACCGAGCAGATCTCGGACTACCTGATCTCGCAGTTCGGTGCGCGCGGCTCGGCCGACCTGCTCGGCGACTACGCGCGGCAGCTGCCGCTGTTCGTGTTCAACCAGCTCTTCGGCTGCCCCGCGGACGTGGGCGACCGGGTGCTGTTCGGCATCTCCGGGATGTTCGACGGGGTCAACGCCGAGAAGGCGACCGAGGTGCTGTTCCAGGCCGTGCACGAGCTGGTCGCGCTGAAGCGCGCCCGGCCCGGCGAGGACGTCACCTCGTGGCTGATGCAGCACCAGGCCCGGCTGACGGACGAGGAGATGGTGCACCAGCTCGCGCTGCTCCTGGGCGCGGGCGCGGAGCCGCTGCGCAACCTCATCGGCAACACCCTGCACCGGCTGCTGACCGACGACCGGTACGCGGACGGGGGCGGCCTGATCGGCGAGGCCCTCGACGACACGCTGTGGGACAACCCGCCCATGGCCAACTACGCACCGCACTACCCGGCCGCCGACATGGAGTTCGGGGGCCGGCAGGTGCGCGCGGGCGACCTGATGCTGGTGAGCTTCGCGGCGGCCAACACCGGTCCGGCGCTGGCGGCTTCGCGTCAGGCCGGGAGCAACCGCTCCCACCTGGCGTGGAGTGCGGGCCCGCACGGCTGCCCGTCGAAGGACCCGGCCCGGCACATCACCGTCACGGCCGTGGAGCACCTGTTCAACCGGCTGCCGGACGTCCAGCTGGCCGTCCCGGAGGACAGCCTGGTGTGGCGTCCGGGCCCGTTCAACCGTGCCCTGGCCGCCCTGCCGGCCCGTTTCACGCCCGTCTCGGCCGCCGCGCGCACCGCCGGGCCCGGGTCCGGCGGGAGCGCGGCGCAGGAGGGGCAGGGTGCGGCCGCGAAGGCCGAACGCACCGGCCGCTGGAGCCAGTTCCTGAAGTGGCTGGTGAAGTGAGGCTGGGGTGAACCGCGGCCTCCGGATGGCGGCATGACGGTTCGAGCACGGGGTAATGATCACCGCGTTGTTGTCCGTGATGCCGCCGAGGCCGAGGAGTCACCCGTGGACCACAGATCCACCGACGTCGTTTGGATACCCGCCCACCGTGGCGGTCAGCGCCCCGACACCCGCCCCCGCCGGCGGGTGTCGTCCTGTGGTCCCCGTTCCCTGACGGGGGCCGCCGGCGGGGCGCTGCCGGGGGCGGGGACGCTCGGTGGGTTCACGGCGGACCAGCTGCTGCGGCTGTGCGAGGTCGCGGGGCTGGGTGCGGACGACGCGGAGACGTACGCGCACACGCTGGTGGCGGCGCTGGGCGCGGCGGCCGAGCGGCCGCTGGACCTGCCGCCGCCGAACCGCACGTACCTCTCCGACGACCACACGCCGGTCGAGTTCTCCCTGTCGTTCACGCGGGGCGGCACGCCGGCGCTGCGGGTGCTCCTGGAGCCGGGCTGCGGTGTGGGCAGCCTGGCGGGGAACGGGCGGGCCGGGCTGCGGGCCGTCCGGGAGATGGCCCGGCGCTGGAACTTCTCCACGGACCGGCTGGACGACCTGGCCGACCTGTTCTTCCCGGCCGACCCCGAGGGGCCGTTCGCGCTCTGGTGCGCGCTGGAGCTGGTGCCGGGCGGCGTGCCCCGGGTGAAGGTGTACCTGAACCCCTCGGCCTCCGGGCAGGAACGTTCCGCCGGGACGGTGCGGGAGGCGCTGCGGCGGCTGGGCCACGGGCGGGCGTACGCGGCCCTGCCGGAGGCCGACGGGTACCCGTTCCTCGCCCTGGACCTGGGCGACTGGGCCGCGCCCCGGGTGAAGGTGTACCTCAGGCACCTGGGGCTGTCGGCGGCCGACGCGGGCGGCCTGTGCCGGATGGCCCCGGGCCCCGGCACCGCGGAGGTCGAGGAGTTCTTCGGCGTCTCCGCGGGCGCGGCGGAGGCCGGCGGGCAGGGCTGGAGCCTGCCGCTGGACCGGCGGCCGGGCCTGTCCTGCCACGCCTTCACCGAGGCGGGCTCCGGCCTGCCCAGCGGCTTCACCCTGCACATCCCGGTCCGCGACCACGTACGGGACGACGCCGAGGCGCTCGCCCGCGCCGAGGCCCTGCTGGGCCGGTACGGCATCGACCCGGCCCCCCTCGCCCGGGCCCTCTCCGCCCTCACCGCCCGCCGGCTCACCGACGGCACCGGCCTGATCGCCTACCTGGCGCTGGCCCACCAGCGCGGCTGCCCGCCGAGGATCACGGCGTACGTCTCGTCGGAGGCCTACGCGGTCCGTTCCCCGTCCCCCTCCCTGCACGCCGGGGCGCGGTAGCCCTGTCCCGGGAAGGAGGTGCCGCGGACGTGATCGGACGCGAGGACGCGGTGCGCATCCGGAAGGTCTGCGTCCAGTCCGAGGCGTACGTGCGGACCGGCGCCCGCAGGTCGATGCTGGTGGGGCACGGCCCCTGCCTCGTCGACCGCGCCGACGGCGGCCTCCACTCGATCGGTGCCGTCTCCGAGGTGACGGGGGCGTGGGAGGACGACTACCGCGTCCGGATCCGGGGGCTGCCCGCCCGTGCCCCGGCACGGCCCGTCAGCCGGGTCGACGCGGTGCGCAGCCGCGGCGTCGACCCGGACTTCCGAGCACCCGTCACCTGGTGGGGACCACGGCGCCGTTCAGGCTCCGGGGCAACGGGTAGGCGCGCTCCGCGGGGAACAGCCGCTGCGCCTTCGCCGCGTGCCCGGTCTGCATCAGCGTGGCGGCCCTGCGGACCTGGGGGGTGAGGTCGGTGAGGCCGACGGTCCATTCGTCCGCGAACGTGCGGATCAGGTGGCGGCCGATGCCGACCTGGATGCTGTAGTGGTTCAGTGCCGCCCCGCGCGGCGAGCGTTCCGGGTCCCACTGGACGTGGACGGCCGCCCGGGCGACGGCCGCCGGGTCGGCGGTCGTCAGGACGGCCCGGGACAGGGCCTCCTCCCAGCCCTCCCGGGTGATCCGCACCGCGAGCACACGCTCCTGCCCCGGCTTGCGGGCCCAGTTGCTGCGGTGCATCAGCCAGGCGAACGACGGCTTGATCCAGGTCATCCGGTGGAAGGAGAACGGCGCGACGAAGCGGCCCGCCCGCAGGGCCGCGTCGGCGATGGCAGGGGGGTACGCCTGGTAGACCACGATCGTGTGGGCGTCGTAGTCGGCACGGATCTGGTACGGGGGCGTCATGCACCGCACCCTGCCACCCGCTCCGCCGGCGCGGCGAGCCGATTTCCCCCCGCCCGCCGGCAGTTCACCCCGGCCGCAGGCCGGCCGGTGCCCGCCCGCGGGGGCCCGCTCCGGCCCCGGTCCGCCGTACGGGCCCTATGCGAGCAGGGAGCCCATGTCCCGCAGGTACGGGCCCACGTCGACCTGGATCGAGGTGCCGCCCCGCGCCGTGCCGTAGCGGGCGGCCGTACCGGCCAGGTACGCGGCGATCTCCTCCCCCATCACCGCGGCCGGCGGCAGCGCGGCCGTGCCCGCGACCAGGCGGGCGACCCAGCGCGACTGGGCCTCGACAAGACGGGTGATCGCCCCCACCGGGCGGACCAGGCCGATGAAGTACAGGCCGGGACGGTCGGGGGCGACGACCCGCCGGTACAGCTCGACCGCCCCGGACGGCCCGACCGGGCAGCCGGGGTCCAGGAAGGGGAAGTCCATCCGGTAGCCCGTGCAGTAGACGATCGCGTCGGCCTCCTCCGCGCTGCCGTCGGTGAAGACGACCCGCTGCCCGTCGAGGTGGTCGATGGCCGGCCGGGGCGTCACCGCGCCGTGCCGGATCCGGCTGAGCAGCTCGTCGGAGATGGTGACCGGGGAGGAGAAGATCGGGTGGTCGGGCTCGGGCAGCCCGTAGTCCGAGAGCCGGCCCCTGGCGCAGAGCAGGGCCCGCTCGACGAAGGCGATCTGCTCGGCCAGCGACATCGCGGTGAACCAGGGCTCCTCGGCCATCTTGTCCACCGAGATGCCGTAGAGCTGCTTGGGGACGATGTGCAGGCCCCGGCGCACCGAGAGCACGGTCCGCGCGGCGTGCCGGGACAGGTCGGCGGCGATGTCGACGGCGGAGGCGCCCAGGCCCACCACGACGACGCGCTGCCCGCGGTAGTCCGCGCCGTCGTGGTAGTCCAGGGCGTGCAGGATCGTTCCGGCGAAGGAGTCCGCGCCCGGCGGCGCGGGCTTCGGCAGGCTCGGCACGTCGTTGTGCCCCGAGGCGACGACCACGTGCCGGAAGCTCCGGGAGTCCTGCGCGCCGGACGCGTCCCGGCTGACCACCGTCCAGGTCGCGTCCGGCTCCTGGCGTACGGAGAGCACCTCGGTCCCGAACTCGATGCGGTCCACCAGCCCGGCCCACTCGGCGAACGACCGCAGGTAGGCGGCGACATCGGCGTGCCCGGGGTAGAGCGGGAGCGTGTCCGGCATCGGGAAGTCGGTGTAACCGGTCAGCTCCCGGGCGGTGTTCAGGTGCAGCGACGCGTACCCGGGACCGGTCTCGCCGGCGCCGGGACGGCGCCAGATGCCGCCGACGTCCGGATCCTTCTCCAGGCACACGAACGCGGTCCCGTCGGCCGCCAGCGCGTGCGCGGCCGCCAGTCCCGACAGGCCCGCACCGATCACGCACACGCCCAGGGTCTCTCCCACGGGTGCTCCCTTCCGGTCTCCAGCTCGTGATCATGCCATCGCCCCGGAGCCCGCAACAGGGCTTGTGGAGGCGGTTGTTCCGCCGCCGTGGCGTGTTTGCGTCCCCGGGTCAGAGCGCCACCGGGCGGCCGGCGACCAAGTGGAGGCGGTCGCCCCGGAAGGCATCCCGCAGCACCGGGTCGTGGGTCACGAGGACGACCGCGCCCGGGTAGCGGGCCAGCGCCTCCTGGAACTCGTCGGTCAGCGCCGGGGCGATGTGGTTGGTCGGCTCGTCTAGCACGAGCAGCCCGGCCGGCCGGGACACGAGGCGGGCCAGCTCGATCCGGCGGCGCTGGCCCGCCGACAGGCCCCCGGCCGGCAGCAGCAGGTCCTCGGCCCGGAACAGGCCCATGGCCAGGAGCTCCGCCGCGTACTCCGCCGCCGGGCCGGGACGCCCGGCCGCGTAACCGGAGAGCAGGGTGGCGCCGGGGTCCGCGGGCAGCGGCGCCGGCTCCTGCGGGAGGTAGCCGACCCGGGTCCTGACCGTGACCCGTCCGGCGTCCGCCCGCCGTACGCCGGCCAGCAGCCGCAGCAGGGTCGTCTTGCCGGCCCCGTTGGCGCCGGACACCAGCAGCCTGCCGCCGGGCGGCACGTACAGCGCCGGTACGCGCAGCAGGTCCCCGACCACCACCCCTTCCACCTCGGCCACGGGCGGTACGGGCCCCTCGGCCGGCGCTCCGGCGGGTCCCGTGCGCAGCTCGGCGGTGAACCGGAGCGGCACCGGGGGCGGCGGCACGGGGTGGGCCCGCAGTTCGTCCAGGCGGGCCCGGGCGGCCCGCACCCGGCCGGACAGCTTGGCCTCCGAGGACCTGCGGTGCTTGCCGAAGCCCTGCCGGGGGTCCTTGCCGGTGCGCGCGAGCCGGGTGCCGGACGCGTCGACGAGCGCCTCGGCCCGGGCGGTCTCCTCCCGCCACTCGCGGTGCTCCTGCGCCAGCCGGCGCCGCTCGGCCTCCCGGGCGGCCCGGTAGCCGTCCCAGCCGTCGCCGTGGCGGCGCACGCCACGGGTGTCGGCGTCGACCTCCAGGACGGCGGTGGCGTACTCCCGCAGGAAGGCCCGGTCGTGGGTGACGACCAGGGCGGTGCCGCGATGGGCGGCCAGGCGCCGGTGCAGCCAGTGGACGGCGTCGCCGTCGAGGTGGTTCGTGGGCTCGTCCAGGAGGAGCAGCCCGGCGCCCGAGCAGAGCGCCCCGGCGAGGTCCAGCCGCGCGCGTTCGCCGCCGGACAGGGTGCCCAGGGGGCGGTCCCGGCCGATGGCCCCGACGCCGAGGCGGTCGAGGGCGGCGGCGACGCGCGCGTCCGCCTCGTACCCGCCGCGGCGCGCGAAGTCCTCCACCAGCTCGCCGTAGCGTGCGAGTTCGGCGGGGCCGGCGTCCGCGAGGGTCTCCTCGGCGCGGCGCAGGGCGCGTTCCAGGGCGCGCAGGTCGCCGAGGGCCGCGTCGACGGCGTCCTGGACGGTGGCCGTGGCCGGCAGGGCGGAGGTCTGGGCGAGGTGGGCGACCCCGTCGGGGGCACGGACGGTGATCTCCCCCTCGGCGGGGGCGTCGAGACCGGCGAGGAGCCGGATCAGCGTGGACTTGCCCGACCCGTTCTCGCCGACGACGGCGACCCGCTCGCCGGGGCGGACGGTGAAGGAGACCCGGTCGAGGACGCGGCGGGGTCCGAAGTCCTTCGACAGCCCGCGGACGGCGAGCCGGGACCGCTCCCCGGAGCCGCCGGCGGTCCCAGGGGCGGGGACGGGAGCGGAGGGCTGGACGGGAGCGGAGGGCTGGACGGGAGGGGAGGCCGGGACGGCATCGGAGGGCTGGGCGGTCGGGCGGGCGGCGCGTTCGCGCATGGTTCTTCCCTGACGTGGGGGCGGCCTGCCCCTTCGAGGAGCGCGGCGGCGATGGGCACGGGACGTGGTGCGGGAGCGCCGAGGGCCCGCGCTCGCGCCTGCGGAGGCGCGGCCGGACGGTCAGGCGTCCCCGGTCCCGGGAATCAGAGGAAGAAGTGGAAGCTGCCCATGCGCCCACCGTAGCCGGGCCGCCCGGACCACGGCACGCCCTTTTCGCCCCGCTGCCGTACGCCCGTACCGGTGAGGCCCGGCGCGGTGTCGAGGATCGCGGCCCGGCTCCGACGTCTCCTGTGCACCGGCCCCGCGGCACGCGGCGCGGCGGCGGAGCGGACCGACGGAGCAGAGGAACGACACGGAGGAACGTCATGAAGTACCTGGTGATGGTGCAGGGCGCGCAGGCCGACTACGACGCCATGAACGGCCGGGCCTCGGCGCACAGCCCGGCCTGGAGCGAGTCCGAGCTGAAGGCGATGTTCGCCCACATGAACGCGATCAACGACGACCTGGCGGAGTCCGGCGAGCTGGTCGACGCGCAGGGGCTCACCGAGCCCGCGCGGACCCGGCACGTGACCGCGGACGCGGAGGGCCGGCCGGTGGTGACCGACGGGCCGTACGGGGAGACGAAGGAGGTGCTCGCCGGGTACTGGGTGCTCGACTGCGCGAGCCTGGAGCGGGTGACGGAGATCGCGGCGCGGGTGGCGCGCTGCCCGGCGCCGTCCGGCGCCCCCGTCTTCCCGGTCGTGATCCGGGAGATCGACGAGGCCGGTGGCGGCGACCTGGGCGGAGGCGAGACCGGTTGACCGGACCCGGGCCCGGCCCGCGGGACGTCGAGGACCTGCTGCGGCTGCACGCGCCGCAGGTCCTCGGCGCGCTCGTGCGCCGGTACGGGCACTTCGACGCCGCCGAGGACGCCGTACAGGAGGCGCTGCTCGCGGCGGCCGGCCAGTGGCCCCGGGACGGGGTGCCGGCCAATCCGCGCGGCTGGCTGATCCGGGTGGCCGCCCGGCGCCTGACGGACGCGCTGCGGGCGGAGACGGCGCGGGCCCGGCGGGAGGAGCGGGCGGTGCGCCTCGAACCCCGCGAGGTGCGGGCCGCGCCGGCCGACGACGACGCGCTCACCCTGCTCTTCCTGTGCTGCGACCCGGTGCTGCCGCCGGCCGGGCGGGTCGCGCTGACGCTGCGGGCGGTGGGCGGGCTGACCACGGCGGAGATCGCCCGCGCCCACCTCGTCCCCGAGGCGACGATGGCCCAGCGGATCAGCCGGGCGAAGGCCCGCCTGAAGGAGGCGGGCGCCGACCGGGCCTTCCGCCCGCCCGGTCCCGAGGACCGCGACGCCCGCCTGGCCTCCGTGCTCCAGGTGCTCTACCTGATCTTCAACGAGGGGTACACCGCCACCTCGGGGCCCGACCTGCACCGCGCCGACCTGGCCCGGGAGGCCATCCGCCTGACCCGCACCGTCCGCCGGCTGCTGCCGCGCGAGGGCGCGGTGACGGGCCTCCTCGCGCTGATGCTGCTCACCGAGGCCCGCAGCGCGGCCCGCACCGGTCCGCACGGCGAGCTGGTGCCGCTCGACGAGCAGGACCGCGGCCGGTGGGACCGGGCGGCGATCACCGAGGGGACCGCCCTGGTCGAGGAGGCGCTGGCGGAGGGCCCGCCCGGCCCGTACCAGCTCCAGGCGGCGATCGCCGCCCTGCACGACGAGGCACCGGACGCCGGTACGACGGACTGGCCCCAGATCCTCGCCCTGTACGACGTGCTGGTGGCCCGGTCGCCCGGCCCCGACCCGATGGCGGAGCTCGGCCGGGCGGTCGCCCTGGCGATGGTCGAGGGCCCGGAGGCGGGGCTGGCCGCGCTGACCGCCCTGGAACCCCGCCTCGCCCGCTCCCACCGCCTGGCGGCCGTCCGCGGCCACCTCCTCGAACGCGCCGGCGACCCGAAGGGCGCCGCCGAGGCCTACCGCGCGGCCGCCCGCGCCACCCTCAGCCTCCCGGAGCGCCGCTACCTCCAGACCCGGGCCGCCCGCCTCGACCCGTGACCGGCACCACCGCGCCCGCCCAGGGGCCGCGCGACGCGGAACCGGCCGCACCGTTGCGGTCCCGCGCCCACGCCCGGCCGGCGCATAACCTTCCGGAACCGACCATCCGTCACATCGGGAGCGAACGTGCCCTCTCGCCTCAACCCGTACATCAGCTTCGACGGCGACGCGAAGTCCGCCATGGAGTTCTACAAGGAGGTCTTCGGCGGCGAGCTGGCCGTCCACACCTACGGCGGCTTCGGGGGCGAGGCGCCCCCGGGATACGAGGACAAGATCATGCACGGCATGCTGGAGACGCCCGGCGGCTTCACCCTGATGGGCGCCGACAACCCGCCCGGCATGCCGCTGAACGCCGGCAACAACATCGCCGTGAGCCTGAGCGGCGACGACGCGGACGAACTCCGCGGCTACTGGGACAAGCTGTCCGCCGCCGGCACCGTGTCCGTCCCCCTGGAGAAGCAGATGTGGGGAGACGTCTTCGGCATGTGCACCGACCGCTTCGGCATCACGTGGATGGTCAACATCGCCGGCGGACAACAGCCCTGACCCGAAGCACGCGAGCGGGCCGCCCGGGCGTGCCGGGCGGCCCGCTCGCGCACGCCGCTACCGGTCGCCCGCGAGGTCCAGGTCTTCCCTGAGCCCCTCGTGGGCCCGGCCGGCCGGCTGGTCCGGTCCGGCGGCCGGCTCGCGGCGCGTCCAGGTGCGCGGGGCCTCGTGGGAGACCGGGGACCACCAGCGTTCGACCGGGAGCGGGCCGGCGGGCTCGAAGGGTTCGCCCGGGCGCGGGGTCGCGACCGGCTGGCCCGCCCCCTCGCCCTCGTCGGCCGTCCACTCGCCGGGTTCCGACCACGCGTGCGGGGCCAGGTTGAAGGTGCCCCAGTGGATCGGCAGCAGCACACCGTGCGGCCGGCCGCCCTGGAGGTCCAGGTGGGCCCGCATGCCCTCCTCGGGGGTCATGTGGATGTCCGGCCAGAACTCGCTGTACGCACCGATCTGGATCATGGTGGCGTCGAAGGGGCCGTGGGCGGCGCCGATTTCGGCGAAGCCGGGGAAGTAGCCGGTGTCACCGCTGTGGTAGATCCGGTGCGCGTCGCCCGCCACCACCCAGGAGGCCCACAGGGTGTGCTGGGTGTTGCGCAGGCCCCGGCCGCAGAAGTGCCGGGCCGGGGTCGCGGTGAGCGTCAGGCCGCCGACCTTCGTGCTCTCGTGCCAGTCCAGCTCGCGCAGCCGGTCGGCCGGCACGCCCCAGCGTTCCAGGTGGGCGCCGACGCCCAGCGGGACGGCGAAGACGGTGTCGGTGGCGGCCAGCGCCTTGATCGTCGGCAGGTCGAGGTGGTCGTAGTGGTCGTGGGAGATCACCACCGCGTCCACCGGGCCGAGGGCCGCCAGCGGCACCGGTGCCGCGTGCAGCCGCTTGGGGCCGGCGAAGGGGAAGGGGGAGCAGCGGTCGCCCCAGACGGGGTCGAAGAGCACCCGGTGGCCGTCGATCTCCGCGAGCACGCTGGAGTGGCCCATCCAGGTCAGCCGCAGGCCGGTGGCCGGGGGTCCGGCGATGTCGGCCAGGGTGGTGGGGTGCACCGGGATCGGTGCGCGGGGCGTGCGCCGGATCCGTTCCTCCTTGCGGAAGTAGATCTTGGCGAAGGCGAGCGCCGAGCCGCTCGGCCGCTCCCGGGTGCCCACCGGGTTCTGGAAGACGCCGTCGGCGAAGTTCGGCGAGCGGCGGATCCGCTCCATCCGCTCTCCGGACGGGTCCGCGCCGAAGGCCTCGGGCCGCAGCGCGCGCAGCCCTGCGCGCAGGGGACGGGAGCCGGTCAAGGCGCCTCCTGTGACGATGGGACGTGAGTGTGCTCTGCCCTTCCCAACGTGCGCGCCCGCCGAAGGATTCCGGCCGCGCCACGCGAAACGGAGGCCTCCGCTCCCCCGCCTGCGTCCCGCGCTTCCCCCGCCGGGCCGTTCCCGGGCCGGGCGCGCCCCTCTCCCGTACGGGCGCGCCCTCCCGGTGCCGGCCGTCCCGCTAGAGCGGCAGCAGGTCGGGCCGCTTGGGCTCGACGTGGTCGCCCGAGGACTCGCCGCGCAGCCGCCGGCCGATCCACGGTACGAGGTGCTCGCGGGCCCACTGGATGTTGTCGCGGGTGACCTCGGCGGAGCCGCGGGGCACCATCGGCGGCCAGGGCTGGTCCGGGTCGGCCGGCACCTCAAGGCCGAGGACCTGCGCGGCGCGCAGCGCGACCCGCGTGTGGCCCTCCGGGGACAGGTGGAGCCGGTCGTCGTCCCAGGCCCGCCGGTCCTGCACGGACTTCAGCGACCAGAGGTCGAGGACGGGGCAGCCGTACCGGTCGGCGATCGAGCGGACGTGCGCGGTGTACGTGGCGACCTTGCCGCGCAGGTGGCGCAGGACCGGTACGCCCCGGGTGTCGAAGCCCGTGGTGATCATGACGGTGGGCACGACGCCGGTGAGGTCGGCGACGGCCGCCTCGAAGCGTTCGGCGACCGCGTCCGGGTCGCTGCCGGGCCGGATGATGTCGTTGCCGCCGGCACAGAAGGTGACCAGGTCGGGCGCGAGCTCCTTGGCCCGGGGCACCTGCTCGGCCACGATCTGGTCCAGCAGCCTGCCGCGTACGGCGAGGTTGGCGTACCGGAAGTCGTGCTCGTCGCGGCGGTCGGCGAGCAGGACCGCCAGCCGGTCGGCCCAGCCGAGGAAGGCGCCGTCGGGGCCGGGGTCTCCGACGCCCTCGGTGAAGCTGTCCCCGATGGCGGCGTACGAGCCGATGGGGAGGGTGGATACGGGTGCTGTTGCTGTTGAAGGTGTCGATTCTCCTGCCACGGGAGCACATCCTTCACCGAAGGATGTGACCTACGCGACCGTAGGAAGGGGTTGACGCGGGGTGATCTGGACCACCCGGTCAGTTTGGCCGAAAACAGCCGTACAGCCGGGACCCCCCTCGGGTCCCGGCCGTACGGCTGCCTCGGTGTGCGCGTCGGACGCCGCGGGGGCGCCCGCCGGCGTGGCTCAGACGCTGACGCCCTTGTCCCGCAGGTAGGCCAGCGGGTCGATGTCGTCGCCGTAGCTCGGACCCGTACGGATCTCGAAGTGCAGGTGCGGGCCGGTGGAGTTGCCCGTGGAACCGGAGAGGCCGATGCTGTCGCCGGCGCCGACCGACTGGCCCGCGGAGACGTTGAGCGAGGAGAGGTGGGCGTACTGGGAGTAGCGGCCGTCCTCGTGCCGGATGATCACCTCGTTGCCGTACGCGCCGCCCCAGCCGGCGGAGACCACGGTGCCGGCGCCGACCGCGCGGACCGTGGTGCCGGAGCCGACCGAGAAGTCGACGCCCGTGTGGTAGCCGCTGGCCCACATGCCGCCGCCGGCCCGGTAGGAGGTGCTGATGCCGCCGCTGACCGGGGCGACGAAGCCGGCGGCGCTCACCGCGGCGGCGGAGCGCTGGGTGGAGCGGCTGGCGGTGGCCGCGGACCGGTCGGCACCGGAGTCCTGGGCGGCGGCCTTCGGCTCGCTCTTGCGGACGGCCTTCTGGCGGGTCTTCTCCGGGGTCTTCTTCACCGGCTTGGGCGCGGCGGCGGGCTTCGCCGGAGCCTCGGCGGCCTTCGGCGCGGCCGCGGCACCCAGGGTGAGCTCCAGGCCGGGGTGGATCAGGGAGGGGTTGCCGCCGACGGCCTCGCGGTTGTCGGCGTAGAGCTTCTGCCAGCCGCCGCTCAGGTGGTGCTCGTACGCGATCTTGGAGAGGTGGTCGCCGGCCACCACGGTGTACGTGGCGGGGGCGGCCTGCGGGGCCGCGGCGAGGACGGCGGCCGGAGCGGCCAGCGGAGCCTGGGCGGCCTGCGCGGGCAGCGCCTGCGGGGCGGCGGCCGGCCCGGCGGCGTGGGCGCCGGCGGCCCCCATCAGCGGCAGCGCGAGGGCGGCGCCTCCGGTACCGGCGGCGACGAAACCGCGGGTTATCGGGCTGGACTTGGGGCGGCGGTGCTTACCCTTTCCGGGCATGGCGCATTCCTCTCCGGCGCCTGCGAGGTGAGCTGTCGGGTTCGGGCTGGAGATGCCCGGCCGCACGCGTGCGGCTTCACCCCGAGCCGGCGCGAGAAGATCGCGTCCGGCGGCTTACCTGGTTCCCCCGCTCCTGCCGCACGAGTGGTCGGGTGCGGTTTCCGGGAGGCGGCAGGATTCGGCGTTCCACCCGGATCGACGGCGACGGTAATCCAGCGCCCTCAGACGGAACAAGCCGCGAATTCCCGTGGGGAATCACCCGGATGAATGATCGACGGAATTCCCGTCACACTCCGTCTATTGCGGACGTGTAACAGCCAGCACCACAGCGGAATTCGGGATTCCATCGCAGCCACGGACGGTCACCGTATGATCTGCCTCACGAGGAGGTCGCACATCTGCCGCCTCATTGCGGTAACTTGACGCCAAGTAGTGCAATTCGGACATGTCCCCCGAGCCGCCAGGAGCCCCCACGTGACCCAGCAGATACCCCAGGCGCCGTCGACCGAGCCGGAGCTGACCGGCGTGCGCAACTTCCGCGATGTGGGCGGACTTCCGACCACGGATGGACGGAGGGTGCGAACGGGGCGTCTGTTCCGAAGCGGACATCTGGCACATGCCACCGATACCGATGCGCACTACCTCGCATCGCTCGGACTGCACACCGTCTTCGACTTCCGCAACGCCGCCGACAAGGCGCTGGAGGGCCCCGACGTCGAGCTGCCGGGCGTGCGCAACGTCAACATCCCGCTCTCCGACCCCGCCGACGGCGCGGAGTTCTGGAAGATGGTCCGCGACGGCGACCTCGCCCAGCTGGAGGAGGTCCTGGGCGACGGCCGGGCCGCGGCGCGCATGTCCGCCTCGTACCGCAAAATGATCAAGGAGCGGACGGCCGAGCACAGCCGGGTGGTGCACGCCCTCGCCGAGGACAGCGTCCCCGCGCTGATGCACTGCGCGGCCGGCAAGGACCGGGCCGGCCTGTCCATCGCGGTCACCCTGCTCGCGCTCGGCGTGGAGCGCGGGGCCATCGTCACGGACTACCTGGAGTCGAACGCCCCGCACCGCCGCTACCGCGTCCGCCGCGGCAGCGACGCCCCCGAGGCCCGCTCCGCCGAGGTGATGGCGCTGCTCGGCCCGCTCTTCGACGCGCGGGCCGAGTACCTGGAGGCGGCCTTCGCCACCATCGACGAGGTCTGGGGCGGGGTCGACGGCTACCTGGCCGAGGGGCTGGCGCTGGGCCCCGACACCCTGGACCGGCTGCGCGAGCGCCTGCTGGACTGACGCCCCGCCAGAACGCGACGGACCCGCACGCGGACACGCGTGCGGGTCCGTGCCGCCGCTCAGCGCCCCGCGACCGCCTGCTTCACCAGCGTCCGCCCGAAGTCCCACATCAGCGAGCCGCCGCCGTGGGCCTCGTCCATCACGTCCCGGAAGGCGGCGACGAACCGCTCCACGTCCGCCTCGTCGATCACCAGCGGCGGAATGAGCTTGATCACTTCCAGGTGGTCGCCGGAGACCTGCGTCAGGATCCGGTGCTTCTGCAGCAGCGGGACGACCACCATCTGAGCGAAGAGTCCCTTGCGGGCCGCCTGGAGCATCGTCCACCGGCTGCGCAGCCCCAGCGACGAGGGCCGGCCGAACTCGATGCCGATCATCAGCCCGCGGCCGCGGACCTCGTGCAGCAGCTCGTACTCGCCCACCATGGCCGCGAGCCGGCCGCGCAGCAGGTCGCCCGTCGCCCGCGCGTGCGCCACCAGCCCCTCGTCGTCCATCACCGAGAGCACCGCGAGCCCGGCCGCCATCGCCTGCGCGTTGGACCCGAAGCTGGCCGAGTGCACCAGCACCCGGTCCATGGACGAGTAGACCTTCTTGAAGATCCAGTCCTTGCCGAGGGTGGCGCCCACCGGCACGTACCCGCCGGAGAGCGCCTTGGCCACGCACACCAGGTCGGGCTCGACGCCCGCCTCGTGCTGGTACGCGTAGAAGTCGCCGGTCCGGCCGAGGCCGGTCTGCACCTCGTCGGCGATCAGCAGGGCCTTGTGCCGGTGCAGCAGCTCCTGCGCGGCCCGCAGGTAGCCGGGCGGCGCCGGGTACACCCCCTTGCCCTGGACCGGCTCGACGATCAGGGCGGCCACGTCCCCGTGGCGCAGCTCCCGCTCCAGGGCGCCGAGGTCCCCGAGCGGCACCGCGGTGTCGGGCAGCAGCGGGGCGAACCCGTCGCGGAAGCCGTTCTCGCCGTTGACCGAGAGGGAGCCGGCGGTCAGGCCGTGGAAGGCGTGGGCGCAGTACAGCACCCTGGGCCGGCCGGTGGCGTAGCGGGCGAACTTCAGCGCCGTCTCCACGGCCTCGGTGCCGCTGTTGCCGAAGAAGACCCGGTCCAGGTGGGGGCTGTACGAGAGCAGCCGCTCGGCCAGCAGCCCGGGCAGCGGCTGGCAGTCGAAGCGGGTGAGGTCGGCGAGCGAGGCGTCGAGCACGTCGTGCAGCGCCTTGCGGACCACCGGGTGGTGCCGGCCCAGGCCCATCACGCCGAAGCCGGCCAGCATGTCGAGGTGGTCGTGGCCTTCGGCGTCCCAGAAGTGGGCGCCCTCGGCCCGCTCGTAGACCTTGTCGAAGCCGATGGTGTGCAGCATCCGGGGCAGCTGGTGGTTGAGGTGGCGGGCGTGCAGTTCGTACCGCTCCCCGCCGCGTTCGGCCAGCAGCCGGCCGAGGTCGAAGCCCTTCCCCGCGGCCGTGGGGTCCTCTGTCATGCGGTGTTCTCCTCCTCGGGCGCGCCGGCCTGGCCGCGGAGCGCCGCCGCGGTCCCGTCGCGCTGTTCCTGGCCCCCCAGGGCGCGGGCGATGCCCCCGGCGATCTCGACCGGGGTCAGCCCGATGTCGGCGAGCACCTCGCCGCGTTTGGCGTGCGCGAGGAACCGCTCGGGGATCCCGAAGGACCGCAGCGGTACGTCGGTCCCCGCGTCGCGCAGCTGCTGGGCGACGGCCCAGCCCACGCCCCCGGTGCGGCTGTTGTCCTCGACCACGGCGACCAGCCGGTGCCGGGCGGCCAGCGGTACGAGGGCCTCGTCGAGCGGCTTGACCCAGCGCGGGTCCACCACGGTGCAGGAGATGCCCCGGGCGGCGAGCAGCTCGGCGGCGCCGAGGCAGACCGGGGCCATCACGCCCGCGGAGACGATCAGCACGTCCTCCCGGCCGGGTCCGGCGCGCAGCAGCAGGTCCATGCCGCCGACCCGGCCGGCCGCGGGCACCGGGGCTCCGACGGCCTCCTTGGGGAAGCGGAGCACGGTCGGCGCGTCGGAGACTTCGAGGGCCTCGCGCAGCTGGGCGCGGAGCTGGTCGGCGTCGCGCGGGGCGGCGATGCGCAGGCCGGGGACGACCTGGAGGACCGACAGGTCCCACATGCCGTTGTGGGAGGGGCCGTCGGTGCCGGTGACGCCGGCCCGGTCCAGGACGAAGGTGACGCCGCACCGGTGGAGGGCCACGTCCATCAGGACCTGGTCGAAGGCCCGGTTGAGGAAGGTGGCGTAGACGGCGACGACCGGGTGGAGTCCGCCGGCGGCGAGGCCGGCGGCCGAGGTGGCGGCGTGCTGCTCGGCGATGCCGACGTCCCAGACGCGGTCGGGGAAGCGGGCGGCGAACTCGGTGAAGCCGACGGGGTGGAGCATCGCCGCGGTGACGGCGACCACGTCGGGGCGTTCGGCCCCGATCCGGGCCAGTTCGTCGCCGAAGACGGAGGTCCAGGAGGGTGCCGGGGTCTCCAGCGGCAGGCCGGTGCCGGGGTCGATGACGCCGACGGTGTGGAAGCGGTCGGCCTCGTCGGCCAGGGCGGGGGGACAGCCGCGGCCCTTCTCGGTGATGCAGTGCACGAGGACCGGGCCGCGGAATCGTTTGGCCCGGTGCAGCGCGGCCTCCAGCGCCCCGGTGTCGTGCCCGTCGACCGGGCCGATGTACTTCAGGCCCAGGTCCTCGAACAGGCCCTGGGGCGCGAAGGCGTCCTTGAAGCCCTTCTTCGCGCCGTGCAGGCTCCCGTAGAGCGGCTTGCCGACGACGGGCGTGCGCTCCAGCAGGTCCCGGCCCCGGGCCAGGAGCCGCTCGTAGCCGTCGGCGGTGCGCAGGGCGGCCAGGTGGCCGGCGAGGCCGCCGATGGTGGGGCCGTAGCTGCGCTCGTTGTCGTTGACGACGATCACGAGGGGGCGGTCGGCGGCCGCGATGTTGTTGAGCGCCTCCCAGGCCATGCCCCCGGTGAGGGCGCCGTCGCCGGTGACGGCGACGACGTGGCCGGGGCCGCCGCGCAGCTGCCGGGCCTTGGCGAGGCCGTCGGCCCAGCCGAGGACGGTGGAGGCGTGCGAGTTCTCGATGACGTCGTGCTCGGATTCCTCGCGGGACGGATATCCGGAGAGGCCGCCCTTTCCGCGGAGTTTCGAGAAGTCCTGACGGCCGGTGAGCAGTTTGTGCACGTAACTCTGGTGGCCGGTGTCCCAGAGAATGCGGTCCACCGGCGAATCGAACACGCGGTGCAGGGCCATGGTCAGTTCGACCACGCCGAGATTGGGTCCGAGGTGGCCGCCGGTCCTGGCGACCGCGTGGATCAGGAATTCCCGGATTTCACCGGCGAGTTCGGCCAGGAGTTCGCCGGGAACCGCTTTCAGATCGTGCGGTCCCCGGATCCCTTCGAGAATCGACATGCTGGTCCCCCTGGTGATCGTGTGCCGCTCCTCAGTCGCGGTTGCCCGAGACGGTCTCGCGGGCGGCGCGCAGGGACTCCTTGAGGGAGCCCATGGTGGCCAGGACGGCGGTCGGCTCGTAGCCGCAGTGCGCCATGCAGTTGGCGCACCGGGGGTCCTTGCCCCGGCCGTACTTGTCCCAGTCGGTGTCCTCGATGAGCTCGCGGTACGTGGGCACGTAGCCGTCGCTCATCAGGTAGCAGGGCCGCTGCCAGCCGAAGAGGGAGTAGTTGGGGATGGCCCAGGCCGTGCAGGGGAAGTCCGCCTTGCCCTCCAGGAAGTCGAGGAAGAGCGGCGAGTGGTTGAGCCGCCAGCGGCGCCGGTTGCCGCCCGCGAAGGCCTTCCGGAACAGCTCGCGGGTCTGCTCGACGCCGAGGAAGTGCTCCTGGTCGGGCGCCTTCTCGTAGGCGTAGGCGGGCGAGATCATCATCTCGTCGACCCGGAGGTCGTCGTTGAGGAAGTTGAGGACCTCGATGACGGTCTGGGGGGTGTCCGTGTTGAAGAAGGTCGAGTTGGTGGTGACGCGGAAGCCCCGGCGCTTGGCCTCCTTGATGGCCGCCACGGCCTCGTCGAAGACGCCTTCCTTGGCGACGGACTCGTCGTGCCGCTCGCGGAGGCCGTCGATGTGCACGGCGAAGGCGAAGTACGGCGAGGGGCGGAAGTTCTCGATCTTCTTGCGCAGCAGCAGCGCGTTGGTGCACAGGAAGACGTACTTCCGCTTGGCCACCAGCTGCCGGACGATCTCGTGGATCTGGGGGTGCATCAGCGGCTCGCCGCCCGCGATGGAGACCATCGGGGCGCCCGACTCCAGCACGGCGCCGACCGCCTGGGCCACCGGCATCCGCTGCTTGAGCACACCCGCCGGGTGCTGGATCTTGCCGCAGCCCTCGCATTTCAGGTTGCAGGCGTAGAGCGGCTCCAGCTCGACGATGAGCGGGAACTTCTCACGCTTGCGGAGCTTCTGTTCGAAGAGATAGGTCCCGACCCTGATGGACTGTCGCAGCGGCATGGCCATCTGGCTCACCTCCTGGGGAGCAGCGAAGAACGGTGCCAGTCATGGAAAACGGGAAGGACGGCACGAAGGACACGGAAGGCCGATATTCCACCGCGTACCGTGCCGATTCGGACGAGCTCATGCTCCGGAGCGTCCACGATCACCCGGACGGCCGCAACCGGGCGCCGTCCGGGGGTGTACGGGGCCGGGTGCGCCGGATGCCCGGCCGGGGCATCCGGGCCGGGCGGTGCGTGGACCGCCGTCCACAGCGTGGCGGCGGACTCCATGTCCACCGCGATGGCCCCGGCGGCCTGCAGTTCGGCGCGCTCGGGGCCGCGCACGACGTGGTCGGAGCCGGTCAGCACTCCGGTGTGGACCGTGCGGCCGGGCACGGCCCCGGCCAGGGCCTCGGCGAGTGCGGCGGTGCCGTCGCAGACGACGTCGCCTCTGGGGTCGCGGGTGCGTTCCGCGACCACCAGGTCGCCGGGGTGCATGCCGGGCAGCAGCCCGGCGCAGAACCCGGTGGCCACCACGGCCGCCCCCGCCATGCCGGGCCGGGCGAGGGCACGGCCCACCGCCCGCTCGGCCGCCAGGGGGCCCATGCCGGTCCGGAGGACGGTGAGCGGGCCGTCCGCCCCGCGGCGCGCGCCGCCGCGCAGCGCGAGGCGCTCGATGCCGAGCGCACAGGCGACCAGCAGCGGGGGCACCGGACCGGGGTCCGCCGCGTGGGGTCCCGGGCCGGACCTGCCGCCGGCCATCAGGCCCCGCCGTCCACGACCGGTGCGGCGCGCGGCGGCACGCCCTCGCCCGGCACGGGGGCCGCCGCCCCCGCCGGCCGCTCCCCGCCGGAGGCGGTCCCGCTCGCGGTCCCGTCGGCCCGCACCGCGGTGCGGGCGCCCGGACCGCCGGGGGCGAACGGTTCTCCGTACAGGTAGCGGCCGAGCGCGGTGAGCGGGAAGACCTGCCGGTACAGGTGGTAGTTGATGGAGAAGTCCCAGGGGAAGCCGGTGCCGGTGAAGTGCGGCTCGTCCCAGGAGCCGTCCGGACGCTGCGTACCGGTCAGGAAGGCGACGCCGCGCTCGACGGCCCTGCCGTCCCGCTCCCCCGCCGCCAGCAGCGCGAGCAGCGCCCAGGCCGTCTGCGAGGCGGTGGACTCGCCGCGGCCGGCCCAGCTCCTGTCGTGGTACGAGCGCTGGTCCTCGCCCCAGCCGCCGTCCTCGTTCTGTACGGACTCCAGCCAGCCGACCGCCCGGCGCACCGCCGGATGGCCGGGCGCGATCCCGGCGGCGACGAGCGCGGGGACCACGGAGCCGGTCCCGTACACGTAGTTGGTGCCCCAGCGGCCGAACCAGGAGCCGTCCGGCTCCTGCTCCGCGAGCAGCCACTCGACCCCGCGCCGGGTGCGCGGGTGCTGGCCCCGGCCCTCGACGGCCAGCATCTCCACCACGTGGGCGGTGACGTCGGCCGAGGGCGGGTCCACGACCTCGCCGAAGTCGCAGAAGGGCAGCCGGTTGGGGAAGGGGCTGGTGTTGTCGGCGTCGAAGGCGCCCCAGCCGCCGTTCTTCGACTGCATGCCGAGGTTCCAGCTGACGCCCCGCCGGATGGCGCCCTCGACGCGGGCGGGCTGCGGGTGCCGGATCCGGCGCAGCGCCAGGACCACCTCGGCGGTGTCGTCGATGTCGGGGTAGTTGTCGTTGTGGAACTCGAAGGCCCAGCCGCCGGGGGCGAGGCCGGGGCGGCGCACGGTCCAGTCGCCGGGCCGCGCGATCTCCTCGTCCAGCATCCAGTCGGCGGCCTTGACCAGCGCCGGGTGGTCCGGGGGCAGGCCGGCGTCGGCGAGCGCGATGGCGGCCAGGCAGGTGTCCCAGACGGGCGACTGGCAGGCCTCGATCATGCGGGCGCCGTCCTCGCGCCAGACGGCGAACCGGTCCAGGGACTCCAGTCCGGCCTTCATGACCGGGTGCTCCAGGTCGTAGCCGAGGAGGTGGAGGGCGATGACGGAGTAGACGGCGGGGGGCTGGATGCCGCCCCAGCAGCCGTCGTTCTCCTGGCGTTCGATGATCCAGCGGGCGGCGGTGTTCATGGCCGCCCGGCGCAGTCTGCGGGGCGCGAGGCGGTGGTAGACGTGGAGGGCCTTGTCCATCCGCTGGAAGAAGCCGTCCCAGGTGGTGACCGGGTCGAGGGGCCGCGGCGGGTTGGGGTTCCGGGCGTCGGCGTGCAGCTCGTCGAGCGTGAAGGGGGCGGGGCGCACCGGCCGCTTGGCGGAGACCACGGTGAGCGGGACGATCGTCTGCCGGGCCCAGCAGCCGAAGTCGTAGATGTTGAGCGGGAACCAGGGCGGCAGGTAGATCAGCTCGGGGGGCAGCTCGGGCAGGTCCTCCCAGCGCCACCAGCCGAACAGGGCGAGCCAGATCCTGGTGAACACGCGGGCCCGGGCGATGCCGCCGTTGGCGCGGATCCAGGCGGAGGCGCGGGCCATGTGCGGCGCGTCGGGGGCGTCTCCGGCCAACCGGAGGGCGACGTACGCCTCGACGGTGGCGGACAGCTCGGACGGGCCGCCGTGGAAGGTGGCCCAGGTGCCGTCCGGGCGCTGTTCGCCCCGGATGAAGAGCGCGGCGGCCCGGGTGGTGGGCTCGTCCCTGATGCCGAGGAACTGGCGCAGCAGCAGGTCCTCGGCGTCCATGGTGACGTTGGTCTCCAGGTCGCCCTTCCACCAGCCGGCCGGGTCCTGCCGGGCGAGCAGGTGCCCGGTGGCCCGCTCGACGGCCTCGCGCACCACCGCCGGTGCGGCCCGGTCCGCAGGCCCGACCGCGGACCCTCCCGCGGCCCCGTCCGGATGCCCGTCCGCCGGCCGGTCCGGATGCCCGTCCGGATGCCCGTCCGCCGGCCCGTCCGGACCGGGTCCGGCGCCCGCGGCGGGGGCGGGCGCGCCGACCCGTGCCGCGTCGCTCGTGCTGGCCGCTTCGGCGCCCCGCCCCGCCGGGCCGGCGCCTCCGTCGGTCGTCGCTGTCATGGCTTCCCCTTCGTGCAGTGTCCTCTGCTGTGCTGGGGTGCGCCGTCGGCCGGCACCGGGTCAAGAGCAGGTGGCGCCGGCCGGCGACTCGCGATTCATCTCCCGGAGGTGATCATCTCTTGCGTACGACGACGAAGTCCGCCAGCGCCACGAGCTGATCGCGGACCTTCTGCTCCATCTGCACCTCGTCGAGGGCGGCGACGGCGATCGCGTGCTGGCGCCGGGCCTCCTCCTCGGTCCAGCGGCGGCCGCCGGCCTCCTCGATGAGGGCGGCGCGGGCGGCGAACTCCTCCTCGGAGAAGCTGTCGAGGTCGCTGCTCTTGGCGTCGGCGGCGAGCAGCTCGCCGAGCCGCTCGGAGGCCGGGCCGCCGGCGGCGAGGGCCGCGACCACGGGCAGGGACTTCTTGCGCTGGCGCAGGTCGCTCCAGGTCTGCTTGCCGGTGGACTCGGGGTCGCCCCAGATGCCGAGCAGGTCGTCCACGGCCTGGAAGGCGAGGCCCAGGTGGTAGCCGTACTCCTCCAGCTTGTCGGCGGTGCGGTCGTCGGCGCCGCCGAGCACCGCGCCGATCGAGACCGCGCAGGCCAGCAGGGCGCCGGTCTTGTTGCCCTCCATCTCCAGGCACTCCGCGACGCTGACGCGCTCGCGGTGCTCGTAGGAGATGTCCTGGGCCTGGCCGTCGATGAGCTTGCGGGTGGCGGTGGTCAGGCGGCGGGTGGCGCGGCCGGCCTCGACCGTGCCGATCTCCAGCAGGATCTCGTTGGCCAGCGCGAAGAGGGCGTCGCCGACGAGGATGGCCTGGGCCGGGCCGTGCACCTTCCAGACGGTGTCGCGGTGGCGTCGCTGCTCGTCGCCGTCCATCAGGTCGTCGTGCAGCAGCGAGAAGTTGTGGACGAGCTCCACGGCCACGGCGCCGGGGATGCCGACCTCGGCCGCGGCGCCCGCGGCCTCCGCGGAGATGAGCGCGAGCGCGGGGCGCACCGCCTTGCCGCCGTCGCCGGCCGACGGGCGGCCCTCGGCGTCGATCCACCCGAAGTGGTAGGCCGCGACGGTGTCCATGGGCGGTGCGAGCCGGTCGACGGCCGCGCGCAGTACGGGCGTGGACAGCTCGCGTCCGCGCTCCAGCAGCGCGATCACGTCCGTCCGCTCCGCGTTCCCTGCGCGGGCGTTCTCGACAGCCGGGTTCCCCGGGTTCACTGGCTCTCCTCTTGTTCCTGTACGTGACGTGCTCGTCGTGCTGATCGTCATGCCGCGCTCCTGCCGGAGGTGCCTCCGGCGCTGCCGGAAGGGGGGGTCCCCCCGGCGCAGCCAGGGGGAAGTTCATGGTGGCGGCCCAGCTCGGTGAGCGCCGTGTGCGCCGCGCCGACGCCGCTGCGCACGGCGCCCTCCATCGTCGCGGGCCACCCGGTGGCGGTCCACGCGCCGGCCAGGTGGATGCCGGGGGCCTTGGTGCGGGGGCCGGGGCGCAGCCGTCCGACGCCGGGGGTGGGGGCGAAGGTCGCGGTGCGCTCCCGGGTGACGAAGAAGTCCCGTACCTTCGCGCCGCGCGCGGCCGGCAGCAGGCGCTCCAGTTCGGGGAGGTACTTGCGGCGCAGGACGGAGACGGGTTCGTCGATGTCGTCCTGGGCGGCGGACTGGGACAGGGCCAGGTACTGGCCGCCGTCGGTGAGCCCGGAGGCGTCGGTGCGGTCGAAGACCCACTGGACGGGGGTGCCGAGGGCCGCGAAGAAGGGCTGCCGGAGGACCTTGCGGTCGTATACGACGTGCACGTTGAGGATGGGCGCGGTGCCGATGTCGAGGAGGGTGTCGGCGTCGTCGAGTGCGCCGTGCGGCAGCAGGGCGTGCGCCTCTCGCTGCGGTACGGCGAGCACGACGGTGCCGGCCTCCAGGGCGCCGGCCTCGGTGACGACCCGCCAGTTCCCGTCCTGGGTACGGGAGATGCCGCCGACGCGGGAGCGCAGCTCGGTGGTGACCCCGGCGGAGTCGAGGGCCTTGCGGGCCAGGGTGTCGTGGAGCTCGCCGAGCGGCACGTGGGCCCAGCCGATGTCGGCGGCGCCCGGTTCGGTGAGCAGCGCGGTCTTGAAGACCATCGCGGCCAGGCCCAGGGAGGAGCGGTCGGCGGTGGCGTTGAGGGTGGCGATGCCGATGAGGTCCCACAGGGCCTCGACGCTGCGCGCGGACTGCCCGTACCGGCCGAGCCAGGTGGCGAAGTCCACGCCGTCCAGGGCCGGGTCGTCCGGGTCGAGGGAGCGCAGGGCGAGGGCGGCGCGGCCGACCGCGGCGCGCTCGCGCAGGCTGAGGTGCGGATACGTGGCCAGGGAGCGGCCGAGGTGCAGGGGGACGGGGAGAGCGGTGCGGCGCAGCCGGCCGAGCCGGGGGCCCTTGGGGTGGGCGACGTCGAGGACGGGCACGTCGAGCCGGTCCTGGAGGGGGGCGAGGTGGGCGCCGCCGACGCGGTCGAGGAACCACCGGTAGGCGGTGCAGCAGCGCAGGTAGACGTGCTGGCCGTTGTCGACGGTCAGTTCGCCGCGCTTGAAGGAGAAGGCGAGGCCGCCGAGGCGCGGGCGGCCTTCGAGGAGGGTGACCTCCAGCCCGGCGTCGGCGAGTTCGAGCGCGGCGGTGACGCCGGCGAGGCCGCCGCCGACGACGACGGCACGGTTGTCGCTCACGCGTCCTCCCCTCCCGCCGTGGGCGGTACGGTCCGGCCGGTGCGCGGCGTGGCCGCGGTCGTGCCGGACGTACGCGAAGACGCCGCGGCCGGGCGGCCGGTTGCCCGGGCGGCCGCACGGCCGGCCCGCACGTGTGCGCGAACCGGGGCGGCGGGCCCGTGGGCGGCGCCCCGGGGCGGGGACTGCACGGTGGGGTACGTCACGGTCAGGCCCGCCTCCTCGTGCGCTGGCGTGAGATGGTCCGCGCGTCGAGGCCGGAGAGGCCGCGCACGGCGACGTAGGCCTTCTCGCGGCCGGGCAGCGAGACGCGGCCGCGCAGGACGGCCGCCGGGTCGCGCTCGATGCGGTCGAGGAGACGGCGGTAGATGCCGGCCATGGCCGCCACGCAGGCGCCGCTGCGCCGGTCGAGCATGGGCAGCAGCCGGTAGCCCTCGGCGAACAGGGCGCGGGCGCGCCGCACTTCGTGGTGGACCAGGCCCGGGAAGTCGGAGCCGGCGGGGGCGCGGTCCGAGCCGAAGCCCTCCGCGCAGCCGAACTTGGCGAGGTCCTCGGCGGGCAGGTAGGTGCGGCCGTTGCCGGCGTCCTCGCGAACGTCCCGGAGGATGTTGGTGAGTTGGAGCGCGAGGCCGAGGGTGTCGGCGTACTCGGCGGCGCGTGCGGCGTCGGGCGCGCCGGGCTGGGTGCCGAACACGCCCAGCGAGAGGCGGCCGATGGCTCCGGCGACGCACCGGCAGTAGGCCTTGAGGTCGTCCCAGGTCTCGTACGTCTCGCCGCGGACGTCCATGAGCACGCCGTCGATCAGCTCGTCGAGGCCGCCCAGCGGGATGGGGAAGCGGCGGGCGGCGTGGGCGAGGGCGACGGCGACCGGGTCGGTGTCGTCCTCGTCGACCGCGCCGTCGCGGATCCGGCCGAGCAGCGCCCGGGTGTCCTCCAGGCGCGCGAGCTTCGCCTCGGGCGCGAGCGTGCCGTCGCCGATGTCGTCGACCCGCCGGGAGAAGGCGTACAGGGCCGACATGGCCTGGCGCTTCTCGGTGGGCAGCAGCCGGATGCCGTAGGCGAAGTTGCGCGCCTGGGTACCGGTCACGGCCTCGCAGTAGCTGTACGCGGCGAGTACCGCTCCGGACGCGTGCGAGGTTCCCTCCACGGTCGGGCTCACCCCTCTCTCGGCGCAGTGCGCAGGACGGCGCCCACCTCGCGCACCAGGCGGAGCTTGGCGGGCTTGGGCGAACTGGACAGCACATCGAACCCCGCGTCGGCCACGGCGCACAGCGCGGCGCGTCCCCCGGCGACGAACCCGGCGAGCAGCAGCCGGAGCCTGCCGTGGACGCTGGCCACCAGCGGGGTGCCTTCGTCCAGCAGCCGGCGGGCGCGCTCGGCCTCGAAGGCGACGAGCGAGCGCACGGAGGCGCCGGCGGTGGGGCGGGCCAGGTCGGCCTCGGTGACGCGGAAGCGTTCCATGTCCTCGGCGGGGAGGTAGATGCGGTCGCGGCCGAGGTCCTCGGCGACGTCCTGGAGGTGCTCGACGATCTGGAGCGCGGTGCAGATCTCGTCGGAGCGGCGGATCCGCTCGGGGGTGCTGGTGCCGGTGAGGGACAGCACGAGCCGGCCCACGGGGTTGGCGGACAGCTCGCAGTAGGCGGCGAGCTCCTCGTACGTGGCGTAGCGGGTCACCCGCTGGTCCTGCCGGTTGGCCTCGATCAGCCCGAGGAACGGCTCGGGGGTCAGCCGGTGGCGGTCCACCACGGGCTGGAGGGCCCTGAGGAGCGGGTGCCGGGGGGTGCCGTCGAAGACGCGTCGCAGGTCCGCCTCGAAGGCGTCGAGCACGGCGAGGCGGTCGTCGGCGCGGTCGGGGGCGACGCCGAGGAGCGCGGCGTCGCGGCCGCCGGGGGCGAGGTCGCCGTCGCCGATGTCGTCGACGAGGCGGGCGTACCCGTAGACGGCCATGAGTCCCTCGCGCCAGGCGGCGGGGACGAAGAACGGGGCGACGGGGAAGTTCTCCTCCGTGGCCTTGCCGAGGGTGGCGCGGGTGTGAGCCGTGTCGGACGGGGGCCGGATGCCGGGCCCCGCGGTCACCGCCCGCCGCCCGGGGCGGGGACGGCTCGCGCGCCTGGGGGCCGGAGAATTCCCGTAGCCATTGCCGTCACATCTCCCGTTCTACACTGCCGATCCAAAACATCCTATTTCGGACACGCCGCCGGTCCGCCCGGCGAGGGCCACCGCTTACATGCGGGGAAACCGCCCCACTTGCCACGAATCAGCACCGGTACAGCTTACGTTGTACAACGCTTTTCGGCCCTGCCGGGTGTCCGTCCGGTGACCGAATGTCGCACGGCGGCCCCCGCCGCGGGCCGCGGCGGGGGCCGGTGGTGGTGCCGGAGTGACCGGTGGGGGCGGTGTCGTCAGGACACGGCCTAGCGGCCGGTCTCCTTCTCGTACGCCTTGACGACCTCGTCCGTGGGGCCGTCCATCAGCAGCTCGCCCTTCTCCAGCCAGAGCACGCGGTCGCAGGTGTCCCTGATCGACTTGTTGCTGTGGCTGACGAGGAAGACGGTGCCCGCCTCCTTGCGCAGTTCGCGGATCCGCTCCTCGGAGCGGATCTGGAAGCGGCGGTCACCGGTCGCCAGCGCCTCGTCGATCATCAGCACGTCGTGGTTCTTCGCCGCGGCGATCGAGAACCGCAGGCGCGCCGCCATGCCGGAGGAGTAGGTGCGCATCGGCAGGGTGATGAAGTCGCCCTTCTCGTTGATGCCCGAGAAGTCGACGATCCCCTGGTAGCGCTCCTTGATCTCCTCGCGGGACATGCCCATCGCGAGGCCGCCGAGCATCACGTTCCGCTCGCCGGTCAGGTCGTTCATCAGCGCCGCGTTCACGCCCAGCAGCGAGGGCTGGCCGTCGGTGTACACCTTGCCCGACTCGCACGGCAGCAGGCCGGCGATGGCGCGCAGCAGCGTCGACTTGCCGGAGCCGTTGGTGCCGATGAGGCCGATGGCCTCGCCCTTGTACGCGGTGAAGGAGACGCCGCGTACGGCGTGCACCTTGCGCACGCCCGGGGCGTCGCCCTGCTTCTTGCGGCGGAGTATCTTGCTCATCGCCGCCGTGGCGCTGCCCTTGCCGCCGCCGCCCGCGTTGACGCGGTAGACGACGTGGACGTTGTCCGCGATGACCGTGGGGACGGCCGCCCGGTTGTTCTCAGCCACGGCCGTAACGCTCCTCAGCCTTCCAGAAGTACACGAAGCCGCCGAGGCCGATCAGCACGGCCCAGCCGACCGCGAAGGCCCACACGTGCGGGGGCAGGTAGCTGGAGTCGTACCCGTCGATCAGGGCGAAGCGGATCAGGTCCATGTAGATGGCCGCGGGGTTCCACTGCAGGACGTCGGCGATCCAGGCCGGCTTGTCCTTCAGGTACACGCTGATGGAGAACATCACGCCGGACGCGTACATCCAGGTGCGCATGACGAACGGCATCAGCTGCGCCAGGTCCGGGGTCTTCGCGCCCGCCCGCGCCATGACCATCGCGAGCCCGGTGTTGAACACGAACTGCAGGAACAGCGCGGGGATCACCAGCAGCCAGGACAGCTGCGGGTAGTTGCCGAACGCCACGGCGACCGCGAAGACCACGATCATCGAGTACAGCAGCTGCTGGAGCTGCTGCAGCGAGAAGGAGATCGGCAGCGAGGCGCGCGGGAAGTGCAGCGCCCGCACCAGGCCCAGGTTGCCCGAGATCGCCCGGACGCCGGCCATCACCGAGCTCTGGGTGAACGTGAAGACGAAGATGCCCATCACCAGGAACGGGATGTACACGTCCTTGGGCATGTCCTTGCCCGCGTTCAGGATGAGCCCGAAGATCAGGTAGTAGACCAGCGCGTTGAGCAGCGGGGTCGCGACCTGCCAGATCTGGCCGAGCTTGGCCTGGCTGTACTGCGCCATCAGCTTCGCCCGCGAGAACGCGACGATGAAGTGGCGCCGGCCCCACAGCTGCCGGACGTACTCGACGAGCCCCGGTCGGGCACCGCTCACCGACAGGCCGTACTTCGCCGCGAGTTCCGCGGCGCTCAGCCCGGCGTCGGGAGACGGCGGCTTGCTCGTGGCGAGGGCGCCGTCATGGGTTGTGTCACTCACAAGTTGAAACTTTCGTCTTCAAGATGCGCGGCCGGTCGGGCGTGTGGCGGTCGGACGCCTGGTCCCGGGAGTACGCCCATGCTCCCAGAACCGAGCTTGTCAGATGACGGGAGGTCGGCCCAGCCGGGTCAGCCGCCACACGGTCCGCCACTTCATGGGACGGCGCGGGCCGCACGGCGTGGACCATCCCTCGCGGAAGCCGCCGAACCAGGCCTTGAGGGCCGCGGCCGAGGGCCTGCGCAGCAGCGTCAGGAGCAGCCAGACGCCCACGTACACGGGGACCAGCGGCGCGGGCAGGTTCCGGCGGGCCAGCCAGACCCGGTTGCGGGCCACCATCCGGTGGTACACCGCGTGCCGGGAGGGCGCGGTCGTCGGGTGGAACAGGACCATGTCGGCGCGGTAGTCGATCAGCCAGCCGGCGTCGAGCGCCCGCCACGCCAGGTCCGTCTCCTCGTGCGCGTAGAAGAACTCGCCGGGCAGCGGCCCGACCTCCTGGAACACCTTCGTGCGGACCGCGTTCGCGCCGCCCAGGAAGGTGGTCACCCGCGAGGAGCGCATCGGGTCCGAGGCCCGCAGCCGCGGCACGTGGCGGCGCTGCGTGACACCGGTGTCGGGGTCGGCGATCCGGAAGCTGACGATGCCCAGCTCCGGGTCCTCCGCGAAGGCCCGCCGGCACAGCTCGGCGGTGTCGGTGCGGGGCAGCAGCCCGTCGTCGTCCAGGAACAGCAGCAGGTCCACGTCGGAGCCGCCCGGGCCGAAGGCCTCGATGCCCACGTTCCGGCCGCCGGGGATGCCGAGGTTCTCCGGCAGGTCCACGGCGCGCACGCCCGCGGGCACCAGCTCGGAGGCCTTCACGCCCTGGCCGACCACGACCACCTCGACCGGGTCGCCCTCCTGGCGGGCGACCGAGTCGAGCAGCGCCTTCAGCTCGTCGGGGCGGTTGCCCATGGTGATGACCACCGCGCCGACGCGCAGGCCGGCGCTCACCGGAGCCTGCTGGAGGCGAGGACGGACACCAGGTGCAGCACCGTCTGGAGGAGCGCGATGCCGGCCAGTACGGCGACCCCGAGCCGGGTGTAGAACAGGTCGCCGCGCATCTGGTCCAGCACCGCCAGCACCAGGATGAGCAGCGACGCCTCGATGCCGAGGATCAGCCGGTGGAACTTCAGCGCCGCGGCGGCCCGGCGGGCCAGCGCCACCCCGGAGGAACGCGGCTCCGCCGCCGCCTCCTTGACGGGCTCCATGCCCGCCTGGTGGCGGGCGACCCCGACCAGGTCCGTCTCGGCCTTGATCAGGATGGCGCCGAGCGCCGCGAGGGTGCCCAGGAAGGCCCACAGCCAGTCGATCCGGCCGCCGCCCCACAGGTCGGCGGCGCGCAGGCCCATGCCCACCAGGACCGCCGCGTCGCACAGGTACGCGCCGACCCGGTCCAGGTACACCCCGGACAGGCTGTACTGCTTCTTCCAGCGGGCCACCTCGCCGTCGACGCAGTCGAGCAGCAGGTACAGCTGGACCGCGACCACGCCGAGCACCGCGCCCCAGATGCCCGGCACCAGCAGGGCGGGCAGGGCGAGGACGCCCGCGAGCGTCATCAGGTAGGTCAGCTGGTTCGGGGTGACCTTCGTGCCCACCAGGACACGGGTGATGCGCAGGGAGACCTCGCGCATGTACAGGCGGCCGCCCCAGTGCTCACCGCTGCGCCGGTCCTTCACACCCGGGGGGTGCACGACCGGGCGGAGTTCAGCTACCGATGGTCTTGGCATAGTCGGAGTAGGCGTCCCTGATCTCGGCGACGGACAGGTTGAGGTGCTCCAGGATCGTGAAGCGTCCCGGACGGGTCTGGGGGGCGTACTCGACGGCCGCGACGAACTCGTCCACGCTGAACCCGATCTCCTCGGGCAGCACGGGCAGGCCGTGGTTGCGCAGCACCTCGGTGAAGAGGCCGGCCTGCTCGCGGGAGCCCCTCAGGTGCATCGCGAACGCGGCGCCCAGGCCCACCTGCTCGCCGTGGAGCGCGGAGCGCCCCGGGTAGAGCAGGTCGAAGGCGTGGCTGATCTCGTGGCAGGCCCCGGAGGAGGGGCGGCTGTCGCCGCTGATCGACATGGCGATGCCGGAGAGCACCAGCGCCTCGGAGAGCACGGTGAGGAACTCGTCGTCCCCGCAGCCGCCCGGGTGCCGCAGCACGGACTCGCCGGCGGTACGGGCCATGGCGGCCGCCAGGCCGTCCACCGCCTCGCCGGTGATCTCGTGCGACAGCTCCCAGTCCGCGATGGCGGAGATGTTCGAGATCGCGTCGCCGATCCCGGCCCGGATGAACCGGGCCGGCGCGTCCCGGATCACGTCGAGGTCGATGACCATCGCGATCGGGGTGGGCACGCCGTAGGAGCCGCGCCCGTTGTCGTTGTCCAGGATGGACACCGGCGAGCAGATGCCGTCGTGCGAGAGGTTGGTGGCCACGGCCACCATCGGCAGGCCGACCCGCGCCGCGGCGTACTTCGCCACGTCGATGATCTTGCCGCCGCCCAGGCCGACCACGGCGTCGTACCGGCGGCCCTTTATGTCGTCGGCGAGCTTGACCGCGGAGTCGATCGTGCCGTCGACGACCGGGTACCAGTCGGCGTGCGGGAGTACGGGCCCCAGCTTGGCGCGGAGCGCCTGGCCGGACCCGCCGCTGATCGCGATCGCCAGCTTCCCCGACGCCGAGATCCGCTGGTCGGCCAGGAGGCCGGCCAGGTCGTCCATGGCGCCGCGGGAGATGTCGACGACGACCGGCGACGGGATCAGCCGCGTCAGTACTGGCATGCGATCTTCCGGCCCTTGGCGAGGTCGTCGTGGTTGTCGATCTCGACCCACTGGACGTCGCCGATCGGAGCCACGTCGATCGTGAAGCCGTCGTTGACGAGGTGCTGGTAGCCGTCCTCGTAGTACAGGTCGGGGTCGCGCTCGAAGGTGGCCTTCAGCGCGTCGGCCAGGGCCTCGGCGGCCTCGGGCTCGATCAGGGTGACGCCGATGTACTCGCCGGTCGCGGTGGCCGGGTCCATCAGCTTGGTGATCTTCTGGACGCCCTTGCCGTCGGCCGTGATGACCTTCATCTCCTCGTCGGCCAGGTTCTTGACCGTGTCGAGGGCGAGGATGATCTTCTGGCCGTTGCCGCGGGCGGCGAGCAGGGTCTGCTCGACGGAGACCGGGTGGACGGTGTCGCCGTTGGCGAGGATCACGCCCTGCTTGAGGACCTCACGCGCGCACCACAGGGAGTAGGCGTTGTTCCACTCCTCGGCCTTGTCGTTGTCGATCAGCGTGATGTTCAGGCCGTACTTGGCCTCCAGCGCGGCCTTGCGCTCGTACACGGCCTCCTTGCGGTAGCCGACGACGATGGCGACGTCGGTCAGCCCGACCTCGGCGAAGTTGCCCAGGGTCAGGTCGAGGACCGTGAGGCTCTCCTCCTGGCCCTCGGGGCCGACGGGCACGAGGGCCTTGGGGAGGGTGTCGGTGTAGGGACGCAGACGGCGTCCGGCACCGGCGGCGAGTACAAGGCCGATCATGCTGGTTCTCCTTCGTCATGTACGGCGGGTGCTCCGGAAGAGACCCAGAAGCGGATGCTCTCCACGAGCACCACGAGTGCCACGAACACGGCCAGGGCCGTGAGCGCGACGGGGAAGTCCGTGTGCGCGAGGACTGCGGCGAGGACCACGGTCACCAGGACCCGGCCCTCGTGGCCGCCGGTCGTCCGCACCAGCCAGTGCGGGGGCGCGCCGGTGCCACCGCGGATGCGGTACACCGTGTCGTAGTGATGGTAGGCGACCGCCGCCACCAGCCCGAAAGCCGCGGGAAGGGCACCGTTCACCCCGGCCTTGGCGGCCAGCACCAGGACGGTGCCGTACTCGGCGGCCCGGAACACGGGCGGGACCAGCCAGTCCAGCGGGCCGGCGAGGGGGCGGGAGACCGCGAGGCCGGCGAGCACCGCGTAACCGGCGGCGAAGGCGACGAGCGTGCCGCTGCCGAAGGGCAGCCACAGCGCGGCACCGGTGATCAGCACGGCGGCCAGCAGCGCCGGGGCGACCGCGGGGCCGGGGAGCCGCACCGGGCGGGCGGCCAGCTCGGCGAGCGGCCCGGAGTCGGTCAGGTCGTACAGGGCCCGCGCGGCGCGCTCGGTGCGCTTCGCCCGGCGGGTGAGCGAGCGCAGGACACGGCCGGCCGTGGTGTAGAGGGCGCCGAAGGCGCAGCCCGCCAGCAGGGCGTAGAAGGTGATCCGGGGGGTGGTGAACGCGGTCAGGACCGCGATCATCGCCCAGCGCTCGCCGATCGGCAGGATGATCATCCGCCGGGCCCAGACCGTCCAGCCGACGCTGTCGAGCCGGTCGGAGAGCGCCGCGGTGGGGCTGGTGTTCGCCGTGGCGTCGTGGTTGGCCTCGTTGAAGGCGAAGTCGACCACGTGCCGGCAGGTCATGAGGATCATCGCGCCGAGCGCCAGGGCCCAGACGTCGTCGCCGTTGCGGGCCGCGCCGAGCGCCAGGCCGGCGTAGAAGGAGTACTCCTTGGCCCGGTCGAAGGTGGCGTCGAGCCAGGCGCCCAGCGTCGAGTACTGGAGCGAGTAGCGGGCCAGCTGGCCGTCGGTGCAGTCGAGCACGAACGAGACCAGCAGCAGCACGCCCGCGGTGACGTAGCCCCAGCGCTCGCCGGTGGCGGCGCAGCCGGCCGCGATCAGCGCGGTGACCAGCGAGGCGGTGGTGACCTGGTTCGGGGTCAGACCGCGGCGCGCGCACCAGCGGGCGATGTAGCGCGAGTACGGGCTGATGAAGAAGGTGGTGAAGAAGCCGTCGCGGGACTTCACCGCGGTGCGCAGCCGCACGGCCTCGTCGTCCACGGCCGCGACCGCGGCGTCCGCGACCTCCCGCTCCGCGCGGGACTCGGGCACGGCGGCCACGAGGGTGCCCAGCTCGGGGCGCTGCACGGCGGTGCCGCCGGCCTCGATGACCTCGGCCAGCTCGTCGGGCAGGCTGTGCGCGGGCGCGGTGGCCCGGGCCAGCGCCCGGTCGAGACCGGGGCGGGCGGCGGGCTGGACGCCCAGGGCGCCCGGGACCGCGGCGGCCGCGAAGCGGGGGTCGGTCAGGGCGAGGCGCAGCGCGTGCCGGTGGCCGGTGAAGCGGCTGTCCACCACCGCGACGCGCTCCCCCGCGGGGACCGCGGCGAGCAGGGCTCCGGTGTCTGCGGGGCCGGCGGCGATCCGTACGTCGAAGCCGAGGGCACGCAGATCGCCTTCGAGCGGCGATCCGGGTACCGGCGGGCCGGTGAGGATGGCGGTCGACAGACGGACTCACTCCTTGGGACGGGCGCCCCAGGGGGCGGGCTGCACGTCGGCAGAGGCTATCGGATGAGAGGAAGCGGACGTTCACCGCCCGTTTACGCCCCGACAATCCGATGATCTCCGGCTCGGCGGCCCTCGTGATCATCATGGTCGATACGCCGTCCCGGGGACAAACGCCGGGGATGTTAGGCTCGGTACCCGGACGCCCCCGTCACACGGGTGCGTCGCGCCGAAACCGTGAACGTGATGAAGGAGGTGGGTTGATGACCGTCGTGATGTGCGCCACCACGCGTGGTGCCGACCGGTTCATCCCCATCCTCCGGGTGTCCGGCCGGGCCTGATCCGACCGCGGTACGTCGCTTCCCGGCGACCCGCGCGGACAGCCGTCGGCCGGAGCCCCCTTTCCAAGGGTTCACGTTGACCGACCACACCCAGGACGCCTCCGCGTCCGCGTCCTCTTCCTCTTCTTCTTCCGGCTCTGCCTCCTCCCCCGCCTTCTGGGAGGCGTTCTTCGCGCTGCACCACGGGCTGCCCCGGCAGGGCCCCGGCTCCGACGCCACCACCCGCCGGCTGCTCTCCCTGGCCGGACCGCTGCCCGAGCGGCCGCGGATCCTGGACCTGGGCTGCGGCCCCGGCCGCTCCGCGCTCCTCCTCGCCGCCGAGGCCGGCGCCGAGGTGACCGCCGTCGACCTGCACGAGCCGTTCCTGGCCGAGCTGCGGGCCGAGGCCCGCGCCCGCGGCCTCGACGGACGGATCCACACCGTCAAGGCGGACATGGCGGACGTCCCCTTTCCGGATGGTTCCTTCGACCTCGTCTGGGCCGAGAGCTCCGCGTACATCGTCGGCTTCGACACCGCGCTGGCCACGTGGCGCCGGCTGCTCGCGCCCGGCGGCACCCTCGTGCTGACCGAGTGCGAGTGGACCGTCGACGAGCCGTCCGCGGCGGCTCGCGCCTTCTGGGACCCGCACTGCCCGCTGCGCACCGGGGACCGGAACCGGGCGGCCGCGGCCGCCGCCGGCTACCAGGTGGTGGGGGTGGTCCCGCAGCCGGAGTCCGACTGGGACGAGTACTACGGGCCGCTCGCCGCACGCGCCGACGCGGCCGACCCCTCCGGGCCCGGGATGGCGGCGGCACTCGCCGCCACCCGCGAGGAGATCGCCCTGCGGCGCGAGCACGGCGGCGACTACGGCTACACCGGGTACGTGCTGCGGCCGTGGGGCACGCGGTGGCGGGTGCGGCCCGAGCGGGCGGAGGACCGGGCCGCCGTACACGCCGTGCACGCGGCCGCCTTCGAGACGCCGATGGAGGCCGACCTGGTGGACGCGCTGCGGGAGGACGGCGCCTGGCTGCCCGGGCTGTCGTACGTCGCCGAGGCGCCGGACGGGTCGGTGGCCGCGCACGCGCTGCTGACCCGCTGCCACGTCGACGGGGTCCCGGCCCTCGCGCTGGCGCCGGTGGCGAGCCTGCCGGGCTCGCAGCGGCAGGGTGCCGGGAGCGCCGTGGTCACGGCGCTGCTCGACGCGGCACGGGCGGCGGGCGAGCCGCTGGTGCTGGTGCTCGGGCACCCCGGGTACTACCCGCGGTTCGGGTTCGTCCGGGCCTCGCGGTACGGCATCCGGGCGCCGTTCGACGTACCGGACGAGTACCTGATGGCGCTCGTGCTGGACGGCTCCGCGGCCGTGCCGGCGGGGACGCTGGCGTATGCGGGTCCGTTCGGGGTCTGAGGCGTGACGGCCGGTCCGGGGCTGCGGTCCCGGACCGGCCGAGGGCCGCGGCCGGCCTCCGGCCGGGGGTCCGCCCCCCGTCGCATAGCACGCGACGGGGGGCAGACATGCGCGGATCACCGAAGTGCGGACAAGACGCTCGGGTACGGCAGACTGAAGGCCGAAGACCGAAGCGAAGGATGGTTATGCCGATCACCTCAGCCACCGCCGCGAGCAGCGCGTCCAACGGCACCGCCCCCGAGCCGATCATGCTCGAACTGGTCGACGAGTCGGGCAACACCATCGGCACCGCGGAGAAGCTCTCCGCGCACCAGGCGCCCGGCCGGCTGCACCGGGCCTTCTCCGTGTTCCTCTTCGACGAGAAGGGGCGGCTGCTGCTCCAGCAGCGGGCCCTCGGGAAGTACCACTCCCCCGGCGTCTGGTCGAACACCTGCTGCGGCCACCCCTACCCGGGTGAGTCGCCGTTCGCCGCGGCGGCCCGGCGCACGTACGAGGAGCTGGGGCTGTCGCCCTCGCTGCTCGCGGAGGCCGGCACGGTCCGCTACAACCACCCCGACCCGGCGTCGGGTCTGGTGGAGCAGGAGTACAACCACCTGTTCGTGGGACTCGCGCAGGCGGCGGTGCGACCGGATCCGGAGGAGATCGCCGACACCGCGTTCGTCACCGCGGACGAACTGGTCAAGCGGCACGCCGAGGACCCGTTCTCCGCGTGGTTCATGACCGTGCTCGACGCGGCGCGTCCCGCGATCCGCGAGCTGACGGGGGACGCGGCGGGCTGGTGAGGCCGGGGCCGGGTGGGCTGTGAGGCCCGGGCCGGGTGGGCTGTGAGGCCGGGGCGCGGTGGGCTCGGCCCGGCGGACGTGTGCCTCGGCACACCGTGCCCTCACAGCATCGCGGTCAGCGGCAGGGCCGCCCAGATGACCTTGCCGCCCCCGGCCGTGTGCTCGACGTCGCAGGTGCCGCCGGAGAGCGCGGTGATCTCCCGGACGAGCAGCAGGCCCCGGCCGCCGGTCTGGCCGAAATCCGCCTCCAGGGCCTTGGGCCGGTACGGGTGGTTGTCCTCGACGGCCACCCGTACCCAGGCCGCGCCGATGGCCACCTCGACGGCCACCTCGGGCGAGAGCAGGGCCGCGTGCCGCACCGAGTTCGTGACCAGTTCGGACACGATCAGCAGCAGCGAGTAGACCAGGTCCTCCGAGGCCGCGACGGCCTGTCGGGCGAGCAGGTCACGTACGGCGCGGCGGGCCTGCGGAACGGATTCTTCAGTGGCGGGTGCGGTGAACCGCCAGACTCCCTCAAATGTGGGGGGCACGGTCGGGGGTGGTGCGTCCATGTCCCGGCCCCCGTCTTCACGCTCGATCGTCTCCACAGCTCAAGGGTGGGGAAGGAGAGGGACCGGGCCGGGAGCCTGACCAGAAGTCAGCGCCATTCGGACACCTTTTGACCGCTGGCTTATGACAGCGTCAGTTGTTCGACCGCTCCTGATCTTCCGCGCCACCCTTACCGGCCACCGCGCCGGGGCTGTCCGCCAGGCTCAGCGCCTTGCGCGCGCCCAGGCTCACGGCGAGCAGGCTCAGCCCGTCGAAGAGCAGGGCGATCGAGAAGAACGTACCGATCACGTACAGGCTGTCGCCCGGCCAGCGGCTGAGTACGAGGAAGCCGAGCAGGATCCCGAAGGCGCCCTGCACCAGCGCCAGCCCGAACTGCGGCCCCCGCACCACCAGGGCGCCCACCAGCCGGAACACCCCGCCGACGAGGAACAGCAGGGCGGCGAACATGGTCAGGGCCTCGGCGGTCGCCTCGGGGCGGCGCAGGATCACGAAGCCGGCGGCCAGGTTCACCGCGGCCACCACCACGGCGAGCCAGAAGAAGTTGCTCTTGCGCGACTGGAGCGCCTGGACCAGCCCGACCACGCCGCCGAGCAGCAGCAGCCAGCCGAACAGGAACATCGAGGTCAGCGTCGCCACGCCGGTGTAGACGAGGCCGACCAGACCGGCCACGACCAGCACCGCCCCGAGCGCGGCGAGCAGCCCGAAGCTGCGCCGCAGCCGCCGGCCCTGCGCGCGGGCCTCGTCCTGGGTGGGGGGGGTGAGGGTGCCTGGCGTTCCCGGGGTTCCTGGCGTTCCCGGCGTGGTGCCGCCATCGACGGGGTGGTTGCCGTTCGCGGGGCGGTCGACTCGGTCAGGGGCCATCGGCACGTCTCCTCCCAGACCCCCCGCCGGACTCCCTTGATCATAGGAGCGGCCGGCCGGGATAGCATCCGGCGCATGGACCGCCAGGAAGAGCGTCAGGACGAGCGCCGGGACACGCCGCCGCCCCGCCCGGAGGCCGAGCTCAGGCACTCGGTGACCGACGGGGTGGCCACCGTCGTCATCGCGCACCCCGCGAAGCGGAACGCCATGACCGCGGCGATGTGGGCCCGGCTGCCCGGACTCCTCGACGAGCTGGCCGCCGACCCGGCGGTACGTGCCCTGGTGCTGACCGGCGCCGGCGAGACCTTCTGCGCCGGGGCGGACATCTCCGGCCTGCGCGACGACGACGCCCCGCAGCGGCTGGCACTGGCCGCCGAGGAGGCCCTGGCCGCGTTCCCCAAGCCGACGATCGCCGCGATCCGTGGCTACTGCGTCGGCGGCGGCTGCCAGCTGGCGGTGGCCTGCGACCTCAGGTTCGCCGAGGAGGGCGCGGCCTTCGGGATCACCCCGGCGAAGCTCGGCATCGTCTACCCGTCCGCCTCCACGCGCCGGCTGGCGGACCTCGTCGGTCCGTCCACCGCCAAGTACCTGCTGTTCTCGGGTGAGTTGATCGACACGCCGCGGGCCCTGCGGACGGGGCTCGTGGACGAGGTGCTGCCGGGCGGCGAACTGGCCAAGCGGGTCGGCGAGTTCACCCGTACCCTCGCGTCCCGCTCGCAGCTCACGCAGGCCGCGGCGAAGGAGTTCGCCAACGGCCGCACCGACCGCGACGCGTACTGGGCGGAGCAGGCGCGCGGAAGCGACGACACCGCGGAGGGTGTCGCCGCCTTCCTGGAGCGCAGGGCGCCCCGCTTCACCTGGACCGTCTGACCCCCGTCCGGACGGTCGGTGCTGGTGGGGAGCTGTGCTGCTGGGGTGCTGTGCTGCTGCGGTGCTGTGCTGTGCTGCTGATGTGCTGTGCTGCCGGGGGTCCGTCCTACTGGAGCACGAAACGGGACTTGGCGCGCCACTCCTCGACCAGGTCGGCAGGCGCCTTGTCGGGCGAGCCCGCGTCGTACGGGGGCTGGGGGTCGTACTCCGTGAGCAGCTGGACGGCCTGGGCGGTGCGGTCGCCCGCCATGCGGCCGAGCAGCGTCAGGCCCATGTCGATGCCGGAGGAGACGCCGGCGGCGGTGACGTACTTGCCGTCGGTCACGACGCGTTCGCCGGTCGGCTCGGCGCCGTAGCCGCGGAGCGTCTCCAGGGCCAGCCAGTGCGAAGCCGCGCGGCGCCCCTTCAGCAGCCCGGCCGCGGCGAGCAGCAGCGATCCGGTGCACACGGAGGTGGTCCAGGTGCTGGTGGCATCGACGGCGCGCAGCCAGTCCAGCAGCACGGTGTTCTCCATCTGCGGGGTCTGACCCGGTCCGCCGGGCACGATGACGATGTCGGGGCTCGGGACGTCGGCGAGGGTGCGGTCGGCGATCAGGGCGAGGGAGCTGTTGTCGTTGCGCACCGGGCCGGCCTCCTCGGCGACGAACACCGTCTCGGAGCCCGGGAGACGGCTGAGGATCTCGTAGGGGCCGACTGCGTCGAGGGCGGTGAAGCGGTCGAAGAGCACGATCGCGATCTGCACGGTGGGTCCTCCTGGTGGGTGAGTTGGTGTCGTCGCTACCGCGACGTGGGGCTGAAGCGGCGGCGGTATTCCGCCGGCGACTGGCCCAGGGTCTTCACGAAGGCGCGGCGCAGCGCCTCGGGGGTGCCGTAGCCGCAGGTACGCGAGATCTGCGCGATCCCGTCGGTGCTGTCCTCCAGCAGCCGCCGGGCGTGCTCGATCCGGATCCGTTCCACGTACCGGCCGGGGGTCACCCCCGTCTCGGCCTGGAAGGCGCGGGCGAAGTGGCGCGGTGACAGCCGTGCGCGGGCGGCGAGCGCCTCGACGGACAGATCGGCGCCCGGGTGCTCGCCGATCCACCGCTGGACGTCGCGCAGCGGTTCCCGCTGTGCGGTCTGCGCGGCGAGCTGGGCGCTGAACTGCGCCTGGTTGCCGGGTCGGCGCAGGTAGACGACCAGGTGGCGGGCGATGCTCAGCGCGAGGTCCCGCCCGTGGTCCTCCTCGACCAGGGCGAGGGCCAGGTCGATGCCCGCCGTGACCCCGGCCGAGGTGGCGACGTTGCCGTCGCGCACGAAGATCGGGTCCGGGTCCACCTCGACGTCCGGGTGCTCGCGGGCCAGCTGCTCGCAGACCGTCCAGTGCGAGGTGGCGCGGCGCCCGTCGAGCAGCCCGGCCGCCGCCAGCAGCAGGGCGCCGCTGCACACGGACATCAGGCGCGGGGTGCCCGGGCCCCGCTCGCGCAGCCAGTCGGTCAGGCGCGGGTCGAAGTTCCGCGTGCCGGGACCGCCGGGCACGAGGAGCGTGTGCGGGCGGGGCGCGTCGGCGAGGTCGAGGTCGGGCACCAGGGTGAGACCGCTGGAGGTGCGTACGGGTGCTCCGCCGAGGGAGGCGGTACGGATCTCGTAACCGGCACCGGGGCGCCCGACGGAGGCCCCGGCGAACACCTCCACGGGCCCGCTGACATCAAGACTCTGCACGTCGTCGAAGAGCACGACCAGCACGGTTCGCTTCGCCATGTCTTCATCGTGGGGTGGTCACGAGATGGCCGCAACGACGGGCTTCCCACCTTTCCTGCCATGGGTTCCCGGGGGGTGGTGGATGGGGCGGGCGGCAGTACGGGAGGCGGCATCCAGCGGGCCGGTGTCGGGGAGGTGGCGGTATTCGGGGCCGTCCGCCGACCGAGGGTTTCCGGGCCGGGGCACCCTGTCAAGGGCGCTCCTTCGTCGCGTCGCCTGCGGCGATTCCACTTCGTTCCACCCTTGACAGGCCACCCCGGCCCGGAAGACAAAGACCTCGGCGGACAACCCCAGGAAAACGGCCTTGGGGACACCTCATGCACTCCGGTACCAGGCGCGTGCACCCGGCACCGGGGTCCGGCCCCGCCCCACGGGGCGGACGCACCACCGTCCGTAGGCCCCCCGCCCGTCTCAGCGACCTCCGGGCCGGCCGTGCCCCTTCATAAGCCGCCCACGATCGCTACGCGCTCCTGCCGTCACGCGACAACCGGGCCCGTTGCGGCTGGACATAAGCCGCCCACGACCACTACGCGCTTCTCTCGTCTCAGCGGCTGTCGGCCGGCTCGTGGGACTTGGGCATCAGGCCCCGGAGGGTGCCGATCTGGCCCAGGTGGGCGAAGGAGTCCGCGATCTGGCCCTGAATACGGACCTCGACGGTATCGGCGGTGCCGAGTGTCGGGCTGGGCGCGATGCGGTGCAGGTCTTCCGCCGGGGCGGACGACAAGTAGTTCTCCGCCCGTTCATGCACGGAATCGAGATAGGAGAGCAGGAGAGGGCCACCCGGGCTGAGGAAGGCGTGGGCTTCCTCCGTCGAGTGACCAAATCCTGTGTCGGACGGGTCCGCGGGCCGGTCGAACCGGTCAGCCCACCCCTCAGCCAACCAGAGTTGGGGCTTTCCGATGACCTCGGAGAGGTTGCGGTCTTGACCTCGCGCGATGTGCCAGACGAGCCAAGCCGTGCTGTTGCCGTCGGACGACGGCCGCCAGTTGAGTTCGTCCTCTGCCAAGCCCTCAACCGACTCCGTTAGTTCAACCCGAACTCGTCGGAAGAGGCCCAGGGCCAACCCCTGCCACCCACCGCCTGCCACGCTCATCGCCCTCCTCAGTTCACACCATTCGACTCCCGACTCTGCCATCCCATCACCGCGTATTTCCCACCGGTCGAAGCGATGGCCGACCTCGCCCGGTGCCAGGCCTCGTCGTGACAGATCAGCCCTGAGCGGTCAGGTCGATGCGGTGCGTGCGCGAAGGCGGTGCGCAGTCCGCAGTCCCTGCTTGGCGGCGGTTGCCACGAGGCCGCCGAGGGTGGTTCTGGCCAGGTCGTGGGAGGCGAGGCGTTCCAGCGCCGGCAGGGCCCGGTCGTCGGCAGTGGCGCCGAGAGCGCGGCAGGCAAGTGCTCGAAGATCCGGGTCGGGATTGGTGGTGAGGACGATGAGGTCTTCCACCACATTCGAACGGAAACTGGCAATCGCTGAGGCGAGATGATGGGCCTTTGGGTCTCGGCGTTCCATCATGGCCTGCCAGAGCGCAGCAAGTGCCAGGTCGCCGCCGATTTGGCCGAGCGCCAGGGCGGCCCTGCTGCGGACCCAGTTGGTCTCGTCGTTCAGTCGGGACGTCAGAGCGGGCACCGCAGCATGATCCTCCAGGAGGCCGAGCGCCTCGCAGGCACCCTCGCGGACCATCGGATCCGGATGCTCCAGCAGGGGGATGATCAGCGGAACGGCCCGGTGGAAGCCGAGTTCGGCACAGGCGAGCGCCGACCACCGCACTCCACGGTGTCCCGTGTCGGCGAGCGCGCGCAGTAGGCCTGGTTCGACGCTCGCATCGCCGAACAGGGCAATTCGGTTGAGTGCCTTGGTCCAGACGGCGACGTCCTGCGCACGGTGGTCGGAAGCGACCTCGGACAGGGCGGCCCGGGCCTGCGGATGGCCGAGCTCGGCCCACTCCAGCAGGGCGTCGACCGCCCGCAGCCGGATCGCGCGGTTCCCGCTCAACCCGGCGGCGTGGACCGCAACGAGGGATGTCGGCCCGTCCGGCGGCGGACCGAGTGCGTCCCCGAGCGGGCCGGAGATCGCTGGTTCGAGCTCGCCCAACCACAAGGCCAGTGGGCCGATTCGGGTGCCGACGTCCGCGTCGTAGCGGCCGTCGCCCCGCAGGTTCGCGGCCAACTTGGCAACCGTGCGGAACAGCAGCCATGCGCACTCCGATGGGGCATCAGCAAGGGCGTCGAGCCGGCCGGACATCGCTGCGGTGACGGCGGCCGGAGGGCGACCGGTGGCCTCCAGGACCGCCTTCGCCCAGGCGAGTGGCTCGCCTTGACGCTCGTAGAGCTGGCGCCCCCACAGGTGGAGGACTGCGTCACGGTAGTCGGTCATCAGGGGATTGTTTCAGCAGGAGTTGGAGTGCGAAGTCGCTGCCCCGATCCAGCCCGGCAGCCTGGCCCCGTTCAAGACAGGGGCCAAAAGCTTGGCACTGCCTTCCTCCACGGCGGTGACCGGGCACCCTAGGCGGCCCTCCGGCCCAAGACGGCCCGTCCGCCGCCACGAGGCAGGAGCGCGTAGCGATCGTGGGCGGCTTATGAAGGGGCACAGGCGGCCCGGGGGCCGCTATGCCGACTGGTGGGCCTACGGACGGTGGTGCGTCCGCCCCGTGGGGCGGGCCTCCGCCCCGGCACTGGAGATCGGGAGCCGATGCCGGGCTCCCGCCCGTCCGCCGGGGGGCGGAGCCGCCGGGCACGCTCCCATGGCCGCCGGCCGGCTCTCGGCTTTGCCCCCTGACCGTCCCTCCTGGAGCCTCCCGCCACTCGTCGTACCCCCGGGGCGGGGTGGGCGGTCAAGGGTGGAACGAAGTGGAATCGCCGAAGGCGACGCGGAGCGCAGCGGAGCGCCCTTGACGGGCCGCCCCGCCCCGGAAACACCCTCAAGTGGCGGGTGGCTCCAGGAACCCATCCAAGACAGGGCCGCTGTGGATGCCCCCGGCCCACCCCGGCGCCGGGCGCGGGTGTGGGATGCCCCGGCCCGCCCCCGGTGCCGCTCCGCGCGCCCTTCCCCCCATACCAACCAGTCGGTAACGTGCCCCCCATGACCACGACCCCCACCACGACCCCCACCCCCTCCGCCCGCGACGCGCGGCGGTGTCATCACTCCGCCGTCAACCCGTTCCACTCGGCGCACTACTTCTCGCCCGAGTACGCCAAGGAGTTCGCGGCGCTCGGGTTCGAGGACCACAACGCGGCCTATCTCGTGGGCCGGGCCGCCGCGATGGGGGCCGTGGGAGCGGGGGCCGTGGCCGCCGCCTTCTACAACTTCAGCCACGACATGATCAGCCGGCACCTGCCCGCCGCCTGGGCCGTGGCCTCCCCCGAGGAGGTGCTGGCCACGCGGCTGCGGGTCGCCGACGCGTCGTTGCGGCGGCTGCTCGGCGACGAGGTGATCGGCTCCCCGGAGCTGGCCGAGGCCGCCGGGCTGGCGCTGCGCGCCGCCGAAGGCTGCACCCGGCCCGCCCGCACCCTGTACGCGGCGCACGCCGACCTCCCGGTCCCCGAGGAGCCGCACCTCGCGTACTGGCACGCCGCGACCCTGCTGCGCGAGCACCGCGGCGACGGGCACCTCGCGGCCCTGCTGGCCGCGGGCCTGGACCCGGTCGAGGCCCTGGTCAGCCACACCGCGACCGGCAAGGGCATGTCGACGCGCTGGCTGCTCAGCACGCGCGGCTGGAGCCAGGACGACCTGGACGCGGCCGCCGAGCGGCTGCGCGGGCGCGGACTCCTCGGCCCCGAGGGGGAGTTGACGGAGGCGGGCGTCCGGCTGCGTGCGGAGCTGGAGGACCGTACCGACGCGCTCGACCTCGCCCCGTACGCACACCTCGGCGCCGAGGGCGTGGCCCGCCTCACGGAGCTGGGCCAGGGCTTCGTCATGGGGCTGGTGACGGCCGGGGCCTTCCCCGCCGGTCTCCTCGGCAAGGGCTGACCCCACCACCGGCCCGCCCGACCCCACCAACCCACCCACCGGCCCGCCCGACCCCACCAACCCGCTCCCGCCCGCCTTACCCCTCCCCTGCACCGCACCTGCCACAATGCTGACCTCAAGTTCAGCGAGAAGGCGGTAACGGAACGTGACGGCAGCCACCCAGTCCATCGAAGGCCGGATCGCCGAGGAGCTCGGCGTACGGGAGCGGCAGGTGAAGGCCGCCGTCGAGCTGCTCGACGGCGGCTCGACGGTGCCGTTCATCGCTCGCTACCGCAAGGAAGCGACCGAGATGCTCGACGACGCCCAGCTGCGCACGCTGGAGGAGCGGCTGCGGTACCTGCGGGAGCTGGAGGACCGGCGCAGGGCGATCCTCGACTCGGTACGGGAGCAGGGCAAGCTCGACGCCGAGCTGGAGGCCCGCATCCTGGCGGCCGACACCAAGGCCCGTCTGGAGGACATCTACCTGCCCTTCAAGCCCAAGCGGCGCACCAAGGCGCAGATCGCGCGCGAGGCCGGGCTGGAGCCGCTCGCCGAGGGCCTTCTGGCCGACCCGTCGGTGGAACCGGCGGTGGCGGCGGCCGCGTTCGTGGACGCGGACAAGGGAGTGGCCGACCCGGCCGCCGCCCTCGATGGGGCGCGGGCGATCCTGACCGAGCGCTTCGGCGAGGACGCCGACCTGATCGGCGAGCTGCGCGAGCGGATGTGGACGCGGGGGCGGCTCGCGGCGAAGGTGCGGGACGGCAAGGAGGAGGCGGGCGCGAAGTTCGCCGACTACTTCGACTTCGCGGAGCCGTTCACGGCGCTGCCCTCGCACCGGGTGCTCGCCATGCTGCGGGGCGAGAAGGAGGAGGTCCTCGACCTCACGCTGGAGCCGGAGGAGCCGTCCGAGACGCCGGGCCCGTCCTCGTACGAGGGCATGGTCGCGCACCGCTTCGGGATCGCGGACCGGGGCCGTCCCGGCGACAAGTGGCTGGCGGACACGGTGCGGTGGGCCTGGCGCACCAAGATCCTGGTGCACCTCGGCATCGACCTGCGGCTCCGGCTGCGGCAGGCGGCGGAGGACGAGGCGGTGCGGGTCTTCGCGGCGAACCTGCGCGACCTGCTGCTGGCCGCCCCGGCCGGTACGCGCGCCACGCTCGGTCTGGACCCGGGCTACCGCACCGGCGTGAAGGTGGCCGTGGTCGACGCCACCGGCAAGGTGGTGGCGACGGACACCGTCTACCCGCACGTCCCGGCCAACAAGTGGGACGAGTCCCTCGCGAAGCTGGCGCGGCTGGCGAAGGAGCACGCGGTCGAGCTGGTCGCGATCGGCAACGGCACGGCCTCGCGCGAGACCGACAAGCTGGCCGCCGACCTGATCGCCCGGCACCCGGAGCTGAAGCTGACGAAGGTGATGGTCTCGGAGGCGGGCGCGTCGGTGTACTCGGCCTCCGCCTTCGCCTCCCAGGAGCTGCCCGGCCTGGACGTCTCGCTGCGCGGCGCGGTGTCCATCGCCCGCCGCCTGCAGGACCCGCTCGCCGAACTGGTCAAGATCGACCCGAAGTCGATCGGCGTCGGCCAGTACCAGCACGACCTGTCCGAGGTGAAGCTGTCGCGCTCGCTCGACGCGGTGGTCGAGGACTGCGTGAACGGCGTGGGCGTGGACGTGAACACCGCCTCCGCCCCGCTGCTCGCCCGGGTGTCCGGCATCAGCGGCGGCCTGGCGGAGAACATCGTGGCCCACCGCGACGCGAACGGGCCGTTCCGCAGCCGGAGGTCGCTGAAGGACGTGGCGCGGCTGGGCCCGAAGGCGTACGAGCAGTGCGCGGGCTTCCTGCGGATCCGCGACGGCGAGGACCCTCTGGACGCCTCCAGCGTGCACCCGGAGGCGTACCCGGTGGTGCGGGCGATGGGGAAGAAGGCGGGCGGCGAGGTGGCCTCGCTGATCGGGAACACGTCGGTGCTGCGGTCGCTGCGGCCGGACGAGTTCGTGACGGAGGCCTTCGGCCTGCCGACGGTGACGGACATCCTGCGGGAGCTGGAGAAGCCGGGGCGCGACCCGCGTCCGGCCTTCAAGACGGCCACCTTCAAGGAGGGCGTGGAGAAGATCGGCGACCTGGCGGCGGGGATGGTGCTGGAGGGCGTGGTGACGAACGTGGCGGCCTTCGGCGCGTTCGTGGACATCGGCGTCCACCAGGACGGTCTGGTGCACGTCTCGGCGATGTCGAAGACGTTCGTGAAGGACCCGCGGGACGTGGTGAAGCCGGGCGACATCGTGCGGGTGAAGGTCATGGACGTGGACATCCCGCGCAAGCGGATCTCGCTGACGCTGCGCCTGGACGACGAGGTGGGCGCGGACCAGTCCGGGGGCGCGCCGGGCCGCGGCGAGCGGGGCGACCGGGGTGGGCGCGGTGGCGACCGCGCCGGTGACCGGGGTGGTGACCGCGGCGGGCGTGGCGGTGACCGGGGTGGCCAGGGCGGCCGCCCGCCGCAGCAGCGCGGCGGGGGCGGGGCCGGCGGCCGGGGCGGTGCGCGCCGGGACTCCGCTCCCGCGCCGGCGAACAGCGCGATGGCGGACGCCCTGCGCCGTGCCGGCCTGACGGGCGACCAGGAGGGCCGCGGCCGGCGCTGAGCGGGGCCGGGCACGCGGGCGCGGGCCGGGCGCGCGGCGGGAGCCGGGCACACGGGCGCGGGCCGGGCACACAGCGGGAGCCGGGCACGCGGGCCGGCTCCGGCCCCGCCCGTACGCGCCCGAGCGCCCCGTGCCGCGTACGGGCGGACGTACGGATGACGTACGGGCGGCCGACGCACCGGCCGGCGTACGCGCCGACGCACCGACGCACCGGCCGGCGTACGCACCGACGCACCGGCCGGCGCACGACCCTTCTCCGGGCCGGGGTGCGGGACCTGCGGGTTCCGCGCCCCGGCCCGCGTGTTTTGCCTCCCGGGCAACGCGTCGCGCCCGTACTCCGGTTCCCCACGGGAACAGGTGGCTTGAACGGATCCGTCGGCTTCGGGTGGGTCTTGCCAACTGGGCAGCAAGATCTGTAGGGATGACGGTGAGACCGTCCGCAATGGTCGGGGGACGGCACCCCGTACTCCCCTGAGGACCACACTCCCAGAGGCCGCCTTGAAGGCTCAGGACGTCATGACACTCTCCCCACATGCCTATCGACGCTGCCCGAGGAAGGGTTCGAAGAGGGAACACATGCCATACGGGCAACTCAAACTGCGCAAACGATGCGAGGCGATTCTCGGCCAGCTCGACCTCTCGCACCCGTTCTCCCTCGACGGGCTGTGCGCCCGCGTGGCCGACCGGCGTGGCCGTCCCATCAAGCTGCACCCGCTGCCCAAGGAGGCGGCCGAGTCAGGGGTGTGTGGCCTCTGGGTCGGCACGGCCACCGTGGACTACGTCTTCTACGAGGCCCAGACCTCGCGGCTGCACCAGGAGCACATCGTGCTCCACGAGCTGGGCCACATCCTGTTCGGCCACAACTCGCTGGAGGGCGAGGACGTCGCCGGCGACACCCCGGTGATCCTGGGCCGGACCAACTACACGACGCGGCAGGAGCAGGAGGCGGAGATGCTCGCGAGCATGATCCGCATCCAGTCCGGGCTCGCCCCGGCGGCCGCGCCCCAGGGGACGCTGGAGAAGCTGGAGTCGGCGATGGGGGTGCGGGCGCCCCAGAGCGGCATGCGGCTGGCCCCCGTCGCGGTGAGGCTGTCCCATGGCGGATGAGCTGATGGCGATCGGCGACTGGCTCGCCGTGCCGAGTGTGGTGGTGCTGTGGGCGGCCGTGCTGCTGCGGGCGCCCTCGGCGGTGCGCGACCCGCTGCAGCGCGGGCTGTGGCTGGCGGTGGCCACGGCGGCCGCCGCGATGACGCTGAACCTGCCGGCCGTGCTCGAAGCGGCGGCGCAGTATCCGGACTACGCCCACGCGGTGGGCCTCACGCGGAACCTGACGGGCGTGCTGTCGGCGGGCGCGGTGCTGTACTTCGTGGCCACGACCACCCGGGGGCGCAACCTCCAGCTCGCCTCGTGCGTGATGACGGTGGTGCTGCTGGGCGCGATGGCGGCCCTCGACCTGCTGGCCCCGCCGCACACGGTGCACGGGATGCCGCCCGGCGGGGATCCGGTGCCCTCGCTGGCGTACTGGCTGACGCTGATGTTCGCGCACCTGCTGGCGAACACGGTCTGCGTGTTCGTGTGCTGGCGGTACGGGCGGCGCACGAACAGCCCCGGACTGGCGGCGGGGCTGCGGCTGTTCGGGCTGGGCACGGCGCTGGCGGGGCTGTTCTGGTTCGTCTACCTCCTGAAGGCCACGCTCGGGTCCACCTGGGCGCTGCCGGCGCTGCCGCTGCTGATGAACGTGCACGGCCTGCTGCGGGCCGCGGCCATCCTCGTACCGACGCTGTACGTGCTGCGCCGCACCGCGGGTGACGTGTCCACGGCGTGGCAGCTGTGGCCGCTGTGGCGGGACCTGGTGGAGGCGGTGCCGCACGTGGCGCTGCACAAGCCGCGGGCGTCCCGGCTGCTGGAGCTGGTGTGGCCGCCGGTCGCCCGCGACCTGCTGGTCTACCGCAAGGTGATCGAGACGCGGGACGCGATCCTGATGCTGAACGAGTACGTGGCTCCGGGCGTCCCGGAGCTGGCCCGCGAGCACGTCGCGGCGGCGGGCGTGCCGCATCCGCGCTGCGAGGCGGCCGTGCTGGCCTGCGTGATCAAGGAGGCGCGGCGGGCGAAGGCCGAGGGGCTGCAGCCGGGCGCGTCCACCTTCACCGCGGCGGCGATCGACGGCAGCGACCTTGAGAGCGAGAAACGTTTCCTCGTCGACGTGGCCGACGCCTACGCCGGCCCGGCCACCCTGTCCTTCGCACCGGAAGTGGAACTGTCGTGACCACCGTTCTGATCACCGGGGCCAGCGCCGGCCTCGGCGCGGCCTTCGCGCGCGGATTCGCCGCCAAGGGCTGCGACCTGGTGCTGGTCGCCCGGGACAAGGCGCGCCTGGAGGCCGTGGCCGGGGAGCTGCGGGACGGCTTCGGGGTGTTCGTGGAGGTGCTGCCGGCGGATCTGCTGGACCCGGTGGCGCGGGGGGCCGTCGAGGCGCGGCTGGCGGATGCCGGGCGGCCGGTGGACGTACTGGTCAACAACGCGGGCTTCGGGCTGTCGGCGCCGTTCCCGTACAGCCCGGTCGAGGACGAGGAGCGGATGCTGGACCTGCTGGTCCGGGTGCCGCTGCGGCTGACCCACGCGGTGGTGCCGGGGCTGCGGGAGCGGCGCCGCGGTGCGGTGCTGAACGTGGCCTCGGTGGCGGGGCTGCTGCCGACGGGGACGTACGGCGCGGCCAAGGCCTGGGTGACGGCCTTCAGCGAATCGCTGCGGGTGGACCTGGAGCCGTACGGGGTGCGGGTGCTGGCCGTGGTGCCGGGCTTCACCCGGACCGAGTTCCAGGAGCGTGCCGGGATGGACGTGAGCGCGCTGCGGGACGCGGTGTGGCTGGAGGCGGACGCGGTGGTGGCCCGGGCGCTGCGCGACCTGGCCCTGCGGCGGCCGCTGAGCATCACCGGCTGGCGGTACCGGGTGTACGCGCAGGCGGTGCGGCATCTGCCGCGGAACCTGGTGGCGCGCCGGATGGCCCGTACGCGCAGGCCCCCGGCGGGGGTCTGACGGGCGGACGCGCCCGCTCCGCCCGGGCCTGCGACGGCCCGGGCGGGGGCTCGGGGTCCGCGGGCCCCGGAGCCCCGGATCCGCGGGCCCCGGGTCCGCGGCGTACCCCGCGGGGCCTACAGCTCGGTCACCTTGCCGTCCGCGACCTCCAGGCGGCGGGTGGTGTGGACGGCGTCCAGCATCCGGCGGTCGTGGGTGACCAGCAGCAGCGTGCCCTCGTACGCCTCCAGGGCGGACTCCAGCTGTTCGATGGCCGGCAGGTCGAGGTGGTTGGTCGGCTCGTCCAGCACCAGCAGGTTCACCCCGCGGCCCTGGAGGAGGGCGAGGGCGGCGCGGGTGCGCTCGCCCGGCGAGAGGGTGGCGGCGGGGCGCAGGACGTGGGCCGCCTTCAGGCCGAACTTGGCGAGCAGGGTCCGTACGTCGGCCGGCTCCATGTCGGGCACGGCCGCGCAGAAGGCGTCCAGGAGCGAGTCGTCGCCGAGGAAGAGCCCGCGGGCCTGGTCGACCTCGCCGACGAGCACGCCGGAGCCGAGGGTGGCCGTGCCGGAGTCGAGCGGCAGGCGGCCGAGGAGTGCGCCGAGGAGGGTGGACTTGCCGGCGCCGTTGGCTCCGGTGATCGCGACGCGGTCGGCCCAGTCGAGCTGGAGGTTCACCGGTCCGAAGGTGAAGTCGCCGCGGCGCACCTCGGCTTCGCGGAGGACGGCGACGACGGAGCCGGAGCGCGGGGCGGAGGCGATCTCCATGCGCAGCTCCCACTCCTTGCGGGGCTCGTCCACGACTTCCAGGCGCTCGATGGCGCGCTGGGTCTGGCGGGCCTTGGCGGCCTGCTTCTCGGTGGACTCGGCGCGGTGCTTGCGGCCGATCTTGTCGTTGTCGGTGGCCTTGCGGCGGGCGTTGCGGACGCCCTTGTCCATCCAGTTGCGCTGCATCTGGGCGCGGCCTTCGAGGGCGGAGCGCTTGTCGGCGTACTCCTCGTACTCCTCGCGGGCGTGGCGGCGGGCGGTGGCCCGCTCCTCCAGGTACGCCTCGTAGCCGCCGCCGTAGAGGTTGACCTGCTGCTGGGCGAGGTCGAGCTCCAGCACCTTGGTGACGGTGCGGGCGAGGAACTCGCGGTCGTGGCTGATCACGACCGTGCCGGCGCGCAGCCCGGTGACGAAGGCCTCCAGCCGCTCCAGTCCGTCGAGGTCGAGGTCGTTGGTGGGCTCGTCGAGGAGGAAGACGTCGTAGCGGGAGAGGAGGAGGGAGGCGAGGCCGGCGCGGGCGGCCTGGCCGCCGGAGAGCGCGGTCATGGGCAGGTCGAGGCCGACGGCGAGGCCGAGGGAGCCGGCCACCTCCTCGGCGCGCTCGTCGAGGTCGGCGCCGCCGAGGTTGAGCCAGCGGTCGAGGGCTTCGGCGTACGCGTCGTCCGCGCCCGGCGCGCCCTCGACGAGGGCCTCGGTGGCCGCGTCGAGGGCGGTCTGGGCGGCGGCGACGCCGGTGCGGCGGGCCAGGAAGCCGCGTACGGACTCGCCGGGGCGGCGCTCGGGCTCCTGGGGCAGGTGGCCGACGGTGGCGGCGGGCGGCGAGAGGCTGAGCTGTCCGTCCTCGGGGGTGTCGAGCCCGGCGAGGAGGCGGAGCAGGGTGGACTTGCCCGCGCCGTTCACGCCGACGAGGCCGATGACGTCCCCGGGGGCGACGACGAGGTCGAGCCCGGAGAACAGGGAGCGCTCACCGTGCCCGGCGGCGAGGTCTTTGGCGACGAGGGTTGCAGTCATGAGGGGGCCGATTCTATCGCCCGGTGCTTTCCGGACTTTCTCGGTTTTGCGAGCGGGCAGGTCAGGGCCTTGATCACGTCGGGGCGGGCGGGGGCGGGGCGTTCCCCGGCGAGCGTGACGGCCGAATGGCGATCGTGTGACAGATGGGGGCGTGGACATGACTTGTGGCGTCGGGGATGAATACGTTCGAACGGCCGGTCGACAAGATCACGACGGGCAACCCACGGCCCCTACCACCCCTTTGGAGCATCCGTGCACCGCAAAGTCATCGTTCCCGGCGTGCTCGCCGCCTCGGTCCTGCTGGCGATCCCGGCGTCGGCCGCGAGCTTCGCCCCGGGCGCGCCGGGCATCGGCGACACCTATTACCCGGCCAGCGGCAACGGCGGCTACGACGTCTCCCATTACGACCTGAGGCTGAAGTACCAGCCCGTCACCGACCTCCTGGAGGGCACCGCGACCATCCTCGCCACCACGAAGCAGGACCTGTCCCGCTTCAACCTCGACTTCGGCCTCAAGGTCAGCGAGGTCCGCGTGAACGGCGCCAAGGCGAAGTTCGCCCCCTCGGGCACGCAGGAGCTGGAGGTCACGCCGGCCACCCCGCTGCCGAAGGGCAAGTCCGTCACGGTGGTCGTGAAGTACGCGGGCAAGCCCTCGGAGCTGAAGGTCGACGGCTGGACGGCCTGGCACCGCACGCCGGACGGCGGCGTGGCCGCGCAGGAGCCGGACTCGGCGATCTGGTGGTTCCCCTCGAACGACCACCCGCTGGACAAGGCGACCTTCGACGTGTCGGTCAGCGTCCCGGACGGCACGCAGGCCATCAGCAACGGCGTGCTCCAGTCGACCAGCTCGCGCCTGGGCTGGACGCGCTACAACTGGCGCTCGAACAAGCCGCAGGCCACGTACCTGGCCACGCTGGCCATCGGAAAGTTCGACATCACGCAGGACACCACCGCCAACGGACTGCCGGTCCTCAACGCGTACAGCAAGGACCTGGGCGACAACGCGGGCGCGGCGCGCGCCAGCATCGAGCGGACCGGGGAGGTCGCCGACTGGCTGTCCGAGGTCTTCGGCCCGTACCCCTTCAACGCGCTGGGCGGCTACGTGCCGAACGTGACCAGCGGCTACGCCCTGGAGACCCAGACCCGCCCGTTCTACAGCCCGCGGCAGTTCGCGAACGGCGCGAACGTCTCGGTGGTCGTCCACGAGCTGGCGCACCAGTGGTACGGCGACTCGGTGTCGGTGAACAACTGGAAGGACATCTGGGTCAACGAGGGCTTCGCCCGCTACAGCCAGTGGCTGTGGTCGGAGAAGGAGGGCGAGGGCACGGCGCAGGAGCTGGCGCAGTGGGCGTACGACTCGCGCCCCGCGGAGGACCCGTTCTGGCAGGTCAAGCCGGGTGACCCGGGCCCGGACAACCAGTTCCACGGCGCGGTGTACGACCGGGGCGCGATCGCCCTCCAGGCGCTGCGGAACCAGGTGGGCGACCAGGCCTTCTTCGCGATCCTGAAGGGCTGGCCGACCGAGTTCGCGTACGGCAACGCCAAGGTCGGCGACTTCGTGAAGTACGCGGAGAAGGTCTCGGGCAAGCCGCTCGCGGCGCTCTTCGACACCTGGCTGTACACGCCGGGCAAGCCGTCCTTCGGCACGGCCGCCAAGGCGCTGGGCAGCGGCCCGAAGAACGCCAAGGGCCCGCAGGACGCCGCGTCCGCCGGCCGCCTGACCCCGCCGAACCGCACCGCCCCGAAGTCCTGGAAGAAGATCGCCGCCACCAACACGGTCCACGACCACTGAGGCGTCGTCCCGACTCCCACCGTGCCGCCGCCGCGGGTGTCAGCGGCCGGCGGTGCGGTGGGCCTTCCTGGCCCGGGCCGCGAGGGGGAGGTAGCGGAGGCGTTCCGGGAGGAGGGGGACGAGGGTGCGGACGGTGCGGCCGAGGAGGCGCAGGCGGCGTTCCTGGGCCGGCGTCCAGTCGAGTCCGATGGCCGCGCGGGCGTCGGGCGGCATCAGGCCGACCGTGACGAAGGCGCGGAAGCGGAGGAAGGCCCGGCCGAGTACGGGCCAGGCGGCGCGGACCGCGAGGCGCACCGGCAGCGGTCCGCCCGTCGGGGCCGGCAGGGCGACGTCGGTGGCGACGAGTTCGCGGGCCACGGCGGTGGAGCGGATCTCCTGGGCCAGCATCGTGCGGTAGTACGGCCAGAACTCCTCGACGGTGGCCGGCATGTCCCGGTCGCGGATGCCGAGCACCCGGCCGACCATCAGCCACTCCGCGTACAGCTGCCGCTCCTCGGCGCCGGTCAGCGGGCGGAAGACGTAGGCGAGGCCGTAGCGGTAGACGGGGAAGCCGGTGGCGTGGATCCACGAGTAGTACGCGGGGTCCAGGGCGTGGTAGCGGCGGCCGTCCTCGTCGGTGCCGCTGATGTCCCGGTGCAGGCGGCGCACCCGGCGCCCCTCCTCGGTGGCGGCCTCGCCGCCGTAGACCCAGAGCTGGACGGAGCGCAGCGAGCGTTCTCCGCGTCCCCACGGGTCGGTGCGGAAGACGGAGTACGCGTCGACGCCCGCGGCGACCACCGGGTGGGCCACCTGCATGGTGAAGGCGGCGGGCAGCAGGAGCAGGGCCCTGATGTCGCCGGCGATGGTCCAGAGGATGCCGCCGGGCGGGGGTGGCTGGGGTGCTGGGGTCCGGCTCATGCCTCCAGTATCCGCTCGTCGCGGGCCGTCAAGATTCCCGGTGCATGGGTGTTACCTGAGGGTAACTCCGGCTGCTTTGATGGCGGGGCCGATCTTTCCCCCACCGATTCACCGGGAATCAGGAGACTCCATGGCGCTCTCTCGCATCCGCCGCGGCCGGGCCGCCGGCGCGGCCGTCGCCGCCCTGGCCGCCGCGGCCCTCACGGCCACCGCGACCCCCGCCGCCTCGGCCGCCGAGGACGGCACGACCGCGGTGCCCCGGCTGTCCGTGCTGTCGTACAACGTGTTCCTGATGAGCAAGAACCTGTACCCGAACTGGGGCCAGGACCACCGCGCCGCCGAGATACCGAAGACCTCCTTCTTCCAGGGCAGGGACGTCGTCGTCCTCCAGGAGGCCTTCGACAACTCCTCGTCGGACGCGCTCAAGTCCAACGCGGCCGCCCAGTACCCGTACCAGACCCCGGTGATGGGCCGTTCGAAGACCGGCTGGGACGCCACGAGCGGCGCGTACTCCGCGACCACGCCCGAGGACGGAGGCGTGACGATCCTGAGCAAGTGGCCGATCGTCCGCAAGGAGCAGTACGTCTACAAGGACGCCTGCGGCGCCGACTGGTGGTCCAACAAGGGCTTCGTGTACGCGGTGCTGAACGTCAACGGCACCAGGGTGCACGTGGTGGGCACCCACGCGCAGTCCACCGACCCGGGCTGCGGCGCGGGCGAGGCGGCGCAGATGCGCAGCCGGCAGTTCCGCAACATCGACGCCTTCCTGGACGCCAAGGCCATCCCGGCCGGCGAACAGGTCATCGTGGCGGGCGACTTCAACGTGGACTCGCGCACCCCGGAGTACGCGACCATGCTCGCCGACGCGGGCCTGGTGGGCGCCGACGCGCGCACCGGCCACCCGTACTCGTTCGACACGGCGGAGAACTCGATCGCCCGCTACCGCTACCCGTCCGACCCGCGGGAGGACCTGGACTACGTCCTGCACCGCGCGGGCCACGCGCGTCCGGCGGGCTGGAACAACAACGTGGTCAAGGAGCAGAGCGCGCCCTGGACCGTGAGCAGCTGGGGCACCAGCTACACGTACGACAACCTGTCGGACCACTACCCGGTGACCGCCGGCTAGCGGGCCGCCGGACGGGCCGCCCACTGCGCCCCGGCGGGGGTTCCCGCCGGGGCGCAGTGGCGTGTGCCGGGTGCGGTCAGTCCTCGTACAGGCCGTCGATGACCTGCGCGTACTTCTCGCGCACCACGCGCCGGCGGAGCTTCAGCGAGGGGGTGAGCTCGCCGGTGTCGGGGCCCCATTCGCGGGTGAGGAGGCGGTGGCGCTTGATCTGCTCGGTGCGGTTGAGGCGGGCGTTGGCGGCCCGGACGGCCCGCTCGACCTCCTCGCGTACGGCCGGGTGGGCGGCCAGTTCCTCGGGGCCGGCGGCCTCGATGCCGCGGGCGGCGGCCCAGGCCGGGGCGAGTTCGGGGTCGAGGACGAGCAGCGCGACGAGGTAGGAGCGGCCGTCGCCGTGGGCGTACGCCTGGCCGATCAGGGGGTGTTCCTTGAGGGTGTTCTCCACCAGCGCGGGCGAGACGTTCTTGCCGTTGGAGGTGATGATGAGTTCCTTCTTGCGGTCGGTGATCCAGAGGAACCCGTCCTCGTCGAGCCGGCCGACGTCCCCGGTGGGGAACCAGCCGTCGGCGTCGCAGGCGCTCTCCAGCGAGCCGTCCGGCCTCATGTAGCCGCCGAAGACGGTCTCGGCGCGGGTGAGGATCTCCCCGTCCTCCGCGATCCGCAGTTCGAGGCCCTCGATGGGGCGCCCGACCGAGCCGAGCCGGAAGTCGTCCACCCGGTTGACCGTGCAGACGCCCGAGGTCTCGGTGAGCCCCCACGCGTCCATGATCGTGATGCCGAAGCCGGCCCAGAAGCGCACCACGTCCAGCGGCATGGGCGCGGTGGCGCTGGCCGTCCAGACCAGGCGGTCCATGCCGGCCAGGGAGAGCAGCGGGACGAGGACCTCCGTCCTGGCCTTCTCGTACGCGGCGGCCAGCTCGGCCGGCACCTCCTCGCCGCGCTCGCGGTGGCCGGCGTGGGCGCGGCCCAGCTCGGTGGCGGCCTCGATGACGGCCCGCCGGTCCTCGGGCAGCTGGGCGAGGGCGGCGCGCACGGAGGCGGCGAGCTTCTCCCAGACCCGGGGGACGCCGAAGAACTGCACGGGGTGGAGTTCCCGGACGGCCGCGGCGACGGCGGTCGGGTCGGCGCACAGCCGGACGTGGGCGGCGCGGAGCAGCGGCAGGTAGATGCCGAGGATCCGCTCGGCGATGTGGGCGAAGGGGAGGTAGCAGATGTGCTCGGCGTGCTCGGGGAGTTCGGTCATCCGGTCCAGCCGGACGGACTGGAGGGCGATGTTGCGGTGGGTGAGGCGGACGCCCTTGGGGTCGCCGGTGGTGCCCGAGGTGTAGACGACGGTGAGCGGGTCCTCGGGGAGGATGTCCCGCCAGCCCTTCTCGAAGGCGTCGGCGCGGTGGGTGCGGGCGCCTGCGGCGTGCACGGCGCCGTACGCGGTGTGGCCGGCGGCGTCGGCCGGCTCGGCGACGACCAGCCGCTCCAGGGGGGTGCCGGGGTCGGCCAGGAGGGGTTCCCAGCGCGGGAGTTCGCGGGCGCCCTCCACGACGGCGAGGCGGGCCCGGCTGTGGCGGGCGATGTGCGCGACCTGTTCGGGGGCGGAGGTGCCGTACACGGTGACGGGCACGGCGCCGAGGTGGACGAGGGCCAGGTCGGTGAGCCAGTGCTCGGGCCGGTTGCCCATCATGATCAGGACGTGGTCGCCGCGGGCGACGCCGAGCGCCGCGTAGCCGGAGGCGAGCACCGCCACCTTGCGGCGTACGTCGGCCCAGCCGAGGGTCGTCCAGCCGGGGCCGTCCCGCCAGGAGAGGGCGGGGAGGTCGCCGAGTTCCTCGGCGTTGCGGGCGAGCAGGGCGGGGATGGTCAGCGCGTGCGGGTCGGCGGGCAGTCGCAGGTTCGTGGTCATGGCAGCTCCTGGCCGTTTCACATCGTTGGTGCGACAGCAATACTGTTGAACCCAAGCTGTGGAGCAGAGAGCGAGGCGGAGACGATGAACACCCAGGCCCCGGAGTCCACGCTCACCGTCGACGAGCTGGCGGCCCGGGCGGGCGTCACCGTCCGCACCGTACGTTTCTACAGCACGCGCGGTCTTTTGCCCCCTCCCGTGATCGGACCCCGTCGGGTGGGCCACTACGGGCCGGAGCACCTGTACCGGCTGGCGCTGATCGAGGAGCTCCAGCTCCAGGGGATGACCCTGTCGGCGATCGAGCGGTACCTGGACGCGCTGCCGGACGACCTGAGCGCGCACGACCTGGCGATCCACCGGGCCCTGGTGGCCACCTGGGCGCCGGACTCGGCGGAGCAGATCTCGCGGGAGGAGTTGGAGCGGCGCGCGGGGCGGTCCCTGGCGGACGCCGACGTGCGGCGGCTGGCGGCGATGAACGTGCTGTCGGCCGCGGGCGAGGGCTACCGGGTGGACCTGGGGCTGCTGCGGCTCGGGGTGGCGCTGCTCGACGTGCCGATCTCGCACGAGACGATCCTGGCCGCCCGGCAGGTGCTGCTGGAGCACACCCGGTCGGCGGCGCACGAGCTGACCCGGCTGTTCCGGGACGAGGTGTGGGGGCCCTTCACCGAGGGCGAGGACGACCCGGACCGGGTGGAGGCGATGAAGTCGCTGTCGGCGCACATGCAGCCGATGGTGGTGCAGGCGCTGGTGACCGCGTTCCAGCGGTCGCTGAAGGAGGAGCTGCGGGCGGCGTTCGTCCCGGAGCCGGAGGACTCCTGACGAACGCCGCCCGTGCGGGCGCTAGTCGGCGAACACTTCGCCGCGCTCGGCCTTCTCGACCAGCAGGGCGGGCGGCGTGAACCGGTCGCCGTACCGCTCGGCCAGCTCGCGGGCGCGCGCCACGAAGCCGGGCAGGCCGCCCTCGTAGCCGTTGATGTACTGGATCGCGCCGCCGGTCCAGGCCGGGAAGCCGATGCCCATGATGGAACCGATGTTGGCGTCGGCCACGGAGGTGAGCACGCCCTCCTCGATGCAGCGGACGGTGTCCAGCGCCTCCGAGAAGAGCATCCGCTCCTTCATGTCCTCGAACGGGATCCGGTACCCGGCCTTGGTGAAGTGCTCCCGCAGGCCCGGCCACAGCCGGGTGCGCTTGCCGTCGGCGTACTCGTAGAAGCCCGCCCCGCCGCTGCGGCCGGGGCGCTCGAACTCGTCCACCATGCGGTCGATGACCTGGTCGGCGGGGTGCGCGGTCCAGGCGCGGCCCTCGGCCTCGAAGGCCTTGCGCGTCTCGTTGCGGATCTTGCGCGGGAGGGTCAGGGTCAGCTCGTCCATCAGGGACAGCACCTTGGCCGGGTAGCCGGCCTGGCCGGCGGCCTGCTCGATGGAGGCCGGCTCGACGCCCTCGCCGATCATGGCGACGCCCTCGTTGATGAACTGGCCGATCACGCGGGAGGTGAAGAAGCCGCGGGAGTCGTTCACCACGATCGGGGTCTTGTTGATCTGGCGGACCAGGTCGAAGGCGCGGGCCAGCGCCTCGTCGCCGGTCGCCTCGCCCTTGATGATCTCGACGAGCGGCATCTTGTCGACGGGCGAGAAGAAGTGCAGGCCGATGAAGTCCGCCGGGCGGGAGACGCCCTCGGCGAGGGAGGTGATGGGCAGCGTGGAGGTGTTGGAGCAGAGCAGCGCGTCGGGGGCGACGACGTCCTGGACCTCCTGGAACACCTTGTGCTTGAGCGTGGTGTCCTCGAAGACGGCCTCGATGACGGCGTCGCAGCCCGCGAGGTCGGCCGGGTCCGCGGTCGGGGTGATGCGGGCCAGCAGCTCGGCGCGCTTGGCCTCGGTGGTGCGGCCGCGCGAGAGGGCCTTGTCGAGGAGCTTCTCGGAGTAGGCCTTGCCCTTGGCGGCGGCCGCGGCGGTGACGTCCTTGAGGACCACGTCGATACCGGCCCGGGCGCAGGAGTACGCGATGCCGGCGCCCATCATGCCGGCGCCGAGGACGGCGACCTTGGTCACCTTGCGGGGCGCGACGCCCTGGGGGCGGGACTGGCCGGAGTTGACGGCCTGGAGGTCGAAGAAGAAGGCCTGGATCATGTTCTTCGCCGTCTGGCCGGTGACCAGCTCGGTGAAGTAGCGGGCCTCGATGGTCAGGGCGGTCTCGAAGTCCACCTGGGAGCCCTCGACGGCGCAGGCCAGGATGTTGCGCGGGGCCGGGTACGGGGCGCCGTTGAGCTGCTTCTTGAGGCTGGCCGGGAAGGCCGGGAGGTTCGCGGCGAACCGCGGGTTGGACGGCGTGCCGCCGGGGATCCGGTAGCCGGGGACGTCCCAGGGCTGCTTCGACTCCGGGTTGGCGTCGATGAAGGCGCGGGCCTTGGCCAGCATCTCCTCGGGGGTGGCGGCCAGTTCGTGGACCAGGCCGTTCTCCAGCGCGCGCTGCGGGTTGTACTGGGTGCCCTGGAGCAGCACCTTGAGGAGGGCGTCGGCGATGCCCATGAGGCGCACGGTGCGGGTGACGCCGCCGCCGGCCGGGAGGAGGCCGAGGGTGACCTCGGGGAGGCCGATCTTGGAGCCGGGGGCGTCCAGGGCCACCCGGTGGTGGGAGGCCAGGCAGATCTCGTAACCGCCGCCGAGCGCGGTGCCGTTGACCGCGGCGACCACCGGCACGCCGAGGGTCTCGATGCGGCGCAGGGAGGCCTTGATCTCGGTGCCGGTGTCGAAGGCGAGCTGCGCGTGCTCGGGGCGCAGCCGGATCATGTCCTTGAGGTCGCCGCCGGCGAAGAAGGTCTTCTTCGCGGAGGTGTAGATGATGCCGCGGATGGAGTCCTTCTCGGCCTCGGCGCGGTCGGCGACGGCCGCGATGGAGTCCTTGAAGGCCTGGTTCATCGTGTTGGCGGACTGGTTCGGGTCGTCGAGGACCAGGGTGACGACGCCGGTCTCGTCCTGTTCCCAGCGGATCGTGGTGGACTCGCTCATGTTCTCAACTTCCGTGTGGGTGGCGTGCCGTGGGCGGGATACAGGACGGGTTCAGAGGCGTTCGACGATGGTGGCGATGCCCATGCCGCCGCCGACGCAGAGGGTGGCGAGGCCGTAGCGCTTGTCCTGGCGCTCCAGCTCGTCGACGAGGGTGCCGAGGATCATCGCGCCGGTGGCGCCCAGCGGGTGGCCCAGCGCGATGGCGCCGCCGTTGACGTTGACCTTGTCGAGGGTGGTGCCCATGTCCTTGACGAAGCGCAGCACGACGCCGGCGAAGGCCTCGTTGATCTCGATCAGGTCGATGTCGTCGATGGTCAGGCCGGCCTTGGCGAGGGCCTTGCGGGTGGCCGGGGCCGGGCCGGTGAGCATGATGGTCGGCTCGGAGCCGGAGACGGCGGCGGCGACGATGCGGGCGCGCGGGGCGAGGCCGTTGCGCTCGCCGGCCTCGCGGGAGCCGATGGCGACGAGGGAGGCGCCGTCGACGATGCCGGAGGAGTTGCCGGCGTGGTGCACGTGGTCGATCTTCTCGACCCAGTGGTACTTCTGGAGGGCGACGGCGTCGAAGCCGCCGAGCTCGCCGATGTCCGCGAAGGACGGCTTGAGCTTCGCGAGGGAGTCGGCGGTGGTGCCGGGGCGCATGAACTCGTCGTGGTCGAGGACGGTCAGGCCGTTGCGGTCGAGGACCGGGACGACGGACTTGGCGAAGCGGCCCTCCTTCCAGGCGGCGGCCGCGCGCTCCTGCGAGAGGGCGGCGTACTCGTCGACGTCGCGGCGGCTGAAGCCCTCCAGGGTGGCGATCAGGTCGGCGCCGATGCCCTGGGGGACGAAGTTGACGTTGAAGTTGGTCATCGGGTCGGCGAACCACGCGCCGCCGTCGGAGGCCATCGGCACGCGGGACATCGATTCGACGCCGCCCGCGAGGACCAGGTCCTCCCAGCCGGAGCGGACCTTGGCGGCGGCCATGTTGACGGCTTCCAGGCCGGAGGCGCAGAAGCGGTTCTCCTGGACGCCGGCGACGGTGTCGGGCAGGCCGGCCGCGATGGCGGCGATGCGCGCGATGTCGGAGCCCTGGTCGCCGACCGGGCCGACGACGCCGAGCACGATGTCGTCGATGGTGGCCGGGTCGAGCCCGGGGTTGCGCTCGCGCAGGGCGTCGATGAGGCCCACGACCAGGTCGATGGGCTTGGTGCCGTGCAGAGCGCCGTTGGCCTTCCCGCGCCCGCGCGGGGTGCGGATCGCGTCGTACACGTAAGCTTCGCTGCTCACTGGTCAAGCCTTTCCTGAGGGTCCTGCGGGGTGCGGGAGGTGTCCTGCGGCCGGACGGGGGTCCTGCCGCCGGGGGTGCGGAGGGCGCGGCGGGCCGGCCGGGCGGCCGGCCGGCCGGTCAGCCCAGCAGGGAGCGGCCGATGATCTCCTTCATGATCTCGGTCGTCCCGCCGTAGATGGTCTGGATGCGGCTGTCGGTGAAGGCGCGGGCCACCCGGTACTCGGTCATGTAGCCGTAGCCGCCGTGGAGCTGGAGGCAGCGGTCGGCCACGCGCTTCTGGAGTTCGGTGGCCCACCACTTGGCCATGGAGGCGTGGGTGGCGTCGAGGGTGCCGGCCGCGTGCTCGGTGATGCAGCGGTCGAGGAAGGCGCGGGTGACGGCGCACTCGGTGGCCATCTCGGCGATCTCGAAGCGGATGTGCTGGAGCCTGGCGAGCGGCCGGCCGAAGGCCTCGCGCTCCTTGACGTACGCGGTGGTGATCTCCACCAGGTGCTCGGCCGCGGTGATCGCGGCCATGGCGATGGCCATCCGCTCCTGGGGGAGGTTGGTCATCAGGTGCACGAAGGCGCCGTTGAGCTCGCCGAGGAGGTTGTCCTTGGGGACGCGTACGTCGTTGAAGAACAGCTCGGCGGTGTCCTGGGACTTCTGGCCGATCTTGTCGAGGTTGCGGCCGCGTTCGAAGCCGGGCGTGCCGCGCTCGACGACCAGCAGCGACAGGCCGTGCGCGCCGCCCTCGGGGGTGGTGCGGGCGACCACGATGACCAGGTCGGACAGGATGCCGTTGGAGATGAAGGTCTTGGAGCCGTTGAGCAGCCAGTGGTCGCCCCGGTCCTCCGCGGTGGTCCTGATGCCCTGGAGGTCGGAGCCGGCGCCGGGCTCGGTCATCGCGATGGCGGTGATCGTCCGGCCGCTGCAGAAGCCGGGCAGCCAGCGGCGCTTCTGCTCCTCGGTGGCCAGGGAGGTCAGGTAGGGGCCGATGATGTCGTTGTGCAGGCCGATGGCGAGGCCGGCCGCGCCGGCCCGGGTGAACTCCTCGGCGAGGACGGCGGCGTAGCGGAAGTCGGGGTTGCCGCCGCCCCCGTACTCCTCCGGCACGGCGAGGCCGAGCAGGCCCTGGCGGCCGGCCGCGAGCCAGGCCTCGCGGGAGACGATGCCGTCCTTCTCCCACTGGTCGTAGTGCGGCAGCACCTCCTTGGCGAGGAAGGTGCGGACCGTCTCGCGGAAGGCCTCGTGGTCCTCGGTGTAGATCTGTCGCTGCATCCGCTCCCCCTAGAGCCAGTTCCTGACGGTTTCGACGAGCCGTGCCGGCTCGGGACCCACGGGCGTGACGTTGAGCATGGTGACCCCCGCCTCGCGGAAGGCCTCGACGCGCTCGCGTACGTACCCCTCGGGCCCGCACAGGGTCATCAGCTCGCAGAACTCGTCCGGCACGGCGGCCGCCGCGTCGCGCTTGCGGCCGGAGAGGTACAGCTCCTGGATGCGGCGGGCCTCCGCCTCGTAGCCGTAGGCCACGGCGAGGTCGTTGTAGAAGTTCTTGCCCGGCGCGCCCATGCCGCCGACGTACAGCGCGATCTGGGGGCGGGCGAGGTCCCGGGCGCGGGCGGCGTCCTCGCCGATGGCGAGCAGGCCGCCGGCCACGGTCTGGAGCGGGCCGAGGGCGGGGTCGCGCTTGGCGGTGCCCTCGTCGAGGGCGGTCCCCCACACCTGGCGGGCCTTCTCGGGGATGAAGAGGGTGGGCAGCCAGCCGTCGGCGACCTCGGCGGTGAGGCGGACGTTGGCGGGTCCGAGCGAGGCGACGTAGACCGGGATGTCCGGGCGGACCGGGCGGGTGAGGATCTTCAGCGGCTTGCCGTGGCGGCCGCCCTTCTCGGGCGGCAGGGGCATGTCGGTGATGCCTTGGTGGTCGATGGTCTCGCGGCGCCAGATGCGGCGGCACAGCTCGACGGTCTCGCGGGTGCGGCCGAGCGGGCGGTCGTACGGCTTGCCGTGCCAGCCCTCGACGACCTGCGGGCCGGAGGCGCCCAGGCCCAGCATGGCCCGGCCGCCGGAGAGGGCGTCGAGGCCGGCGGCGGTCTGGGCGATGAGGGCGGGGGTGCGGGAGTAGACGTTGACGATGGCCGAGCCGATCTTCATGCGCTCGGTGCGGGCGGCGAGGTAGCCCATGATCGTCGGGGAGTCGAAGCCCCAGGCCTCGGCGACCCAGACCGCGTCCAGGCCGGCCGCCTCCAGGGCCGCGGCCTCGTCCGCGGCGCGGCGGGGATCGCCGGCGTAGTCCAGCAGCATGGAGAGTTCCACGGCTCAGGCTTCCTTCGTGACGGCGTCGGTCAGGTCCGGGAGGTCCCAGTCGCGGGCGACCTCGGCGGTGTGCGCGCCGGGCAGGGCCGGGCCGCTGTGCACGGTGCCGGGCGTGGCGGAGAACCGGGGCGCGGGCGCGGGCTGGGTGATGCCGCCGAACTCCGTGAAGGTGGCGCGGGCGGCGAGGTGGGGGTGGTGCGGGGCCTCGCGCAGGGAGAGGACGGGGGCGACGCAGGCGTCGCTGTCCTGGAAGACCTCCGTCCACTGTGCCCGGGTACGGGTGCGGAAGCGGGCGGCGACGGCCTCGCGCAGCTCGCCCCAGCGGGCCAGGTCCTTGCGGGCGGGGGCCTCGTCCGCGATCCCGAGGAGCGTGGTGAACTCGTCGTAGAACTGCTGCTCCAGCGCGCCGACGGCCATGTACCCGCCGTCCGCGGTCTCGTACGTGCCGTAGAAGGGGCAGCCGCCGTCGAGCAGGTTCGCGCCGCGCCGGTCCTGCCAGCCGCCGGCCGCGACCATGCCGTGGATCATCGCGGTGAGGTGGGAGGTGCCGTCCACGATGGCCGCGTCGACGACCTGGCCGGTGCCGGTGGCGCGGGCGTGGTGGAGGGCGGCGAGCACGCCGACGACCAGGTAGAGCGAGCCGCCGGCGTAGTCGCCGACCAGGTTCGCGGGGACGGCGGGCGGCTCGTCCGGGTTGCCGATCATGCCGAGGGCGCCGGTGACCGCGATGTACGCGATGTCGTGGCCGGCGCGCTGGGCGAGGGGACCGTCCTGGCCCCAGCCGGTCATCCGGCCGTAGACCAGGCGCGGGTTGCGGGCGTGGCACGCGTCGGGGCCGACGCCGAGGCGTTCGGCGACGCCGGGGCGGTAGCCCTCGATGAGGACGTCGGCGCGCTCGACGAGGCCGAGCACCGCGGCGGGGCCGTCCTCGGCCTTGAGGTCGATCACCACCGAGCGCTTGTTGCGGTTGGTGACGTCGTACGCGGGGTTGACGGCGAGGCCCGCGCCGCCGGGGCGGTCCACGCGCACCACGTCCGCGCCGAGGTCGGCGAGGAGCATGGCGGCGAACGGGCCGGGGCCGATGCCCGCCAGCTCGACGACGCGCACCCCCGCGAGCGGGCCGTTCCCTGTCGTGTTCCCCGCCTCGTGCCCTGCCACTGCCATCGAGCCCCCAGGTACTCAGGTATGTGACACAACTGATGTAACACCAGCGATGCTAGGAACGTGTTCCACTCAGCACAAGCCCCGGGCGAGCAAGCGCTTAGCGAATCGGGGGGCGGCCCGGGAAAGAAGCCCGGGCGGGCGGCGCCGGCGGTCAGGCGTACCGCTCGTCCAGCTCCTTGACGTGGCGCTTGAGGGCGACCGTGCGGTAGCTCTCCTCGACCCACTCGCACAGCACCTCGGGCGCCGGCGACCCCTCCCCCAGCGGGAGGGACACCCAGCCCGCCCGGCCGAGCCCGTAGCCGGTGGGCTCGGCGCCGGGCGCGGTCATGGCGTGGCCGTGCAGCGCCTCGTCCTTGAGCTTGACCGACAGGCCGGGGTCGGAGGGGCCGTCGGTGTTGCCGAGGAACACGAAGATCTTCTTGTTCACCTTGACCACGCAGTCCTCGGGACCCCAGGGGAACTCCTCCACCGCCTCGGGCAGCGAGAGGGCGAATGCCCGTACTTCCTCCCACTTGCGCACCGCGTTCCGCATCGGCGGACCTCCCTGATCGCACGGCCGGTTCCGGCTCACGCTAGCCTTCGCCACCGACACCAGCCGGGAGGAGCGGGGATGAACAGACAGGACGGGCCCGAGCGGGCGAACCGCGCCTACGACGTGGTGCTCTTCGGGGCCACCGGGTTCGTGGGCGCCCTCACCGCGGAGTACCTCGCCGCGCACGCCCCGGCGGACTGCCGGTGGGCCATCGCGGGCCGCGACCGGGCCCGGCTGGAGCGGCTGCGGGAGCGGCTGGCCGCGCTCCGGCCCGAGTGCGCGCAGCTGCCCCTCGTCGTGGCGGACGCCGGCGACCCGGCCGCGCTGCGCGAGCTGGCCGCGTCCACCCGGGTGCTGGCCACGACCGTCGGCCCGTACGTCTGGTACGGCGAGGGGCTCGTCGCCGCCTGCGCCGAGGCCGGTACCGACTACTGCGACCTCACGGGCGAGCCGGAGTTCGTGGACCGGATGTTCGTGGAGCACGACGCCCGGGCCCGCGAGACGGGCGCCCGGATCGTGCACGCCTGCGGCTTCGACTCGGTGCCGCACGACCTCGGCGCGTACTTCACCGTGCGGCAGCTCCCCGAGGGCGTGCCGCTGACGGTGGACGGGTACGTCCGCTCCAACGCCCTGTTCTCCGGCGGCACGCTGGCCTCCGCGCTGACGGCGATGGGGCGCGGGCCGGAGACCCTGCGCGCCGCCCGGGAGCGGCGGCTGCACGAGCCGCGGCTGCTGGGGCGGCGGGCCCGGGCGCCGCTGGGCGCGCCGCGGCTGAGCCGGGAGACGGGCACCTGGGCACTCCCGCTGCCCACGCTGGACCCGCGGATCGTGGCGCGGTCGGCCGCCGCCCTCGACCGGTACGGGCCGGACTTCCGGTACCGGCACTACGCGTCGGTCGCCTGGCTGCCGGTGGCGCTGGGCGGTACGGCGGCGCTGGGTGCGACCGTGGCGCTGGCCCAAGTGCCGGCCGCGCGGCGCTGGCTGATGAACCGTTGGGAGCCGGGGCGCGGGCCGGACGCGGAGCGGCGGGCGCGCAGCTGGTTCACGGTGCGGTTCGTGGGCGAGGGCGGCGGCCGCCGGGTGTTCACGGAGGTGTCGGGCGGCGATCCCGGCTACGGCGAGACGGCGAAGATGCTGGCGGAGTCGGCGCTGTGCCTGGCGTACGACGAACTCCCGGCGCGTTCCGGCCAGTTGACCACGGCCGTGGCGATGGGCGACGCGCTGACGGCGCGGCTCACGGCGGCGGGCATCCGCTTCCGGGTGGTCGCGAGGCGCTGAGCCGGGCGTACGGGGGCGGGCTCCCCGCCGGTGTCAGCGGGGGCGGGGCCCTCGTCAGCCGGTGGACCAGCTGACGAGGGTGTAGATCATCGAGCCGAGCCAGCCCGCCCCGGCGAGTCCGGCCACGACCAGCCCGGCCAGTACGGTCCGTTCGACGGCGGGCAGGGCCTCGGGCTTCGGTGCGCGGTGTCGTGTCGTCATGTGCCCAGCCTCGCGCGGCCGGCCGGGGCCCGGCATCCGTACGGGTACTCAGCCGGGTACTCAGCCGGGTCCGGGCACCCGCACGGCCCGGTGGCGGTCAGGCCGTGGGCGTGAGGCCGGCCAGGACCCGGCGGCAGAGGGAGTCCGCGTGGCGGGTGGTCTCGGGGAGGCGGTATCGGGGGCTGAGGGCCAGGCCGTGGGCGCAGGCCGTGTCCAGGGTGATCCGGTGGCCGACGGAGACGAAGACCGGCTTCACCCCGTCGCGGGTGCGCAGGGCCCGGCCCACCTCGGTGCCGTCGGCGGCGCACAGGGGCGAGCCGTCGCCGCGCCGGCCCCCCGGTTCCTCGTAGGTGAAGGTGAACGGGTTCTTCGCGACGCCCATCGTCGGCAGGCCGGTGACGACGCCGAGGTGGCAGGCCAGGCCGAAGCGGCGCGGGTGGGCCAGGCCGTAGCCGTCGCAGACGACCAGGCCGGGGGTGGCGGAGAGGGCGTCGAGCGCGGCCAGGACGGTGGGCAGTTCGCGGAAGGCGAGGAGCCCCGGGACGTAGGGGAACGTCACCTGTCCCACCGCGGTGGCCTCTTCGACCACCTCCAGCGTGCGGGCGTCCAGGACCACCGCGGCCGCGGCCACCAGGTCCCGCTCGTCGTCGTAGGCCACGTCCACCCCGGCGACCAGCCCGGTGCCGGGCGCCGGCCCGGTCTCGTCCAGCACCACGCGGGCCCGCAGTTCGTCCTGTACGGCCCGGGCCTCGGCCTCGTCGGCGGGGGTCTTCACGCTCGTCATGAGGCCCGAGCGTAGTCTTCGGACCATGTTCGTCATGGAGTTGGCCTACACCGCCCCGCTCGAAGCAGTCGAACGCGAGATGGCCGCACACCTCGCGTGGCTCGACACCCACTACGCGAGCGGCGTCTTCCTCGCCTCGGGCCGCAAGGTCCCGCGCGAGGGCGGCGTGATCCTGGCCGCCGGCGTCTCCCGGGAGGAGGCGGAGCGCATCGCGGCCGGGGACCCCTTCGTGCTGGCCGGTGTGTGCGCGTACCGGATCACCGAGTTCGTCGCCACGAAGACCGCCCCGTCCCTCGCCGCCGTCCGCGAGACCCTCCCTTCGTAGGTCCCGCGGCCCGGCGGCCGCCGGCCGGGCCGCCCCCGCGGCGGCGACCCGGCGTGCCCCGTGCGGCGGCGGCCAGGCCTGCCCGTGCGGCGGCGGCCCGCGGCCCCGCTATTCCAGGCGGGCGGCGCGGCCCTTCTCGCCCGCGGCCCAGCAGGCCCCGGACCGGGAGCAGTCCACGGTGTCGAAGGAACCGGCGTCCAGCGGCTGCCAGGTGCGGCCCGCGTCCCGGGTGATGTCGGTGCCGGTCGGCCCCACGGCGAGCGCGGCGGCGCGGGTGTACGGCAGCCAGGCGACGCCCGACCGGTACGCGGCCGGCGGCACGGCGGAGGCCCGCCAGCTGCGGCCGCCGTCCCCGGTCACCGCCGAGGCCAGCGGCGAGGCCTGGTCCTTGCGGTAGTCGCCGCCCACCGCCAGGCCCTGACCGCGGTCGCGGAAGGCGAGCGCGAAGACGCCCTTCGCCCCCTCGCCGGCCGGGATGGTGGTCGCGGCGACCTCCCAGTTCAGGCCGCGGTCGCGGGAGTGCAGCACGCGCGCCTGCGCGCCGCCGCCGGTGGCCAGCCAGACGTCCTTCGGCCCCGCGCTGACCAGGCACTGGCCGCTGGCCGCGAAGCCCGCCTCGCCGGGCAGCGCCGCCGGCATCCCGGTGTCCGGCAGCACCCGCCAGCTGCGGCCCCCGTCGGCGGTGGACAGGATGCGGAACCTGCCGTCCACGGGGTCGCTCATCGCCAGGCCGTGCCGCGGGTCGAAGAAGGTGAGGCAGTCGTAGAAGGCGCGCGCGTCGGTGTTGCGGAAGCTCTCCGTCCAGGTCGCTCCGCCGTCCTCGGTGCGCAGCACGCGGGAGGCCTCGCCCTCGCCGATGGCGAGCACCACCGCGCGCCGGCCGTCGAAGGCCTCGACGTCCCGGAACTCCAGGGCCTCCGCCGCGGCGCCCGGGGGCGACACGTCGCGCCAGGTGCGGCCGCCGTCGGCGGTGCGCAGCACGGTGCCCTTGGACCCGGCGAGCCAGGCGGTGGTACGGCTGACCGCGGCCAGTCCCCGGAAGCGGGCGTCGCTGCCGGTGGCCTTCAGCGCCCAGCCGGGGCGCGCGTCCGCGGCCGGTGCGCCGGCGGTGGCGGCGGCGGGCCCTTCCGGGGCGGGGGCGGCCGAGGCGGGTAACACGGTGGCGGACACGGCCGCGGCCAAGGCTGCCGCAGACATGCCAAGTCCCAGTAGTCTCATGGCGCCGGAAGCTAACGCACCCGGTGATCTCCGTCCAGGGCGCCTCCCGTTCGATCACACCGTGCGATCACACCGCACCGGCGGCCGTGCTCGGTGACGTAGCTCACGCACCCCGCGCATGCACGGAATGGCCGGTTCCAGCGTCTACCCCTGTGCCGGACCGACCCATCGTTCCGCCACTGATCCGCCACAAGGGAGCAGGCCTTGATCACCGTCATCGAGCAAGCCGTACAGGCCCGCCTGGTCGCCACCGCACCCAAGGTGGAGACCGTGCCCGTCACGCTCTGCTACGACCGCTCCGACCCGTTCGCCGTCCGGATGGCCTTCCCGGCCCCGGCGACGCTGGAGGGCATCGAGGTCTCGTGGACCTTCGCGCGGGAGCTGCTGGAGGCGGGCGTCGAGCGGGCCACCGGACTCGGTGACGTGCGCGTCCGCCCGTACGGCGCCGGCCGGACGGTCGTCGAGTTCCACGCCCCCGAGGGCATCGCCATCGTCCTCATCGGCACCGACGAGCTGCGCCGCTTCCTGGACCGGGCCGCCGAGGTCGTGCCGCTGGGCCTCGAACACCTCTACCTGAACATGGACCGGAGCCTGGCGGAGCTGCTGCGCGACGTGCCGTAGACCCCCTCCGGGTCCCGCGCCCCGCCCCCCGCGCCCCGGTCGCGCGGTCAACGGGGCAGCAGGGCCCAGGACTTGGTGCCACCCAGGGGTGTCATCACCGGCGTCAGCCCCCAGTCCCCGCCACAGGACTCCACCGCCGCGGCCAGCAGCCACATCCCCCGGCTGCGCCGGCGCCGGCACTCCTCACTCTCGGCCGGCGAGGCGTGGGCTGGATGCCGGTCGTACACCACGATCCGCAGCGCCCCGAACTGCCAGCGGATCTTCAGCACCAGCTCCTGGTCCGGGGTGAACCGGTAGGCGCCCGCGACCAGTTCGGACGCGGCCAGGGCCGCCGTGTCGCACAGGTCGGCCAGTCCGTGCCGCGTGAGCAGGGACCGTACGGCCGACCGCGCGCTGCCCGCGCAGTACGCGCCACCCGGCAGGCCTATGGAGTAACCCAGCTTCCCCACACCCGGCGTACCCGACCCGGAAGGCCCGGGCTCGTGGATCGACCGCAGGCCGTGGAGGGTGCCCGTCATCGCGCTGCTCCCAGTTCTGAGGTGCGTGGTGCGTGGTCGTGCGGGGGCGCGGGGTCGCGCCGGGTGAGACGTGCACTACCGACCGTAGCGCCACGGGGTGCACAGTGCTACCACTCCTGTGACCACGTGGCGCCTTCCCATGCCGTTTCCGGACCGGTCCGGGTCCCGCACGCCCGGTCCCTGCCCAGGAGAGGGAATCCGGCGGACCACCTGCCGCCCGATGCGGCCGGCGGCGGCGCGCCGGACCGGTCACGAGGGCTGACGCGGCGGGCGGGGCGGGGCGATGATGGGCGCCCCGCCCACTCCCGGACCCAGGAGCCTCGTACGGTGCCCAGCCGCAAAGCCCTCATCCGCCGCCCAGGACCGCGCCTCGCCGAGGGGCTCGTGACCCACATCGAGCGGGAGCCGGTCGACGCCGGCCTCGCGCTGGAGCAGTGGGGCGCGTACGCCGACGCGCTGCGCGCCCACGGCTGGGAGACGGTGGAGGTCGATCCGGCGGACGACTGCCCGGACGCGGTGTTCGTCGAGGACGCGGTGGTGATGTTCCGCAACGTCGCCCTCGTCACCCGGCCCGGCGCCGACTCCCGGCGCCCGGAGACCGCCGCCGTCGAGGAGGCGGTCACGCGCCTGGGCTGCTCGGTGAACCGGATCAGGGAGCCCGGCACCCTCGACGGCGGCGACGTACTGAAGATCGGTGACACCGTGTACGTCGGCCGGGGCGGCCGGACCAACCCGGAGGGCGTACGCCAGTTGCGCGCGGCCTTCGAACCGGTCGGCGCACGCGTGGTCGCCGTACCGGTGACGAAGGTGCTGCACCTGAAGTCCGCGGTCACCGCACTGCCGGACGGGACGGTTGTCGGCCACCCGCCGCTGGTGGACACCCCGAGCGCGTTCGGCCGGTTCCTTCCGGTGCCTGAGGAAGCGGGGTCCCACGTGGTGCTGCTCGGTGGCCGGAAACTGCTCATGGCGGCGAGTGCGCCGCGGAGCGCGGAGCTGTTCGAGGACCTCGGATATGAACCGGTTCGAGTGGACATCAGCGAGTTCGAGAAGCTCGAAGGCTGCGTGACGTGCCTCTCTGTTCGCCTGCGCGACCTCTACTCATAACGCAGCGTAACCGGACAATTCAATAGGTGGGGGTTGGCGACCCCTCACGGCGGCTTTAACCTACGGTTTCGTAACCTACGAAGCCGTAAGTATTCGGCCTGCCCCCTGGAGTACCCGTGACCATCACCTCTCCCCACCTCGGCAGCTCTGCGGCCTGGACGGACGCCAAGCTGCTGTACGCGCTGGAAGAGGTGGTCGAGAAGGAGCTCAACCGCCACCTGAAGGTCACGAAGGACTGGATGCCCCACGAGTACGTGCCGTGGGGTGACGGGCGGAACTTCCCGGCCTTCTTCGAGGACGGCGAGGCCTGGGACCCGGAGCAGTCCAAGGTCACGGAGATCGGCAAGATCGCGCTGGTCGTCAACCTGCTGACCGAGGACAACCTCCCCAGCTACCACCACGAGATCGCGACCCTCTTCGGCCGCAACGGCGCCTGGGGCACCTGGGTGCACCGCTGGACGGCCGAGGAGGGCCGCCACGGCATCGTGATGCGCGACTACCTGCTGGCCTCGCGCGCCGTGGACCCGGACAAGCTCGAGGCGTTCCGCATGCAGCACATGTCGGAGGGCTTCGAGTCCGACAACCGCCACTCGATGCTGCACTCGGTGGCCTACGTGTCCTTCCAGGAGCTGGCCACCCGCATCTCGCACCGCAACACGGGCCACCAGTCCGGCGACCCGGTGTGCGACCGGATGCTGGCGCGCATCGCGCAGGACGAGAACCTGCACATGATCTTCTACCGCAACCTGCTCTCCGCGGCCTTCGAACTCGCCCCGGACCTGACCATGCAGGCCGTGCGGGACGTGGTGGTCAACTTCCGGATGCCCGGACACGGCATGCCCGGCTTCGAGCGCATGGCCGCGCAGATGGCCATCGGCGGCGTCTACAACCTGCGCATCCACCACGACGACGTCCTCGCGCCGGTGCTCCGCTTCCTCAAGGTCATGGACATCGACGGTCTCGGCCCCGACGGGCAGCAGGCGCAGGACGAGCTCGGCCTGTTCATGAACGGCCTGGACGCCGAGGCGAAGAAGTTCGACGAGCGCCTGGCCGCGCGCGCGGCGCGGATGGCCGCGCGCGGCAAGGCGTAGCACCTTCCGGGCCGCGGGCCCGTCGTCCGGACCGGGCCGAGGCCGTCAGGCCTGGGAGCGGGCCCGGCGGAGGGCGAGGCGCTCCTGCTCGGAGAGCCCGCCCCACACGCCGAAGCGCTCGTCGTTGGCCAGGGCGTACTCCAGGCAGGCCGCGCGCCCCGTGCAGGCCCCGCACAGCCGCTTCGCGTCGCGCACCGACGTGCCCGGCTCCGGGAAGAAGAAGTCGGGGCCCGTCTGGGCGCAGAGCGCGTCGGTCGTCCAGTCCAGCGGCGAGAGAGTCTTGGTGATCGGCATGAACGGCATCGTGCCGGGGGCCGATAAACGGCTGATCAACGACCGTTCAACGCGGTCGCCCCGGCGGCCGTACGCGGCCGCTGCGGCGGGGCCGGGGTTGTACCGACACCTCCGAGCATGGCACCCGGCACCGACGATCCGCCGGGTTCGGGTCCCCGCGCGCGTCGGCCGGCCGGGCCGCGGTCCGGGGCCGCTTTCCCGCGCCCCCGGACACAGACCGCACGACCGTGCGTTCAGTAAGCTGGGGGGCATGACTGACGGTCGCGTGGAACGCGGAAACCAGACCCGCAGGCTCGTCCTGGACCGGACGATGCGGATCGCCTCCGTGGACGGCCTCGAAGGGCTCTCCCTGGGCAAGCTGGCCACCGAGCTGGGCCTGAGCAAGAGCGGCGTGTTCGCCCTGTTCGGCTCGAAGGAGGACCTCCAGCTCGCGACGGTCCGCGCGGCGGTGGAGCTCTTCACCGACCAGGTCGTCCGCCCGTTGCGGGACGAGCCGCAGGGCGTGGCGCGCGCGTGGCGGCTGTGCGAGCTGTGGCTGGAGTACTCGGACCGTCGGGTGTTCCCCGGCGGCTGCTTCTTCTCCGCCGTGTCGGCCGAGTTCGACGCCCGTCCCGGCGCCGTGCACGACGAGGTCGCGAAGACGCGCGAGGACTGGCGGCGGTACGTGGAGGGCACCCTGGAGCGGGCTCGGCTGGCCGGCGGGTTCGACGCGGACCTCGACGTACCCCAGCTCGCCTTCGAGATCATCGCGCTGATGGAGATGGCGAACGCCGAGTCGGTGCTGCACGGCGACCCGTCGGCGTACGGGCGGGCCGCGCGCGGCATCCTGTCCCGGCTGCGCGCGGCGGCGGCCGCCCCGGAGGAACTCCCGGAGCGGCCGCCGGTGTTCGGCACCGCCTGATTCCACTCTGCCGGCGCCGTCCGCGGTCCCGTGGCGCGTCAGGCGACGGCCGACGGGAGGTTCTCGTCGGTGACGGCGAACGCGACGGCGCTCTCGATCACCCGGGGGTCGTGCAGGATGCGGCGGTGGCCGAGGCCGCGGGTCTCGACGAGCCGGGCGCGGTCGCCGTACGCGGCGGCGATGGCGCGGGCCTGGGCGGGGGCGGCGACCTCGTCGTCGGCATCGTGGAGGAGCAGGACGCGTACGCCGGTCTCGTCGGGCCGGTGGGTGGCGGCGAGCCGGTCCCAGATCCCGGGCTCGCCGGGGAAGAGCTTCTCCTCGACGTGGGCGCGCAGGGCGCGCTGCACCCGCGGGCCGAGGCCGAGCCGGGCCGAGAACCGCTCCAGCAGGTAGTCGAAGTCGGCGACGCCGCCGAGGGCGACGACCCGGTCGGCCCGGACCCCGCCGCGGAGGGCGAAGAAGGTCGCGAGGACGCCGAACGAGTGGGCGACGACGGCCGTGAACTCGCCGTTCTCCTCCTGTAGTTGCCGGATGGCGTCGCGCATCTGGCGGATGTTGGTGGCGCGGCCGGCGGAGGCCCCGTGGCCGGGGGCGTCGAAGGCGACGACGGTGTGGCCGCGCTCGCGGAGGGCCCGTACGAATCCGGCGAACTTCGCGGCCCGGGAGGACCACCCGTGCACCAGCAGGACGGGCCGGCCGCCGCTCCCCCACCGGTAGGTGGCGACCGCGAGTCCGTCGACCCGGAGCTGCCCTACGACGGCCTCGCGCATCAGGGCGGCCTCCTCGGGCCGCGCGGTGCTGCGCCCGGCGGGCCGCACGAAGAGGTGGAACGCGGCCCGGCCGGTGAGGGCCGGGGCGACGTACGAGCCGGCCCCGAGGGCGGCGCCGAGCAGTGAAGCCATGGGTTGCATGCCCGTTTCTCCGGATCTCGCTCAGGACGGCGGATGCGAAGATATTAGCACGATCGTTCGTGTTGTTTTGAGGGCGCGTGTTTGTCCGGTCACACGAAGTTCGATCGTTGTGGACGCACACCTTCCGCACGGGCCGGCGGGACGGCACACTCCGACGGTGAATTCGAACGCATCCATGCCGTCCCGGGCGGTCGAGGCGAGATGGCAGCAGTTGATCCTGACCTGGCAGCGCCAGCGTGACGATCACGAAGACCGCGCACCGGGGAGCCCGTTCCCCGACATCGTCGCCCTGCTGGAGGCGGCCCGTGCGGAACCGAGGCTGCGGGAGCTCTTCCCGTTCACCTCCGACCACACCCTGCGCCTCAGCACCTCCACGGCCTTCCCGTACGACGTCCAGGCGCCCGCCGTCGACCCCCTGCCGGACGGACGGTTCCGCGTCTGCGAGGCCCGCAGTTCCCGGGTGATCGGCTACGCCGCCAGTGCCGACGAGGCCGTCCGCCTCGTCACCGCCCACCTGCCCGACGGGCTGGGTCCCGCGTCATGATTCCGGGCCGGGAGGGTCCTCGTGCCTGGCCCGGCTGGGCTGGACGCGCTTGGGCTCCCCCGGCATCTTCGGGTAGTCCGGCGGGTACGGCATGTCGCCCAGGCCGTGGTCGTGTTCGTGGCGCTCGGCCAGCTCCAGGGCCGCGTCGAGCGTGAAGGCGTGGTCCTCCATGTCCGCGTGCACGTCGCCCAGTTCCGCGTACCGGGCCGGCATCGTCACGATGTCGAAGTCACGCGGCTCGGCGCTGCCGACCTCGTCCCAGCGCAGTGGCGCCGAGACCGGGGCGTGCGGGCGCGGGCGGACCGAGTAGGCGCAGGCGATCGTGCGGTCCCGGGCCGTCTGGTTGTAGTCCACGAAGATCCGCTCGCCGCGCTCCTCCTTCCACCAGGCCGTGGTCACCCGGCCCGGCATCCGCTCCTCCAGCTCCCGTCCGATCGCGATCGCACACCGCCTGACCTCGGTGAACGTCCACCGCGGCGCGATCGGCACGAACACGTGCAGCCCGCGGCCGCCCGAGGTCTTCGGCCAGCCGCGCAGCCCGAGCCCGTCGAGCACGTCCCGCAACTCGTGCGCGGCCTCCACCGCGTCGCCGTAGTCCGTGCCCGGCTGCGGGTCCAGGTCGATGCGGAGCTCGTCGGGGCGGTCGGTGTCGTCCCGGCGCACCGGCCACGGGTGGAAGGTGATGCAGCCCAGCTGCGCCGCCCACAGCACCGCCGCCACCTCGGTGGGGCAGATCTCGTCCGCCGTCCGGCCGCTGGGGAAGGAGATGTGCGCGGTCGGGATCCAGTCGGGCAGGTTCTTCGGCGCCCGCTTCTGGAAGAAGGACTCGCCCTCCACCCCGTCGGGGTAGCGCTCCAGGGTCGTCGGGCGGTTGCGCAGGGCGCGCAGGATGCCGTCCCCCACCGCCAGGTAGTAGTTCGCCACGTCCAGCTTGGTCAGCCCGCGCTCCGGGAAGTACACCTTGTCCGGATTGGACAGCCGGACCGTGCGTCCGCCCGCGTCCAGCTCCACCGCAGATCCCATGCCCGCCACGGTAAGCGCGCCCGCCGGGCGCCGCACACCGGGCGGCCGTCGCGGCCCCGGCGCAGAATCGACCCATGGACCTGCCGGTGATGCCGCCCGTGAAGCCGATGCTCGCCAGATCCGTGGCCCGGATCCCGGCGGGCATGCAGTACGAGGCCAAGTGGGACGGCTTCCGGGCGATCGTGTTCCGCGACGGCGACGAGCTGGAGATCGGCAGCCGCACCGGCAAGCCCCTCACCCGGTACTTCCCCGAACTCGCGGACGCCCTGCGGGCCAACCTGCCCGACCGCTGCGTGGTCGACGGCGAGATCGTGATCGTCCACGACGACCGGCTGGACTTCGACCGGCTGACCGAGCGCATCCACCCCGCCGCGTCCCGGGTGGCCCTGCTCGCCGAGCGCACCCCCGCCAGCTTCATCGCCTTCGACCTGCTCGCCCTCGGCGACGAGGACCTCACGCCCGCACCGCTCGCCGACCGGCGCGCCCGGCTGGCCGGGGCCCTCGCCCCCGCCCGGCCCCCGGTGCACCTGGCCCCCGCCACCACCGACCCCGAGCTGGCGCGGGACTGGTTCGACCGCTTCGAGGGCGCGGGCCTCGACGGAGTCGTCGCCAAGCCCCTCGACCTGCCCTACCGGCCCGACGCTCGCGTCATGTACAAGATCAAACACGAGCGGACGGCCGACGTGGTGGTCGCCGGCTACCGCTTCCACAAGAGCGGCCCCGTCGTCGGCTCCCTGCTCCTCGGCCTGTACGACGACCGGGGCGCCCTCCAGCACGTCGGGGTCTGCGCCGCCTTCCCCATGAAGCGGCGCGCCGAACTCGTCGAGGAGCTGGAGCCCCTGCGGCTCGCCGACGCCTCCGGCCACCCCTGGGCCGCCTGGTCGGACGAGACCGCGCACGAGGCCGCCCGGCTGCCCGGCGCGCCCAGCCGCTGGTCGGGCAAGAAGGACCTCACCTGGGTGCCGCTGCGGCCGGAACGGGTGGTGGAGGTCGCGTACGACCACATGGAGGGCGACCGGTTCCGGCACACCACGCAGTTCCGCCGCTGGCGGCCCGACCGGACGCCGGACGGCTGCACGTACGCCCAGCTGGAGGAAGTGGTCCGCTACGACCTGGCCGAGGTCCTCGGCACCGGCTGACCCCGCCGCGGAGGAGACCGGCACCGGCTCCCCTCGCCGCCTCAGCGCCCGGTGATCTTCTCCCACTCCTCCCGGCCGGGACCGGCCTGGTTGGGCACGTACCCGGGCCGCGCGGCCAGCCAGTCCGCGACCCGCCGCCGCACCTCCGGGTCGGCGTACGCGCGCTCCGGCGACTCCGCCAGGTGACGGACCCGGGCCCGTACCCGCATCACCTCCGGGTCGTCGAGCGCGCAGTCGAACAGGGCAGCGGATTCCCGGGCGGCACCGGTGCGCGCGGCGCGGCTCGCCAGCCGGTCGCCGGTGGAGTCGTCGGCCGCCACCTGGAGGTCGAACCAGGGCCGCAGCGTACGGGACGCCCAGGCGTGGTACCCGGCGGCGAAGCGGGCGCCGCCGGGGTCCCCGTCCGCGGTGGCGGCGACCCGGTGGGCCGCCCACAGGGCGAGCGACATGCCCTGGGCCAGGGTCGGGTTGGTGTGGGTGAGGGCGTCCCCGACCGGCACCAGGCCGGTGACCACCGGCCCCCGCTCGTCGGCGGGCGCGCTCCAGCGGTTGTCCAGCCCCGCCATGGCCAGGACGCCGGACAGCGGCTCCGCGCCCAGGTCCAGCCACGCCGCGCCGGGCGCGAACGTGCGGGCCGCCGCCTCGAAGACGGCCGGGTCGCGCAGCGCGGCGCGGGTGGGGTCCGAGGTGTGGACGAACAGGGTCACGGCGAAGATCCCGTTGTCGGACGGGAAGACGGCGCAGCCCGCGAAGCTGCCGCCGGCCACCGACCAGGGCCGGGCGGGGCCGTCGAGCGCGCCGCCGGGCAGCCGGTACCAGCGGCCGAAGTAGGCGAGGCCGGTGCGGTGCTCCTCGGTCGTGCCGGGCCGGCAGCCGGCGTCCGCGAGCCAGCGGTCCACCGCGCCGCGGCGCCCTGCGGTGTCGACGACGAGGTCTCCCTCGGAGCGGCCGTCCCCGGTCCGTACGCCCGTCACGCGCGGCGGCTGCGCGCCCGTCGCCGGCCGGGTGAGGAGCCCGGTGACGGGGGTGCCGTAGCGGCGGGTGACCCGGGGTTCGGCGCGCAGGGCGGAGGCGAGGGCGCTCTCCAGGACGATCCTGCGGGCCTGCACCATCACCAGGTCGTCGTCACCGGGCCGGGCGGGCGGGCGGTCCTCGAACCAGTCCAGCTCGTGCCGCTCGCGGGCCCCCAGGCGCAGCATCTCGGCGTACACGTCGGGGAGTTCGGTACGGAGCAGGGTGCGGGCGGCGCCGAGCAGCACGTGCGGCTGGTTGGCCTGGGGGACGCCGGGCCGGTGCCAGCCGAAGAAGTCGCCGTCGAGGTCGGTGCCGGGGGCGCGCTCGGCCCGTTCGAAGACCTCGGCGGTGTGCCCGTGCCGCGCGGCGAGCAGGGCGGTGGCCATGCCGCCGATGCCTCCGCCGATGACCAGGAAATGCGCCATTGCCCCTCCCGCCGCCCGCGCGCGGGGCCGGTGCACCGCGTCGCCCAAGAGACTGCGCGGGCCGGGGCACGGTGAAACCCGGGGGGCGGCGCGGGGGCGGGCAGCGGCGCCGCGCGCGGGCGTGGCGGTGGCCGGGAGTGCGGGGGTGGGCGTGCCGGGCGGGAGTGCCGGGGGCGGGCGTGCCGGGGGGGGCGGGCGTGCCGGGGGCGGTGCGCCCGTATCCTCGGCGGGGCGCCGCGACCGTGGCGGCGCCGTGGCACGGACCTGCGGAGGGATGCGCGATGGCGGACGGGAAGCCCGGCGAGGAGCGGCCCGACCGGGCGCTGCCGGCCACGAACGCGGTGGCGGGCGTGGGGATGGTGGTCGTGGACCCGGCCGGACGGGTGCTGCTCGGGCTCGCGCACGACGGGCGCTGGGAGCTGCCGGGCGGCAAGACCGAGCCGGAGGAGAGCTTCGAGACCGCGGGGGCGCGGGAGCTGGCGGAGGAGACGGGGCTGCGGGTGGACCCGGCCCGGGTACGGGTGCTGGCGGTGCTCAAGGACGCGAAGGGCGGCGTGAGCCGGGTGACGGCGGCCGCGGTGGCCGAGGGCGTCGGCGGCGAGCCCCGCGTCACCGAGCCGGACAAGATCGTGCGGTGGGAGTGGTTCGCGCCGGAGCGGCTGCCGGCGGAGATGTTCGCACCGTCGGCGGCGGTACTGCGGGTCTGGCGCCCCGACCTGGCCGTCCCGGCGGTCCCGGCACACTGCTACCCGGTGGCGGGGGCGTAGCCGGGCGCGGGGCGGTAGGCGCCGGGCACGGGGCCGCAACGGCGTACGGCCTGGGAACCGACGGACGGGCCGGCGCGGCGGTGCGGGGGGCCAGACGCCGGCGGCGGCAGGCAGCCGGCGCGGCGGCGCGGCCAGGCGCCGGGCACGGGGGCCCCACGGCGTACGGCCTGGGGACCGGTGGACGGGCCGGGGCGGCGCTCGGTCAGCGGACCGGCCGGCCGGGCGCAGGGGCAGCGGACCCGTCGGCGCGGCGCACGGGCAGCGGGCCCGGCGGTCCGGCGGACGGCAGGGGCCCGCCAGCCCGGCGCACGGTCAGCGGACCGGCCGGCCGGGCGCGGGGGGCAGAGGGCCCGGCGGTCCGGTGGACGGGCAGGGGGCCCGGCGGTCCGGTGGGGGGGGTACGGCGGCCGGGGTCGTGGGGGTCAGCCCGGGAGGGCCGGGACGCGGGCGAAGCCGCCCTCGGCGAGGTCTTCGGCCAGCAGCCGCTTGGCGATCGCGTCGGCGGCGGCGCGGAGTTCGGCGCTGCGCGGGCGTCCGCGGTCCTTCTCCAGTTCGGCGCCGAGCCAGTCGGCCCACGCGGCGGAGATGACCGCGGCCTCGCGGCGGCCGGCCTCGGTGTGCGAGAAGAAGCTGCCGTCGCGTGCGAGGAAGCCCTCCTCGGTCATCCGGTCGAAGACCGGCAGGAGCACCTCGGGCGGCAGGTGGCGGCGGGCGGCGATCAGGCCGAGGCTGGCGTGGCCGACGGTGCGGGTGAGGAGGTCGACCTGCATGACGGCCCAGGCCCCGGCGATGTCGAGGCGGGTGTCGGACTCCTCAACGATGCGGCGGGCCTGGGCCGGGCCCATGCCGCGGATCAGCCGGCCGACGGCCAGTTCGAGGAGCTTGGCGGAGTCGCCGGTGGTGGCCGGCGAGGCGAAGCCCTCGCCCATGTCGGTGGAGGTGGCGCGGGCGCTGTCGCGGAGCCTGACCTCCTTGAGGAACAGGGCGACGACGAAGCCGACGGCGGCGACCGGCACGGTCCACAGGAACACGGTGTGGAGGGTGTCGGCGTAGGCCTGGACGATGGGCGCGGCCTCGGCGGGGCGGAGGGAGTGGACGCCCTGGGGGCTCTGGGCGGCGCGCGCCAGTTCGGCCGCCGGGGTGCCGGTGGTACGGGCGGCCTCGGCGACGCCGGCGGCCAGGTTGGGTCCCAGGTTGTTGGCGTAGAGGGTGCCGAAGACGGCGGTGCCGAAGGAGCTGCCGAGGGTGCGGAAGAACGTCACGCCCGAGGTCGCGGTGCCGAGGTCGGCGTAGTCGACGGTGTTCTGCACGGCGATGGTCAGGACCTGCATGCACAGGCCGATGCCGACGCCGAGCACGAACATGTAGAGGGATTCCAGCCAGGTGCCGGTGCCGGGGCCCATGCGGGAGAGCAGGTAGAGGCCGATGCCCATGACCAGGCAGCCGACGATGGGGAAGACCCGGTAGCGGCCGGTCTTGCTGACGACGTTGCCGCTGAAGACGGACGCGATGAGCAGGCCGATGACCAGCGGCAGGGTGCGCACGCCGCTGACGGTGGCCGAGTCCCCGTCGACGTACTGGAGGTAGGTGGGCAGGAACGTCATCGCGCCGAGCATGGCGAAGCCGACGACGAAGCTGAGCACCGAGCAGACGGTGAAGACCGGGTTGCGGAACAGCCGCATCGGCAGCATGGGTTCGGCGGCGCGGGTCTCCGCCACGCAGAACAGGGCGAGGGCCACGGCGCCGCCGGCGAAGAGGCCGATGATGACGGGCGAGCCCCAGGCGTACTCGTTGCCGCCCCAGCTGGTGGCGAGGATGAGGGCGCTGGAGCCGACGGCGACGAGGGCGATGCCGAGGTAGTCGATGGCGGGGCGGGTGGCGGAGCGCACGGACGGGATGCTGCGGGCGGCGGCCGCGACGACCATGACGGCGAGGGGGACGTTGACGTAGAACGCCCAGCGCCAGCTGAGGTGGTCGGTGAACAGGCCGCCGAGGAGGGGGCCGATGACGGTGGCCACGCCGAAGACGGCGCCGATGGCGCCCTGGTACTTGCCGCGTTCGCGGAGCGGGATCACGTCGGCGATGAGCGCCATGGAGGTGACCATCAGGCCGCCGGCGCCGACGCCTTGGAGGCCGCGCCACACGATGAGCAGCGACATGTTGGGGGCGAGGCCGCAGAGGAAGGAACCGACGATGAAGATGACGGCGGAGATCTGGAAGATGACCTTGCGGCCGAAGAGGTCGCCGAACTTGCCGACGAGCACGGTGGCGACGGTCTCCGCGAGCAGGTACGAGGTGACCACCCAGGACATGTGGGCGGCGCCGCCGAGGTCCGCCACGATCGTGGGCAGGGCGGTGCCCACGATGGTCTGGTCGAGCGCCGCGAGCAGCACGCCGAGCATGATCGTGCCGAAGACGACGTTGCGCCGCCGCCGGTCCAGCACGGGCGGCGGCGCGGCGGCCGCGGGGGCGGGCTCTCGGAGGGTGGTCACATCTCGCACTCTCACACCGGGGTGGGGGTGTCGCATGTGACGTTACGCCGTACGGGGAGTGCCTGCGCGGGCGGTGCCGGCCGGCCCCGGTCCGGCTATCCGCGCAGGTAGGAGAGGCCGGGGTGGGCTTCGACGTAGCCGTCGAGCAGGGTCCTGGCGACCGCGGCCGAGTCGACCAGGGGGTGCAGGGCGAAGGCCTTGACGGCGGCGGCCCGCGATCCGCTCTCGGCCGCGGCGAGGACCTCGCGCTCGACGGCCTTGACGGCGGTGACCAGGCCCACCGCGTGGTACGGCAGGGGTGCGGCGGCCAGGGGGTGGGCGCCGCTCGCGTCGACGAGGCAGGGCACCTCGATGACGGCGTCCGCGTCGAGCACGGACAGGGTGGTGCGGTTGGGGACGTTGAGGATGAGGGTGGTGCGCTCGTCGCGGGCGATGGCCCGCATCAGGGCGAGGGCGACCTTCTCGTAGCCGCCGGACTCGAGGTCGTCCTCGTCGCGTGCGCCGACGCCGGCCGCCTCGCGGTTCTCGGCCATGTAGGTGGCCTCGCGCTCGGCCAGGGTGCGTTCCCAGGCGGCCCGGGCGGAGGTGCCCTCGCGGGCGGCCTCGGCGTAGAAGCCGGCCTGCTGGTCGCGGAGGAAGGCGCCGCGGGTGCGGCCGTCCCGCTGGGCCTGCCGGTAGGCGGCGACGGCCTCCCGGTTGAAGTAGTAGTAGTGCAGGTACTCGTTGGGGACGGCGCCGAGTGACCGGATCCACTCGGCGCCGAAGAGCCGGCCCTCCTCGAACGATTCCAGGGCCTTGGTGTCGGCGAGCAGCCTGGGCAGTTCGTCGCGGCCGTCGACGTGCAGGCCGCGGACCCAGCCGAGGTGGTTGAGGCCGACGTAGTCGACGAAGGCCCGGCCGGGGCGGGCGCCGGCGAGCCGGGCGAGGCGGCGGCCGAGGCCTACGGGTGAGTCGCAGATGCCGATGACGCGCCGGCCGAGGTCGCGGGCCATGGCCTCGGTGACGAGGCCCGCCGGGTTGGTGAAGTTGATGGTCCAGGCGTCGGGGGCGAGTTCGGCGATCCGGCGGGCGATCCGGCGGGCCACGGGCACGGTGCGCAGTCCGTAGGCGATGCCGCCGGCGCCGACGGTCTCCTGGCCGAGGACGCCCTGTTCGAGGGCGACGCGTTCGTCGTCGGCGCGGCCCTGGAGTCCGCCGACGCGGATGGCGGAGAAGACGAAGTCGGCGCCGCGCAGGGCCTCGTCGAGGTCGCGGGTGGCGGTGACGGCGGGGGCGTCGGGGACGCCGCGGGCCTGTTCGGCGAGGACGCGGCTGATGGCGGTGAGCCGGGCCGGGTCCTCGTCGTGGAGGGTGACGTGGTCGATGCGGCCCTCGGCGTGGTCGTCGAGGAGCGCGCCGTAGACGAGCGGGACCCGGAACCCGCCGCCGCCGAGGATCGTCAGTTTCACGTGACATACCACCCTTCACACTGCACGGTCACAGGTGACCGTGTACCGCACAGTGTGGCCTCCGTGCGGTCCGTCCGGGGAGCGGCGCCCCGGCCGGCCGCGGGTTCCGGCCGGCCCACGGGCGGGCCCGGCGGGCTCCGCGGTCCCGGCCGCTCAGTCGTTGAGCGGGGGGACGGCGCGGAGCCTGGGGGCCTGCTGCGCGGGCGCCGGGGGCGTGCCGACGGGCGGTCCGTACCCGCCCTGCGGGGCGGAGAGGACCAGGGTGATCCGGGTGAAGCCCATGCCGTCCAGCATGGGGCCGTTTTCGGCCACCAGGCGGCACCGGGCCCGTCCCCAGCGGGGGTCGGGGTGCCGCACGGCGCGTACGCTGCCGTCACGCTCGGCCGCCTGGGGCCCGTACGTGCCGAGCCAGTGCGGGACGCCGTAGCGGTACGCGGCCTCCATGAACGGGTCGCGGGCGATGTCCTGCCGGATGCTCTTCAGGCCGGCGTCCTCCGGGGCCGCGGCCAGGGCGGTGGAGAACTGCGCCAGCAGGGGCACGCACCAGGCGGGTTCATGGTCCTCCAGGACCGCGGCGGCGTCCGGGTGGAAGAGCACGAAGCGCAGGAAGTTGTCGTCCGGGAGGGCCGTCGGGTGCGGTCGTACGGACTGGAAGAGCTGGTCGAAGGCGGAGTTGGTGAGCGCCACGTCCCAGCGGTGGTCGACGAGGAAGGAGGGGTAGGGAACGGCCTCCATGAGTGCCGCGTAGTCGCGGAGGTAGTCGCGCTGTGCGGGGTCGTCGGGCAGGCGGCTCTCCTCGGAGGGGCGCCAGGACTGCGGCGGGTCGCGGTCGGCCATGACGCGGAACAGCCAGAAGCACTGCCGCTCGCTCATTTCCAGGGCCTGGGCGAGTGCCAGCAGCTTCCGGTCGGTCCACTCCTTGACCAGGCCGCGTTCCCAGTTCCCGTACGCGCGCACGCTGATGCGCAGGCGTGCGGCCACGTCCTCCTGGCTGAGGCCGAGTTCCTCGCGGCGCTGCCGCAGGAGTTCCTTGCGCCGCTCCGACCGAACCGTTCCGCGTACGGGCTCTTCGCCCGCCAGGGCTTCCTGGCCGGACCGCGCGAGGGCATCGGACGGGCCCACCGCTGCGAGATGTGACACCGAGAGCTCCCCCTTCTCACGGTCTGCGATCTTCATTTCCGTGTGGCGATCCTGCTACCAGCGTCAATGGAGTGTCAACTATTGTGGCAATTCCAGCCGGGGGACGCCTCATTCACGCCACAGCTGTGGCAAGTTCTAGCCGTCGGGCGGCATCCGGGTTAGCCTCCTCAGGCCAACCGCGTGTCCGAACCAATCTCGCGTGATCTAGGAGAACCACTGGTGACAGACGGCTTCCCGGCTCCCGTCCCAGTGGCCACCGCGCCTCTGACGGCCACCGTGGCGCGCGTCGCCGAACTCGCCGACAAGCTCGGGCGCGCCCACGCGGAGGTCTTCGACCTCCGCCGCCTCTCGGAGGCCTCCGGTGTGCCCGCGGACGTGGTCAGGGCCCTCCTCGACGGCCGTCCGGCCGGCGAACCCGACGTACAGGCGCGCTTCCTCCAGCGGCTGGCCCTGCTCCGCCGCACCCGGGTGAAGCCCAACGGCCGCCGCTACACCCAGCAGGAGATCGCGGACGGGGCCGGCATGTCCCGCCAGCAGGCGGGCGCGCTGATCAACGGCGACCGGCGGCCCACCATGGAGCACTGCGACGCGCTCCAGCGGTTCTTCGGCGTGCACGCCGGCTTCCTCACCGCCCACGACGCCGACGCGCTCACCGACGCCCTCCTGCGGACGGAGCAGCAGCTGCTCCAGGACTTCGCGGGACGCGAGCGGGAGACCGTGCCGGCCCAGGTCCCCGCGGGAGCCGACCCGCTGGCCAGACTGCTCCAGGACCACGGGGTCCGCGGCATCGCCTGGCGGGCCGCCCAACTGCCCACGGACAAACACCGGGACAAGGTCACCGAGTGGCTGGACATGCTGCTCGAGAGCGTCAAACCGACAGATTCCTGAAGTCCTGATCCGGATCCGCGCCGACGGGGAGAACGGTGAGCATAGGCAGAGAGCAGCGGCGGCTGTGCGGAGAGCTGGTGGCCGGCCTCCGGCTCCCGGCGCCCGCGGAACCCGTGGACCTCTACGCCGCCCTGTGCGAGGGCATGAGCCGCCACCGCGGCCGGCCGGTGCAGTTCCGCATGGCCTCGTTCCCGCCGGGGACGGCCAGTGGCCTGTGGCTCGACATGGCGGACCGGGACCTCGTGGTGGTCGAGGAACGCACGGCCCCCGACCACCAGTTGGTGATCCTGGGTCACGAACTGTGGCACATGAAGGCCGGCCACTGCAGCCACCACGTCGACGGCGCGGCCGTGGCGGCCCGGCTGCTGTCGGAGGAGGCCGACCTCAGCGAGACGGTCCGCCGGGTGGCCGCCCGGACCCGGGCGGACGTCTCGGAGGAGACGGAGGCCGAGACGTTCGGGCTGCTGCTGGGCAGCAAGTGCCGTCCCTGGCTGGCGCGGAGCGGTGGCATCGGCCGCGCCCCGGCCCGCCGCGACGGGCTGGCGGGCCGCATCGAGGCCTCGCTGGGCTACCGAGGACCGCAGGCCTGACCGTTGACTGGTGGGGACTACTACATTCCCGCGGCCGCCCTGTGGATCTCGCTGGCCTTCAAGCTGCCGGCGCTGCGACACAACTGGCGTGACCCGCTGCTGCGTTCCGTCTGCTCGCTGCTGATCCTCTCGGGAGCGGTCTTCGTCTTCGCCGCGCCGCCCACGATCTCCGTGGTCAACCGGCTGACCGGCACCCCGAACTTCTCGGCCCCGCTGGTGTACGCACTGATCAGCGCGTTCAGCGCGTCCTGTCTGATCCTGATCGTGAACTGGCGGGGCGGCCCGCCCGAGGACACCCGGCGCTTCTCGCGCCGCTGGATGACGTTCTACGGGATCGTGATCGTGGCGGTGGTGGCGCTGTTCGTCCTCGGGGAAGCCCCCGTGGAGCGGCTGCGCGACTTCGACACGTACTACGCCAACACCCCGTACATCCGCGAGATGATCGCGCTGTACCTGGTGACGCACCACATCGCCGCCGTGGTGATGACCGTGCTCTGCTGGCGCTGGTCGCTCCAGGTCCGCGGCTGGCTGCGCACCGGACTCGTGATCATCGTCGTGGGCTACGGCTTCACGATCGCCTACGACATGACGAAGTTCGCCGCCGTCGGGGCGCGCTGGGCCGGGCGGGACTGGGACGGGCTGAGCACCTACCTCGCTCCCCCGCTGGCGTCGATGGGCGCGCTGGTCAGCGCGATCGGGTTCATCCTGCCGCTGATGTGCCAGCGGGCCGCGGACAACTGGCACACCTGGGCGACGTACCGGCAGCTGGGGGCGCTCTGGCGCGAGCTGCGCGGCGCGGTGCCGGCGGGCACGCCGAGCGTGCGGATCGCCTGGTGGTCGCCGGCCGAGCTGCGGGTCCTCCAGCGGGAGTCGGACATCCACGACGGCTTCCTGACGCTGGGCCCGTACTTCGACTTCGCGCTGCACGCGCGGGTGTACGAGCGGAGCCTGGCGGCCGGCGAGGGGCCGGAGGGCGCCAAGGCCGTGGCCGACGCGGCGATGGTCGCGGCCGCGGTACGGGCCCGCTCGGCGGCCGCCGGGGAGCCCGACGGCCCTGACGACGGCCCCGACGGCCCTGACGACGGCCCCGACGGCCCAGACGGCCTCGGCGAGGGCCCCGGCGGGGACGGGGGCCCGCTGCGGGTGCCCGGGCCGGCCGAGGGTCCGAGGGACCTGGTCCGCATCTCCCACGCGCTGCGGCATTCCCGCGAGGTGGCGGCGGCCCGGCGCGCCACGGGCACCGGCTGAGGCCGGGCGGCATTGCGGCCGCCCGGCATGCCGCCACCCGGCGGGCGGGCCGGCGGGGTCCGGCGGGGCCGGCCGGGCCGATCCGGCGGAGCCGGGTCCGGCGACCGGGCCGGGTCAGCCGGCCGCCTGCGCGACGGCGGCCGGGAACAGGTCCAGGAAGGGCGCCGCGGCATCGGTGCCCTCCCGGCCGAACGGTGCGTCGAGGCTCCAGACCAGGAACAGCAGGAACACGATCAGGGCGCTGAACAGGCCGGCGAGCAGCAGTTCCCGGCCCGAGCGGCGGATCTGCAGGGTGAAGATCAGGCCGATGGTGACGACGGCACCGGTCAGCAGGCCGAACCACACCATCCCGGGGAGCGTGGAGCCCGCGCCCTGGTTGCGGGCGTGCCGGGCGTCGTCGGCGGTCGCGATGTGGTCGAGCAGCGGCTGGTAGGCCTGGGCCTGGAGCTCGGTGGCCGGGCTCTGGTGGGTGATGTCCGTGCGCAGCTTGCCGAGGAGCGCGGTGCCCTCGGCGGAGGGGGCCTTGTCGTCGGTGAGGAGCGGCCAGTCGACGGCGACGGTGTGGGAGACGTAGTCGCTCACCTCGTCGCGGATGCGGTCGCGGACGGGCCCGGGGTAGACGTCCACGCGCTGGCTGACCTCGTAGAGGGCCTGGGCCTCGCGGCGGACGTTGTCCTCGGCGGCGCCGCGGGCCTCCCAGACGCCGGCGATGGCGAGGCCGAGGACGATGGCGTAGACGACGCCGACCATCATCGTCATGTACTCGATGACGTCGGGGGTTTCGTTGGTGTCCTCGTCCTCGGCGACCCTGCGGTGGCGCAGGTTGGTGAAGGCGAGGACGGCGGCGCAGACGAGCACCATGGAGACGGCCAGGATCAGCCACTCGTACACGGGGGTCTCCGGTTGTCGGATCGGGGCGGTTCGGGGTCGGGGGTGGCCGCGGCCGGGCGGGGCCGCGGCGGGGGGCCGGGCGGGCGGGTCAGGAGCCGGAGCGCGACCTGCCGCGGGGGCGCAGGGCCGCGGCGGCGAGGACCGCCGGGGTGGTCACGACGACCATCAGGGTCATGGTGGACATGCCCTGCGGTCCGGGGCGCTGGAGGAGCGCCGAGCGGTGGTAGGGGCGGACGTGGAAGGCCCGCGCGGGAGGTGCCGGTGCGGCGGCCGGGCGCTCGGGCACGGCCGCGGGCGCCGCGGGTGCGGGGGCCGGGTACGGGGCTTCGGCGGGGCGGTAGGCGGGCTCGGGAGCCGGGTCCGGTGCCACGGCGGCCGGTGCTGCTCCAGGGGCGTGCCGCGCGGGTGGCGGTGCGGCCGGGGGCAGGTGCCGGGGCGCCGGCCGCGGGGGTGCCGGGGCCGGCGCGGGCGGCGGGGCCGGACGGGCCGGGGGTGCCGGGGGTCCGGGTGCCGGTTCGGCCGGGGGGACGGTGACCGGGGGCGGGGGCGCGGGGGTGGCCGGGGGCGGGGTGGCCGGGGGCTCCTCCGGGCAGGCGTCGGGCCGTACGGCGGCCGGGAACGCGCCGGGGTCCGGCGGGGGTTCCGCGGCCTGGGCCGGCTGGGCGTGCAGCGGGCTGAGGGCGGCCAGGATCCCTGCGCCGGCCAGGTACTGCCAAGCGGTCACCGCGTGTCCTCCCGGTCCGGTCGGGCGCACCACGGCGTGGTGGCTCCGGGAGGAGAAACGATCACGGGCCGGGATCGATACGCGCCCGCGCGCGCCGGGCGCCCGCCGGGTCGCGCTGCGGCCGGTCGGGGGGACGGGGTCCGGCCGGTCGGGGGACGGGGACCCGCCGGTCGGGGGACGGGGTCCGGCCGGTCGGGGGACGGGTCCGGCCGGTGCCGGTTCACACCGATGGCCCTGCCGGGCGCGGCGCCGGAGGGGCCGCGGTCCAAGACTGGAGGCGGAAACCGCAGGACGCGTGGTCGAGGGCGGTGAGCGGCGTGGAACTCGAAGCCAGGGCACGGGTGCTCGTGGCGGGGCTCCGGACGGACCCCGCGGTCCTGCGGGTGGCGCCGCGGGCGGGACGCGGGCGGGCCGGGCCGGCTCCGGTACGGGCCGCGCCCTCCGGCCCCCCGGGCGCGTCCGCCGTGGCCCGTACGGCGCTGGCCCGTACGGCGCTGGCCCGTCCCGCCGTGGGCGGTGGCGGGTGACGGCGCCGGGCGGGCCCGCGGTCGGGACGGAGGAGCCCCGCGACGAGGGGCCGCCGCGCCGGTTCACGTTCCCGAGCGCCCTCACGGTGCTCGCGGTGGTGACGGTCGGGGTGTGGCTGCTGGCCTTCCTGATCCCGGCCGGCGAGTACCGGCGGGACGAGGACGGGGCGCCGGTCGAGGGCACGTACCACCGGGTGGACGGGACGCAGTCGTTCACGGACCGGCTGAACGACCTCTTCCTCGCCCCGGTGAACGGCCTGTACGGCATCCGGGACGAGCGGACGGGCGCCGTCGGCCCGGATCTGACCGGCGAACTGTACGGCAGTGCCGGGGTGTTCCTCTTCGTGCTGGCGATCGGCGCCTTCATCACGGTGGTCTTCGCGACGGGTGCGCTGGACCGGGGCATCGCGCGCCTCGCGCACCGGCTGCGGGACCGCGGGGCGCTGCTGATCGCGGGTGTGATGGTGGTGTTCTCGCTGCTCGGCACGGTGGAGGGGTTCGCCGAGGAGACGCTGGGGTTCTACGGGCTGCTGGTGCCGATGATGCTGGCGCTCGGGTACGACCGGATGGTGGCCGTCGGGACCGCGATCCTGGGCGCGGGGATCGGCGTACTGTGCTCGACGGTCAACCCCTTCGCGACCGGCGTGGCGTCCTCGGCCGCCGGGATCTCGCTCGGCGACGGCATCGCGCTGCGGTTCCTGATGTGGATCGTGCTGACGGCGGTGACGGTGGGGTACGTGGTCCGGTACGCGCGGCGGGTGCAGCGGGACCCGGCGCGGTCGGTGTGCGGTTTCCTGCCGGGCGACCGGGAGCAGGCGGCGGTGCGGACGGCGGAGGAGCCGGAACTCACCCGGCTGCACCGGACGGTGCTGGTGGTCCTGGTGCTGGTCTTCGCCTTCATGATCTTCTCGGTGGTGCCGTGGGCGAGCGCGCTGTCGGGTGACGCGGACGCGACTCCGTACTCCTTCGAACTGGGCTGGTCGTTCCCCCAGTTGGCGGCCCTCTTCCTGTGCGCGGCGGTGCTGGTGGGGCTGGTGGCGCGGCTCGGGGAGCAGCGGCTCAGCGCGACGATCGTGCAGGGTGCCGCGGACTTCATCTCGCCGGCGCTGGTCATCATGCTGGCCCGGGGCGTGACGGTCATCATGAACAACGCCAAGGTGACGGACACCGTGCTGCACGCCATCGAGGGCGTGGTCAGGGGGACTTCGTCGGGGGTGTTCGCGGTGATCGTGTTCGTGGTGAACCTGCCGCTGGCGTTCCTGATCCCGTCGACGTCGGGCCACGCGACGCTGGCGATGCCGATCCTGGCGCCGCTGGCGGACTTCGCGGGCGTCTCGCGGTCGCTGGTGGTGACGGCCTGGCAGGCGGCGAGCGGCTGGATGAACCTGTGGGTGCCGACGACCGCGGTCACGATCGGCGGTGTGGCGCTGGCGAAGGTCGGTTACGACAAGTACCTGCGGTTCGTGTGGCCGTTGCTGGCCGTCCTGTTCGTACTGATCTGCGGCTTCCTGGTGCTCGGCGCGGCGTGGTAGCCGCGCGGGCGGGTGCGGGGGTGCCGGTGCGTCCCCCGGTCGACCTCCCCGCCGCGCGGAATCCGGTGAATGCCACTTCTATGGTGAATCATGGCTGATCCTTTCGGGGAGGTACGGGTGCGGGACACCACATCGGAGCCGGGCGCGGTGCTGCTGAAGGCCGGGCGGTTCTTCCGGCGCGGCGAGGACGCGCCCGACCTCCACAGCGTGCGGCTGACCGGCGGCCGGGAGGCCGACGCCTTCTACCGGGACCGCTGGAGCCACGACAAGGTCGTGTATTCCACGCACGGGGTGAACTGCACGGGTTCCTGCCGGTGGAAGGTGTACGTCAAGGACGGGATCATCACCTGGGAGACCCAGGCCACCGACTACCCCTCGGTGGGCCCCGACCGGCCCGAGTACGAGCCGCGCGGCTGCCCCCGCGGCGCCGCGTTCTCCTGGTACACGTACTCCCCGACCCGGGTGCGCCACCCGTACGTGCGGGGCGTCCTGCTGGAGATGTACCGCGAGGCGAAGGCCCGTCTGAAGGACCCGGTGCTGGCGTGGGCGGACATCCAGGCCGACCCCGAGCGGCGGCGCCGGTACCAGCGGGCCCGCGGCAAGGGCGGCCTGGTGCGGGCGAACTGGGACGAGGCCGTCGAGATCATCGCGGCCGCGCACGTCCACACGATCAGGGAGTACGGGCCCGACCGGGTGGCCGGCTTCTCCCCGATCCCGGCCATGTCGATGGTCTCGCACGCCGCGGGCGCCCGGTTCATGAGCCTGATCGGCGCGCCGATGCTGAGCTTCTACGACTGGTACGCGGACCTGCCGGTCGCCTCGCCGCAGGTGTTCGGCGACCAGACCGACGTACCGGAGTCCGGGGACTGGTGGGACGCGGCCTACCTGATGATGTGGGGCTCCAACGTCCCCGTCACCCGCACCCCCGACGCCCACTGGATGACCGAGGCCCGCTACCGCGGCCAGAAGGTGGTCGTGGTCGCGCCGGACTACGCGGACAACGCGAAGTTCGCCGACGAGTGGCTCCACCCGCACCCGGGCACGGACGGGGCGCTGGCCCTGGCGATGGGGCACGTCATCCTGAAGGAGTTCTTCGTCGACCGGCAGACGCCGTTCTTCACCGACTACGTGAAGCGGTTCACCGACCTGCCGTTCCTGGTGACGCTGGACGAGCGCGACGGCGCGTACGTGCCGGCGAAGTTCCTGCGCGCCGCCGACCTGGGCGACACCTCCGAGGGTGCGGAGTGGAAGACCGCCGTGCTGGACGAGGCCACCGGGCAGCCGGTGGTGCCGGGCGGGTCCCTGGGCTTCCGCTGGACGGAGTCCGGCAAGGGCCGGTGGAACCTCGACCTGGGCGGCATCCGGCCGGCCCTCACGCTCCAGGGCGGCGACAGCGCCGCGGGCACGGCGGAGGTGCTGCTGCCGCGCTTCGACACCGAGGGCGGCACGCACGGCCAGGGGCGGGGCGAGGTGATGCGCCGCGGCGTGCCGGTACGCCGGATCGCCGGGCGGCTGGTGACCACGGTGTACGACCTGCTGCTGGCCCAGTACGGCGTGGGGCGTCCGGGCCTGCCGGGCGAGTGGCCGTCCTCGTACGAGGACGCGAGCCAGCCCGGCACCCCCGCCTGGCAGGAGACCCACACCTCGGTGCCGGCGGCGCGGGCGGTGCGCATCGCGCGGGAGTTCGCCGCGACGGCGGAGGAGTCCCAGGGCCGCTGCATGATCCTGATGGGCGCCGGCACCAACCACTGGTTCCACTCCGAGACCATCTACCGGTCCTTCCTGGCCCTGCTCCAGCTCACCGGCTGCCAGGGCCGCAACGGCGGCGGCTGGGCGCACTACGTGGGCCAGGAGAAGTGCCGTCCGGTGACGGGGTGGGCCACGCTGGCCGCCGCCTCGGACTGGTCGCGGCCGCCCCGGCAGATGATCGGTGCCGCGTACTGGTTCCTGAACACCGACCAGTGGCGGTACGACCGGTTCACTGCCGACGTGCTGGCCTCGCCGCTGGGCGAGGGCCGGTTCGCGGGGATGACCGGTGCCGACTGCCTGGCGCAGTCGGCACGTTCGGGCTGGATGCCCTCGTACCCGACCTTCGACCGGAACCCCCTGGACCTCACCGAGCAGGCGCGGGCGGCGGGCCGGGAGCCGGCGGCGTACGTGGTGGACGAGCTGAAGGCCGGGCGGCTGGGCTTCGCCTGCGAGGACCCGGACGCGCCGGAGAACTGGCCGCGGGTGCTGACGCTGTGGCGGGCGAACCTGCTGGGCTCGTCCGCGAAGGGTGCCGAGTACTTCACCAAGCACCTGCTGGGCACGCACTCCTCGCTGAACGCGCAGGAGGCGGAGCCCGAGGTGCGGCCGCGCGATGTGACGTGGCACGAGCAGGCGCCCGAGGGCAAGCTCGACCTGCTGCTGTCGCTCGACTTCCGGATGACCTCCTCGACCCTGCTGTCCGACATCACGCTGCCGGCGGCCACCTGGTACGAGAAGCACGACCTGTCGACCACCGACATGCACCCCTACGTACACGCCTTCACCCCGGCCGTGGACCCGCCCTGGCAGGCGCGGACGGACTTCGAGACCTTCAAGGCCGTGGCCGAGCGGTTCAGCGAGCTGGCCCGGGAGCACCTCGGCACCCGCCAGGACCTGGTCGCCTCGCCGCTCCAGCACGACACCCCGGGCGAGATCGCCCAGCCGGGCGGGGTGGCGCTGGACTGGCGCAAGGGCGAGTGCGAGCCGGTGCCCGGCCGGACCATGCCGCAGCTGACCGTCGTGGAGCGCGACTACACCGCCATCGGCGCCAAGTTCAGCGCGCTCGGCCCGCTGGTCGAGGAGCTGGGCCTGCCGGCCAAGGGCATCGTGCTCCGCCCCGACGTGGAGGTCGAGGCGCTCGGCGCGCTGAACGGCACCGTCCGCGGCGGCCCGGCCGACGGCCGCCCGCTGCTGGACACGGCGGTGAAGGCGGCCAACACCATCCTGCGGCTGTCCGGGACCACCAACGGCCGGCTGGCCACACAGGGCTTCCACACCCTGGAGGAGCGCACCGGGCGGGAGATGGCGCACCTGGCGTCCGAGCACGAGGGCAAGCACATCACGTACGCCGACACGCAGGCGGCCCCCGTGCCCGTGATCACCTCCCCGGAGTGGTCGGGCAGCGAGTCCGGCGGCCGCCGGTACACGGCGTTCACGCTGAACACCGAGCACCTCAAGCCCTGGCACACGCTCACCGGCCGCCAGCAGTTCTTCCTCGACCACGACTGGATGCACGAGCTGGGCGAGGGCCTGCCGGTGTACCGGCCGCCGCTGGACATGCACCGGCTGTTCGGCGAGCCGGTGCTCGGGCCGGACGGGAACCGTGAGGTGACGGTCCGTTACCTCACTCCGCACAACAAGTGGTCCATCCACTCCGAGTACCAGGACAACCTGTTCATGCTGTCCCTGTCCCGCGGCGGCCAGGCCATCTGGATGTCGCCGCAGGACGCGGAGGCGATCGGCGTCGCCGACAACGACTGGATCGAGGCGGTCAACCGCAACGGCGTGGTCGTGGCGCGGGCGATCGTCTCGCACCGCATGCCCGAGGGCACGGTCTACATGCACCACGCGCAGGAGCGCACGGTCAACGTGCCCAAGGCGGAGCACAACGGCCGCCGCGGCGGCATCCACAACTCGCTGACCCGGCTCATCCTGAAGCCGAGCCATCTGATCGGCGGGTACGCCCAGCTCTCCTGGGCCTTCAACTACCTGGGGCCGACCGGCAACCAGCGCGACGAGGTGACGGTGATCCGACGCCGGTCGCAGAAGGTGGAGTACTGACATGGCCCGTGACGGAGCCCCCATCGGGCGTGTCATGGCACAGCTCGCGATGGTGATGAACCTCGACAAGTGCATCGGCTGCCACACGTGTTCGGTGACCTGCAAACAGACGTGGACCAACCGCACGGGCATGGAGTACGTGTGGTTCAACAACGTCGAGACGCGGCCCGGCCAGGGCTATCCGCGGCGCTACGAGGACCAGGAGCGGTGGCGCGGCGGCTGGGAGCTGAACAAACGGGGCCGGCTGAAACTCAAGGCCGGCGGCCGCTTCCAGAAGCTCGTGTCGATCTTCTCCAACCCCGTGCTGCCGGAGATCAAGGACTACTACGAGCCCTGGACGTACGACTACCGCAACCTGACCGACGCGCCGCTCGGCGAGGACTTCCCGGTGGCGGAGCCGCGCTCGCTGCTCGACGGCAAGCCCATGAAGGTGGAGTGGAGTTCCAACTGGGACGACAACCTGGGCGGCGCCCCCGAGCACGGCGGCGCCGACCCGATGGTGGTGAAGACCCGGGAGAAGGCCGCGGAGAAGGTGCGGTTCGCCTTCGAGCAGACCTTCATGTTCTACCTGCCGCGGATCTGCGAGCACTGCCTGAACCCGGCGTGCGTGGCGTCCTGCCCGTCCGGCGCGATGTACAAGCGCGAGGAGGACGGCATCGTCCTGGTGGACCAGGACCGCTGCCGCGGCTGGCGGATGTGCGTCACCGGTTGCCCGTACAAGAAGGTCTACTTCAACCACGCCACCGGCAAGGCCGAGAAGTGCACGCTGTGCTACCCGCGCCTGGAGGTGGGGCTGCCCACCGTCTGCTCGGAGACGTGCGTGGGCCGGCTGCGCTACCTCGGCGTGGTGCTGTACGACGCCGACCGGGTCACCGAGGCGGCGTCCGCCGCCGACGAGCAGGACCTGTACGAGGCGCAGCTGGGCGTGTTCCTGGACCCGGAGGACCCCGAGGTCCGGCGGGCCGCCGAGCGCGACGGGATCGCGCACGACTGGATCGAGGCCGCCCGGCGCTCGCCGGTGCACGCCCTGATCAGCACGTACCGGGTGGCGCTGCCCCTGCACCCGGAGTACCGGACCATGCCGATGGTCTGGTACATCCCGCCGCTCTCGCCGGTGGTGGACGCCCTCGCCGAGACGGGCTTCGACGGCGAGGACGCCGGGAACCTGTTCGGCGCCATCGACACGCTGCGCATCCCGCTGGAGTACCTGGCGGAGCTGTTCACGGCCGGCGACACCGAGCCCGTACGGGCCTCGCTGGACCGGCTGGCGGCGATGCGCTCGTACATGCGGGACGTCAACCTCGGCCGCCGGCCCGACAGTTCGGTGACGGAGCGGGTCGGCATGAAGGGCCAGGACATCGAGGACATGTACCGGCTGCTGGCCGTGGCCAAGTACGAGGAGCGGTACGTGATCCCGACGGCCGCGGTCGGTGACGCCCGGCGGCTGGAGGAGTCCGCGGTGCCCGACGCGTGCAGCCTGGACCACGCCGACGGGCCCGGCATGGGCGGCACCGGCCCGACCGACGACGGGGCGTTCGGCGGCGACTCGGGGCGCAAGGCCCTGCCGCTGGTCACCCTGGAGAACTTCCATGCCCTGCGCAGGCGGCAGACCGCCGACAAGGAGGAGGAGAAGTGAGCACCGGAACCCGTATCCGGCCCGGTTCCCCGGCCGCCGACCCCGCGGTCCTGCACCAGGCCGCCGCGCTGTGCCTGACGTACCCCGACGCGGCCTTCGAGGAGCGGCTGCCGCTGCTGCGGGCCGCCGCGCCCCAGCTGCACGGCTTCCTCGAACACGCCGAGTCCGTGCCGCTGGACGCGCTGGCCGCGCACTACGTGCGGGTCTTCGACTTCAAGAACAAACACTGTCTGTACCTGAGCTGGTGGACGGACGGGGACACCCGGCGGCGCGGCGAGTCGCTGGTGCGGTTCAAGGAGGCGTACCGGGCGCACGGGCTGGAGTTCAGCAACGAGGAGCTGCCCGACTTCCTGCCGGCGGTGCTGGAGTTCACGGCGCAGACCGGTGACGATTCGCTGCTGCGCGAGCACCGGGCGGGCCTGGAGCTGCTGCGGCTGGCGCTGACGGAGACCGGTACGCCGTACGCACACGTGGTGGCGGCCGTCTGCGCGGCGCTGCCCGGCCCCTCCCCCAGGGACCGGGCCGAGGCACGGGCGCTGGCCCGGTCGGGCCCGCCGCGCGAGGACGTGGGGCTGGACGGCCTCCCGCCGTACGGGCACCTGGGGCTGCTGCCGGTGCTGAGCGGGGAGGGCTGATGGGCACGCTGCTGTGGGGCGTGCTGCCGTACGTGGCGTTCGTGCTGCTGGTGTCCGGGCTGCTCTGGCGGCACCGCTACGACAAGTTCGGCTGGACCACGCGGTCTTCGCAGGTGTACGAGTCGCGGTTGCTGAACATCGCCTCGCCGGTGTTCCACTACGGCATCCTCTTCGTGCTCGTCGGGCACCTGATGGGGCTGTTCGTGCCGGAGTCGTGGACGGACGCGGTGGGCATGTCGGAGCACACGTACCACCTGTTCTCGCTGTTCGGCGGTACGGCCGCGGGCGTGCTGGCGGTCGTGGGCATCGGGATGCTGGTGTACCGGCGGCGCACCAACGCCCCGGTGTTCAAGGCGACCACGCGCAACGACAAGACGATGTACGTGATGCTGCTGGCCGCGATCGTGATGGGCCTGTGGGCGAAGCTGGCGAACTCGTCGGTCGGCTCGGGCTACGACTACCGCGCGACGATCGCGCCCTGGGCGCGGAGCCTGTTCACGCTGCAGCCGAAGGTGTCGCTGATGGAGGGCGTGCCGGTCACGTTCCAGGTCCACATCGTGATCGGGATGGTGCTGATCGCGCTGGTGCCGTTCACCCGGCTGGTGCACATGTTCAGCGCGCCGGTGCAGTACCTGTTCCGCCCGTACGTGGTCTACCGGTCGAAGGACCAGGGCCAGTTGGGGCAGCGTCCGCCGCGGCGGGGCTGGGAGCGGGTGGACCGGTAGCGGCCCGGACGCCGGTGACGCGTCGTCAACGGGCCGCGGTGGCCCTGTCGTACAGCGCGCGGGCGTAGCCGCCGAGCAGGGTGCTGGTGGACTCGTCGTCGGTGTCCCCGCCCGTGAGCACGCCGATGATCCTGCCGTCGGCGGCGATCCAGGCGCTGCCGCTGGTGCCGGTGGGGAAGTCGGCGCAGGCGAAGCGCTGGAGTGAGTCGCCGTCCCGGGTGGCGGGGGCGGTGCAGGTGCGGGGCACGTCCCGGTCGCTGGGGTAGCCGCGTACGGTCACCGGCTCGTCGGAGCGTGCGCCGGTGTCGAGTTCGGCGCCGCCGACCACGTCCTCGACGCGGCGGCCCTGCGCGTCGGGGGCGAGGCGGGCGAAGGCGAGGTCGTAGGCGTCGTCCCCGTCGTCGGACCAGCGGGGGTCCTCGAAGACCTCCTCGACGCGCCAGGCGCCGTGGGGGGCCTTCCCCTGGTTCCAGCCGGGGGCGAAGACCGTGTCCTGGCCCGCGGGCCCCGCGGCCAGGCAGTGCCCGGCGGTGACGATCAGGTTCCGGCCGGGGCTGCGGACCACGGTGGCGGTGCAGTGGTGGCCGCCGTCGAGGCCGTGCTCGAAGAGGGCGCCGGCGAGGGCGGCCGGGTCGGCGGCGGGCGTGGCCGGCGCCTTGAGCGGGGTGGGGGCCTGGGCGCCCGCGGTCCCGTCGGGCAGGCCGGCGCGGGCGTTGCGCGGGTGGGCGGTCGTCTGCGGGGGCACCAGCACCGTCATGGCGGCCGACGCCGCGAGCGCCGCCGCGGCACAGAGCGCCCCGGTCACCACCGACCGCCGGTCCATCACCCGTCACCCTCCCACCACACGCGCCCCTCGCGCGCCCTGCCCTTACCACCTCAGACGGTACAGAGTGCCGCGTACGAACAGGAAGCCGACGGCGGGGTGGCCGCGCGGAACCGGGGGTGTGGGAGCGCCGTCGTTCGTCGTACCGTCTGCGGGACCATGCGGACGGGGCAGTGCGCGGCGGCGAACCGGGAGGGCATCCACGGGACGGGCGACGGGCACGGCGCTAGCCCGTCACCCGGCCCGGCCCCAGGCGGTCCGCGCTCGACAGGATCGCCGCCGCCAGGGCTTCGGCGGCCGGGGCGGGGTCGGGGGTGCCCAGCAGGGCGAACTCCACGCCGCCCAGCTCGGGGAGGCCGGCGCGGTCCGGGACGCGGACCAGGCCCGGCGGGATCAGGCCCCGGGTGTGGGCCATCACGCCCAGACCGGCACGGGCCGCCGCGACCAGGCCGCTCAGCGAGCCGCTCGTACACGCGATGCGCCAGGACCGGCCCTCGCGCTCCAGGGCCTCCAGCGCCCGCGCCCGGGTGATGCCCGGCGGCGGGAAGACGATCAGCGGCACCGGGCGGTCCGGGTCGAGGTGCACGCCCTCGGCGCCGATCCACACCATCCGGTCGCGCCACACCAGCCGGCCGCGTTCGTCGCCGGGGCCGCGCCGCTTGGCCAGCACCAGGTCGAGCCGGCCCGCGTCCAGCCGCTCGTGCAGGGTGCCGGACAGTTCCACGGAGAGCTCCAGGTCCACCTCGGGGTGCTCGTGGCGGAAGGCCTCGAGGATCTCCGGCAGCCGGGTCAGCACGAAGTCCTCCGAGGCGCCGAACCGCAGCCGGCCGCGCAGCCGGGGCCCCGCGAAGAAGGCCGCGGCCCGCTCGTGGGCCTGGAGGATGGTGCGGGCGAAGCCCAGCAGCGCCTCGCCGTCCTCGGTGACCCGCACGCTGTGGGTGTCCCGGCTGAACAGCTGCCGGCCGGTGGCGTCCTCCAGCCGCCGCACGTGCTGGCTCACGGTCGACTGCCGCAGCCCGAGCCGCCGTGCGGCCTGGGTGAAGCTCAGCGTCTGGGCGACCGTGAGGAAGGTGCGCAGCTGGACGGGGTCGTACACCGCGTCGGTCATGGGGCCAGGATAGGCCGGTCATCGTGAATCGCGATGACAGTCAGAGGGGTGTACGGGTTTCCCGATGACCCGGCGCCGGGGGACGATGGGGGTGCCGTACGCGGACCGGCCCCGTACGCGGACCGGCCCCGCACGCGGACCGGCCGTACGCGGACCGGCCCCGTACGCGGACCCGCCGTGCGCGGTGCGCGGCCGGCCTCGCACCGAGCGGCCGTGGCCAGGCCGCCCGCCCGCCCCCTCCCCCGTCCCCCGTCCCGCCGTCCCCCGTGAGAGCGCCCATGCCCCGCCCCCGGATACCCGCCCGGCTCCCGCTGGACCCGTACGTCCTCGCCCTCGTCGGCACCGTGGGGCTCGCCGCCCTGCTGCCCGCCCGCGGCGTCGCCGCCGGGGTCGCGGAGGGTGCCGCGACCGGCGCGGTGGCGCTGCTGTTCTTCCTCTACGGGGCCCGGCTGTCCACTCGCGAGGCCCTCGACGGGCTGCGCCACTGGCGGCTGCACCTCGCCGTCCTGCTCTGCACCTTCGCCCTGTTCCCGCTGCTCGGCCTCGCCGCCCGCGGGCTCGTCCCGCACGTGCTCACCCCGCAGCTCTACGACGGGTTCCTCTTCCTCTGCCTGGTCCCGTCCACCATCCAGTCGTCGATCGCGTTCACCTCGATCGCCCGCGGCAACGTCCCCGCCGCGATCTGCGCGGGCTCCTTCTCCAGCCTCGCGGGCATCTTCGTCACCCCGCTGCTGGCCGCCGCGCTGCTCGGCTCGGCCGGGGGCGGGTTCTCCCCGGACGCCCTGCTGAAGATCGTCGTCCAGCTGCTGCTGCCCTTCCTGGCGGGCCAGTTGCTGCGCCCCTGGGTGGGCGGGTTCCTCACCCGCCACAAGAAGGTGCTGGGGTACGTCGACCGCGGCTCGATCCTGCTCGTCGTCTACGCCGCGTTCAGCGCCGGCATGGCCGCCGGCATCTGGCACCAGGTCGGCGTCGGCCGCCTGGGCGCCCTGCTGCTCGCCGAGGCGGTGCTGCTCGCCGTGATGCTGACGGTCACCTGGTACGGGGCCCGGCGCCTCGGCTTCGGCCGGGCGGACCGGATCGCCATCCAGTTCGCCGGGTCGAAGAAGAGCCTGGCCGCCGGACTCCCCATGGCCAGCGTGCTGTTCGGGGCCCACGCGAGCCTCGCGGTGCTGCCGCTGATGCTGTTCCACCAGATGCAGCTGATGGTCTGTGCCGTGCTGGCCCGGCGCCGCGCCGGGGACCCCGTGACGGATGCGCCGGAAGCGCCGGGCGGGCCGGTGGAGCAACTCCCGGGCGGGCGTGTGGCGGAGGTCTCAGCCGGCTCCCAACAGCCCTGACCCGCGGGCGGATACCGTTGCCGTGGTGACCTCGATACGACCCACCGCGTCCGGTGTCCGGCCCGCCACCCCAGGGTTCCGCCCCCTCGCGTCGTCCCGCCCCTGCACCCTCGTCGTCTGCCGCGGCTGCTGCTGCGGGGACCCCCGCAAGAACCCGGGCTCCGACCACGAGGGACAACTGGCCCGGCTGCGGGCGGCCGCCGACGCCTCGGGCGGCGCGCTGGCCGTCCGTACCAGCGACTGCCTCGGGCCCTGCGCGCAGGCGAACGTGATCGTGGTCCAGCCCTCGTCGGAGGCGCGGCGCCGGGGCGCCAAGGCCGCCTGGATCGGCTTCGCGCTGGACGACGACGTCACCGACGACGTACTGGCCTGGGCCGCGGCCGGGGGCCCGGGGCGCGCGCCGGTACCGCCCGCGCTGGAACTCCAGATGATCGAGCCGCCGGCCCCGGAGCCGGCGCCCGCCCGCGAGACCCGGGGCCGGCGCCGCCGGCGCTGACGGGGGGGGCCGGAGCCCCGGCGGCTACGCGTCCGCCTCCGTGCGGATGCGCTGCTCGCCCGCGTAGACGTTCATCGAGGCGCCCCGCAGGAAGCCGACCAGGGTCAGGCCCGACTCGGCCGCCAGGTCCACCGCCAGCGAGGACGGTGCGGAGACGGCCGCGAGGACCGGTATGCCGGCCATCACGGCCTTCTGCGCCAGCTCGAACGACGCCCGCCCGGAGACCAGCAGCACCGTCCCGGCCAGCGGCAGCAGCCCCTCGCGCAGCGCCCGGCCGACGATCTTGTCGACGGCGTTGTGCCGGCCGACGTCCTCGCGCAGGTCCAGCAGTTCCCCGTCCGGCGAGAAGAGGCCCGCCGCGTGCAGTCCGCCGGTGGTGTCGAAGACCTTCTGGGCCCCGCGCAGCCGGTCGGGCAGCTCGCTGAGCAGCCCGGCGCCGATCCGTACGGGGTCACCGGCCAGGCCCGGGAAGCGGGTCGCCGTACGCACCGCGTCCAGGCTCGCCTTGCCGCACAGGCCGCACGAGGACGAGGTGTAGACGTTGCGCTCCAGGGACACGTCCGGCACCGGCACGCCGGGGGCGAGCTGCACGTCCACGACGTTGTACGTGTTGGAGCCGTCCTCGGTGGCCCCGGCGCAGTACACGATCGACCGGACCTCGTCGGCCGCGCCGAGCACGCCCTCGCTGACCAGGAAGCCGGCGGCGAGCGCGAAGTCGTCGCCCGGCGTGCGCATGGTCACGGCGAGCGGCCGGCCGTTGAGCCGGATCTCCAGCGGCTCCTCGGCGACCAGGGTGTCCGGGCGGACACCCGCCACCCCGTTCCGGATCCTGATGACGCGACGGCGTTCGGTGACCCGTCCCATGGCGATCAGCCCACTCCCTCGGCACACGGCGGGGCGGCCCCCGTCGGCCGTCCCGACCCCATTGTCCTGCACGTCAGAGGGGCCCGGGCCCGGGCGGGTCTTGTGGGACCTCCACAAGGCTGGGGTCGAATCCTGAGAGGTCACGTGCCCCCATACCCAGCAGTAGCAGGCAAAGCTGGGTAATTCCTGTACGAGGCACGAGGGGGAACCCGCCCATGACGCCCATGACCGGTTCACGAGTGGTAGCGCTGGGGCACTACCAGCCCGCCCGGATCCTCACCAACGAGGACCTGGCCGCCATGGTCGACACGAGCGACGAGTGGATCAGGTCCCGGGTGGGCATCAGGACCCGCCGGATCGCCGGCGACGACGAGCCCGTGGACGCGCTGGCCGCCGAGGCGGGCGCGAAGGCGCTGGCCCAGGCCGGGCTGACGCCGGCCGACGTCGACATGGTCCTGGTCGCCACCTCGACCGCGATCGACCGCTCGCCCAACACGGCCGCCCGGGTCGCCGCCCGGCTCGGCATGGGCTCCCCCGCGGTGATGGACCTCAACGTGGTCTGCGCTGGCTTCACCCACGCCCTGGCCACCGCGGACCACGCCGTCCGCGCCGGGTCGGCGACGCGCGTGCTCGTGATCGGCGCCGACAAGATGACCGGGATCACCGACTGGAACGACCGCACCACGTGCGTGCTGACCGGCGACGGCGCGGGCGCGGCCGTGGTGGAGGCCGTGCCGGAGGGCGAGGCGCCGGGGATCGGCCCGGTGCTGTGGGGCTCGGTGCCCGAGATGGGGCACGCGGTGCGGATCGAGGGCACCCCGCCGGTGTTCGCGCAGGAGGGCCAGTCCGTCTACCGCTGGGCGACCACGCAGCTGCCGCCGCTCGCCCGCAAGGCGTGCGAGAAGGCCGGGACCTCTCCCGAGGAGCTGGCCGCGGTCGTGCTGCACCAGGCCAACCTGCGGATCATCGAGCCGCTCGCGGAGCGGATCGGCGCGGTCAACGCGGTGGTGGCCAAGGACGTGGTCGAGTCGGGCAACACCTCGGCCGGCAGCATCCCGATGGCGCTGTCGAAACTGGTGGAGCGCGGGGAGGTCGCCGCCGGCGCCCCGGTGCTGCTGTTCGGCTTCGGCGGCAACCTGAGTTACGCGGGCCAGGTCATCCGCTGTCCGTAGGCGGCCTGGCACCTGGGTCGTACCCGGGTTGGTCCCCCGGTCTGACGTGGCGGGGCGGCCGGGCACGGAGCATGGAGGGGCACGTACGCCCGAGCCGGAAGGCCCCTCCCATGAACCGCAGGTCCCTCGCCCTCACCCTCGTGACGACCGTCGCCGGCGTGGGCTTCGGCGCCGCCGTCGCCGTCCCGGCGGCGGCCGACTGGTACCAGAACCGGCACGAGGAGTCCGCGGCCTACGCCAGCGGCGCCGAGGCGAAGCGTGAGCGCGGCACGGTGCCGGGCTGGCTGCCGGACGGGGCGCGCGAGGTCCGGTACGCGATGCGGACCACCGGCGGCGACCGGCTGATCAGGGCCACCCTGCCGGGCGGCGCGCTGCCGGAGGGGTGCCGGGCCGTCCCGGACGCCACGACCGGCGCCGCGCCCTCGCTGAAGGCGGGCTGGTTCCCGGAGGACGCCCGCGGCCGGGCGACCGTCCGCTGCGGCGCGTACTACGCGTACCTGGACGGCGACACCCTGTACGGCTGGCAGCACCACGCCGACTGGGTCACCGAGAACAGGACCCGCGCAGCGGGCTGACCTCCGGATATGCGGGTGAAGAGCACTCCGAACCCCTGCTATTGTTGTCCATGTCGCCGCGGGAAACCGGGGCGCTCACCCGGTCCGGGTGGCGGAATGGCAGACGCGCTAGCTTGAGGTGCTAGTGCCCTTTATCGGGCGTGGGGGTTCAAGTCCCCCCTCGGACACAGAGGTCGACCGACCAGAAGGAGCCGGTCACAGTGACACAGTCACTGTGACCGGCTCCTTTCGTTCCGCTACCGGACGGGGGCGCTGTACGTGGTGCCGAAGCCGTCCTTCCGGAAGTACACCTTGGCCGGGGTGACCTTGCCCTTGATCGTGATGGTGCCGGTGGCCTTTTCGCCCTTGTAGAGCTCGACGGCCTGGAGGTTGTCCTCGGCTCCGAAGACCTCGGCGGAGTGCTTGGCCCCGCTCGTGTCCGTGACCTCGAAGTAGAGCGGGTTGACGGAGACCTTGTCGTCGGTGTTGTTGACCACGGTGACCCGGATCGCCGTGTAGTCGGCGTCCTCGTGCAGCGCCGTGGGCTTGAACCGGACCTTCTTCGCCGTCAGCGTGACCGGCAGCGACTCCTCCTTCTGCTGCACCTTCGCCGGAGCGCTCCCGGCCTGTGACGGCGCTGACGGTGCGGCGGAGGCCGTGGCCCGGGACTGCCGGACGCGGTCCGCGTCCTCGTCGCCCAAGACGCCGAGGACCGCCCCGCAGCCGGCCATGAGGACGAGGGCGCCGGCGGCGGCGCCGCAGCCGATGCCGACCTTCGCCCCGGTGCTCATCCCGGGCTTCGGCGGCGGAGCCGGCCAGCCACCCTGCGGGCCGGGCGGCATCCCGGGCTGCTGCGGCGGGTAGGGCTGCTGATGGCCGTAGGGCCCCTGGTACGGGTGGTGCGGGGGCTGTCCCTGTGGCGGGGGTGGAGTGGCCATGCGGATGCTCCTGTCCGTGGGCTCGCCCTGAGCCCTGTTTCGCCCGGTGACCACACAGGTGCCGGCTGGCGGCACCCTGGTCGGGCCGATCTCTTGGGGCCAGGGTGATTACACAGCACTGCGCGTGCGTTCGCCGCCGCTATGCGTAAACAGGGCCGGGGCCCGTGCGGCGGGTCGCACGCGCCGTCGCCTGGGGGGATGGAGGGGGCGTACAGGTTCCGTGGAGGTTTGGGGGCGGTGGGGGCGGGGCGCTGACCAGTGGTGATGGGTTCGCACGGGGGATCTTCCAGCAGGGTCCCGCCCGGGCTTCGGGTGGGGTACCGTCACCGGCGCTGTGCGGAAAGGAGTGTGGTCCCTTGCGCGAGTTCAGCGTCCCGCCCGTGGTCACGGCACCGCCCGTCGGCGGGCTGGCCGATGCCGTGTTCGAGCACGCCCTCGACGACCCCGGCCGGGTGGTGCTCGGCCGCAAGGTGGACGGCGAGTGGCGGGACGTCACCTCCGCCACGTTCCGGGACGAGGTGCTGGCGCTCGCGAAGGGGCTTCTGGCACAGGGCGTACGGTTCGGCGACCGCGTCGCGATCATGTCGCGGACCCGGTACGAGTGGACGCTGTTCGACTTCGCGCTGTGGGCGGTCGGCGCCCAGCCGGTGCCGGTGTACCCGACCTCGTCCGCGGAACAGGTCTACTGGATGCTGTTCGACGCCGGCGTCAGCGCCTGCGTGGTCGAGCACGAGGACCAGGCCATGACGGTCGGCTCGGTGGTGGACCGGCTGCCGATGCTGGCGCGGCTGTGGCAGCTGGACGCCGGCGCGCTGGAGGAGCTGTACGCGGCCGGGGCGGCGGTTCCGGAGGACGTGGTGCACCGGCACCGGCGGGCGGTGACCCCCGATTCGGTGGCCACGGTGATCTACACCTCGGGGACCACCGGCCGGCCGAAGGGCTGCGTGCTGACGCACGCCAACTTCATGTACGAGACGGACACGATGGTCGCCCGCTGGGAGCCGGTGTTCCGCTCCCGGCCGGAGGACGAGCCGTGCACGCTCCTCTTCCTGCCGCTGGCCCACGTCTTCGGGCGGATGGTGGAGGTGGCGGCGGTCCGGGCCCGGGTGAAGCTGGGGCACCAGCCGGTGCTGGCGGCCGAGCAGCTGCTGCCGGACCTGGCCGCGTTCCGGCCGACGTTCGTCCTCGCGGTGCCCAACGTGTTCGAGCGGGTCTTCGCCGCCGCCCGGCGCAAGGCGGAGACCGAGGGCCGGCTGGGGCCGTTCGACCGGGCGGTGGAGACGGCGGTGCGCTACGCGGAGGCGAGGGAGCTGCGCGCGTTCGGTGCCGGCCCGGGCCCTTCGGCCTCGCTGCGGGTGCAGCACCAGGTGTTCGAGAAGCTGGTGTACGGGAAGGTCCGCGAGGCGCTGGGCGGCCGGGTGCGGCACGCGATGTCGGGCGGTTCCGCGATGTCCCGGCGGCTGGGCCTGTTCTTCGAGGGGGCGGGGGTGACCGTCTTCGAGGGGTACGGGCTGACGGAGTCCTGCGCGGCGGCGACCGCGAACCCGCCGGGCGCGACCAAGTACGGCACGGTGGGGCCGCCGATCCCGGGCACCGCCGTGCACATCGCGCAGGACGGGGAGGTGTGGCTGTACGGGCGGCACGTGTTCGCCGGCTACCTCAACGACGCGCGGTCCACGGACGCGGTGCTGCGGGACGGCTGGCTGGCCACGGGTGACCTGGGGCGGCTGGACGAGGACGGGTACCTGACGATCACCGGGCGGAAGAAGGAGATCCTGGTGACCTCCAACGGCAAGTCCGTCTCCCCCGCGGCGCTGGAGGAGCGGGTGCGGTCGCACCCGCTGGTGTCGCAGTGCATCGTGCTGGGCAACGACCGCCCGTACGTCGCCGCGCTGCTGACCCTCGACCCGGAGGGGGTCGCGCACTGGCTGGCGATGCGGGGCCGGCCGGCGATGGGGCCGGCGGAGCTGGTGCGGGACGAGGCGCTGACGGCCGAGGTGCGGCGGGCGGTGGTGGCGGCGAACACGCTGGTGTCGCGGGCGGAGGGGATCCGTACGTTCCGGGTGCTGGCGGAGCCGTTCACGGAGGAGGGCGGGCTGCTGACGCCCTCGCTGAAGCTGAAGCGGCGGGCGATCGAGAAGGCGTACGCGTCGGAGGTGGCCGCGCTCTACCAGGAGTGAGGGAGCACCGCCGGAGCTCGCCGTCCGCCCCCGGATCACAATCTGATGGATCGTCAATTCAGGCCCGCGCATTTATTGACGGTTCATCAGGTCGCACCCAGAATGCGGGGATTCCGAAGGAGGGACCTCATTCATGTTGCGACCGATCCGCACCCTCGCCGTGGCCGCGGCGGCCCTCGCGCTCGCTTCCGTGTCCGCCTGCAACTCCGCCTCCAACGCGCCCTCCGGGGACGACGGGAAGAAGACCGGCGCCGTCCGCGGGGTCACCGCGGACACCATCACCGTGGGCGGCATCGTCTCGATGACCACCGCGAGCGGCTACAGCAAGAAGGACACCGACCTCGGCGCCCGCGCCCGCTACCTGCGCGCCAACGAGGAGGGCGGCGTCAACGGCCGCAGGATCGACTACCTGGGCGCCGAGGACGACGGCCAGGACCCGGGCAAGAACACCGCCGCCGCGCGCAAACTCGTCCAGCAGGACAAGGTCTTCGCGGTCGCCCCGATGAGCTCGGTCACCTTCTCCGGCGCGGACTTCCTCCAGCAGTCGAAGGTCCCGGTCTTCGGCTGGGGCACCACTCCCGCCTTCTGCGGCCCCTCCTACATCTACGGCTTCAACGGCTGCCTCGTCCCCATGCCCGGCGGCACCCTCAACCAGACCTGGCCCGAGGGCATCAAGCAGGTCCTCGGCGGCGCCGCCGGCAAGTCCGTGGCGATCATCGCCAACGACAGCGACGCCGGGAAGTTCGGCATCCGCACCTTCGGCCGCGGCTTCGCGGCCGCCGGCTTCAAGGTCGCGTACGCAAAGCCGTCGGTGCCCGCCGCCTCCGTGCCGACGGACTGGTCGGCGTACACCAAGGAGATCCTGCGCAGCAACGACGGCAAGGCGCCGGACGCGGTGGTCTCGGTGATGCAGACGCCCAACAACATCGGCCTGTTCACCGCCCTCAAGCGCAGCGGCTACCGCGGGGTGCTCACCGACCCCACGGACTACGACCCGGGCCTGCTGGCCAAGGACGCGACCCGGATGGCGCTGGACGGCGTGCACGTGCTGCTGCAGTTCCAGCCCTTCGAGGCCGACGACCCGAACATGGCGCAGTTCAAGGCCGACATCAGGAAGGCGTCCGGCGGCAAGGACGTACCGCTCAACATGCACATGCTCACCGGCTACATGAGCGCCGACCTCTTCCTGGCCATCGCGGAGAAGGCCGGCAAGGACCTGACGCCGGAGTCCTTCCAGGCCGCGGCCCGGGGCTTCTCCGACACCGGGACGCTGGTGGGCGACCGGGCCGAGCCCAAGGGCCAGAAGGAGAGCTTCGGGTGCGGGGCGCTCGTACAGCTGAAGGACGGCAGGTACCAGGTGTCCGTCCCCTTCAGGTGCCACCCGCCGATCCCCTTCTCGTAGGCCCGCCGCCATGGGGGATCTGCTGGGCTTCGTCCTGAGCGGTCTGGTCTCCGGCGCGCTGTACGCCCTGCTGGCCACCGGCCTGGTGCTGTCGTACTCCGCGTCCGGGCTGTTCAACTTCGCGCACGGCGCCACCGCCTACCTGTGCGCGCTGGTCTTCCACGAGCTCCACTCGGGCCTGGGCTGGCCCGCCGTCCCCGCCGCCCTGCTGGTGGTGGGGGTACTGGCCCCCGGCCTCGGGTGGGCGCTGGACCGGCTGATGTTCCGCAAGCTCGCGCGGGTGGGCGAGACCGCGCAGCTGGTGGCCACCATCGGTCTGCTGGTGGCGCTGCCGGCCGCCGGGCTGTGGGCGGTGGAGCTGCTGGCGGAGGCGGGGGCGGACGTGGTGCCCGCGGAGAACCAGTTCGGGCTGCCGGGCGTGGGGCCGAGCCCCGCGGTGTCCTGGCAGCTGACGGACGGGGTCGGGGTGGACTCCGACCAGCTGATCACCTGGGTGGTGACCGCGCTGGTCGCGGTGGGGCTGTGGCTGCTGCTGCGGCACACCCGGCTGGGGCTGCTGCTGCGGGCGGCCGTGGACAACCGCACCCTCACCGAGCTGCGCGGGATCAGCGCCGACCGGCTCTCCTCGGTCGCGTGGATGCTGGCCTCGGGGCTCGCGGGGCTGGCCGGCGTGCTGGCGACCCCGCTGCTGGGCCTGTCGGCCCACGACTACACCCTCTTCCTGTTCGTCTCCGCGACGGCCGCGGTGCTGGGGCGGTTCGCCTCGGTGCCGGTGGCCTTCGCGGGCGGGCTCGGGCTGGGGGTGCTGCAGAACCTGGTCGCCGGGTACGCGTCCTTCGCCGAGGGGATCACCGGCTTCCGCACCGCGGTGCCGTTCCTGATCCTGTTCGCCGGACTGCTGGTACTGACCCGGCGGCAGCGGACCGCCGGCACCGCGGCCGCCGCCGACGCGCCGCCGCCGGACCACCTGGCGGGTGCCACCTGGGCGCGGCGCTGGGGACCCTGGACGGGGGCCGCGGTGCTGGTGGCCGTCGCGCTGTACACGGTCACCACGCCGTTCTGGAGCGGGCTGCTGGCCCAGGGGCTGGCCCTGGCGCTGGTGTTCATGTCGTTCACGGTGGTGACCGGCCTGGGGGCGATGGTGTCCCTCGCGCAGGCCACGTTCGTCACCGGGGCGGCGCTGGTGGCGGGGCTGCTGATGAGCCACGGGTGGCCGTTCGTGGCCGCGGCGCTGGTGGGGACCTGTGCGGCCGCGGTGCTGGGGGCGCTGGTGGCGCTGCCCGCGCTGCGGCTGGGCGGGCGGTCGCTGGCGCTGGCCACCCTGGCGCTGGCCTTCCTGGCCGACCAGGTGCTGTTCCAGCTGCGCTGGCTGCGGAACGGGGACGCCGGCTGGTCGGTGCCGCGCCCCGTGGCCGGGCCGGTGGACCTGGCCGACGACCGCGCGTTCGGCGTCGCGATGCTGGTGCTGGTGGTGCTGGTGGCCTGGGGGCTGACCGCGCTGCGGAGTTCGCCGTGGGGACGGGCGATGCTGGCGGTCCGGTCCGCGCCGGCGGCAGCGATGGCCTCGGGGGTGTCGGTGCTGCGGACGAAACTGCTGCTGTTCACGGTGTCCGCGGGGCTCGCCGGGTTCGGGGGCGTGCTGTACGCCTCGTACAACACCCGTATCACCGCCACCGACTTCACCGCCCTGACGGGCCTGGTGTGGCTGGCCGTCGTGGTGGCCGCGGGGGTGCGGAGGCCGCAGTACGCGGTGGTGGCCGGGCTGGTCTTCGCCCTGGCCCCGCACGTGCTGGGGCAGTGGGTCACCTCGTCCGCGCACCTGCCGGTGATCCTCTTCGGCCTGGCGGGCCTGGCACTCGCCAACGACCCGGACGGGTACTGCGCGGCCGTTCCGCTGCGCTTGGCCCGGAGAAGGGGGTCGGGCGCCGGTCCCGTGCCGGGCGCTGCGGTGCCGGTTCCCGTGCCGGGCGCTGCGGTGCCTGGGCAGGTGCAGGCCCAGGGGCCCGGCGCCGAAGCGGAGGTCTCCCCCACCCGCCCCTTCCCGAAACCGGGGGCGAGCCCCCGGACCCCCGTGCCGGGCGCGGCCGTGGCCGGCACGGCGCCGCTCCGCGCCTCGGCACAGGTCCGCCCGGGCGCGGGGAGCGCCGAGTCAGGCGCAGAGAACGCAGGGAGCACCGGGGAAAGGGGCAGCGGGACCGCCGCGCCCGCACGGGCAGACGCCGAAGACGGCGCGGCGACCGCGGCCAGGCGGACCGCCACCGGAGTCAGCACGGAGGCAACCACCGAACAAGCCACCACCGGAGGCAACACGCAGGCCACGCAAGCCACCACCGGACAGAGAACCACCGAACACGGCACCGCGACCCCGCCCGCACGAGTGGGGGCCGCGAGCGGTGCGGAGGGCGCCTCCGGGTGGGCGGGATCCGGGGCCACCGCACGGGCCGCGGGCACCGGCACCGCGCGGGCGCTCGACGGAGGCCCGCAGCCGGGCGACGGAGCGGTCGCCGCGCTGGAGTTGCGGGGGGTACGGGCGGGGTACGACGGCGGGGAGGTGTTGCGCGGGGTGGACCTCGCGGTGCGGCCCGGGGAGATCGTCGCCGTGCTGGGTCCCAACGGGGCCGGGAAGAGCACCGCCTGCCGGGTGGCGGCCGGCCTGCTTCGCGTCACCGCCGGCTCCGTACACGCCGCCGGGCGCGAGGTCACCGCGTACGGTCCGGTGCGCCGCGCCCGCGACGGGGTGCTGCTGGCACCGGAGGGCCGCGGGGTGTTCCCCGCCCTCACGGTCGAGGAGAACCTGGCCCTGCGCCTGGCAGCCCCGGCCGAACGCGACGCGGTGTACGCCCGGTTCCCGCGCCTGCGCGAGCGGCGCCGCACCCCCGCGGGCTCCCTCTCGGGCGGCGAACAGCAACTGCTGGCCCTGGCCCCGCTGCTCCAGCGCCCACCCGGAGTCCTGGTCGCCGACGAGCCGTCGCTCGGCCTGGCGCCCCGCGTGGTCGACGAGGTGTACGCCCTGCTCGGCGAGCTGCGGGCGGCGGGCACGGCGCTCCTGCTGGTCGAGGAGAAGGCGGCCGAGATCCTCGGCATCGCCGACACCGTCGCGTACCTGGCCGACGGCCGGGTGGCCTGGTGCGGGCCGCGCACCGAGGTCGAGGCGGACCGGCTCACCGAGGCCTACCTGGGGGTGCGCGGATGACCGGGTACGTGCTGACCGCTGAGGCCGTGGGGGTCCGCTTCGGCGGGGTCCGCGCCCTCGACGGGGTCTCCCTGGGCCTGCGTGCCGGAGAGGTGTGCGGGCTGATCGGGCCGAACGGGGCGGGCAAGACCACCCTGTTCGACGTGCTGTCCGGGATACGCCGGCCCGACGCCGGCTCGGTACGCCTGGACGGCGCCGACATCACCCGCCGCTCCCCGGTCTGGCGGGCCCGCCACGGGATGCGCCGCACGTTCCAGCGCCAGCAGCTGTTCGGGCAGCTCAGCGTCACCGACAACCTGCTGGTAGCCCAGGAGTGGCGCGGCGGCCGGGGCCGGGCGCTCACCCGGAAGCGCCGGGAACGGGCCGCGACGGTACTGGCCGACTGCGGGATCGAGGCGCTCGCCCACACCTACGCCGGGGCGCTGCCCGTGGGGCGGGCCCGCATGGCGGAGCTGGCCCGTGCGGCGGCGGACCCGCCCCGGGTACTGCTGCTCGACGAACCGGCCTCCGGCATGTCCGCACCGGAGCGGGCTCAGCTGGCCACCGTCGTAAGGAACCTGGCAGTACGTGAGGGGTGCGCGGTGCTCCTGGTCGAGCACAACGTGGCCTTCGTCATGGAGCTGTGCACCCGAGTGGTCGTACTGGACCTGGGCACGGTACTGGCAGAGGGCACCCCGGCCCAGGTACGGGCGAACAGCGCGGTGCGGGAGGCGTACCTGGGCAGGTGACGGGGGCCAGCACGGCAATGCCGGCGCCTGACCCGGCATGCCCGCACCCCACCCACTCACCCACCCAACCCTCACCCACCCACTCCCCCTGGCGGGAATACCCCGCCCCCATGGCCGGTTGTCGCTGGCCGTACCGTCCGACGACGCGAGGGAAGCCCCCACCGTGAACCAGGTCCCCACCATCCGCCTCAACAACGGCACGCTCATGCCCCAGCTCGGCTACGGCGTCTGGCAGGTGCCGGACGCGGAGGCGGCGCAGGCCGTCGGAACCGCGCTGGAGGCGGGCTACCGCAGCATCGACACCGCGTCGATCTACGGCAACGAGGCGGGCACCGGCAAGGCGATCGCCGCGTCCGGGCTGCCGCGCGAGGAGCTGTTCGTCACCACGAAGCTGTGGAACGGACCGGAGGAGCGCTGGGGCCGGGACAACGTGCTGCGCGAGTTCGACGCGTCCCTGTCGAAGCTGAACCTCGACCACGTCGACCTGTACCTCATCCACTGGCCGCGCCCGGCGCGCGAGGACTACCTCGCCATCTGGAAGGTCTTCGAGGAGATCGCGGAGAGCGGGCGGGCGAAGGCCGTGGGCGTGTCGAACTTCCTGCCGGCCCAGCTGGAGCGGCTGCGGGCCGAGAGCCCGCTGGTCCCGGCGGTGAACCAGGTGGAGCTGCACCCGCTCTTCGCCCAGGCCGAGCTGCGCGCGCTGCACGCCTCGATGGGCATCGCGACCGAGGCCTGGTCCCCGCTGGGCCAGGGCAAGGAGCTGCTGACCCGGCCGGCCGTGACCGCGGTGGCGGAGAAGCACGGGCGGAGCGCCGCGCAGGTGGTGCTGCGCTGGCACCTCCAGCACGGCACGATCGCGATCCCGAAGTCGGTCACGCCCGCCCGCATCCGGGAGAACCTGGACGTGTTCGGCTTCGAGCTGGACGCGGCGGACATGGCCGCGCTGGACGCGCTGGAGTCGGGCCGCCGGATCGGCCCGGACCCGGCCGTCTTCGACGTCTGAAGGGGCGGTCGCCGCGCGGCAACCGGCCTGGCGGCCGGCCGAGCCCGCCTGGCGCAGGCGGTACGACGGCTCCGTCGACGCGGCCTCTGACCGACGCAGCTTCGGTGCACGACCCGCGCCCCCCGTCAGACCGCCCGCAGCCGGGTTCGCAGGAGGCAGAACTCGTTCCCCTCGGGGTCGGCCAGGACGTGCCAGCTCTCGCTGCCGGTCTGGCCGACGTCGACCGGCCTGGCGCCGAGGGCGAGCAGGCGTTCCAGCTCGGCGTCCTGGTCGCGGTCGGTGGGGTTGACGTCGATGTGCAGGCGCAGCTTCCCCGTCCGCGGGTCGTCGCTCGGGCTGAGGAGGAGGGTGGGCTGCGGGCCGCCGTGGCCGACGTCGGGCGGCCCGATCTGGATGGCGCCGTCGTCCTCGCGGCCGAGTTCGGTGAAACCGAGGACCTCGCTCCAGAAGGCGGCGAGCGCCTCGGGGTCGGCGCAGTCGATGACCAGCTCACTGATGCGGCATGCCATGCCGGTGAGTGTAGGAGGGCACCGATCGGCGCCGTCGAGGGGCCTTGCGGCGCGCCCCGGCCGCCCGCCCGAAAGCCGAAAGACGGTAGCAGGGTCAGCGGCAGGGCCCGTCCGGATCGGGCAGCCGCCCGAAGGCCAGCAGGCGGTAGCGGGGGTCGGGGCGGGGCCGGTCCGGGTCGGGCAGCGCCAGCAGCCGGTCGGCGAGTTCCCCGGCGGCCGGGCCGGTGGCGGCGATCCGGGCGGCGTACCGGCCCTTGAGCAGGGCCTCGGCGGCCCGGCGGGGGCTGCGGCCCTGGCCGTGGCCGGTGAAGTGCGCCTCGCCGACGGGCCGCAGGCCCGCGGCGGCCGCGTACGCGGTGACCCGCACCGCCCCGTCGGCCGGATCGGCGGTCAGGTGCGGGGCCAGTACGTCGTCGACGTCGCAGCCCACGTCGTGCGCGGCGTCCTTGTCCACGGTGGTCACGAAGACTCCCCCGGGCGCCAGCACGCGGGCGGCCTCCGTCACGACGGCCTGGGCCAGGCCGGGGGCGCGCAGCAGGTGGAGCAGCCAGACGGCGCCGACCGCGTCCACGGTGCCGTCCGGCAGCGGCAGCCGGGTGGCGTCCGCGCGTACCACCGGTACGCCGCGGCGGACCGCGGTGGCGGCCATCCCGTGCGAGGCATCGGCGCCCAGCACCCGCAGGCCGGGGCGGGCCAGGCGGGCGGTGACGATGCCGGTGCCGCAGCCGAGGTCGAGGAGGGTGCGGGTGGCGGGCGGGAGGAGGCCGAGGACGGCGCGGGCGGCCGCCTCGGCACGGGGGACGCCGCCGCGGGTGGCGTCGTACTCCGCGGCTTCGGCGTCGTAGTCCACGAGCGGACGGTGCATCAGGAGGCGCCGTGGGCGGGGGCAAGGGTGTGGACGCGTTCGGCGAGGGCGAAGTCCCGGTCGGTGAGGGCGCCGCCGGCCGCGTGGGTGTTCACGGCGAGGCGGACGGTGTTGTAGCCGAGGGTCAGGTCGGAGTGGTGGTCCAACTGGTCCTGGACGGCGGCGATCCCGAGGACGAGCGCGGCGGCGGCGAAGTGCGAGTCCAGGCGGAAGGTGCGGGCGAGGCGGTCGCCTTCCACCGCCCAGCCGGGCAGTTCGCGCAGCCGGTCCTCGATCTCCTTCTGCGACAGCGGCTCCATGGCCATGGGTGCTCCCTTCGGGCCTGCGCGGCCGGGACCGCGGCGGGCCCTTCCGCGCGACATGACATGTGAAATTCCAATGTCCCACAGCACATCGTGTGGGGAAGGTTTCGCGCCATAGTGCGGACGGGTCCGCTTCTGCCTTCCGTGCCGCGGGCGGCCCTCCTATGCTCCTGCGCCGAACGCGACCTGTTACCGGCGGTAAGGCAGGGGGACGGGATGAGTTCCAGGCGTACCTTCTTGGCGGGCGCGGCAGGCGCCGCGGGCGCGGCCGGCGCTGCCGGCGTGACAGGCGCGTCCCCGGCATCGGCGGCGGCCAGGGCGACCGCGGCCGGCGCGGCGGCGACCACAGGGGCGGCAGCCGCTGCCCCCGCCCTCCGGGACGGGGCCGCCCCCTCCGCCTCCCGGGGCACGGTCGCGGTGCTCGGCGGCGGTGTCGCCGGGCTGACCGCCGCCCACGAACTGGCCGAACGCGGCTTCGCCGTGACGGTCTACGAGCGCCGCGCGCTCGGCGGCAAGGCCCGCAGCATGGACGTGCCCGGCAGCGCCCGCGGCACGCGCCGGCCGCTCCCGGCCGAGCACGGCTTCCGCTTCATCCCGGGCATCTACCACAACCTCCCCGACACGATGCGCCGCATCCCCTTCCCCGGGAACGCCCACGGCGTCTGGGACAACCTGGTGGCCCCGCCCGAGATGATGTTCGCCCGGGCCGGCGGCCGCGAGGACCTGCGCGGCCCGATCCCCTGGGCCGGCGACCGGCCCGCCGCCCTCACCCCCGACGAGCTGCGGCGCGCCCTGACCGGGATGCTGGAGACGTTCGTCCGGCTGCCCGCCCACGAGGTGGCGTACTTTGTCAACCGCGTCCTGGTCTTCCTGACCAGCTGCGACGAGCGCCGCACCGAGGTCTGGGAGCGGACGCCCTGGTGGGAGTTCACCCGGGCGGCCCGGATGTCGTACGAGTACCAGCGCATCCTCGCGGTCGGCATCACCCGCAACATCGTGGCCACGAAGGCCGAGGAGGCCTCCACCCGCACCGTCGGCACGCTCGGCGAGGCCTTCGTCTTCAACGCCCTGGGCCGCGGCGCCGACGGCCCGCCGGACCGGATCCTCAACGCCCCCACCAACGAGGCGTGGATCGACCCGTGGACCGGCCATCTGCGGTCGCTGGGCGTGGAGTTCAAGGTGGGCTGGACGCTGCGCGAGCTGGCGTACGAGGACGGCCGGATCGGGCACGCGGCGGTCGAGGACCCCGACGGCACGGTCCACCGCGTCGTCGCCGACCACTACGTCAGCGCACTGCCCGTGGAGCACGCGCGGCGCACCTGGCCGGCCGCGCTGCGGGCCGCCGACCCGATGCTGGGCCGGTGCGACCGGCTGCGGACGGACTGGATGACCGGCATCCAGTTCTACCTGACACAGCGCGCGCCGATGGTGCACGGGCACGTCAACTGCGTCGACTCGCCCTGGTCCCTGACGGCCATACAGCAGGCGGAGCACTGGCCCCGGGAGGACTTCGCCGCCCGGTACGGGGACGGCACGGTGGTGGACTGCCTCTCGGTGGACATCTCCGAGTGGGACGCGCCGGGGATCCTGTACGGGAAGACGGCCAAGGAGTGCACGCGCGAGGAGGTGGCGCGGGAGGTGTGGGCGCAGCTGAAGGCGTCCCTGAACGACACGGGGAAGACCGTGCTGAGCGACGGCCGGCTGCACTCCTGGTTCCTCGACCCGGGCGTGGACGGCCTGGGCACCCCGCACCCGACGAACCAGGACGAGCTGCTGATCCACCCCGCCGGCACGCTGTACGACCGGCCGAGCGCGGCGACCCGGGTGCCGAACCTGTTCCTGTGCGGGGACTACGTGGCCGTGGACATCGACCTGGCGACGATGGAGGGGGCGAACGCCTCGGCCCGGGCCGCCGTCAACGCCCTCCTGGACCGGGCCGGTTCGGCGGCAGCGCGGTGTGCGGTGTTCCCGATGTTCCGGCCGCCGGAGCTGGAGGACGCCAAGCGGCACGACCGGTGGCGGTACCGTCTCGGCCTGCGGAACGTCTTCGACCTGGGCTGACGTACGTCGGTTACGGTCGTGCCCATGACGACGACTTCGGCCGGCCCGGGCGTGGGCCCGCTCCTGCGCACCTGGCGGGAGCGGCGCCGGGTCAGCCAGCTGGACCTCGCGATCCGGGCCGACTCCTCCGCCCGCCACATCAGCTTCATCGAGAACGGGCGGTCCCGCCCCAGCGAGGAGATGGTGCTGCGGCTGGCGGAGCACCTGGAGGTGCCGGTGCGGGAGCGCAACGCGCTGCTGCTGGCGGCCGGTTACGCGCCGCGGTACACCGAGACCCCGCTGGACGCGCCGTCGATGGGGGCGCTGCGGGAGGGGCTGGAGACGCTGCTGACCGGCTACGAGCCGTATCCGGCGCTGGTGGTGGACGCGACGTACAACGTGGTCGCCGCGAACCGCGGGATCGCGATGATGCTGGACGGGCTGCCGGAGCACCTGCTGGTCCCGCCGCTGAACGCGATGCGGATCACCCTGCACCCCGAGGGCTTGGCGCCGCGGATCCTCAACCTGCGCGAGTGGCGTGGGCATCTGCTGGCGCAGATGGAGCGGCAGATCGCGCTGGCCCGGTCGGAGCCGCTGCGGGTGCTGTACGAGGAGGTGTCGGCGTACCCGCTGCCGGCGCCGCACCCGGAGGACCCGGGCGAGGACACGGTGCCGGTGCCGTACTTCGCGCTGCCGCTGCGGATCGAACTCGGTGGCAGGGCGCTGTCGTTCGTCTCGTCCATCTCGACGTTCAACACGCCGATGGACGTGACCGTCGCCGAGCTGGCCATCGAGACGATGCTCCCGGCCGACCCGGCGACGGTGAAGTTCCTGCGCTCACTGGGTCCTTGAGCGGAGGGCCAGCTGCTGGAGCACGGCGAACCCGGCCACGGTGAGGGCCTGCGCGGGGATCCAGACGGCGCCCGCGGTCGTCGGGTCGAACCACACGAGCAGGGCGACGACGCTGAGCGCGGCCCACGCCAGGTTGATCTCGACGACCGCCTTGACGGCGAGGGCCGGGGGCTCGCGGCGGCTCGCGAGCCGGCCGACGGCCGCGCCGTAGAGGGCGAGCAGGATGCCGAGCTCCAGCACCAGCCCCTCCCCCACCCCGAGCAGCCGCCCGACGGGCTCGGAGAAGGCGGCGTAGACGAGCCCGTTGGCCCCGGTGACGACGGCGTCGAGCGCGAGGAAGCGCCGGAGCATGCGCTGCGGCTCGGCGGTCCGGGCAATGCTGGAGATCAGGGTCGCGGACATGGCGGATCACCCTCCATCGGGGTCGAAGACACAACCGGAAGCACCGGGCCCCGGAACCGAGTGCGCGCCCCCGGGGCCCGATGTCCCCACTGTGCCGCCGCCCCCGGAAGGGGTCGATTACGTCGGAGGTAATGCCGGTGTCCGCCCCGGGTCCCCGGGGCCGGCGGGGCTGCCGAGCAGCAGGTCGACGCCGTCAGGCGGCGGTCGGAAGGCCGGTGCGGGTCGGGGTGGCGGGCGCGGATTCGCCGGTGAGGCGTTGCAGGCGACGGGTCAGGAGGACCATGGCCGCGCCCGCCGCGATGACGGCGGCGCCCTGCCAGAGGAAGTTCAGGCTCTGCCCCAGGACCGGGTCCAGGCGCGGGAGCTGGCCGCCGATGGCGTCGCCGGTGGCGGCGGCGAGGAACCAGACGCCCATCATCTGGTTGGTGAACGCGCGCGGTGCGAGCTTCGTGGTGACCGAGAGGCCGACCGGGCTCAGGCACATCTCGCCCATGACCTGGATGACGTACACGCCCACCAGCCACATCAGCGAGACCTTCACGCCCCTGGAGGCGATGGCGGCCGCGCCGGACATGACCACGAACGAGGCGCCGACGAGCAGCAGGGCCAGGCCGAACTTCAGCGGGGTGCTCATGCGGCGGCCGCGCCGTACCCAGAACGAGGCGAAGACGGGGGCCAGGGCGATCACGAAGAGGGCGGGCAGGGACTGGGTCCAGCTGGCCGGGATGTGCCATCCGAGGAGGCTGAGGTCGGTCTTCCGGGCGGCGAACATGTTCAGCTCGTTGCCCATCTGGTCGTAGACCAGCCAGAACAGCGTGGCCGCCAGGAAGAGCCACACGTACGCGCGCAGCCGGGTCCGTTCCACCGGTGTCACCTTGGGGCTGCGGTACATCGAGACCAGCACGCCGCCGGGGACGACGACCGCGACCAGGGTCAGCGCGAAGGTGACGCCGTCGACGGAGAGTGCGTGCGCGGCCGCCAGCAGGGCGATCAGCGCGCCGGAGAAGACCAGGGAGTACGCGCCGGAGCGCAGCACCTTGGAGCGCTCGGCCGGGGTGAGCCGGACCACCGGCTCCTCGCGGAGCTGGGCGGCGAGCCGGCGGCCGCCCAGGACGTACTGGAGCAGGCCGAGGGCCATGCCGACGGCGGCGGCGCCGAAGCCGAGGTGCCAGTCGACCTCCTCGCCGAGGTAGCCGACGACGAGCGGGGCGAGCACGGCGCCCAGGTTGATGCCCATGTAGAAGAGCGAGTAGCCGGCGTCGCGGCGCTGGTCGTCCTCGGGGGCGTAGAGGCGGCCGACGAGCGCGGAGATGTTCGGCTTGAGGAGGCCCGTGCCGATCACGATGAGGACCAGGCCGCCCCAGACGCAGGCGCTGCTGCCGGGTACGGCGAGGGCCAGGTGCCCCAGCATGATCACCAAGCCGCCCCAGAGGACGGCGCGCCGGGCGCCGAGGAACCGGTCCGCGATCCAGCCGCCGGGCAGGGCCAGCAGGGAGATCATCGCCATGTAGACGCCCTCGACCGCCTCCGCGGTGCCCTCGTGGAGGCCGAGGCCGCCGTGGCGGAGGGGCGCGGCGAGGAAGTGGACGAGGATGGCGACCATGCCGTAGAGGCTGAAGCGCTCCCACAGCTCGGCGAGGACGAGGGTGGCGAGCCCGCGCGGATGACGCCTGCGGGCCCCGGGCTGCTGTGTGTCCGTGTCGCTCTTCACCTGACCATTGCAGCGCGCGGGGGTGGCCCCGGGGATCGTCCATTGGGTCCGGTTTGCCCCGTATAAAGACGGGGCGCCCCGGGCCGTCCGGCCCGGGGCGCAGGTCCCTGCGCCGACCTCGGCGCGGTACGTCAGCCCAGCTCGACGCCCAGCTGCGCGGCGGCGGCCAGGACGGTCTGCTCCAGCAGCACCGCGATGGTCATCGGCCCGACACCGCCGGGCACCGGGGTGATCAGGGAGGCGACGGCGGCCGCGGACTCGAAGTGGACGTCGCCCACGTTGCCCTCGTTGTAGCCGGCGTCCAGCACGACGGCGCCGGGCTTGATGTCCTCGCCCTTGATGAACTCGGCGCGGCCGACCGCGGCCACCAGCACGTCGGCCTCGCGGACGATGGACGGCAGGTCCACGGTGCGGGAGTGGCAGTAGGTGACGGTGGCGTCCTGGGCGAGCAGCAGCATGCCGGCCGGCTTGCCGAGGATGGCGCTGCGGCCGACGACCACGGCGCGCTTGCCGGTCAGCTCCACGTCGTACTCGGCGAGGAGGCGCATGATGCCGCCGGGCGTGCAGGAGCCGAAGCCGGGCTCGCCGAAGCTCATCGCGGCGAAGGAGTGCATGGTGACGCCGTCGACGTCCTTGGCCGGGGCGATGGCCTCGAAGGCGGCGCGCTCGTCGATGTGGTGCGGCACCGGGTGCTGGAGCAGGATGCCGTGCACCTCGGGGTCCTCGGAGAGGGCGGTGATGGCGGCCACCAGCTCCTCGGTGGTGGTCTCCGCGGGCAGGGCGACGTGGCGCGAGGTGATGCCGGCCTTGGCGCAACGGTTCTGCTTCATGCGTACGTAGGTGACGGACGCGGGGTCCTCGCCCACCAGCACGGTCGCGAGGCAGGGGGTGGTGCCGGTGGCCTCGGTGATCTTCGCCGCGTTCGCGGCGGTGGCCTCGGTGATGCGGCGGGCGACGGCGGTGCCGTCCATCAGGCGGGCAGTCTGGGCAGTCGTCACGGGGTCTCCTGAACGTCGCTGCGGATCGCGGTTCGCCCAGGCGCGCGGCAACGGCGTACCGCGGCGGCCGCCGTGTACGCCGGGCCGCTCCCCGGTGGTGATCCACCCAAGCGCCAGTCACGGCCCGCCGCCCACTGTAGTCGACCGGCCGGGACGGCCCGGCGGGCACCCGCCACCGGGGCCCCGCACCCATATCGGGTGGCAGAACCGGCACCCCGGCTGGGACGATCAAGACATGTCACCTACTTTCGACCGTCTCGTCGCCGAGGCCGAGACCGTCTCCGTCGACGGCTGGGACTTCTCCTGGCTGGACGGCCGGGCCAGCGAACAGCGCCCCTCCTGGGGCTACCAGCGGATGCTCGGCGAGAAGCTCGCCGGGGTGCAGGCGGCCCTGGACGTCCAGACCGGCGGCGGCGAGGTGCTGGCCGGCGCGGGGAAGCTGCCGCCGCTGATGGCCGCCACCGAGTCCTGGCCCCCGAACGTCGCCAAGGCCACCCGACTGCTGCACCCGCTCGGCGCGGTCGTGGTCGCCAACGAGGACGAGCCCCCGCTGCCCTTCGGGGACGCCGCCTTCGACCTGGTGACCAGCAGGCACCCGGTGACCATCTGGTGGGACGAGATCGCGCGGGTGCTGCGCCCCGGCGGCACCTACTTCTCGCAGCAGGTCGGGCCGGCCAGCGTCTTCGAGCTGGTGGAGTTCTTCCTCGGCCCGCAGCCCGAGGAGGTGCGCAACGCCCGGCACCCCGACGACGCCGCCCGGGACGCGGCAGCGGCCGGCCTGGAGGTGACCGATCTCCGCTCGGAACGGCTGCGCACCGAGTTCAACGACATCGGGGCCGTGATCTACTTCCTGCGGAAGGTGATCTGGATGGTTCCCGGCTTCACCGTCGGCCACCACCGCGAGCGGCTGCGCGAGCTCCACGAACGGATCGAGCGCGAGGGCCCGTTCGTCGCGCACACCGCCCGCTTCCTGATCGAGGCCCGCAAACCGGGCTGATCCCGGACGGTCCGCCGCCACGGCGTGGCGCAGGTCACTCAATTCCGCGCGTAACGAATCGACTCGGGCACGCGATGAACCGACAGGTGTCGTCGCGCGGCACGTTGGAGGGGACGGGAATACCGACCCGGATTGGCCCGTTTCCCCGCAGTCGCGCGATGATGTCCCGCCGTCCTTAATCTGTTCGCAACGAGAGGCTCCTTGTGTCGCTCAGCCCGTCCCGTACGTTCCCTCCGGAGATCGCCGAATCCGAGGCCCTCGTCGCGCTCGTCGAGCGCGGCCGCGAGCAGGGTCACATCAACGGTGACGACGTGCGCCAGGCCTTCGAGGCCGGCCGCATCCCGGTGGACCAGTGGAAGCGGGTCCTGCGCAGCCTGAACCAGGTCCTGGACGAGGAGGGGGTGGCCCTGCACGTCAGCGCCGCGCCCGCCGCCAAGACCGCCGCGAAGAAGCCGCGCAAGGCCGCGGCGGCCCCGGCCCGCGCCGTGGCCAAGAAGGCGGCGGCTGCGCCGCGCCCCATCGGCGCCCGCAAGACCGCGGCCGCCCCGGCCGCCGCCCCCGCGGCGGCGATATCCGCTCAGCCGACCGCCTCTCCCGCCGAGGCGGAGACCGCCGCCGCGGCCGCCGAGCCGAAGAAGCGCGCGGTCAAGAAGGCCACCGCGAAGAAGGCGGCGACCAAGAAGACCGCCGCGAAGAAGACCACGGCCAAGGACGCCGACGCGGGCGAGAACGTCGAGCTCGTCGAGGGCGAGGAGTGGGCGGAGGAGCTCGCCGACGAGCCGGAGGAGGACACGCAGAAGGCCGGCGCGGGCCAGGGATTCGTGCTGTCGGACGAGGACGACGACGACGCCCCGGCGCAGACGGTCATGGTGGCCGGTGCCACCGCCGACCCGGTCAAGGACTACCTCAAGCTGATCGGCAAGGTCCCGCTGCTCAACGCCGAGCAGGAGGTCGAGCTGGCCAAGCGCATCGAGGCCGGTCTCTTCTCCGAGTACAAGCTGGAGGAGGAGGACGACCACGAGGCGACCTTCAAGCGCGAGCTGGAGATCCTGGTCGAGGACGGCCGCCGGGCGAAGAACCACCTGCTGGAGGCCAACCTCCGTCTCGTGGTCTCCCTCGCCAAGCGCTACACGGGCCGCGGCATGCTCTTCCTGGACCTGATCCAGGAGGGCAACGTCGGTCTGATCCGTGCGGTCGAGAAGTTCGACTACACCAAGGGCTTCAAGTTCTCCACCTACGCGACCTGGTGGATCCGGCAGGCGATCACGCGCGCCATGGCCGACCAGTCGCGCACCATCCGCATCCCGGTGCACATGGTGGAGATCATCAACAAGCTCGCCCGTGTGCAGCGCCAGATGCTCCAGGACCTGGGCCGCGAGCCCACCCCGGAGGAGCTGGGCAAGGAGCTCGACATGACCCCGGAGAAGGTCATCGAGGTCCAGAAGTACGGCCGCGAGCCGATCTCCCTGCACACCCCCCTGGGTGAGGAGGGAGACAGCGAGTTCGGTGACCTCATCGAGGACTCCGAGGCCGTGGTCCCGGCCGACGCGGTCTCCTTCACCTTCCTCCAGGAGCAGCTGCAGTCGATCCTGGGCACGCTCTCCGAGCGTGAGGCGGGTGTCGTGTCCATGCGGTACGGGCTGAACGACGGCCAGCCGAAGACGCTGGACGAGATCGGCCGCGTGTACGGCGTCACGCGCGAGCGGATCCGGCAGATCGAGTCGAAGACGATGTCGAAGCTGCGCCACCCGTCCCGCTCCCAGGTGCTGCGCGACTACCTCGACTAGTCGCACCGGCGGTACGCGCCAAGGCCCGCGGCCCCCTCGGGGACCGCGGGCCTTCGCCGTGCGGGGACCTTCGCCGTGCGGGGGCCTCCCCCGCTCAGGCCAGCCGGAAGACCGGCCCGCGCGGCGTGAACGGCAGCGACGCCCCCTGCGGTACGAGGAAGGCGTGCTCGCGGCGGATCCGCAGCACGTCGCACCACCCGTCGGTGATCACCAGCACCGGCGCGGCCGCCGGGAAGTCCGGGGCCCGGGCCAGCAGGTCGATGCCGGGCTGCAGGGCCGTGCCGCCGCGCCCCCGTACCCGTACCCGGCCGGCGATGTCGGCGGGCTGGAGGTACCCGGCGTCGTGGGCGGCGGCGTCGCAGAACACCACCCGCGCCGCCGGCACGTCCCGGGCCGCCGCGTACGAGGCGATGGCCCCGAGCGCCTTCCCGAGCAGCACCCGGTCCATGGAGCCGGAGGTGTCCAGCACCACCCCGAAGGTGCACCGGGGGCTCTCCTCGGGCGGGAGGTACCGGCCGGCCCGCGGGATGTCCGGGGTCGCGGCCTGGCGGCGGGCGGGGCGGGCGTAGCTGCGCACCGGCTCGGGCCGCGGCACGTACGCGTCGAACCAGCGGGCCAGCCGCGCGTCCCAGGGCACCGGCGGGTGGGCCAGCGCCCGGATCTCCTCGACCAGTCCGGCGGGCAGCATCCCGCGCTCCTGGTGGCGGTGCAGGTCCAGGCCCTGGACCAGGCCGCGCCGGTAGAAGGCGTCGAGGTCGGTGTACGGGCGGCCGGCCGCGTGCGCGAGCGGCTCGCCCAGCATGTCGCCGCGGCCCTTGCCGCGCAGGGTGGCGAGCCGGCGGCGGCGCCGCAGCTCGCCGGCGATGCGGTCGTACACCTCCTCCACGGACAGGTCCCGCAGGTCCGGGTCGTACAGCAGGCCCTCGGGCATGTCGCCCACCGCCATCTCCACCAGCCAGCCGTTGACGACGTAGTCGGCGGCGACGTTGAAGAGGTACGGGTCGCGCGCCCCGCAGCGCTCGCCGTGCCGCAGCGCGGCGTGCAGCATCTCGTGGGCCAGGACGAACCGCCACTCGGGATCGGTGTGGCGGCGCAGCGGATTGACGTAGATCTCGCCCGCGGCCGCGCTGACGGCGGCCACGGCGATGTCGTGGGTGCGGGCCAGCTCGGCGTCCGCGACCACGGTCAGGCCCGCCGCGAGGCCGCCGAGCAGCGGATACGAGGAGACGAACCAGTTCAGGGCGCGGTCCCAGGGGCGCTGCGGCACCAGCTCGCCGGTGCTGCGGTCGCGGCGCCCGCCGGCCGTGTCCATGGCCTCCGAGATGCTGCGGGTGAGGGCCTGCGCGAAGGCGGCCTCCCAGTCCGTGGGGGCGAGGCCCCCGTAGGGCCACGTCCGCAGGATCTGGTCGGGCTCGCCGGGTGCGGAGCCGCAGTCCCGGTACCCGGCCGGGATGCCGTCGCGGCGCCAGCGGGCGGCCAGCTCCTCCTCGTCGCCGCCGGGGTACGCCCCGGGCAGGCCGTCGGGCGCGCGGCCGGCGGGGAAGGTGAGCAGGAAGCGGTTGACCACGGCGCAGCGGGCCGCGAGGAGGGGGCCGTCCGGCTCGGGGCGGTCGGCCTCGCGGCTCGCCGGGAGGTGGCCGAAACCGAGGTGGAGCAGGCTGTGGGCGATCGACCAGGCCCATGCGGCGGGCTCGGCGAGGCGGCTGGGGTGGACGTGCACGGAGCCGTTGGAGTCCACCCGGGTCAGGCCGCGGCGGGGGGCGAGGCCGCAGTCGGGGCTCCGGCAGAACTCGGCCTCCACGGCGGCGGAGGCGGGATTCCGCTTGATCAGCGCGAGGCCGGCCGCGAAGGCCTGGGCCGCCGGGTCGGGGCGGTCGGCCGCCTTGCGCGCCGGGCGGCTCACCGGCGGGCCTCCACCAGGCGCGGCATGTCGCGGGCCGCCTCGATGAGGAACCAGGCGGGCAGCACGGGCTGTCCGTCGGCGTCGTCGGCGATGACCGTCTGGGCGACCTCCACCGAGATCTCGGCCAGCTGGACGAGCAGGGACTTGGCCCGGTGCGCGGTCTGCCGGAGGGCGGGCGAGGCGTGCTCCCTGCGGGCGGGCAGCTCCTTGACCAGGCGGCCCCGGAAGGCCTCCGCCAGGTAGTAGAGCAGGTCCCGGTCCTGCGGCCGGCCCGGCCAGGACGCGTCGCCCTTGATGATCGCCTCGATGCCGAAGGTGTGGCGGACGATCTTCGCGTACCCGCAGAAGGAGACGGCGTGCGCGGGCGTGAGGGTGCCGTGCGCGACGACCTTGAGGGTCTCCTCGTCGAGGCCGTCGCCGAAGGAGTGCAGGGCGTCGGAGAGCATGTGCCAGGAGCGGGGCGTGGAGAAGGGCTCCTCGGTCTTGGGCGGGGCGGACCACAGGTGGTCGGGGCGGTCGGTCAGGTAGTCGGTCACCCAGGGGTGGATGCCGTGCTCGCCCGCCCACACCAGCCAGTCGCCGGCCGAGGCGGTCAGGTGCACGTGGGTGAGGCGGTTGACCAGTGCCGAGGCGATGGGCCGGGCCAGGGCGTTGTCGGTGGCGCGGTTGCCCGCGCCGATCACGATGGAGCCGGCGGGCAGCTCGTAGGAACCGATGCGGCGGTCGAGGATCAGCGAGTAGAACGCCTTCTGGACGTCCGGGGTGGCCGCGTTCAGCTCGTCCAGGAAGAGGCAGTACGGCTCGTCGCGGGCGATCGCCTCGGGCGGGCAGAACACCGACCGGCCGTCCCGGATCTGGGGGACGCCGATCAGGTCCTCGGGGGCAAGCTGGGTGCCGAGCAGGCTCACGCACTCCAGGCCCAGCGATTCGGCGAACTTCCTGACCAGCGACGACTTCCCGATGCCGGGCGCACCCCACAGGAACACCGGCCGCACGGTCGCGAGGCCGAGGAGGAGTTCGGGAACCTGGGCGGGGGTGACGGCGACGGCGGCCTGCACGGCGGGGGTCCCTCCGGGGGGTCTGGGTGCCCGGTCCGGGCGGATCCGGTGCGCCCACAGTCTGGGGCGCGCCGGATCCGCGGCGCAGCCGAATTACCGGCCGGCGGGCGCGCGTACGGGCCCGGAGGCCGGTACGGGGGCGGAGGCGGGTACGGGGGCGGAGGCCGGTACGGGCCCGGAGGCGGGTACGGGGGCGGAGGCCGGCACGGGCCCGGCCCCCGGTACGGGTTCGGCCGCCTGCTCCCCCGTCGCCGTACGCCGCCTCCGCGCGGCCAGCACGGCGTACACCGGCACGCCCGCGAAGAGGAACAGCACGCCCTGGTAGACGGCCGCGTACCCGGAGCCGGCGACCAGCCACATCGAGAAGGCGAAGGCCGCTCCGGCGAGCAGCGCGTCGCGGACCAGCCGGCCGCGGCTCACCCGCTCGTGCTGCCCGGAGGCCAGGAAGTACAGCTGGGCGGCGGTGGACAGCAGGTAGGGCACGGTGGCCGTGAAGGTGGTGACCAGCACCAGCACCTCGAAGACCCCGGCCGGCCCGGCGGTGAAGTTGTAGACGGTGAGGGCCGAGGCCAGGACCACGGTGACCAGCACGCCGGCCACGGGCACCCCGCGCCGCTTCACCGTGAACACCTGCGGGAACAGCCCGTCGCGGGCCGCCGCGTACGGGGTCTGCGCGCTCAGCAGGGTCCAGCCGTTCAGCGCGCCGGTCATCGACACCAGGGCCGCGCAGGCCACGGCCGCCCCGCCCCAGGTGCCGCCGAACATGGCGTCGACCGCGGCGGAGAACGGCGCCTGGGAGGTGACCAGTTCGTCGTGGGCGACCAGGCCGAAGACGGCGAGGGTGCCCAGCAGGTAGACCACGGCCGCGCCCAGGGTGCCGAGGACGGTGGCCCGGCCGACGGTGCGCCCCGGGTCGCGGACCTCGCCGGCGCTGACCGCGGCGGACTCGACGCCCAGGTAGCTGAAGAGCAGGATCGCGGCCGCGGCCGAGACCGCGCCGAGCGGGGTCTCGCCCTCGGCCAGGAAGGGCCCGAGGTTGTCCGGGTCGAAGAAGAACAGGCCGCCGACGGCCACCAGCAGCAGCGGTGCGAACTTCAGCACGGTGGCGACCAGTTGTACGGCGCCCACGTACCGGGTGCCGGCCAGGTTGGCGAGCGCGGGCAGCCACTGGATCAGCAGGGCGGCCAGGCACGCGGACCAGGCGGACCCCAGCGGGAGGAGGACGTCGAGGTAGCCGACGGCGGCCACGGCGAGGGCCGCGTTGGAGACCCAGGTGGTGATCCAGTAGCTCCAGGCGGCCAGGAACCCGGCGAAGTCGCCGAAGGCGGCGCGCGCGTACACGTAGGGGCCGCCGGTCTGCGGGTGGCGCCCGGCCAGCCGGCCGAAGACCAGCGCGAGGGCGATCGCGCCGAGGGTGAGGACCCCGAAGGCGGCCAGGCTGACGGTGCCGAAGGGGGCCACGGAGGCGGGCAGCAGGAAGATGCCGCCTCCGATGATGTTGCCCATGACCAGTGCGGTCGCGACGGGCAGTCCGAATCGCCGGGAGTGGCGGCTTGTGGCCCCGTCCGCGGCTATGGGGGTGGTCATGTGCGGTTGTACAGCCTTCGACTCGGTGCGTTGCCAAAAACGCGACCATGGTCGGGTACGGCCGGGGCGCGGCAAAATCAGCGTGTTTCGTCCCGTACGACGGCCCCGCCGGGCGGAAGTGTTGCGTCCGGAACGGCTCCGGGCCGGTGATCCTCCACCGCGTCCGGCGCCGGTTTCTCCGCCCCCACCGGGACCTCCGCCTCCACCGGCACCTCCGGTCCCGCGCCCTCGCGCAGCCAGCGGCGCAGCACCCGGTGCACCCGCTCCGCGCCGACCGGCTCCCCGGGCGCCGACAGCTCGACCGGCCAGAGCAGGAAGGGCCGGCTCTGCTCGCCGCCGAGCCCGCCGTGGGAGCCGATCTGCTCCTCGAAGGCGTGCACCTCCCCGGTGTCCGGGTGGTAGGCGGAGTTGACCATGACGTCCGCGACGTGCGGGAAGGTATCGGTGCGCCGTACGGCCTCTGCCGCGCCCGGCCCGAAGTCCGCGAGCAGGGTCTCCAGCGCGCCCGGTTCGTCCAGCCGGGCCTCGGCCCCGCCGCCGGCCAGCACCACCGAGCCGCCGCTCCCGTCGCGCACCAGCAGGAAGCCGATGCCGGGATGGGCGGCGAGGGTGGCCAGCAGAGCCGGGTGCCGGCGCTCGATGCGCTGCCGGGTCACCCGGCCGGGCAGGTCGGGGAAGGAGATCAGGCCCAGGTTGCCCGAGGCGAGCACCACCGGCTCCGAGCGGCGGGCCGGGGGCGCCTCCTCCCCCTCCTCCTCCTCGACCGGCCGGTGCAGGGCCGCGCGTACGGCGGCCCGCGCCTCGGCGCCGCTGCGGGTGCGGCCGGCCCGGCGGGAGACCGGCAGCCCGCAGCCGGCCCGGACCAGGTCCTTCAGCGTGAGCCCGTACCGGCCGAGGAAGGTCTCGCCCGGGCTCTGGCCGTGGTCGGAGAGCAGCACGATCCGGTAGGGGCGCGGAGCGTGTTCGGCCGCCTTGGCGATCAGGGCGATGCTGCGGTCCAGGCGTTCGAGGACCTTGCCGGCGTCCCGGCTGCGGGGGCCGGAGTGGTGGGCCACCTCGTCGTACGCGACCAGGTCGGCGTAGACGGCGGCGCGCCCGGCGAGCAGGTCGCCCATCACGGCGGCCACCACCACGTCGCGTTCGACGACCGTCGCGAAGGCCCGGATGAAGGGGTAGGCGCCGCCGCGGGAGACGCGCGGGCGGTCGCCCCGCAGCCGGGCCGAGAGCGACTGGGCGATCTCGCGCACCACCTCGGCCGCCAGGGAGAGGGCGGTCCGCACGGCGTTGGCGGGGTCGGAGAAGTACGCGAAGTAGCCGGCCCGGGACCGGTTGGCGCGGCCCCGGCGGGCGGACAGGGACAGCACCAGGGCGAGCTGGTCGGCACCGCCGCTGAAGAGGTTGCCGCGGCTGGCGCCGTCGAGGGTGAGCAGGCCGCCGTCCTTGGTGCGGGCGATGGCGCGGCGCTGCAGTTCGGCGGCGCTGGTGGGCCGGTTGCAGACGACGATCTCGCCGGTGTCCTTCTCGTACCAGCGGAAGGCGGGCACGTCGAAGTTGGTGCCGTGGAGGATGCCGAGCTGGCTGGCGCCGGTCTGGCTGGACCAGTCGGTGTGCCAGGGCGTCAGCCGGTGGCCGCCGGCGTCGAGCCAGCCGGCGACGGTGGGCATCAGGCCCTCGGCCAGCGCCTGCCGCAGCACGTCGTGGCCGACGCCGTCGAGCTGGAGGAAGAGCAGGCCGGGGACGCGGTCCGGGGCGCCGGGTGCGGGGCCGCGGCCGCGGCGCCGGCGTTTGCGGTCGGCGAGCCGGGAGAGGCGGCGGCGGTAGGCGTCGTCGTCGCGGACGGCGAGGGCGGTGGCGGTGGCCGAGGCGACGGCCGACATCACGGCGGCGACCACGACGGCGGTCTCCGGGTCCGCCTCGCCGCGGCCGTCGGGGATCAGGTCGAGGGCGATCAGGAGCAGCGAGCCGTTGAGGAAGAACACCAGCAGGCCGAGGACGAGGGCCGGGACGAGCAGCAGGGCGCGCACCAGGACCGGCCAGACCAGGGCGTTGAGGACGCCGAAGGCGCCGGCGCCCCAGGCGGCGGTGAGCGCGATCCGGGTGATGCTGTCGCCGTCGTCGGACTGGAGCTGGAACTCGGGCAGCAGGCCGGCCAGGGCGAGCATCGTGAGGGTGGAGACCGCCCAGACCACCAGGACGCGCAGCAGCGCCCCGCCCGCGGTCCGCCATCGCCCTCGCAGCACCCCGCCACCCGCCTTCGGCTCCCGGCCCGCGGCTCGCGGGTCCCCCGCCCCAGCGTCGCACGAATGGTGCGCTTTACGACGTATTCGGGCGCGGGGTACCGCCGGGGGCGGGGCGGGCGGGGCGGCCGGGGCACGCGCCGCAGGCGGGGTACGCGGGGCGCGGTCACGTCCCGTGGGGCCACGTGCGGCGCGTGCCGGGCGCGGAGGGTGCGCGACGGACGCCGACCCGGCCGTACGCGCCGCGGGCGGGGTACGTGCCGGAACCGCCGGGGCGCCGGCGGTCGGCGGCTCGGCCCGGCGGCGCCCCCGACTCCGGACCGGCCCCCGGCCGGCGCCCGGCCGGCGCCCGGCCGGCGCCCGGTCGGCATCCGGTCGGCACCCCGCCGGCACCCACGCGGCACCCGGCCAGTGCGCACCCCGCCCGGCCCGCGGCCGGCGTCGGCTCAGGTCCCGTCGTAGCCCGCGGTCGGCATGGAGAGCCTGCGGTGGACCTCGGCCTTCATGGCGGCGGTGTACGTGGGTTCGTCGGCGCCCACCGTCTCCAGCCGCACCCCGCGCCGCGCGCACTCGGCGGTGAACTCGGCCACGGAACTCAGCGCGCGTTCCAGGACGCGCTGGTTGGGGGCGACGAACAGGTCCACCTGCCCGGCGTCGATGTCGGACCAGAGCCCGATGTGGTCCGCGCGCAGCCCGTAGAAGAAGAGCTGCCGCGTCACCACGTACCCCTGGTCGGCGGCCCAGCGCGCGCACATGGCGTGCTGGCTGCGGGTGTCGACGACGAACGGGTCGGCGTCGAGCTGTTCGAGCGGGGCCAGACTGGCGATCGCGGCCACGCGCACCTCATCCATGGCGCCCGACCATACTCCGATCGGCGGTCCGCGAGGAGGGGGTGGCGGGAGGCGAAAACCTCGGGCGGGACCCCGGCCGCCCCGGGTGCCGAAGAGGTTTCGTACGCTCCTCCAACGCCCTGGCCAGCCGCGCAGAAACGGGAAAATCCGGCAATGAGCACGTACCTTCCCAGCCCACCCCCGCAGCCCGAGCGCGAACCGGACATTTCCGTGGTGATCGCGGTCTACAACGCGATGCCGTACCTCACCGAGTGCCTGGACTCGGTGGTCGGCCAGTCGCTGGGGGTCGAGCGGATCGAGGTGATCGCGGTCGACGACGGCTCGACGGACGGCAGCGGGGCCGAGCTGGACCGCTACGCCGCCCGCTACCCGCAGGTGCGGGTGGTGCACCAGGCCAACTCCGGCGGCCCGAGCCGGCCGCGCAACCGGGCGCTGGACCTGGCCAGGGGCCGGTACGTGTACGTCGTCGACGCCGACGACCTGCTGGGTCCCGAGACCCTGGAGCGGCTGATGCGGATGGCCGACACGCAGGGCAGCGACGTGGTGCTGGGCCGGCTGGTGGGCCTGGGGCGGACGGTGTCGGACAAGGCGCACCGGCACGCCGAGCAGGCCGACCTGTACACCTCGGAGGTGTACCGGGCCCTGCACAGCGCGAAGCTGATCCGGCGGCGGATCCTGGAGCGGGACCGCATCCGCTACCCCGAGGACCTGTGGTTCGGCGAGGACCAGCTGTTCGTGACGGAGGCGTACCTGGCCGCCGGGAAGATCTCCGTGGTCGGCGACTACGACTGCTACTACCTGCGGCGCCGCGAGGACGGCCAGAACATCACGCAGCGCAGCCGCACCGCGCACGAGACGGTGGAGCACATCGAGCGCGTGATGGCCATGGTGGCCGAGCGCGTGCAGGACCCGGTCGGGCGGCGCCGGATGCTGGGCCGGCACTTCCGGGCGCTGCTGGCCAAGGCGCTGCGGCCGGCGGCGTGGGCGCGGCGGGACTACCCGGAGTTCTCGGCGGAGGTCTTCCGGCGCGGCCGGCTGCTGTGCGACGCGTACTGGTCGCCGGAGATGGCGAGCGAGCTGACGCAGCTCGACGCGATCCGCCTGTACTGCTTCCTGGGCGGGGGGATGGACGCCTTCGAGGTGCTGGCCGGGTACGACCAGGCGAAGAACCCGCCGGAGCTGGTGGCCGACGGCGGGCGGCTGTACAAGGCGTTCCCGGGCTTCCGGGACCCGGCCGCGGGGCTGCCGGACGAGCTCTTCGACGTCACGGACACGGTGAAGGCGCAGCACCACCTGCGGTCGGTGGGCTGGAAGGAGAGCCTGGTCCGGCTGACCGGGCACGCGTACCTGGAGGCGTACGGCACCGGCCCCGAGCCGTCCGAGCTGGTGCTGCGCGAGCGGGCGACCGGCCGCGAGCTGACGGTGCCGGTGACACCGCGGCCGACGCCGGAGCTGGCCGAGGAGGGCACCCGGCGCGGCGTGGACCTGGGCACGGCCGGCTTCCGGGTGGACCTGGAGCTGTCCACGGTGGACGGCGGCGGGCCGATCGGCCCGGGCGTGTGGGACTGCTTCCTGACGGTACGGGCGGACGCCGTGGCCCGCACGGTCCGGCTGGGCCGCGCCCACGCGGCGGACCTGGACAAGACGGCGCGCCGGTCGCGCGTGGTGGCCCGGGACGCGGCCTCGGGCACGGAGCTGGCGGTGTCGCCGTTCTTCACCGCCAACTACGACAACCTGAGCTTCGAGGTGGTCCGCCGCTTCACGCTGCCGACCGGGTGAACCGGGCGTTCCGCGCGCGGGCGGCCTAGGCTCGGGGCAGTGGTCGGTTTTTCGGGCGGGGCGTGGTGGTCGAGGAGGGGTGCGCGTGCCGGTGGAGATCACCTGGTGGGGTCATGCCACCTGTACGGTCGAGGACTCCGGGGTGCGGCTGCTGACCGATCCGCTGTTCGCCGGGCGGCTGGCCCATCTGCGGCGGCGCCGCGGGGCTCCGCCGCCGGCCGCGGCGGCCGTGGCCGAGGCGGTGCTGGTCTCGCACCTGCACGCCGACCACCTGCACGTGCCCTCCCTGGCCCGGCTGGCGCCGGGCACCCGGGTGCTGGTGCCGCGCGGGGCGGTGCGGGCGGTGCCGTCGCTGGCCCGGCTGCCCGGGCTGTCGCTGACGGAGGTGGCGCCCGGTGACGAGGTGCGGGTGGCGGACCTGACGGTACGGGTGGTCAGCGCCCGGCACGACGGGCGGCGGCTGCCGTTCGGGCCCCGGGTCGCGCCCGCGCTGGGGTACGTGGTGGAGGGCGAGGACCGGACGTACTTCGCCGGCGACACCGGGCTGTTCGACTCGATGGCCGAGGAAGTGGGGCCGGTGGACGTGGCGCTGCTGCCGGTCGGCGGCTGGGGTCCGTTCCTGGGTCCCGGCCACCTGGACGCGCGCCGGGCGGCGCGGGCGCTGGCCGAGCTGGTGCGGGTGGGCCGGCCGCGGCGGGCGGTGCCGGTGCACTACGGCACGTACTGGCCGATCGGGATGGACGCGGTGCGGCCGCACGAGTTCCACGCTCCCGGGGACGAGTTCGTCCGGCACGCGGCCGCGCTGGCGCCGGGGGTGGCGGCGGAGCCGCTGGGGCACGGCGAGAGCGTGGTGGCGTGATGCTGCTGGAGGTGGCACGGGAGGTGCCACCGGAGTCGGCGCAGCAGGCGGTGGGCTACCCGGCGCTGTTCCTGCTGGTGGCCCTGGGGGCGCTGATGCCGGTGATTCCCACGGGGGCGCTGGTGAGTTCGGCTGCCGTGGTCGCGCTGCACCACGCGACGCTGCCGTGGGGGCTGGCGCTGGTCTTCGTGGTGGCGGCGCTGGGTGCCTTCACCGGGGACCTGGCGCTGTACTGGCTCGGGCAGCGCGGGGTGCGGTCGCGCAACGGCTCGCGGTGGCTGGGCGCGCTGCGGGGCCGGGCGGCGCCGGAGACGCTGGCGGCCGCGCAGGACCGGCTGACCGAGCACGGGGTGGCGGTGCTGGTGGTCTCGCGGCTGGTGCCGGCCGGGCGGATCCCGGTGATGCTGGCGTGCCTGCTGGCGGAGATGCCGCTGCGCACGTTCGCCCGCGGGGACCTGCCGGCCTGCCTGGCGTGGGCGGCCACGTACCAGCTGATCGGGATCCTGGGCGGCTCGCTGTTCGACGAGCCGTGGAAGGGCCTGGTCCTGGCGGTGGCCCTGGCCCTCCTGCTCAGTGCGGCCCCGACGCTCTGGCGCCGCCTGCGCCACCGTCCCGCGTAGCCGCTCCCGGGAGCGCCGCCGCGCCGTGGAGCGCCGCAGCGCCCGTCCGACCGGCCCGTTCGTGAGACCGGCCCGTTCAAGGGCCCGGCCGGGTCCCCGCCGAGTGCGCGGTGGGGACCCGGCCGGGCCGGTTTCGGGGCGGCCGGGCCGGTTTCGGGCGGGCTGGTCGTCAGGCCTTCAGGTGGGCCAGTACGGCGGCCATCGAGCGGCGGATCGCGGCGCGGGACTCGTCGGTCGGGTCGAGGGTCTCGAAACCGTGGTGGCCGTTCGGCACCTCGACCACCTCCACACGGGCCCGGCACTCCTTCGCGACGGCCAGGAACGCGTCGACCGTCTCCAGGATCGCCGGCTGTTCGAGGCCCGCCCGGGTGAGCACCACCGGCAGGCCGCCCGCGGCGGGCAGGGCGCGCGCCGGGTGGAACCGGCTGTCCGCGAGGCCCCAGTTGGGCAGCGGGTCCATCACCGGGTACGTGGCGGCCAGGCAGCGCAGCCAGGCAGGCGGCGCCCCGAGCCAGTCGGCGCTCATCGGCGAGCCGCCGGAGAAGAACCACAGGGCGATGCGGTCGCCGTCGATCCGCGGGTCGGCCCGTACGCGTTCCACCGCCGCGGCGACGTCCCCGGCGGCGCGGTCGAAGTCGGCGAGGTCGTGGAGCCGGTGGTCCAGGGTCACGCCGACGACCCCGCCCTCGGCGGCGAGGCGGGCGTACCCGCCGATCGCCGGCCAGTCGCGCGGCGTCGGCCGCGCCTCGGCGGGGACCGGTCCGCCGTGGATGATCACGACGGCGGGGAGCGGGGCGGCCCGGCCGCCGGCCGCGTCGGGCAGGTACAGGTCGACGTTGTCGTGCCGCTCGCGCGGCCGCTCCGGCACGTCCAGGGCGAAGGGCCGCAGGTGTCCGGGGACTTCGGCGGTCGCCGGGTCGAGCCGGTGGCCCTCGTCGGCGGCCGCCGCCAGCAGGACGCCGGCCACCTCGTCGGGGCAGGACAGCATCGGCCAGTGGCCGGTGGGCAGCTCGAAGAACGTCACCCGCGGGTCGACGAGCGCCTTCAGGGCGGGGTCGCCGAAGCCCACCAGGGCCTCCAGCAGGGCGATGCCCGGTCCGTTGAGCGTGCACAGGACGCCGGTGGTCGGCACCGCCCCGACCGCGCCGGTCAGGGCCAGCGGCTGGAGGAGGGTGCCCGCGGGCTGCGGCGCGGCGAGGGCGGTCAGCCGGTCGAGTGCCGCGGCGGGGACACCCGCGGTGCTGCCCCAGCGCTGCCACTCCTCGGGGCCCGCGGGGGGCGCCAGTGGTCCGGCGGTCCCCGCTGCGGCCCGGCGTACGAGGTCGTCGCGCACGCCCTGGTCCGGGACGGCCGCCAGGGCGGGGACCCCGTCCATCGGCATGCCGGAGTCGAGGTACACGACCCGGCGGACGCGGTCGGCGCGCCGGTCGGCGGCGCCGACCGCCGGGTGGATGCCGTAGTCGTGGCCGACCAGCACGATCCCCTCACCGGCCGCGTCCACGGGGACCGCGTCGACGGCCCGGACCACGTCCGCGATGTGCGCCTCCAGGTCGGCGTCCCGCACGTCCCGGGCCGGAGCCACCCCCGTGGGCTCCGGTCCGGTCATGCCGGTGAGGGTCACGGCGTGGGCCGTCGCACCCGCCGCGGTGAGCCGCTCGGCGGTCCGCTCCCAGACGTGCCCGCCGGTGAACACGCCGGACACCAGGATGAATACGGTCATGGCCCTCTCCTCACGTACGTCTCGGCCGCGCGGACCGGATCGGTCGTCGGTTCGCCCGTCCGCGCTCGCCGGTACGGTAGGAACTCCCCCAGCGGGAGGTTCAAGTGTTCTCGTCGCATGACGGCCTGTGCAGCATCGGAGAGCTCGCCGAACGGGCCGGCGCCACGGTGAAGTCGGTCCGCTTCTACTCCGACAACGGCCTGCTCCCCGAGGCCGCCCGCAGCGCGGGAGGGCACCGCAGGTACGGCCCCGAGGCACTCGACCGGCTGCGCCTGATCCGCTCGCTGCGCGCGCTGGACCTGCCCGTGCCCGAGGTGCGCCGGGTGCTGGAGGAGGAGGACGAGGGCGCGGCGGGCGCCCCCGGCGGCGCCCTGGAGGACGCGGTCGCCGGCCACCTGCGGGAACTCGGTTCGCAGCTGCGGGCGTTGCGCTGGCGCGAGGCGGCCCTGCGGCTGGTGCACGAGAGCCCGCCGGCGGAGCGGGCCGAGCGGCTGCGGCTGGTCGGCGCGGTGGGTGCCCCGCCGAGCACGGCGCCACTGGCCCGGTTCTGGCGCGCCTGGCTGCCGCCTCGCATGGCGGCACCGGCGGCCTCCGCGTTCCTCGAACGCGCCGTGCCCCAGCCCCCGGACGACCCGGCGCCGGCCCAGGTGCTGGCCTTCGCCCGGCTGTACGCGTTCGCCTCGGACCCGTGCACCGGCGGCGCGGCCTGCCAGCCGGAGGCGCACCGGTCCGCCGGCGCGCGCGAGGCCGCGGTGCTGTACGGGGGGCTGGCCGAGGCGTACGACCTCGCGGGCGCCCAGCTGCTCGGGGACCGGGAGCCGGGGCCCGGCGAGGCGCTGGACTGCTTCGTGGATGCGTACGCGAGTGCGTACGGCGTCCGGGACACGCCGGGCTTCCGGCGGCTGCTGGCAGGCTGGTTGGCCGCCGACCCGCGGCTGGACGGCTACTGGGAGCTGGTGTCCGGGGTGCTCACCCCGCCCGGCACCCGCCCGGCCCCCACGCCCGGCGGGTGCCACGACTGGCTGCTGGGGGCCCTCGCCGCGGAACGGGACCCCGGAACCGACCCCGAGCGGGGGGACCCGGCGGATGCGGAGCCCGCCGCGGGGACCGCTCCGGCACGGGCGGGAGCCCGCCGCAGGGCGCCGGCCGCCGCCTGACCCGGACGCGCCCCGGCAGGGGTCCGCGGGCCGGGCCAGGCGGGCGGGATCAGGCGGGCAGGGCCAAGCGGGCCAGGCGGGCCGGGCCAGGCGGACGGGATCAGGCGGACGGGATCAGGCGGACGGGATCAGGCGGGCAGCGCCCGGGACGCGCCGATCGGGAGGTCCCAGAGGGCGTCCCGGGGCAGCTCCGCGCGGGCCCAGGCGGCGCGGAGCCGGGTGAGGGGTTCGAGTACGGGCTCCGCGGACAGCACGAAGGTGGCCCAGTGCATGGGCGCCATCCGGGCCGCGCCCAGGTCGAGGTGGGCCCGTACGGCCTCCTCCGGGTCGGCGTGCACGTCGCGCAGCCACCAGCGCGGGGCGTACGCGCCGATCGGCAGCAGGGCCAGGTCGATGCCGGGGAAGCGGCGGCCGATCTCCGCGAACCAGTGGCCGTACCCGGTGTCCCCGGCGAAGTGGATCCGGTGACCGGTGCGCGTGTCGGTGAGCACCCAGCCGCCCCACAGGCTGCGGCAGGTGTCGAACAGGGTGCGCTTGGACCAGTGGTGGGCCGGTACGAAGTCGAAGCGCACGCCGCCGAGTTCGGCGGCCTCCCACCAGTCCAGCTCGGTCACCCGGGTGAATCCGCGGCGCCGGCACCAGCGGGCGAGGCCGGCCGGGACGAACAGGTGGGTGCGGCGAGGCAGCCGGCGCAGGGTGGGCACGTCGAGGTGGTCGTAGTGGTTGTGGCTGATCACCACGGCGTCGACCGGCGGCAGGTCCTCCCAGCGGACGCCGACGGGGGTCATCCGGGCGGGGGTGCCGAGGATGCGGCGGGACCACACCGGGTCGGTGAGCACGGTCAGGCCGCCGGTCCTGATCACCCAGCTGGCGTGGCCGGCCCAGGTGACGGTGACCGTGCCGGGGCCGGCGGGGGGCAGCCGCTCGGGGGCGAAGGGCAGGTCGGGGATGCCGCTCAGCGCCTCGGCGGTGGGCCGGAACGCGCCCTCGCGGGCCAGCCGGGCGAAGCCCAGCACGCCGGGCAGGGGTGCGGTGAGGCGGTCGGCGAAGGACCGGGGCCAGGTGCGGAGTTCGCCGAGCGGGCGGACTCCGGGCGCGGGGCGGACGGGCTGTTCCGGGCGCGCGGGCGGGGTGGCGCGCACGGTCCGTTCCGTCTGTTCCGTCATCGGTGCGACTCCATTCGCGGGCGGTTCCTGGCGAGTCACGGGGCGCTGCCCCGCCGGTCCGTGCCGTCACTCCAGTTCGGCGAGCACCGCTCCGAAGGTGCTCAGTGCGCGTGCCACGTGGGGCAGGGTCAGCGGGTCGGCGGCGGCGAGGGCGGCGAGCCGCTCCTCCTCGGTGGCGCCGAGCAGCGGGCCGGTGGCCAGCCGGACGCGGGGGGCGCCGAGGTCGTCGCCGAAGCGCTGCCCGCCGGGGGTGGGGGTGCCGAGCCGGGTGCCGAGGTGGTCCTCCAGTTCCATGGCGTCGCCGATGCCGTGCCGGGCGAGTCCGGGCCGCAGCGGGGTGAGGTCGGCGTAGAGGTGGCGGCCCGCCTGCGGGGGCCGGGCGAGGGCGCCGGCCCGCAGGAGGGTGGCGTGCAGGGCGGTGGCGACGTGGCCGTGCAGGGTGGCGGCCCGGCGGGCGCGGGTGGCGACGGCCTCGGGTTCGGTGAGGGCGTGGGCGGCGGCCGCGGCGACGGGGGCGGCGAGGAAGGCGCCGGTGGCGGTGAGCCGGTCGAGGGTGCGGGCCCGCAGCCGGGCGCCCTGCGGGGTGCCGGGGAAGCGGGCCAGGGCGGCGGGCCAGCCGGGCGGCAGGAGGGATCCGCCGAGGTCGGTCAGCACGGTGGCCTGCTCGGGGCACATCTCGGCGGGGCTGAACAGCACGGTCTCCTGCGGGCGGTGCAGCGTGTCGCGCCAGGTCTCGTCGCTGAGCAGGTGGAGCCCCTCGGAGACGGCGGCCTCGCAGGCCTCGCGGAGCACCTCGGGCGGGGCGACGGTGGCGGTGGGGTCGTCGGCCACGGACAGCATCACCAGCCGGGGGTCGCCGCCCTCGGCGCGGACCCGGCGTACGGTCTCCAGCAGCGCGTACGGGTCGGGGACTCCGCCGCATTCGGCGGGGGTGGGCACGTGGTACGCCCGCCGGCCCAGCAGCCGGACCTGCGGGGTCCACCAGGCGGGACAGGGGCGGGGCATCAGCACGTCGCCGCCGTACGCCCCGAGCAGCGCGACCAGCAGTGCGGGAGCCCCGGGCGCGGCGGCCACCTGGTCGGGGCCCGCGAGGAGGCCGCGTCGCTCCCAGTAGCCGCGCGCGGCCTCCCGTACGGGCTCGCCGCCGCCCGGGGGTTCGGGGGCGGAGCGGTCCGCGGCTGCGGCCAGGACCGCGGTGAGTTCGGGGAGGGCGGGCAGCCCGGGTTCGGGGGCGGGCGGCCCGTACCGGACGGGGCCTCGGCCTTCCGCCGCCGTCCGCCGCATGACCGTCACCGCCCCTTCCGCGTCGTCGCGCCTGGTCTCCACGCCCTGGTCCTCGCGCCTCGTCCTCCGCCCACCTTTATACGGATGTTTGCCCGGTTCCGCCCCTTTATTCGGGAAACCGGGTCGGGCTCGGCGGCACGGGGCGCCGGGCACGGGCACGCCGGGGGCCGGGGCGCCTCAGGCCGTGCGCCCCAGCAGCGCCAGCAGCCGGGTCTGGGCGTCGGCGCCCGGGGGGATGTCCACGGGCGGGGCGTACATCCCGCTGTCGGCGAGGGTGCCGGCGTACGGCATGACCTCCTTGAGGGAGAACTCGACCAGGTCGGCCGGGAGCCGGTCGTCGGCGCCGATGCCGCGGGCGAGGTCCCAGGCGTGCACCACGGTGTCGGCGGTCAGCTCGGAGCAGTACGCGGCTCCCTTGGCCGGGCCGTACGACAGCTGCACGGTGCGCTCCAGGGCGCCGGGCTCGGCCAGGGCCGCGGAGGCGCCTTCGGCGGCGCGGTCCCAGGCGGCGGCCGGGTCGTCGCCCAGCAGGTCACCGGAGAGGGCGTCGCCGACGTCGGCGACCGTCCGGCCCTCGGAGACCAGCGGGGGGATCCACAGCTGTTCGCCGGTGACGTGGTTGACCAGGTCGCGCACGGTCCACTCGGTGCAGGGCGTGGACGCGTCCCACTGATCGGGGCGCACGGCGTGGACGAGTCCGCCGAAGAGCTTCAGGGCATCCGCGTGCCGGTCCAGCAGGGGTTCGGCCATCACTGCCACCGTCCTCTCCCGTCCCTCCCCCGCGTTCCCCCTCCTCCGCCCACTGTCCTCGGCCCACCCGCAGGCTGCCACCGGTCCGGCCGAACCCCTTGCCCCGCAGGCATTGCGTCCACATGTCGAAACGCATATCTCAGAGTGCGACATGATCGCCTACGGTGATGAGCGACCGGGAATGCACGGAGGAACAAGGGAGTCGCCGCCATGTCCGCCAGTACGCCGCCTCGGGGCGCCGCAGGGTCCGCAGAGTCCGCAGAGTCCACGGGGTCGGGAGGGTTCACGGGGTCGGGAGGGTCCGCAGCGTCCACCGGGTCCGCCACCTACACGCACGGCCACCACGAGTCGGTGCTGCGCTCGCACCGCTGGCGCACCGCCGCCAACTCGGCCGCCTACCTGACCGGGGAGCTGCGGCCGGGCCTGGCCCTGCTGGACGTGGGCTGCGGGCCGGGGACGATCACCGCGGACCTGGCGGAGCTGGTGGCGCCGGGGCGGGTCACGGCGGTGGACGCCGCCGAGGGCGTACTGGACTCGGCGCGGGCGTTCGCCGCCGGACGCGGCCTGACGAACGTGGAGTTCGCGACGGCCGACGTGCACGCGCTGGACTTCCCCGACGACAGCTTCGACGTGGTCCACGCCCACCAGGTGCTGCAGCACGTGTCCGACCCGGTCGGGGCGCTGCGGGAGATGCGCCGGGTCTGCCGCCCGGGCGGGGTCGTCGCGGCGCGGGACGCGGACTACGCGGCCATGACCTGGTTCCCCGAGGTGCCGGGGCTGGTGCGGTGGCAGCGGCTGTACGACCGGGTGGCGCGGGCCAACGGGGGCGAGCCGGACGCCGGGCGGCGGCTGCTGTCGTGGGCGCGGGCGGCCGGGTTCGCGGACGCGGACATCAGGGCGTCGGCCACCGCGTGGTGCTACGCCACGCCGGAGGAGCGGGCCTGGTGGAGCGGGCTGTGGGCGGACCGGACGACCGCCTCGTCGTACGCGGACCTGGCGGTCGCCGGAGGACACGCCACCCGGGAGGGCCTGGCGGAGGTCGCCGCCGCATGGCACGAGTGGGCGGCCGCACCCGACGCCTGGTTCTCGGTCCTGAACGGGGAGATCCTCTGCCGGGTGTGACGCGGGGGCCCGGCCGCGATGCCGGCCGGGCCGCGGCCCGCCGCCCCCTCAGGGGCGCATCCGGAAGTCGTAGCGGGCCGGGACGGGGGCGTCGGTGAGGCGGGACCACTGGTCGGACACGGCGGTGTCGCCCTCGCGCAGGTCCGCCACCTCGAAGCCGGCGTCGAAGACGGCGCGGGCGCCCTCGATGTCGCCCTCCGCCAGCAGCAGCCGCGACTCCAGCAGCCGGAACCGCCCGCGGGCGCGGACCGCGGCCGGCAGCCGGTCCCACACCGCCCGCGCCCCCTCCGGCCGCGCGGCGGCGAGCAGGGCCGACAGCGCCTCCCGGCCCAGTGCCGTCACCGCCGCGGTCCACGCCTCGCCGCCCCGGCACTCCTCGCACAGGTCCTCGAAGGCCTCGGCGTACCGGTCGGCGGCCCGCTCCGCGTCCCCGGCCAGCTCGTCGGCGACGGCCAGGCAGCGCAGCAGCGGCCAGCGGGAGGGCGCCAGTTCCAGCCCGCGCTCCCAGCTGCGCACCGCCTGCGCCACGTCCCCGGCGTGCCACTGGGCCACCCCGAGGTGGTACTCGGTGAGCGGGTCGGCCGGGGCGGTCTCCAGCATGTCCCGCCAGTGCGGGGCGACCAGGCTCGGGCCGGGCGGCACCACCCGGCGCGGCACCGGGAAGGCCCCGGTGCGCAGCAGTTCCAGCCAGGGCGTCTGCTGCTCGCCCAGGCCGTCCTCCTCGAAGGGCGTGCCGGGCAGTTTCAGACCGCCGCGCACCACTTCCAGCGCACCCCAGCCGGAGCCGGTCACCCAGCGCTCCTCCGGCTCGCGGTCGGCGTACGGGCGCCAGGCCTCGTACGCCGCGTCCACCTGGGCCGGGGGCAGTGCCGCGGCCAGCCGGGCGCCGGCCTCCTCGCGGGCCCCGGCCCAGTCGTCGCCGTGCACCGCGTCCGGATCGGCGGCGAGCGGACCGTACGCCTCAAGCCAGCTGAACTCGCCCCCGGCCGCCAGTTTCACGTGCTCCAGCTGGGTGCGGGCCAGGCCGGCCTGGATCTCGGCGTAGCCGCCGGTGCCGGGCTCGGTGAGCCACTCCTGCCAGCGCCGGCCGCCGGCGCCGGAGCCCCAGACGAAGAGCTTGCGGCCGCGGAGCGCCGCGGTGGACGTCTGCACCAGGCCCCGGCCGTCCGCGCCGAGCGCCGCGATCCAGGGGCGGGTGCCGTCGGGCAGCTCGTAGAAGTAGTCGGCGGGGTACTCGCCGCGCAGCGGGTACGTGCGGTCCGCGCCGTCCCACTCGGGAACCGGGATGCGGCTCAGGGTGCGCTCGTAGCCGAACCGCCAGGCCTCGTCGGCGGGGACGAGGACGCGGGTGCCCTCGTGCTCGGGCACGGCGATGTTGGACCACCAGTACACCGGGGCCGGCCGCTCGTGCGGGTTGCGCACGCGGACCCCGACGTAGAGGAAGGCGGAGTCCTCGGGGAGCCAGAGGTCCACCTGGAAGGGCAGGTCGCGCAGCCGCTCCCACTCCCACATGCGGAGCATCGTGCCGCCGTCGGGGGCCGGGACCAGGGCGGTGTGCAGGGTCGCGCAGGACAGTGTGGTGTGGCCGGTGGCACCGATGTTCCACTCGATGCCGCCGGAGAACCAGGCCCCGTTGAGCGCGAAGGCGGCGGGCTGGAACACCGGGTTGCGGTAGAGGAGCTCCCGCTCGGCCCCGTCGGGGGTCTTCTCGGTGAGGGAGTGGACGCGCCCGCCGAGCTCGGGCAGCACGGTCGCCCGCAGCCGGGCGTTCTCGATGACCACCGCCTCGAACTCCCGCTCCGAGCGCTCGCGTCCGTACCCGTCGAGGATGCGCGCCGGCAGGACGCCGCGCAGCGGCGCGTACCCGATTTGGCGGGCCATCTCGCGCGGCAGCCCGTCGCGGGCCCGCTCGTCGAGGACGTGCGCTTCGTCGAGGGTGCGCAGCGCGGGCAGCGGGTTCTCCGGCCCCAGCGGGGCCGCGGGCAGCGTCAGTACGGCGCGTCGGACGGTCGTGGCCAAGGAAACCCCACCTTCGTGTGCGGCACGCCACACGCCGGCGCACCCCCCGGAGTTCATCGAACACGCCCCGTGGCGACGCCACCAGGGGATCATCACGCAAGGATTGGGCAAAACCGGGCACAGGTACGGACCAGCGGCCGCGGGCGCGCGCCCACGGGGGTGGCGGCCGGGGCCGGCCGGGTGGGCGCCCGGGGCCTGCCGGGCGCCGGCCGTTCACCCCGCGCCGGTCATCTCCCGGGTGAGGGCCCAGCGTTCGTGGTCGCGCCACTCGCCGTCGATGCGCAGGAATTTGGGCGAGAACCCCTCCAGCCGGAAGCCGCGGCCGCGCACCAGGGCGATCGAAGGGGCGTTGCCGGGCTGGATGTTGGCCTCCAGCCGGTGCAGTCCGAGCGGTCCGAAGGCGTAGCCGACGACCAGGTCCACGGCCTCGGCGAACAGCCCCCGGCCGGCGGCGTGCGCGAAGGCCCCGTAGCCGAGCGCACCGCACTGGAAGCCGCCGCGCACGATGTTGTTGACGTTGACGAAGCCGGCGATGGGGCCGGCGGCCACGGCGCCGTCCGTCCCGGTCACCCGGTCGCACACGAGGAACCCGGCCCGGGTGTCGTCCTCGATCATCCGGGTGGCGTACGGCACGTACGCCTCCGGGGTCTCCGGCGGGAAGAGCCACGGGCGGTGCAGGTCCCGGCTCTCGCGCACCCGCGCGGTGAACTCGGGCCCGTCGTCGAGCCGGTAGGGGCGGAGCACCACACGCGGCCCTTCGGCGAGGACCTTGGCGCCGTCGTTCCCGCCGGCGCCCCCGCGGTCGTTCCCGCGGTCGCCCCCGGGGCCGCCCCCGCGGTCGTTCTCGTCGTTCACGTGCCGAGCTCCAGCGGGGGTACGTCGTCCCGGTCGATGCCGAAGACCTGGACGTACAGGGACAGTTCGGCCTCCAGGGCGCGCACCATGGTCTCGGCCCGCCGGAAGCCGTGGCCCTCCCCCTCGAAGGCGAGGTAGGCGTGCGGCACCCGCCGGCCGCGCATCCGGGCGAGGAAGCGCTCGGCCTGTACGGGCGGGCAGACCGCGTCGTCGAGGCCCTGGAGCAGCAGGAAGGGCACCCGGATGCGGTCGGCGCGGGCCAGCGGGGAGCGTTCCCGGCAGCGTACGGCCAGGGTCTCCGGGGGCCCGGCGAGCCCGGTGAGGTACTGGGACTCCAGGTCGTGGGTCTCGTCGGCGATGCCGACGAGGTCGAGCACCGGGTACTTGATCGTCCCGCAGGCGTACACGTCGGTGGCGGCCAGCGAGGCGGCCGCGGTCCAGCCGCCGGCACTGCCGCCGCGGATGGCCACCCGGGCCGGGTCGGCGGTGCCCTCGGCGGCCAGCGCGCGGGCGACGGCGGCGCAGTCCTCCACGTCGACCACGCCCCACTGCTCGCGCAGCCGCTCGCGGTAGGCCCGCCCGTAGCCGGTGGAGCCGCCGTAGTTGACCTCGGCCACGCCGATGCCGCGCGAGGTGAAGTAGGCGATGTGCAGGTCGAGTACGGGTTCGACGTGGTCGGTCGGGCCGCCGTGCGCCCACACCACGTACGGCGGAAGTTCGTCGGCGGGCGCGGCCCGGCCCGGGTTGTGCGGCGGGTAGACGTGGGCGTGGATCTCGCGGCTGTCGGGGCCGGTGAAGGTGCGGCTCTGGGGTTCCGGGTAGTAGGCGGGGTCGACGGGGTCGGTGGCGCGGGCGCCGATGACGCGGGTGCGGCCGGTGGAGGCGTCGAGCTCCACCACCTCGTAGCCGCTGCGCGGGCTGGCGGCGACGCCGACGACCCGGGTGCCGTGCGCGGCGAGGGTGGGGCACCAGGAGGTCCAGGGGCCGGCCGCGTCGACGAGGTCCCCGGTCTCGGGGTCGAGGAGGCCGAGCACGGAGGAGCCCTGGCCGTGCAGGACGGCGATCAGCCCGCCGTCGAGGGGGGCGAACCAGCGCAGCCCGGTCTTCCACAGCGCCCCGCCGAACTCCTCGTCCCGCGGGCAGAGGTTGACGGCCTTGCCGCCGGATCCTTCGGGTGCGTCGGGGTCCACCCGGTAGGGGTTCCACCAGCCGCCGCGGTCGCTGACGGCGAGGAGGGTGCCGTCGGCGGCCCAGTCGGCCTGCGCCACGGACTCCTGGGGGCCGCCGAGGACGGTGCGCACGCGGGTCAGTCCGCCGGTGCCGGTGATCTCGGCGACCTTCAGCTCGCTGCCGTCCCAGGGCATCCGGGGGTGGTCCCAGACCAGCCAGGCGGCCCGCCGCCCGTCCGGCGCGATCCGGGGGCCGGTGGTGAACCGGTTCCGGCCGTCGGTGAGTTCGCGTACGGCGGCCCGGTCGGCCGCGGCCGAGCCGTCCAGCGGTACGGCCGCGAGCACCCGGCGCACCTCGGTGGGCCCGGGGCCGGTGAACTCCTCCAGCACGCACCAGACCTCGCCGTGCCCGGGCCGGAGCACCGGGTCGGCCCAGCGCAGCCCGCCGCCGACCGGCGAGAGGGGGGTGAGGGGGCGGGGCGGGACGCCGCCGGGGGCGTCGGGCTCGTACGCGTACAGCCGCTGGTCGGCGAAGTGGACGAAGACCACGAGTGGGCCGCCGGCCGGGCGGGGCACGGCGGCCCAGGGTGACCCGCCGTACTCGACGACCCGGCTGCGGACGTTCCACGGCGGCGGGAGCACCGACTCCTCGACGGCGGTGCCGGGCGGGCCGACGCGGCGGCGCACCAGGGCGCGGCGGCCCTGCTCGGCGGGCCTGGGCGCCGTCCACCACACCTCGTCGCCGACCGTCCCGAGGTATTCGGGACGGCCGTCGTGGGAGGCGGCGAGTGCGGCGTCGATGGGCGAGGGCCAGCCGCCGTACGGTCCGGTGGGCACCATGTCGTGTACGTCTCTCTCCTGCCGGCGGGGCGTTACAGCGAGCGCAGCGCGTGGTCGAGGACCCGGACGCCGAAGTGGAGCGCCTCCACGGGGACGCGCTCGTCGACGCCGTGGAAGAGCGACCAGTAGTCGAAGCCGGGCGGCAGCTTGAGCGGGGAGAAGCCGTAGCCGGTGATGCCCAGGCGGGAGAACTGCTTGGCGTCGGTGCCGCCGGCCATGCAGAAGGGCACGACGCGCGCGTCCGGGTCGAAGCGCTCGACGGCGGCGCGCAGGGCGGCGTACGTGGGCGAGCCGACGGGTGCTTCGAGGGCTACCTCGCGGTGGTGGAACTCCCAGTCCACGTCGGGTCCGGTGAGCCGGTCGAGGGTGGCGCGGAACTCGTCCTCGCCGCCGGGCAGGACGCGGCCGTCGACGTAGGCGGTGGCGGTGCCGGGGATGACGTTGAGCTTGTAGCCGGCCTGGAGCATGGTCGGGTTGGCGCTGTTGCGGAGGGTGGCGGAGACCAGGGCGGCGGCCTCGGGGCCGAGCTTGCCGAGGAGGGTCTCGGGGTCGAAGCCCGGGGCGTGCGGGTCGGCGTCCACGCCGTACAGCGCGGCGAGTTCGGCGAGGGCGGCGCGTACGGTGGCGGTCGGCCGGACCGGCCACTCGTGGTCCCCGATGCGGGTGACGGCGGCGGCGAGGCGGCTGACGGCGTTGGCGCGGTTGGGCTTCGAGCCGTGGCCCGCGGTGCCGTGCGCGGTGAGCTTCAGCCAGGCGGTGCCGCGCTCTCCGGCGGCGATCGGGTAGAGGGACAGGCCGTCGCCGGTGTGCAGGGTGAAGGCGCCCGACTCGCTGATCCCCTCCGTACAGCCCTCGAAGAGGCCGGGGTGGCGGTCGGCGAGGAAGCCGGAGCCGTCGACGGCGCTGTCCTCCTCGTCGGCGGTGAAGGCGATGACGATGTCGCGGCGGGGCCGGACCCCGGCCCGCGCCCAGGCCCGGACGACGGCCAGGACCATCGCGTCCATGTTCTTCATGTCGACGGCGCCGCGGCCCCACACGACCCCGTCCCTGACCTCGCCGGAGAAGGGGTCCACGGTCCAGTCGGCGGCCTCGGCGGGGACGACGTCCAGGTGGCCGTGGACGAGCAGGGCGGGGGCGTCCGGGTCGGTGCCGGCGAGGCGGGCGACCACGTTGGTGCGGCCCGGGGTGCGCTCCAGCAGGACCGGTTCGAGGCCGGCGCCGGCGAGGCGCTCGGCGGCGTACTCGGCGGCCGGGCGCTCGCGGCAGTCGCCGCCGCCGCGGTTGGTGGTGTCGATGCGGATGAGGCCGGAGGTGAACTCGACGGCCTCGGCCAGGGCACGCTCGTCGACGGGACCGGGTTCACCGGCGGGCCCGCCGGGCTGCTGTGCGGGGTTCATGTCAGCCATACTGCTCCTCCACCGCGGCCGACACGATCGTCGTGACGGCCTTGAACGTGCGAATCCCCTCGTACATCGTCCCGCTGGTGTACGCGATCCGGCGCTCGCCGGCCCGCGCCACGCCGGGGACGACGGTCGCGGCGGCGGACAGGTGCTCGGCGTCGAACTCGACCTCGACGGTGAAGGGGCCGTCGGCGCGCGGCGCGTGGCGCACGGCCAGGGCGGTGGCCTCCTTGGCGGCGGCGCGGATGTCGGCGGCGGTGCGGGCGGGGGTGCGGCAGACGGCGGCGTACCGGGAGACGTGGTCCTTGACGGCGACGGTACGGGCGCCGGGCGCGTAGTGGAGGGCGTCGGCGCAGGTGAGGTCGTCGCCGGTGACCAGCACGACGGGAACCCCGTACTCGGCGACGACCAGCGAGTTGAGCCGGCCCTCGCTCGCGCGGACGCCGTCGACCCAGACGCCGGTGATGGAGTTGGCGAGGTAGGTGTGGGCGAGGACGCCCTCGGTGCCGGCGCCGGTGTGGTAGCCGACGAAGGCGATGCCGTCGACGTCGCCGTGCTGGACGCCCTCGACCATCGAGAGGGACTTGTGGCGGCCGGTGAGCATCTGGATCCGCTCGTCGAGCCGTTCGAGGAGCAGGTTGCGCATGGTCCAGTGGGCCTCGTTGACGAGGACCTCGTCGGCACCGCCGTCGAAGAAGCCGAGGGCGGCGGCGTTCACGTCCGAGGTGAAGAGGGCCCGGCAGCGTTCCCACTGGGGGGTGCCGGGCAGCACGTCGGCGGGCCAGGTGACGCCGGTGGCGCCTTCCATGTCGGCGGAGATGAGGATCTTCATCGTGCCCCCGGTGGGTCGCGGCTGGTGGCGCGGGCGGGTCGCTGCCCGGGCGCCCGCCGCGGCGGGTGACCGCGCGGAGCGCCGGTCCCCCAGCCTATCCAGGGGGTTTGCGGTGGCCCAGGGAACGACGGCGGCCCGTCGGGACGAAAGGTCCCGACGGGCCGCGCGGACCACCCGATCCGGTGAGCCGGGGCGGCGTCAACGCGCCGGCGCACGGTCACACGGCGGGGCCGGGCGGCGCGGTCGTGGTCACGCGGCGGGCCCGGGCCCCGGGAGGGGCGGGGTTCAGGCCTTCTCGGTCTCCTGGGCGAGGTTGGCGAGCACGGCGTCGTAGATGCGGGCCAGGCCCTTGGGGGCGAAGGTCCGCTCGAAGAAGCCGCCGATGCCGCCGGCGCCGTTCCAGACGGTGGTGACCACGGCGCGGGAGCTGCCCTCGCCGGCCGGGGTGACGGTCCAGGTGGTGACCATCGAGGAGTTCCGGTCCTTCTCGACGAGCTGGCCGTCGGTGGGCTCGGTGACCTCCAGCAGGCAGTCGCGCACGCGCTTGCTGGTGGCCTGGAGCTTCCAGTGGACCAGGGTGCCCTCGCCGTCGCCGCCCTCGCGCACCTCGTACTCGCTGAAGTGCTCCGGGAGGAGCTTGGAGCGGGTGCCGGTGTAGTCGGCCAGCGCGTCGAACACGGTGTCCGCGTCGGCCTGGATGATCCGCTCCGTGGTGGCCTCGACCTGCGCCATACCTGTTCCTCCAGCAGTCGTGCAGCAGTGGTGATCGATCGACTTCGCGTCGGCGGCAAGCCAACCACCTCGGCTGGGGGCGGCCAAATCGGCGGTCGGCGGTGCCCGGGCGGGCCGGGTCGCGGTGCGCGGCCGGCGGGCCCGGGGCCTGGCCGGATGCCCGCCGGGGTGCGGACGCGCACGATCATGGGAACACTTGTTCTATTGTCGGCCCCGAGCTACCCGAGGGAGGCGCCATGCGCTGGGACCATCTCGCGCACTCGCGCGACACGGCGGACGACCGCACCGCGCAGCCGGCGGCCCGGCCGGCCGCGCACCCGCCGGCCGGAGCCGGAACCTCCGGGCCCGGGCCGGGGCCCGCTGCCGTGCCCGGGCCCGTCCCCGTACCCGCGGCCGCTCCCGCCGGGGGGCCGGCCGGGGGCCCGGGACCGGGTCCGGCGGGCGGCCCGGCCGCAGGACCGCCCTCCGCACCGCCCGCCGCTCCGTCCGCCACCCGGCCGCCGGCAGGCCCGCCGGCCGCGCTCTTCGGGACCGCCGAGGTGGTCACCCGCACCTTCGACACCCCCGAGTTCCGCGGGATCACCTTCCACGAGGTGCGGGCCCGGTCGGTCGTCAACCGGGTGCCGGGCGCCTCGCGGATGCCGTTCGAATGGACGGTCAACCCGTACCGCGGCTGCTCGCACGCCTGCGTGTACTGCTTCGCGCGCAAGACCCACGCCTACCTCGACCTCGACACCGGCCTCGGCTTCGACTCCCAGATCGTCGTCAAGACCAACGCCCCCGAGGTGCTGCGCCGGGAGCTCGGCGCGCGCCGCTGGACCGGCGCCCACATCGCCATGGGCACCAACGTCGACTGCTACCAGCGGGCCGAGGGCCGCTACCGCCTGATGCCGGGCATCATCGAGGCCCTGCGGGACTACGCGAACCCCTTCTCGATCCTCACCAAGGGCACCCTGATCCTGCGCGACCTCCCGTTGCTGCGGCAGGCCGCCGAGGTCACGGACGTCGGCGTGTCCGTCTCGGTCGGCTTCACCGACGCGGGCCTGTGGCGCACCGTGGAGCCGGGCACGCCCTCGCCGGAGGCCCGGCTGGCCGCCGTACGCACCCTGACCGCGCACGGGATCGGGGTCGGGGTGCTGATGGCGCCGGTGATCCCCTTCCTCGGCGACTCCCCCGAGCAGCTGCGCCGCACCGTGCGGTCGATCGCCGAGTCGGGCGCCGAGTCCGTGACACCCCTGGTACTCCATCTGCGGCCGGGGGCGCGGGAGTGGTTCATGTCCTGGCTCGCCGCCCACCACCCGGGCCTGGTCCGCCCGTACGAACAGCTGTACGCGGGCGGCGCCTACGCACCCACCTGGTACCAGCGCCGGATCACCCGCCAAGTGCACGAGCTGGCCGCCGAATTCGGCATCGGTCCGGCCCGGCGGGGCGCCGCCCGCCGGATCGCCCCGCCGGCCCCCGCACCCGTCCGCGAGGCGGCCGGACCCACCCAGCTCACGCTCCTCTAAGAGCCGTGATGTCCATACGAATGCCCTGAAGCATCATCAAATCGGGCCAATAGTCAGCACAGTCACGCCTTCCGGCCGGAATATCAGGGACGATTCCGCGACGATTCCGCCCAGACCCAGCGGCTCGGGAGGCCCCATGAAGAAGCGCGCAGCAGTCCTGATGTCCCTCGCCACCGTGCTGAGCGCCACGGTGGCGGCGGCCGTCCCGCCGGCCGGCGCCAGTCCCGTGCCCAAGGCGGAGGCCCTGGCCTGGAAGAGCTGCGCGACCGCCCGCTACCCGACCCTCCAGTGCGCCACCCTGGGCGTGCCGCTGGACCACGCGCAGCCCGCGGGCCGCCTGATCACCCTCGCCCTGACCCGGGTCCCGCACACCGGCAAGACCTTCCGGGGCCCCCTCCTGGTCAACCCGGGCGGACCGGGCGGAAGCGGCCGGACCCTGGCCGGTTTCGTCGCGTCGGCCCTGCCCAAGGCCGTGGCCGAGAGCTACGACGTGATCGGCTTCGACCCGCGGGGCGTGGGCCAGAGCCAGCCCGCGCTCAACTGCGGGCAGGGTCACTTCGCGCCGGTCCGCCCGGACTCCGTACCCCTCACGGCGGCGGACGAGCAGGCCAACCTGGACCGGGCCGCCGCCTTCGCCCGCGGGTGCCAGGAGAAGCACGGTGACGTGCTGCCGTACATCGGGACGGTGAGCGCCGCCCGCGACATGGACCTGGTGCGCCGCGCGCTGGGCGCGGAGCGCATCTCGTACTTCGGCTACTCGTACGGCACCTTCCTCGGCGCGGTCTACGCCCGGCTGTACCCGGAGCGGGTGCAGCGACTGGTGCTGGACTCGGTGGTGGACCCGGGCGGGGTCTGGTACGAGGACAACCTGGCGCAGGACCTGGCCTTCGACGCCCGGCACAAGTCCTTCCTGGCCTGGGTGGCGAAGTACGACGACCGGTACGGCCTCGGCACCGACCCGGCGGCGGTCGAGCGGGCCTGGTACCGGATGCGCACCGCGCTGCGCGGCGAGCCGGCCGGGGGCAAGGTGGGCCCGTCGGAGCTGGAGGACACCTACCTGCCGGGCGGCTACTTCAACGGCTACTGGCCGAACCTGGCGGAGGCCTTCTCCGCGTACGTACGGGACCGGGACAGCAAGCCGCTGGTGGCCGCGTACGAGCGCTTCGGCGCGGTGGACCCGGCCGCGGGCAACAGCTACAGCGTGTACAGCGCCGTGCAGTGCCGTGACTCGGCCTGGCCCCGGAAGTGGAGCGAGTGGCGGCGGGACATGTGGCGTACGCACGCCAAGGCGCCCTTCATGACCTGGAACAACGCCTGGTACAACGCCCCCTGCGCGTTCTGGCACACCGCGTCGCTGGAGCTGCCGGACGTCACGAACACGGAGCTGCCGCCGGCACTGCTGCTCCAGGCCACCGAGGACGCGGCGACCCCCTACTCGGGCGCGGTGGCGATGCGCCAGCGGCTGGCGGGCTCGGCACTGGTGGTGGAGGAGGGCGGCGGCAACCACGGCATCTCCCTCAGCGGCAACGCCTGCCTGGACCGCCACCTGGTCGCGTACCTGACGGACGGCACCGTGCCGCGCGCCGCGGCGGCCGCCACCCGCGAGGCGGACGCGCACTACGGTGCCCGCGAGGCGGCGCCGGTGGACGCCACGTGCCCGGCCCAGCCCGAACCGAAGCCGGCCCCGGCCACCCGCGCCGCCACCCCCGCCTCCCACGGCACCGCGCTCCACGGCCTGCTGGGCTTCCGCGGCTGACGGTCCGCTGCGCGGCGCGTACGGACGGGGGCGGCCCCTGGGCCTCCCCCGCAGCCGGATGATGGGATGTCACCCATGACCACGACGAGCCACACATCCGGCGACAGCCACAGCCACATCACCCGCGTACCGGCCCCCGAGGGCATGGCCCCCGGCACCGGCTACAGCCACACGGTCTGGGGCACCGGCCGCTTCGTCGCGGTCTCGGGCCAGTGCGCGCTGGACGAGAAGGGCGAGGTGGTGGGCGCGGGCGACGCCGGCGCCCAGACCCGCCAGGTCTTCGAGAACCTCCGCCGCTGCCTCGCGGCGGCGGGGGCGACCTTCGACGACGTGGTGAAGCTGACGTACTTCGTGACGGACATCGCCCACCTCCCGGCCGTCCGCGCGGCCCGCGACGGGTTCATCGCCCCCGACCGCTACCCGGCCAGCTCGGCGGTCCAGGTCAGCGCCCTCTTCCGCCCGGAACTCCTGGTCGAAATAGAGGCCTTCGCGGTGGTCCGCGAAGTCTGACCCCCCGGTCCCGGCCCCAGGCGCGGAATATCCCGACGCCCCCGACGGAACGGCGTGCGATCATGCCTCGCACTCACCGCGGCCGCGCACCACCACCTTCTCGCGCCGCGGGCACCACTCGTACGCCGCTCCGGGGGGATCGGAAATGCCGCACTCCGCGCGCCCACGCGCGCACTCCACGCCACACCGCGGGCTGCCCGCCACGCTCCTGCTGGTCCTGTCCGTCCTGCTCTCGCTGTTCGCGCAGTCGGGAGCACCGGCCCACGCCGTGCAGTCAGCTGTGGCGGAAGACTGTCAGGCGGTCGAGCTCGGCCGTTACCAAGGAGCCTTCACCGACACGGACCGGAGGGACTGCCTGGTCCTGCCCCTGCCCGCGGGGGCCCGAATGGCCGCTCTGCGACCGTTCCAGGGCACGGGCTCAGGCGCAGAGGTCATCGTCGTCGACGCCTCCGGAACCCAGTTCTGCGACTTCAGCAAGCTCAACAACGGGACCTGCTTGCTTTCCGGCACTGGCCCGTTCCGTGCGCTCGTCAGCCCGACGCACGCGGAAGCCCGGGCGTACCTCATCGACTTCTACCGCACGGACGGACCCGACTGCCCCGCGATCCCCGCCGGCGACTTCACCTCGGGCACGGCCTCAGCTCACTTCAGCACCGGCTCCGGCGTCTTCAGCCACTGCTTCACCATCCCGGCCGGTGACCACACCCGCGCCGAGCACGTGCAGTTGCGGGCATTGGCAGGCGATGAGCGCGCCATGTTCTCCGTCGTCGGTCCGGACGGAAAGGAGGTCTGTGCGGCGGGCGGTTACCTGCCCTCGGGTGTCGGCTGCACGCTCACCCCGGGCAGCACGTACGTCGTCCTCGCGTACGGGAGCGACATCAGCGCGACGTACAGCCTGACGCGTCGCGATGTGACGGCGAGCGCCAAGGGGTGTACCTCGACGGCCGCCGGCCCGGTGGGCGGAGCCTCCAAGGGCGGCACCCTCGCGGCGCCGGGACTCTACAAGTGCCGCCAGGTCACCACCACCGACGCGCGGGACGTGGTCCACATAAACGTCCGCGACCCCCTCGGCAACGCGAACATGTACGTGATCAGCGAGGACGGCACCTACCTGCCGTGCCACCGCAACAGGTCCTGCGCGGTGACCGGCTCCACCCGCTACCAGGTGGTGATCTACGTCCCGTACTGGCTGAAGGCGGCCGCCACGTACCGCTTCGACGCCCAGCGGATCGCCACGGCCGCCGGGCCGGCTCCGGAATGCCCCGAGGTGAACGTCGCCTACGGCTACGGACCCCTCGCCGGGACCCTGGACGAGCAGCACACGGCCGTGTGCCGGGCGTTGATCGCCAAGAGCAGCGACGGCTTCGAACTCAGGGTCGACAAGGACGCCGCGGGCGCCCGGACCGCCCTGGCCGCCCTCTACGGCCAGGGCTTGGAAGACCGCTGCATGCACTACGGCGACGGCACGTCCCAGTGCTCCGCCGGCAGCGCATTCCCAGCCGTGCCGGTGACCGGCCTGCTCGTGCTCGGGCTGCCGGACGGCAAAGCCTCGTCCGCGTTCCGCGCGGAGCTCGCGTGCACGTTCGCCCCCTGCGGCACGGACGAGTTCGACATCTCCTCCATCACGCCGGCCACGGGCGTGACCGGCACGAAGGCCACCGTCACCGTGAAGGGCACTGCTCTGCACGAGGACGACAAGGTCCGTCTCACGCACGACGGCAAGGAGATCACCTCCACCGCCGTCTCGGTCTCCGCAGACCGCAGGACGCTGAAGGCCGTCCTGGACCTCACCGGCGCGAAGACGGGCGCCTGGGGGATGACCTTCGAGGCGCACCGCGGCACCGACTACCTGATGGGCCACTACACCGTCACGTCCTCCCCCCTCAAGAACACCACCGCCCCCACGATCTCCGGGACCGCGCGGGTCGGGGCGAAGCTGACGGCTTCGCGCGGGAGCTGGACGCCGGTGCCCGACTCGTACACGTACCAGTGGAAGGCCGACGGGGTCGCCATCGAGGGGGCCACCGGGGCGAGCCTGGTCGTGCCGGCGGCCGCGCTCGGCAAGAAGGTCACCGTCACCGTGCGGGCGCACAGCGCGAAGTACGGGAGCCGGTCGGCGACCTCCGCGGCCACCGCCGCCGTGGGCAAGGGCGTTGCGCCGAAGGCCACGACCGCGCCGTCGGTCGGCGGCACCGCGAAGGTGGGCCGTACGCTCACCGCCGCGCGCGGGACGTGGACGCCCGCGCCGACCTCCTACCGCTACCAGTGGTACGCCGACGGCACGGCCATCGACGGCGCGACCGGCACCACCCTGGTGCTGCGCAGCGCGCAGCGCGGCAAGCGGATCACCGTCAAGGTGACCGCCCTCCGCACCGGGCACCACAGCGGGACGGCGGTCAGCGCGCCGACCGCCGTCGTCGTCGCCTGACGGACCGGGAGCCGGGCCCGGACCGGGATCCGGGCCCGGGCCCGTCGCCTCCGCGGCCGACGGTCAGGGAAGGCGGCGGAGGGCCGTCGTGGCCGCCACGGCCAGGCGGGGGTGGGACTGGGCCGCCGTCAGGGAGGGGCGGGCGCGAGGGTCGGCCAGGGTGCCGAGGCCCTCCACGCAGGCCAGGGCCACCCGCCAGTACGGGTCGTGCGGCGAGAGCAGGCGGTCCAGGGTGGCGATCAGGGCCGGCGCCGACTCGGGGGCCCGCAACTCGGCGAGGAGCCGTACCGCGTGGGTGGCGTAGGCGGTGCGCAGCGGGTTGGTGGCCAGGGCCGCGGCGGCGCGGGCGGTGCGCGGGTCGCCCAGCCGGGCCAGCGCGTGGGCGGCGGAGGCGCAGCGCGGCGGGTCGCGGTGGTTGAGCAGCAGGACGAGCGACTCGAAGGCCCGCCGGTCCCCCGCACAGCCCAGCCGGAACGCGGCCACCTCCCGGGCCCACAGGGGCTGCTCCAGCTCGGTCAGTACGGGAGCCAGGTCCTCCGGCGCCGCGGTCAGCAGCGGCTCGCACGCCGCCCCCGCCTCGGCCCGGATCCGCTCGGCGAAGCGACGCTCCTCCACGGCGTCCGTCCCTGTGCCGTCCCGGCCCGCCCCCACGCCGTCCGCCCCGGGCCCCGTCCCCTGCGCCGCCCCGGGCGCGGTGCCATGCCTCGTACCGGGCGCGGTCCGCCGCGTCGCGCCGGCCTCCGAACCGTCCGTGCGGGCCGCCGCGCCCGCCGCCCCCGGTTCCGCGCCCTTCACGCCCGTTTCCGCGCCCGCCCCGTGTGGTTCCGCGTCTGCCTCGGCCATGGGCAGCAGGGTAGGGGTGGCGCGGCGCAGATCACACCGGATCCGGCGGACCGTCCCTCTGGCGCTCAAGCTACCCGCGGGTTAATCTCCCCTCAGCACCTCCGAAAGAGGTGCGCCGACTTGGATCGCGGCCTGGTGACGCAGCCGCCCCAAGTGTTCGGTCGGTTCGGCCGGTCCGGGGACTTCCGTGAAGTGCCCCCGCGACCGCCGGTTCACGGCAGGGCTCCGGGACAGGGTCCGCGCCGTTCTCGCACCGCCTCCCGGGCAGCACGTACGCCCGGACACCTCTTCGAGCTCAGGCAGCAGCACCGCCCCGCACGCCGCACCGCGCGTGCCGTGCGGCCGTTCCCCTCAGCCCCGCAACGCACCGCAGCCGCACCCGCAGCCGCACCGCCGCACGCCGCGTGCCCTCATCCACCCGCGCGCCGCGCCGCACTTCCAGTCGTCACCTTCCACTTCACTGGAGTCCCGCGATGGACCGTCAGTCCACTCCGCCCAGTCAGTCCGCCTCCCCGAGTTCCGCGAACTCCCTCCAGACCGTGGCCGTCGTCGGCCTCGGCACCATGGGCACCGGCATCGCCGAGGTGCTCACCCGCGCCGGCCACGAGGTCATCGGCATCGACATCAGCGAGGCCGCCGCCCGTGGCGCCGTCGCCGCGCTGGAGGCCGCCACGGCCCGTTCGGTGGCCCGTGAGCGCATGACCGAGCAGGAGCGGACGGACGTCCTGGCCCGCTTCCGCACCTTCGGCGACCTCCAGGCCGCCGCCCACGCCGACCTGGTGATCGAGGTCGTGCCGGAGGACTACGCGCTCAAGCAGCAGGTGTTCGCCTCGCTGGACGCCATCGTCCGCCCGGACACCATCCTGGCCACGGGCACCAACGCCCTCTCGGTGACCCGGCTGGCCGCCGAGTCGCAGCGTCCCGAGCGGGTCCTGGGCCTGCACTTCTTCAACCCCGCGCCGGCCATGAAGCTGGTCGAGGTGGTCTCCTCGGTCCTCACCGCGCCGCCCGCCGTCGAGGCGGTCACCGCCCTCGCCCGCGCGCTGGGCAAGGAGCCGGTCACGGCGGGCGACCGCCCGGGGTTCGTGGCCGACGGCCTGCTCTTCGGCTACCTCAACCAGGCCGCCGCCATGTACGAGGCGAAGTACGCCTCCCGCGAGGACATCGACGCCGCGATGCGGCTGGGCTGCGGCCTGCCGATGGGCCCGCTCGCGCTGCTCGACCTGATCGGCGTGGACACCGCGCGCACCGTCCTGGAGGCCATGTACGCCGCCTCCGGCGACCGGCTGCACGCCCCGGCGCCGGTCCTGGGCCACCTCGCCGAGGCGGGCCTGACCGGCCGCAAGGCGGGCCGCGGGTTCTACACGTACGACGCGCCCGGCAGCGCCACCGCGGTCCGCGACGCCCAGACCCCCCTGGACGGGGCGCACCTGGGCGGGGGCCGCCCGGTCTCCTCGGTCGGTGTGGCCGGCTCGGGCACCATGGCCTGCGGCATCGCCCAGGTCTTCGCGCAGGCCGGCTTCGACGTCGTGCTGGCCGCCCGCAGCCCGGAGAAGGCGGTGGCGGCGAAGGCCGCGATCGGCAAGTCCCTGTCCCGCATGGTGGACCGCGGCCGGATGACCGCGGAAACCCGCGAGGAGATCCTGGCCCGGGTGACCGCGGCGGACTCCCTGGAGGACTTCGCCGGGGTCGACCTGGCGGTCGAGGCGGTGGCCGAGGACCTGGCGGTCAAGCAGAGCCTGTTCGAGCGCCTGGACAAGATCTGCAAGCCGGGCGCGGTGCTGGCCACCACGACCTCCTCGCTGCCGGTCATCGCCTGTGCGAAGGCGACGTCCCGCCCCCAGGACGTGATCGGCATGCACTTCTTCAACCCGGCGCCGGCGATGAAGCTGGTCGAGGTGGTCCGTACGGTCCTGACGGCCGACGACGTGCACGCCACGGTCCGCGAGGTGTGCACGCGGATCCGCAAGCACCCGGTGGACTGCGGCGACCGTGCGGGCTTCATCGTGAACGCGCTGCTGTTCCCGTACCTGAACAACGCCATCAAGATGGTCGAGGAGCACTACGCCTCCCTCGACGAGATCGACGCCGCCATGAAGCTGGGCGGCGGCTACCCGATGGGTCCGTTCGAGCTGCTGGACGTGGTCGGCCTCGACGTCTCGCTGGCGATCGAGAAGGTGCTCCACAAGGAGTTCCGGGACCCCGGCCTGGCTCCCTCACCGCTGCTGGAGCACCTGGTGGCGGCGGGCTGCTTGGGCCGCAAGACCGGCCGCGGCTTCCGTGAGTACGCCCGGAAGTAGCGGGCCGGACGCGTGGGGAGGTCTCCTCGGGCCCTCAGGGCGGGCCGTACCCTCCGGGAGCCCTCCCCCGCATCCACCCCCTCGGGCGCCCTCGGCTGCGCACATGCAGTACGTTCGCCTTATGTCCCAGCCCCCCAAGACCACACGGACCGCCCCGACCGATGCTCCGGAGAGCACGGCGGGGGCGCGCGCGGCCGCCCAGCGGCTGAAGATGCGCCGCGAGCTCGCCGCCGCGGCGATGGAGCTGTTCGCGTCCAAGGGGTACGAGGCCACCACGGTCGACGAGATCGCCGCGACCGCGGGGGTGGCCCGGCGGACCTTCTTCCGGCACTTCCGGTCCAAGGAAGAGGCGATCTTCCCCGACCACGACGACACGCTGATCCGGGCGGAGGCGGTGCTCGACGCGGCTCCGGCCCACGAGCACCCGCTCGACACGGTGTGCCGGGGGATCAAGGAGGTCATGAAGATGTACGCGGCCTCCCCCGCGGTGTCCGTGGAGCGCTACCGCCTGACCCGTGAGGTGCCGACCCTGCGCGAGCGGGAGATCGCCTCGGTGGCGCGGTACGAGCGGCTGTTCACCCGCTACCTGCTGGCCCACTTCGACGAGACCGACCACCACGACGGCAACGACGACCCGCTGCTGGCCGAGGTGGCCGCGTCGGCGGTCGTGACGGCCCACAACCACGTGCTGCGGCGCTGGCTGCGGGCCGGGGGTCAGGGGGACGTGGAGGCGCAGCTGGACCACGCCTTCGGGATCGTACGGAAGACCTTCGGCACCGGCATCGGTGCCGGGCGCTCGCTCGACGGGGCGTCCGCCCCGGCCGCCGCGCCGGCCGCGGTCGGTGCGGAGGGCGAGGTGCTGGTGGCGGTGGCCCGTACCGACGCTCCGCTGGACGAGGTCATGCGGACGATCGAGGAAGCACTCAAGAACAAGTAGGACGGCAGGGGCGCCGCGGGGCGCCCGCCGCCCCCGGCGCGCCTGATGTGACGGCCGTCTCCCGGTACCCGGGAGGCGGCCGTTCCTGTTGTCCGGGTTGCCCCTACTCGCGAGTAACTCTGATCGATCATCGCTCATCTGCGCAGGTCAATCGGCAATTGAGAGAAACTTTTGGCACGCAGTGCCTTGCCGAGTGACACGGGGTGCCATACGTTGAAGTCAGTCCGGACGTCCCCGCGGCCCGTGCCACCACTCGCACGGAACGCGCCCCGGACCGCCTGCGTCACCAGGCCGCACGCGCCCACCACAGCGCCACTCACGCACCACAGCACCGCCGAACCGACGGCACACCTCCAACGGACCACCCTCAGCGTTCCCTCGACGCACCCTCGCCGGAGGCACCACCGTGAAGAACATCCTGGACGCGATCCAGTCGCAGGCCGCGACGGCCGAAGACTTCGCGGCCCTGCCGCTCCCCGACTCGTACCGCGCGATCACCGTGCACAAGGACGAGACGGAGATGTTCGAAGGGCTCACCACGCGCGAGAAGGACCCGCGCAAGTCCCTCCACCTCGACCAGGTCCCGGTGCCCGAACTCGGCCCGGGCGAGGCCCTGGTGGCCGTCATGGCCTCCTCGGTCAACTACAACTCGGTCTGGACCTCGATCTTCGAGCCGCTCTCGACCTTCGGCTTCCTGGAGCGCTACGGCCGCGTCAGCGAGCTCACCAAGCGCCACGACCTGCCGTACCACATCATCGGCTCCGACCTGGCCGGCGTCGTCCTGCGCACCGGCCCGGGCGTCAACGCCTGGAAGCCGGGCGACGAGGTCGTCGCGCACTGCCTCTCCGTCGAGCTGGAGTCCTCGGACGGCCACAACGACACGATGCTCGACCCCGAGCAGCGCATCTGGGGCTTCGAGACCAACTTCGGCGGCCTCGCCGAGATCGCCCTGGTCAAGTCCAACCAGCTGATGCCCAAGCCCGCCCACCTCAGCTGGGAGGAGGCGGCGAGCCCCGGCCTGGTCAACTCCACCGCGTACCGCCAGCTGGTCTCCCGCAACGGCGCCGGCATGAAGCAGGGCGACAACGTCCTGATCTGGGGCGCCAGCGGCGGCCTCGGCTCGTACGCCACCCAGTTCGCCCTGGCCGGCGGCGCCAACCCGATCTGCGTCGTCTCCTCCCCGGAGAAGGCCGAGATCTGCCACAGGATGGGCGCCGAGGCGGTCATCGACCGCAACGCCGAGGGCTACAGGTTCTGGAAGGACGAGGAGACCCAGGACCCGCGCGAGTGGAAGCGCTTCGGGTCCAAGATCCGCGAGCTGACCGGCGGCGAGGACATCGACATCGTCTTCGAGCACCCGGGCCGCGAGACCTTCGGCGCCTCGGTCTACGTCACCCGCAAGGGCGGCACGATCACCACCTGCGCCTCCACCTCCGGCTACATGCACCAGTACGACAACCGCTACCTGTGGATGTCCCTGAAGCGCATCATCGGCTCGCACTTCGCGAACTACCGCGAGGCCTGGGAGGCCAACCGCCTCATCGCCAAGGGCAAGATCCACCCCACCCTCTCGAAGGTCTACTCCCTGGAGGAGACCGGCCAGGCGGCCCACGACGTCCACCGCAACGCCCACCAGGGCAAGGTCGGCGTCCTCTGCCTCGCCCCCGAGGAGGGCCTGGGCGTGCGCAACCACGAACTGCGCGCCAAGCACCTCGACGCCATCAACCGCTTCCGCAACGTCTGAGACGCCCAAAGGCCAAAGGGACAGCCTGAGATGACAGAGCGCCAGAAGGACCGTCCGTGGCTCATGCGGACGTACGCCGGCCACTCCACGGCCGAGGCGTCCAACGAGCTGTACCGCCGCAACCTCGCCAAGGGGCAGACCGGCCTGTCGGTCGCGTTCGACCTGCCCACCCAGACCGGGTACGACCCCGACCACATCCTCGCCCGCGGCGAGGTCGGCCGGGTCGGCGTGCCGGTCTCCCACCTGGGCGACATGCGCCGGCTGTTCCAGGACATCCCCCTGGAGCAGATGAACACCTCGATGACGATCAACGCCACGGCCATGTGGCTGCTGGCGCTCTACCAGGTGGTGGCCGAGGAGCAGGGCGCGGACATCACCCAGCTCCAGGGCACCACCCAGAACGACATCGTCAAGGAGTACCTCTCCCGGGGGACGCACGTCTTCCCGCCCGGGCCGAGCCTCCGCCTGACGACGGACATGATCGCGTACACGGTCAACAACATCCCGAAGTGGAACCCGATCAACATCTGCAGCTACCACCTGCAGGAGGCGGGGGCCACTCCGGTCCAGGAGATCTCGTACGCGATGTGCACGGCCATCGCCGTGCTCGACTCGGTGCGCGACTCGGGCCAGGTGCCCGAGGAGCGCTTCGGCGAGGTGGTCGCCCGCATCTCGTTCTTCGTGAACGCGGGCGTCCGCTTCATCGAGGAGATGTGCAAGATGCGCGCCTTCGGCCGCATCTGGGACCAGATCACCCGCGAGCGCTACGGCATCGAGAACGCCAAGCAGCGCCGCTTCCGGTACGGCGTCCAGGTCAACTCCCTGGGCCTGACCGAGGCGCAGCCGGAGAACAACGTCCAGCGCATCGTCCTGGAGATGCTGGCCGTCACCCTGTCCAAGGACGCCCGCGCCCGCGCGGTCCAGCTGCCGGCCTGGAACGAGGCGCTGGGCCTGCCGCGCCCCTGGGACCAGCAGTGGTCCCTGCGCATCCAGCAGGTCCTGGCCCACGAGAGCGACCTGCTGGAGTACGAGGACATCTTCGCCGGCTCCCACGTCATCGAGGCCAAGGTCGAGGCCCTGGTCGCCGAGTGCCTGGCCGAGATCGACCGGATCCAGGAGATGGGCGGGGCCATGGCCGCCGTCGAGTCCGGCTACCTGAAGTCCCAGCTGGTCTCCTCGCACGCCGAGCGGCGGGCCCGGATCGAGGCCGGCCAGGAGAAGATCGTCGGCGTCAACATCTTCGAGACCACCGAGCCCAACCCGCTGACCGCCGACCTGGACACCGCGATCATGACGGTGGACGGGAAGGTCGAGGCCAAGGTGCGTGCGGACATCGGCCGCTGGAAGGCCGAGCGCCAGGAGTCCACCGACCGCCAGGGCGGGGGCGACCCCTTCGTCTTCCCGACCACCCAGCAGGCGCTGGAGCGCCTGAAGGAGGCGGCGGCCGGTGACGAGAACCTGATGGAGGCCACCCTGGAGTGCGCCCGCGCGGGCGTCACCACCGGCGAGTGGGCGGAGGCGCTGCGCGAGGTCTTCGGCGAGTTCCGCGCCCCGACCGGCGTCTCCTCGGCCCCCGTGGCGGTCACCGCCGAGCCGGGCACCCCGCTGGCCGAGGTCCGGGAGAAGGTCGCCCGTACCGCGGAGGAGCTGGGCTCCGGCCGGCTGCGCCTGCTGGTGGGCAAGCCCGGCCTCGACGGCCACTCCAACGGCGCCGAGCAGATCGCCGTCCGCGCCCGCGACGCCGGCTTCGAGGTGGTCTACCAGGGCATCCGGCTGACGCCGGAGCAGATCGTCAGTGCCGCCCTGGCCGAGGACGTGCACTGCGTGGGACTGTCGATCCTGTCCGGCTCGCACGGCGAGCTGGTCCCCGACGTGCTCGCGCGGCTGCGCGCGGCGGGGGCGCCCGACATCCCCGTCATCGTCGGCGGCATCATTCCGAATGCCGACGCGGACGAACTGCGCGCGGCCGGTGTGGCCGCCGTCTTCACCCCGAAGGACTTCGGTATCACGGAGATCATCGGCCGTATCGTCGACGAGATCCGCACAGCGAACAAGCTCAGCCCCCTCGAAATCTCGGAGGTCCCCGCATGACCACGCCTCTCTCCCCCGTGAACCGGCTGCGTCCGCGCCGTTCCTGCCTCGCGGTGCCGGGCTCCAACCCCCGGTTCCTGGAGAAGGCCCAGGGACTGCCGGCCGACCAGGTCTTCCTCGACCTCGAGGACGCCTGCGCGCCGCTCGCCAAGGAGGGCGCCCGCCACACCATCGTGGACGCGCTGAACAACGGCGACTGGTCGGGCAAGACCCGGGTCGTGCGGGTGAACGACTGGACCACCCACTGGACGTACCGCGACGTGATCACGGTCGTCGAGGGCGCGGGCCAGAACCTCGACTGCATCATGCTGCCGAAGGTCCAGGACGCCCAGCAGGTCGTGGCGCTGGACCTGCTGCTCACGCAGATCGAGAAGACCATGGGCTTCGAGGTCGGCAAGATCGGCATCGAGGCGCAGATCGAGAACGCCAAGGGCCTGGTGAACGTCGACGAGATCGCCGCCGCCTCCCCGCGCCTGGAGACGATCATCTTCGGCCCGGCCGACTTCATGGCCTCGATCAACATGAAGTCGCTGGTCGTGGGCATGCAGCCGCCCGGCTACCCGGCGGACGCCTACCACTACATCCTGATGCGCATCCTGATGGCGGCCCGCACCCACAACCTCCAGGCCATCGACGGCCCCTTCCTCCAGATCCGCGACGTGGACGCGTACCGCGAGGTGGCCGGCCGCGCGGCCGCCCTCGGCTTCGACGGCAAGTGGGTCCTGCACCCCGGCCAGGTCGAGGCGGCCAACGAGGTCTTCTCCCCCTCCCAGGAGGACTACGACCACGCCGAGCTGATCCTCGACGCGTACGACTGGTGCACCTCCGAGGCGGGCGGCAAGAAGGGCTCCGCGATGCTCGGCGACGAGATGATCGACGAGGCCAGCCGCAAGATGGCCCTGGTCATCGCGGGCAAGGGCCGCGCCGCCGGCATGACGCGCACCACCAAGTTCGAGATCCCGGAGGCCTGACCCATGCAGTTCGGACGCACCTACGAGGAGTTCGAGGTCGGGGCGGTCTACAAGCACTGGCCCGGGAAGACGGTCACCGAGTACGACGACCACCTCTTCTGTCTGCTCACCATGAACCACCACCCGCTCCACATGGACGTGAACTACGCGGAGAACACCACCGACTTCGGCAAGAACGTGGTGGTGGGCAACTACATCTACTCGCTGCTCCTCGGCATGTCCGTGCCGGACGTCTCCGGCAAGGCCATCGCCAACCTGGAGATCGAGTCGCTGCGGCACGTGGCGCCGACCTTCCACGGCGACACGATCTACGGCGAGACCACGGTCCTGGACAAGACCCCGTCGAAGTCGAAGAACGACCGCGGGATCGTCTACGTGGAGACCAAGGGCTACAAGCAGGACGGCACCCTCGTCTGCGTCTTCCGGCGCAAGGTGATGGTCCCGACCGAGACGTACATCAAGGAGCGCGGCGGCGAGCAGCCCGGCCGGCCCCAGCTGAAGGAACAGGGGAAGTAGCCATGGCACGACTCGCCCAGACCGCCGGGCTGACCGACGTCCAGCAGGAGATCCTCAAGACCGTCCGCGAGTTCGTGGACAAGGAGATCATCCCGGTCGCGACCGAGCTGGAGCACCGCGACGAGTACCCGCAGCAGATCGTCGACGGGCTCAAGGAGCTCGGCCTCTTCGGTCTCATGATCCCCGAGGAGTACGGCGGTCTCGGTGAGTCGCTGCTCACCTACGCGCTGTGCGTCGAGGAGATAGCCCGCGGCTGGATGTCCGTCTCGGGCATCATCAACACCCACTTCATCGTGGCGTACATGCTCAAGCAGCACGGCACGCAGGAGCAGAAGGACCACTTCCTGCCCCGCATGGCGCTGGGCGAGGTCCGCGGCGCGTTCTCGATGTCGGAGCCGGGCCTGGGCTCGGACGTGTCGGCGATCACGTCGAAGGCGGTCAAGGACGGCGACGAGTACGTCCTGAACGGCCAGAAGATGTGGCTGACGAACGGCGGCTCGTCCACTCTGGTCGCCGTTCTCGTCCGAAGTGACGAAGGACACCCCGAGGGCACCGCGCCCCACAAGTCGATGACCACCTTCCTCGTGGAGAAGGAGGCCGGCTTCGGTGAGGTCCGTCCCGGCCTGACCATCCCGGGCAAGATCGACAAGATGGGTTACAAGGGCGTCGACACGACCGAACTCATCATGGACGGACTGCGCATTCCGGCCAATCGGGTCCTTGGCGGCACCACCGGCCGAGGGTTTTACCAAATGATGGACGGAGTCGAGGTCGGCCGCGTCAACGTGGCGGCCCGTGGCTGCGGTGTCGCGCAGCGTGCCTTCGAGCTGGGTGTCGGGTATGCCCAGCAGCGTCACACTTTCGGCAAGCCGATCGCCCAGCACCAGGCCATTCAGTTCAAGCTGGCCGAGATGGCTACCAAGGTCGAGGCCGCTCATGCCATGATGGTGAACGCAGCACGCAAAAAGGACTCCGGGGAACGAAACGACCTCGAAGCAGGGATGGCGAAGTACCTCGCCTCCGAATACTGCAAGGAAGTCGTGGAGGACGCCTTCCGCATCCACGGCGGCTACGGGTTCTCGAAGGAGTACGAGATCGAGCGCCTCTACCGGGAGGCCCCGATGCTGCTGATCGGTGAAGGAACCGCCGAGATCCAGAAAATGATCATCGGGCGACGCCTGCTCGAGGAGTACAAGCTCCAGGGCTGAAAGTCCCTTTTGTAGCGGAAGGTCCGCGAAAAGGGTCACACCCTGTCACTGGCTTCCGGCCATCGACTCGGCTTCTGGCTTGCCCAGTTGTTGCGCGCAACCGATAGCATTCCAGTAAAGCCGCCGTCCCGTCCCCCCGTTTGCGGCGCGGCAATCACCCGCTACGAAGGTCATCCATGCCCCACAGCCAAACCTCTGCACCTCGCGACAGCCGACTCGGCGTACGCCTCGCGCGCGGAGCATCGCCGTGGCTTCTGCCGACCGTTGCCACCGCGGCACTCAGCCTCACCCGGGCCCGCAAGTCCGGACGCTGGGCCGCGGTGGCCGTGCCCACCACCGCTCTCGCGGCGGGCATGCTGTGGTTCTTCCGCGACCCCGAGCGCGAGATCGCGCCGGGCCGCGTGATCTCGCCCGCCGACGGTGTGGTGCAGAGCATCATGCCGTGGAAGGACGGCCGGACCCGGGTCGCGATCTTCATGAGCCCGCTGAACGTCCACGTCAACCGTGCGCCCCTCGCGGGCACGGTGACGTCGGTCGAGCACGTCCCCGGCGGATTCGTCCCGGCGTTCAACAAGGAGAGCGAGAACAACGAGCGCGTTGTCTGGCACTTCGACACCGAGCTCGGCGACATCGAGATGGTGCAGATCGCGGGAGCGGTCGCGCGCCGCATCGTCCCGTACATCCCGCAGGGCACCAAGGTGGAGCAGGGCGAGCGCATCGGCCTGATCCGCTTCGGCTCCCGTGTCGACATCTACCTCCCCGAGGGCGTCGAGGTCGGGGTCGAGGTCGGCCAGGCCACCACGGCAGGGGTGACTCGAATTGACCGTGACTGATCACGAGACCCCGGCCGGCTGGGTTCCGGAGGCCGAGGAGGAGGACAGCGAGGAGATGCCCCTCTCGCTGCGTCTGTCGATAGCGGACACCCTCACCCTCGGCAACGCGACCTGCGGCTTCATGGCGGTGTACTTCACCACCACGGGCATCCTGATCCCGCACCTGACCGGCAGCGACGAGTCCGGCATGGCCCGTCACAGCGCCGCCACCGCGGTGATACTGATGCTGCTGGCCGCGATCTTCGACCTGTGTGACGGGCTGGTGGCGCGCAAGCTCCGCAGCTCGCCCATGGGCGCGGAGCTGGACAACCTGTCGGACCTGATCAGCTTCGGCCTGGCCCCCGCGTACTTCGTGCTCGTCTACGGCATGGTCGCCGACGACGCGCACCAGCGGGTGTCGGCGCTCGCGGCGATCGTGGTGCTCCTCGCCGTGGTCCTCAGGCTGGCCAGATTCAGCTGCGTCACCATGAAGGACGGCATGTTCCAGGGCATGCCGAGCCCCTTCGGCGCGCTCACGGTGGTCTCCATCGTGCTGCTGGAGCTGCCGTTCGTCCCGACCCTCCTCGCGATCATCGGGGTGGCCTGGCTGATGGTGAGCCGGGTCGAGTACCCCAAGCCGCGGGGTGTCCTCGCGGTGGCGATGCTCAGCTGGATCGTCGGCGCGATGGGCATGCTGGCGGCCTGGGCGTTCGACGCCCCGGGCGGCCAGATGCTGCTCCAGACCGGCTGTGCGCTGCAGATCGTGATGGCGGCGACCATCCCGCTGTTCGCCACCACCCGCCGGGTGAACACCTTCCGGCACAACCGCCGCGAGGCCCGCGCCGGCGCGGGTGCGGCGGAGCCTGTGAAGGTCCCGCAGCCGTAGCGCTGCGCTCGCTCGCAGTACCGGGAAGGGCCCGGACGCCGTTCAGGCGTCCGGGCCCTTCGCCGTGCGGGCTCCCCTGCTACGGGCGGCCGCGCTTCTGCCGGGTGCGGCCGTAGGCGTACAGGGCGGCCGCCAGCACCGACAGCACACACCACACGGCCGCCCCGACGCCGACCCAGGCCCAGGCGTTCATCCGCGGCTCCCGTCGTGCACGAAACGGACCGATGCCGCGCCGGGTGGCCGCGACATCAAGTGACCGTCAGTTTACTGTCCGTCATCCCGCCGGAAATCCAGGGAGTCGAGCTGCGCGTACCCCAGGAGGGGGCCGAAGCTGCCCGGGACGCGCCAGGGCCCCGTACCGGATCCGGTACGGGGCCCTGGCGCGTGCGGGTGCCCAACCCGGCGCGTACCGCTGCCTAGAGGACGTCGCCCGCGATGTTGGACGCGACCTGCTCCAGCAGCGGGCCCGCGTTCGCGATGCACTTCGCCGTGTCCGGCTCGACCTCGGTGAGCGGGTACGCGCGGCGGATGCCGGCGGCCTGGAGGGCGTCCTGGGTGAGCAGCAGGCGGCCGCAGACCGCGACGACCTCCTTGCCGGCGGCGCGGGCCGCGGCGGCCACGCCGGCCGGGGCCTTGCCGTGCAGGGTCTGCTCGTCGAGGGAGCCCTCGCCGGTGATGACCAGGGTGGCGCGCTCCAGGGCGGGGGCGAAGCCCAGCACCTCCAGCATCAGCTCGATGCCGGGCCGGAAGCTCGCGCCGAGCAGCAGCGCGCCGTAGCCGATGCCGCCGGCGCCGCCCGCGCCCGGGGAGGCGGCCAGCTCGGTGGCCTTCGGGCCGATCGCCTTCTCCAGCACCTGGGCGTAGTGGCCGAGGGCCGCGTCGAGCGTCGCGACGTCCGCCGGCGAGGCGCCCTTCTGCGGGCCGTACACGGCGGCGCAGCCCTTGGGGCCGGTCAGCGGGTTGTCGACGTCGCTGGCCAGGACGAAGTCCACGTCCGCGAAGCGCGGGTCGACGCCCGACAGGTCCGCCGAGGCGAGGTCCGCGAGGGCGCCGCCGCCGGGGCCGACCGGCTTGCCGTCCGCGTCGAGGAAGACGGCGCCCAGGGCGGCGAGCATGCCCGCGCCGCCGTCGGTGGTGGCGCTGCCGCCGACTCCGAAGACGATCGTGCGGGCGCCCGCGTCGAGGGCGGCCTTGAGCACCTCGCCGGAGCCGTAGGTGGTGGCGGTGAGCGGGGCGAAGACGCCCTTGGGGAGCAGCTGGAGGCCCGAGGCCTCGGCCATCTCGACCACCGCGGTGCCCTCGCGCAGGGCGAAGGCGGCCGTGACCTGCTCGCCGAGGGGGCCGGTGACCCGTACCTCCCGGCGTTCGAAACCGGCCGCCACCGCGGCCGCGACCGTGCCGTCGCCGCCGTCCGCGACGGGGAGGGTCTCGACCTCCACGCCGGGTACGGCCTTGCGAAGGCCCGCCGTCACCCGCTCCGCGACCTGCACGGCCGTGAGCGAGCCCTTGAATTTGTCCGCGGCGATGAGCACGCGCGCGGCCTCAGTTACTGCCCCGTCCGTCACCTTGCTTATCCCTTGCTATCGAACGTGCAGTCGCGCCACCCCGAGGGTATCCGGAGGATCCTCCTATGCCCATGGGTGGCCTGGGCCACACACGGCGTGCCACGCCAAAAAATGGTGATATTCACCCCCATAGTGGGGCCGCATGAGCACGGATTCACTGGAACAGGCACCTCCGGACACGCCGCCCGGGGACCCCGGAGGGGACTCCCCCGACCGTACCGTCGTGACGGTCGGGGTGATCGCGGTGCTGGCGGTGGTCGCCTGGGCGGCGCTGGCCAAGGGGTCCTTCGACACCGCGTCGGGCACGGCGCTGAACTGGGTGCTCTCCAATTTCGCGTGGCTGTTCGTGATCGCCGCGGACGTCTTCCTCGTGATGTGCGTGGTGCTGGCGGTCAGCCGGTTCGGCCGGGTCCGGCTCGGCGCGGACGGCTCGGAGCCGGAGTTCGGCAACCTCGCCTGGATCGCGATGATGTTCAGCGCGGGCATGGGCATCGGCCTGATGTTCTACGGCGTCGGCGAGCCGCTCACGCACTACCTGGCCCCGCCGCCTGCCTCCGGAGCGGCGCCGCGCACCGGCGGGGCGGCCCTGGCCTCCCTGGAGTACTCCTTCTTCCACTGGACGCTCACCCCCTGGGCGATCTACGGCATCGCGGGCCTGGCCCTGGCGTACGCGACCTTCCGCAAGGGCCGCGGCAACCGGCTCAGCTCGGCGTTCGTCCCGCTGATGGGCGAGCGGCGGGCGAACGGCGCGCCTGGCAAGGCCGTGGACCTGCTCGCGGTCTTCGCCACCGTCTTCGGCACCGCGACCAGCCTGGGCCTGGGCGCGCTCCAGGTGGCCGAGGGGCTGAACATCACCACCGGGGTCGAGGCCTCCACCGGCCTCGAACTGGTCATCATCGTGTCGCTGTCGGCCGCGTTCGTGCTCTCGGCCTTCTCCGGCCTGCACAAGGGCGTGAAGTGGCTGAGCACCATCAACATCGTGCTGGCCGCCGCGCTGATGCTGTTCGTGTTCCTGCTGGGGCCGACGGTGTACGTCCTGGACGTGATCCCGGCGAGCGTCGGTGGCTACCTGCACGAGCTGCTGCCGATGGCCACGCGGACCGGGGCCTTCACGGACAGCGAGTGGCTGGGCGCGTGGACGATCTTCTACTGGGCGTGGTGGCTGTCGTGGGCGCCGTTCGTCGGCACCTTCATCGCCCGCATCTCCAAGGGCCGGACCATCAGGGAGTTCCTGGTGGGGGTGCTGCTGGTGCCGAGCGGGGCGACGGTGATCTGGTTCTGCGTGATGGGCGGCACCGCGATCCGGCTGGACTCGACGGGCGCCGCCGACCTGGGCGCCAAGGTCGCGGACGGGGCGGAGGCCTCGCTGTTCGCGATGCTGGACGCGCTGCCGCTCGGCACGCTGACCTCGTGGGTCGCGATGCTGCTGGTCATGACGTACTTCGTGACCAGCGCGGACTCGGCCTCGCTGGTGATGGGCTCGCTGACCAGCCGGGGTTCGCTGCACCCGCCGACCTGGCTGGTGGTGACCTGGGGCGTGCTGATGGCGGCGGTCGCGGCGGTGCTGCTGGTCGCGGGCGGGCTGAAGTCCCTCCAGACGGCCACGATCCTGGTGGCGCTGCCGTTCGTGGTGGTGATGCTGCTGCTGTGCTGGGCGCTGGTGAAGGAGCTGCGGGCGGACCCGGGCGCCGGACCGGCCAGGCACCACGCGCTGCACGGGCTGCGGGACGCGGTACGGGCCATGGTGGGCGACGCGATCACGGAGCAGGGCCAGGCCCGGCACCCCCGGCTGCGGCGGGTGGCGGAGTCGCGCCGGGACCGGGAGGAGTAGGGGCGGCCCGGGCGCCGTGGACTACGCGCTGCCAGGGCTTCCCGGCGATCCCCGGCGGGCCGCGGCGGGCCGCGGCGCCGGGCCCGCCGGGACGCGGCGCCGGCCCGCCGGGATGCGGTGCCGTCGCCCACCGGGAACGGGGTGTACGGGGCGATGTGGGCGGTGGCGGCGACCGCGTCGGCCTTCACCGCTCAGCCGCCCAGGCCGTGCCGGGCCGACCAGGCCGCGAGGGCCGCCGCGATCTCCTCCGGGCGGTCCTCCGGGGCCTGGTGCGAGGCGGCGCCGCACGGCACGACCTCCAGGGCGGCGACGTTCTCGCGGCACCAGTCGGTCAGCTCGGGGCCGATCATGAGGGCCTTGGATCCGTCGAAGGTCAGCAGCAGCTTCGGCACCTCGGTGCTGGCCGCGAGCCATTCGTCGTACGCCTCGACGCGGGCGATCACGTCCGCCGGGTCGCCGCCCACGGGCATCGAGCGCGGCCACTGGAGCAGCGGGCGGCGGCTCTCGGGGGTCGGGTAGGGGGCGCGGTAGACGTCCCAGTCCTCCTCCGCCAGGCCGGTGAGGACGGTCTGGGCGAAGGAGTCGAGGAAGACGTTGCGGTGGAGGACCAGCTCCTCCCCCTCCCCCGGCCGCTTGAAGGCCTGGAAGCGGTCGCGGGCCGCCGCGGGGTACTCGTCCCAGGTCATCGGCCGGAGGATCGTCTCCATGAACGCGACGCCCCGGACCCGCCCGGGGTGGCGGGCGGCGAAGTCGAAGGCGAGCGCCCCGCCCCAGTCGAGCCCGACGAGGACCACGTCCGTCAGCCCGAGGGCGTCGAACCAGGCGTCGAGGTACCGGGAGTGGTCGTCGAAGGTGTAGCCGATGTCGGGCTTGCCGGATCGGCCCATGCCGATCAGGTCGGGGGCGAGGAGGCGGCCGTGGCCGGTGAGGCCGGGCAGGACGTTGCGCCAGACGTGGGAGGAGGTGGGGTTGCCGTGCAGGAAGACGAACGGGACTCCGGTCCCGCGGTCCTCGTAGTGGAGGGTCGAGTCGAGCACCTGGATCTCGGGCATGGCGGCCGTCCTTCACGGAGTCGGGTCCAGCGGGAGCAATATCGGTAGCGCGACTAACGTTCGTCGCACTAATGAAAGTAGATGGTTAGTGGCACTAACGCAAGGGCTAGGATGGCGCGCATGACCGGTACCCGTGGGACCCCCGCCCGGCTGCGGGCCCTGCCCAGCAGGCTGCTCTCCCTCGCCACCGGCCACGCCGACCGGCTGGTGGGCGAGGCCCTGGCCGGCGAGGAGGCCCGCAAGTGGCACTACGCCGTCCTCGCCGCACTCAACGAGGGCGGCCCGGCCAGCCAGGCGGAACTGAGCCGCCGCACCCGCGTCTACCGCAGCGACCTGGTCGCGGTGATCAACGAACTGAGCGCCCGCGGACTGGTGGAACGCGCCCCCGACCCCGCCGACCGCCGGCGCAACGTCATCAGCGTCACGGCCGCGGGCACCGAGCGGCTGCACCGGCTCGACACACTGCTGGCCGCGGCCCAGGACGAACTGCTGGCCCCGCTCGCACCGGCGGAGCGCGCCGAACTCGTACGGCTGCTCACGGTCCTGGCGGACCATCACGGCCAGGAGGACATGCCGTAGCGGGGCGCGGCGGGGCCGTGACGGGGGCGCGGCGGGGGCGCGGCGGCAGACCTCCGGACATGGGCCGGCCGGACGGCGGGAGCCGGAGCCGGCAGACCCTAGGCTGTCGCCCGTGACCACGACTGACTACGCCGCGTACATCGCCTCGCTCCCCCGCGTGCTGGCCGGGGCCGCCGCGCTCTTCCGCGACGCCGAGGGGCGCGTCCTCCTCGTCGAGCCCAACTACCGGGAGGGCTGGGCGCTGCCGGGCGGCACCATCGAGTCCGACCGCGGCGAGTCCCCTCGGCAGGCGGCCCGCCGTGAGACCGCCGAGGAGATCGGCCTCGACCTCCCGCTCGGGCGGCTGCTCGCGGTGGACTGGGTGCCGGGACCGGGCCGGCCGCCGCTGGTGGCGTACGTGTACGACGGCGGGGTGCTGGACCGCGAGCAGCTGGCCGCGGTCCGGCTCCAGGAGGAGGAGCTGGTCTCCTGGAAGCTGGTGCCGCCGACCGAGCTGACCACGTACCTGCCCGGCTCCCTCGGCCTGCGCATCGAGGCGGCGTACGAGGCCGCGGAGCGGGGCACGGGCCCGGTCGAGCTGGAGTACGGGCGGGCGGTGGGCTGAGGAGGGGCGGCGGGCTGAGGAGAGGGCGGTGGGCTGAGGAGGGAGCGGCGGGCTGAGGAGAGGGCGGCCCGCGCCGAACCGGCACGGCACCGGCCCCGACCCTCGGTCCCGCTCAGAACAGGGCGGCCTCCGCACCGCTCTCGAAGGCGAGCAGCCGCTGCTTGCGGTCGATGCCGCCGCCGTAGCCGGTCATGCCGCCCGACGCCCCGATCACCCGGTGGCAGGGCACGATGATGCCGATCGGGTTCTTCCCGTTGGCCAGGCCCACCGCACGCGAGGCGTTCGGCTTCCCGAGGCGCGCGGCCAGCTCGCCGTACGACCAGGTCTCCCCGTACGGGATCTCCTTCAGCTGGTCCCAGACGCTGCGCTGGAACTCCGTGCCCTCCATGCGCAGCGCGAGGTCGAAGGAGGTCAGCTCGCCGGCGAAGTACCCGGCCAGCTGGCGCACCACCTCGGGGAACGGCTCCTCGTCGTCGGCGGCCCGCGCCCCGAAGGACTCCTCCGGCGGGCGGTGCCGCTGCCCGGTCATGTAGAGGCCGCTGAGCGTGCCCTCGGTGGCGACCAGGGTGAGCGGCCCGTAGGGGCTGTCGATGACGGTGTGCATGCGGTCCATGGGTGTCTTTCCTCGTTCTTCGTCCAGCGTCTCACGGGCGGCGGGGGCCTCCGGGGCCCCGGGCTCAGCCCGGCAGGCGGTTGATGGCGTGGTCGTCGGTGGCCCACAGGTACTGCACGGCGTACGCCCGCCAGGGCCGCCAGCCCGCGGCGCGGGCCGTCAGCACGGCCGGGGTCGCGGGCAGGCCCAGGCCCTTGGCCGCGCGGCGGACGCCGAGGTCGGTGGGGAGGAAGGCGTCGGGGTCGCCCAGCGCGCGCATCGCGATCACCTCGACCGTCCAGGGCCCGAAGCCGGGCAGGGCGGCCAGCCGGGCGCGGGCGCTCTCCCAGTCGCTGTCGATGCCGAGGGGCAGCGAGCCGTCGGCGAGCGCGCCGACCAGGGTCGTGAGCGTGGTGCGGCGGCTCTTCGGCAGCGCCAGGGCCTCGGGGTCCAGCGCGGCCAGCGCCTCCGGGGAGGGGAAGAGGTGGGTCAGGCCGCCGTGCGGGTCCGCGACGCGCTCGCCGTGCGCGGTGACCAGCCGGGCCGCGTGGGTACGGGCCGCGGCCGTGGACACCTGCTGGCCGAGGACCGCCCGTACCGCGAACTCCGCCGCGTCGACCGTACGCGGCACCCGGCGCCCGGGGGCCTTGTCGACCACCGGGGCGAGCAGCGGGTCGGTGCGCAGCTGCGCGTCGACCGCCTCGGGGTCGGCGTCGAGGTCGAGCATCCAGCGGCAGCGGCTGATGGCGATCGTCAGGTCGCGCAGGTCAGTCAGTGCCAGCCGGCAGGCGATGTGGTCGGGGCGGGGCGACAGCGCCACGACCCCCGTGCCGTACGGGAGGCGCAGGGTGCGGCGGTACGCGCCGTCGCGCCACTCCTCGACGCCGGGGACGGCGGTGGCGGCCAGGTGCCCGAAGAGGTTGTCGGGGTTGAGTGGCGCACGGAACGGCAGCCGCAGCGAGAGCACGCCGGGGGCCGGCGGGTCACCAGCGGCGCGCCCGCCGCGGGCGGGCCGCCGGGCGGCGCGGGCGCGCAGCTCGCTCGGGGAGAGGGCGAAGACCTCGCGGACGGTGTCGTTGAAGGTGCGGATGGAGGAGAAGCCGGCCGCGAAGGCCACGTCCGCCATCGGGAGCTCCGACGTCTCGATGAGCAGCCGCGCCGTCTGGGCCCGCTGGGCCCTGGCCAGGGCCAGGGGCCCCGCGCCCAGCTCGGCGTTGAGCTGGCGCTCGATCTGCCGGGTCGAGTACCCGAGCCGGGCCGCCAGGCCCGGTACGCCCTCCCGGTCGACGACACCGTCCCGGATCAGCCGCATGGCGCGTGCCACGGCGTCGGCGCGGGCGTTCCACTCGGGCGAGCCGGGGCTGGTGTCGGGCCGGCACCGCTTGCAGGCCCGGAAACCGGCCTGCTGGCAGGCCGCGGCGCTGGGCAGGAAGGTCATGTTCTCGACCTTGGGGGGCACGGCCGGGCAGCTGGGGCGGCAGTAGATGCGGGTCGTCAGGACGGCGGTGAAGAACCATCCGTCGAACCGCGCGTCCTTCGACTGCACGGCGCGCACGCAGCGCTCGGTATCGGTGTGCATGCCTCAAGCTTCGGTCACGGGACGCGGGCGGGCTGGCGATTTTCCGACATCAAGATTGCGGGGGCGCGCCGCGGGCTTCGGGGGGTGGGGGTGTCGGGGGGGCCGGGGCGGGGGCGTACCGGGGAGGGGGGCGGCTCGGGGGTGGGCCGGGGGCATCCGCAGCGGCCCTGTCTTGGATGGGTTCCTGGAGCCACCCGCCACTTGAGGGTGTTTCCGGGGCGGGGCGGCCCGTCAAGGGCGCTCCGCTGCGCTGCGCGTCGCCTTCGGCGATTCCACTTCGTTCCACCCTTGACCGCCCACCCCGCCCCGGGGGTACGACGAGTGGCGGGAGGCTCCAGGAGGGACGGTCAGGGGGCAAGGCCGAGAGCCGGCCGGTGGCCATGGGAGCGTGCCCGGCGGCGGGATGGACCCCCGCCCCACGGGGCGGACGCACCACCGTCCGTAGGCCCTCCACTCGGCATAGCGGCCTCCGGGCCGCCTGTGCCCCTTCATAAGCCGCCCACGATCGCTACGCGCTCCTGCCTCATGGCGGCGGACGGGCCGTCTTGGGCCGGACATAGGCCGCCAACGACCACTACGCGCTTCTCTCGTGTCAGCGGCCGACGGGGCGGTCGTGGTGAGACACAAGCCGCCCACGACGGCCGCGTGCTGCTCTCGTCTCGGCGGCCTACGGGCCGTCCTCGCCCGCCAGTTGCGGCACATGGACACTGGATCCGGATCATCTCTGACTCCTATCTCTTCCCGGCCCGAGACGGCCGTCTGTCGCCGAGACGAGAGGAGCGCGTAGCGATCGTGGGCGGCTTATGAAGGGGCACGACCGGCCCGGAGGCCGCTGAGACGGGCAGGGGGCCTACGGACGGTGGTGCGTCCGCCCCTTGGGGCGGGGCCGGACCCCGGTGCCGGGGGCACGCACCCGGTACCGGAGTGCATGAGGTGTCCCCCTGGGCGTCTTTCCTGGGGTTGTCCGCCGAGGTCTTTGCCTTCCGGGCCGGGGTGCCCTGTCAAGGGTGGAACGAAGTGGAATCGCCGCAGGCGACGCGGAGCGCAGCGGAGCGCCCTTGACAGGGTGCCCCGGCCCGGAAACCCTCGGTCGGCGGACGGCCCCAGATACCTCCACCTCCCATGAGACCGGACCCGGTGATGCCGCCCTCCGTCCACCTCCCCGACACCGCCTCAGGTCTCCGCAGATGGCGCGATGCGCCAAGATCATCGGGGTAGGTCCCGTACGCCGCCGCGCGTCACGGCCGTGACGGGGATGCCCGCCCGGTCCAGCAGGCTGGCGGCGATGGTCGCCCGGCGGCCGCTGCCGCAGACCGTCCAGATCTCCCGGTCGCGCGGCAGGTCGCCGAGCCGCCGCGGCAGGTCGGCCAGGCGGATGGCGCGGGTGCCGGGGATGCCGCCCTCGGGGCGTTCGGGGCGTACGTCGAGCACGCGCAGTTCCGTGAGCCGGCCGGCCAGTTCCGAGGCGTCGGCAGTGCGGAAGGAGCGGAGCGGGCGGCCGGCCGCGGCCCAGGCGTCGGTGCCGCCCGCGAGGTGGCCGGCGACGTTCTCGTAACCGATGCGCAGGAGTTGGCGTACCGCCTCGTACCAGGCTTCCTCGGCGGGCTCGGGCAGGACGAGCACCAGCCGGGCTCCGAAGGGGACGACCTCGGCGACCAGGCCGGCGAAACGGTCGTCCAGTTCGTCCCAGACGGATCCGGGCAGGTGGCCGGCGGCGAAGGCGGCCCGGTCGCGGGCGTCGACGACCTGCGCGCCGCCGCCGGCCAGGCCCTCGACCACGGTGGGGCTGAGCGGCCGGGGCGCGGGCGGGCCGCCGAGCACCGGGGGTCCCGACCGGTTCACGGGTGCCATGTAGTGGTAGTAGGCGGGGTACGGCGGGAGGCCGAGCCGGTCCCGTACGAAGTGCTCCTCGTCCCGGGCGGTCAGCGCCGGGTTGCCGTGGCGTTCGGCGCCGACGGTGGTGGTGCGTTCCGTCGCGGCGGGGCCGGCGGAGCAGGAGCTGCCGGCGCCGTGGGTGGGCAGGACGCGGGTGGTGTCGGGGAGCAGGGCGAGGCGGCGCAGGGAGCGGTACTGGGCGCGGGCGAGTTCCTCGGTGTGCGAGGCGCCGGAGAGGTCGGTGCGGCCGGCGGTGCCGACGAGCAGGCTGCCGCCGGTGAAGACGGCGCTGGGGGCCGGGCCCGCTCGGTCGCGGTAGCCGTCGCGGTCGCCGGCATTGCCCCCGTTTCCGTCTTCGTAGACGAGGTAGGCGGTGTGCTCGGCGGTGTGTCCCGGAGTCTCCATGGCGCGGAGGGTGACGTCGCCGACGCGGATCTCGTCGTCCTCGGCGAGGCCGAGGTGCTCGAAGGCGTACGGGGCGCGGGCGGGCCCGGCGATGGTGGCGCCGGTGGCGGCGCGGACCTCCAAGGCGCCGGAGAGGTAGTCGTTGTGCACGTGGGTTTCGAGGCTGTACCTGATCCGCACGCCGCGGGAGGCGCAGGCGGCGAGCATCTCCCAGCTGTCGCGCTGGGGGTCGACCACCGCGGCCTCGTCACCGCTGACGAGGAGGTAGCTGGTGTCGCCGAGGGAGGCGGTGGTCATGATCTCGATCTGGCTCATCGCGGCACCGGGCTCTCATACGACGACCACGTCCACGCCCGCCACCGGGTTGCAGCCGTAGCCGTGGGCGTTCCAGGGGGCATGCGGCGGCTGGGTGTGGCCGTCCGCGTCGGTGGCGCGGGACTGGAGCCGGTACGGGCCGGGACGTTCGGGCGTCCAGCGGTGGGTCCAGCCGGTCCAGGCGTAGGGGCCGGCGGGTGGTTCGAGGGCGGCCTCGTGCCAGGGGGCGAGCGGGGCGTCGGGGTCCTCCAGGGGGACGGCCCGTACCTCGACGCGGCGGACGGGGATGCCGCCGCCGGTCCAGGCGCGGCCCGTGACCAGTGCCTCGTGGGCGCGGCGGAGGGCGGTGTCCGGTTCCGGGGCGGTGATGAGGGACTTCACGCGGAGGGTGGTCACGGGGCCTTCGGGGGTGCCGCGGGAGGCGGTGTACACGTACTCCTCGGCCTGGAAGACGCCGGTGAACGGCTCGGTCACGGCGCGGGCGCCGGCCAGCCACTTGACGTCGGCGACGGCGTACCGGCCGGGGACGACGAGGCGTACGGGGGCGCCGTGCTCGGGGGTGAGGGGTTCGCCGTTCATGCGGGTGGCGAGGAGCGTGTCGGGGTGGAGGGCGGCGGCGAGCGGGAGGCTGCGCTCGAAGGCGGTGGGGCGGCCGTGGACGGTGCCGGAGTCGGCGCCGGTGAAGACGATCTCGACGGTGCGGGGGTGGATGCCGGCCCGGGCGGCGAGCGCGGCGAGGGGGACGCCGGCGAAGCGGGCGCAGCCGACGGCCCGCTGGCCCCAGGGGAGGCCGGGCGGGAGGGGGCTCATGAGGGTGCGGCCGTTCCCGGCGCACTCCAGGAGCACGTCGAGTTCGCGGTGCGGGAGGACGAGCAGGTCGGCGTGGCCGAGGGTGAGGGGGTGGGCCACGGCGCCGTCGAGGCGGAGCCGCCAGGTGGCGGGGTCGGTGCGGGGGACGCCGAAGTGTTCGCGGACGAAGAGGGCGCCGGCCGGTGTCAGCGGCTCGGCCAGGGCGGCCGCGGGGGTCTGCGCGTTGTACGGGGCGTCCGTGACCGTCTCCGGTGCCCAGGCGGTGGCACCGGACCCGGGGGGAACAGGGCGTGCCGTCATGGCGGCGCCTCCCGTAGGCCCGACTCGCGGGTGGGACGCGGATCCCTCCCAGTCTACGTCCGGGGGCGTACGGGGGCCGCCCGTGCTGCCGGCGCCCTCACGGGCACGCCCCGGTGCCGGTCAGGGGTGCGGGGGCATCCGGCGGGGTCCGGCCCCGCCGCTCCCCCAGCCCGCCGGGCACCCACCCCAAACCTGAATAAATCACTCCAAACCCCTTGACTGGGCCTGAATCAGGAGGACACTCGGCAGTACACCGGAATACCGGATAGAGCCACACCGCCTGCTGGAGACGTCCAGTGGCCCGCGTGACTTTCTTCCAGGCTCTGGCCAGGCCCCCGGCAGACGCTGCCGACCACGGGAGCCATCGGCGACGGCGGATGCCTCATGGTCCGGCAAACCTGCCGGGGACTGTCTTGTCCGCAGCCCGAGGGACGGCCGCCGCGGGCGCGCATTCCGTCGTTCGACGTCAGCCAACGACAAGCGGATCCCGACGAGTTGGCCGCGCGCGCCGGGGTGGGTGGCCAGGGGGCCGGCAGGCTGGAACAGGGCCCCGTCGTACACCGCCGGGTTGCGGGCGGCGTGGTCGAGGTAGGTGCGGGCCAGGGCGGTGGCCCGGGCGCGAGGACCGTCCGCGGCGGCGGTCGCGGCCCTCGTCTGACCCGCGCCGGCGGTGCCCTAGCCGGACACCGCCGCGATGCCCCGGGCCAGGCACGGGATGCGGTGGGCCGGCAGGCCCGCGATGTTCAGGCGGCCGCCCGTGGTGCCGTAGATGGCGAACTCGCCGCGCAGCCGCCGCATCTGCTCGGGGGTGAACGGCAGCATCGAGAACATGCCGCGCTGACGGCCGAGGGCGGCCGCCAGCGACTCGCGGCCCAGCGAGCCCAGCTGGGCGGCCAGGTCGGCCCGGTTGGCGGTGATCCGGCCGCGCATGGCGTCCAGTTCGGCCCGCCAGGCGACGCGCAGGCCCGGGTCCTCCAGGACCGTGGTCACCACGGCCGCACCGTGCTCGGGCGGCATCGAGTAGAGCGTGCGGGCGGCGTTCTGGAGTGCCGTCTCGGCGTGCCGGACCGCGGGGGCGGAGGCGCCGAGGACGATGGCGCAGCCGGTGCGGTCCGCGTAGAGGCCGAAGTTCTTGGAGCAGCTGACGGCGATCAGCATCTCCGGCACCCGCGAGGCCAGCAGCCGGGTGGCCCGCAGGTCCTCTTCCAGGCCGTCGCCGAGACCGTGGTACGCGAGGTCGACGAAGGGCACCCAGCCCTCCCGCACGGCCAGCGCGGCCAGTTCGTCCCAGGTCTCCGGGGCCGGGTCGACGCCGGTGGGGTTGTGGCAGCAGCCCTGGAGCAGTACGAGGTCGTCGCGGCGCGCCTCCGCGAGGTCGGCCAGCATGGCCGCCGTGTCGAAGCCGTCACCGGAGTCCTGCCAGCGGTACGTACGCACGTTCAGCCCGGCGGCCTCCAGGATCGGCCGGTGGTTGACGTACGCGGGGTCGCTGATCCACACGGTGCCGCCCGGGCGGCTCCGGCCGGCCAGGTCGGCCAGCAGCCGCAGGGCGCCGGTGCCGGCCACGGTCTGCACCGCGGCGGCCCGCTCCCGGGGGCCCTCGGCGCCGAGCACCATGGTCAGCAGGGCGCGGTTGAAGGCGAGGTTGCCGGAGAGGCCGCGGTACTCCTTGGAGTCCGACCGCTCGGCCAGCCGTATCTCGGCCTGGCGGACGGCGGCCATCACGGGCGTGGCGCCGGTCTGGTCGCGGTAGACGCCGAGGACCAGGTTGAGGCGCTCGGGCCGGGTGTCGGCGCCGAACTCGGCGGTGAGGTCCCACAGCGGGTCGACGGGCGGCGGCGGGAGGAGCTCAAGCATCTGCGGAAACCTTGCTTCGCTGGGGGCGGTTGGCGAGGATGACGCCGGCGGTGATCAGGGGCACGCCGGCCAGGACGGCGACGGTCGGGGCCTCGCCCAGCAGCGGGATGGCGAGCAGGACGACGGCCACCGGGCTGAGGCTGCCGACGACGGAGGCGCGCTCGGCGCCGAGCCGGCGGATGGCGTAGGCGTACGTGAGGCCCGCGCACAGGCCGACGCCGAGACCCTGCACCACCAGGAACAGCGCGATGTCGCCGCCGGTGGCACGGGCGATGCCGGTGGGCAGCACCCCGGTGAGGACCAGCAGGCCGATCACCGCGAAGGACGGCACGCAGAGCAGGCCGATCGAGCCGACGGGGTCGAGGTCCACGTCGCGCAGACCCACGGTGTACAGCGCCCACAGGCCGCTGGCCACGAGCAGTGTGCCCGCGCCCTCCAGCACCTCGGTGTCGACGGGGACGACGTACCGCCAGACCAGGGCCGCCACACCCGCCACGATCAGCGCCAGCCCGGCCGCCTGGGTGCCGCGGGGCAGGCCGCGGCCGCGGGCGGCCATCAGAGCGCTCACGAAGAGCGGGACCATGCCGGGTACGAGCGAGCCGACGAAGGCCGCCGAGGTCAGGGCGCCGCCGTGCATCGCGGCCAGGAAGAACGGCACTCCGGCACCGCACGCGATCTTCACGGCGGCCGCCGGCCGCACCGCGGCGATGCGGTGGCGGCGCCGCCACAGCGCGGGGGCGAGCAGCAGCGGCGGGAGGCCGAAGCGCAGCAGGGCGGCGTCGGCGGGGAGCAGGGACGAGGCGCTGAGGGCGCGGGCGCTGAGCGCGAAGGCGGCCCAGATCGCGACGGTGACCAGCAGCGCGGCCATGCCGCGGGCCTGCGGGGACAGCCGCGCGCGGCGGTCGGCGCCGGGGTGCGCCGGGGCGGCACCGCCCGGAGCGGCACCTGCCGACGCGGCACCGGCCGGAGCGGCACCGGCGGTGCCGGGGCCCGTACCCGGCGCCGGGGCGTCGGCATCGGCGCCGGCGGCCGGTCCGGGTGCCGGGACGGCGGCGCCGGCCGGTTCCCGCAGGGTGTTCGTCGCGACCAAGGAAGGCTGCTCCCGCCTCGTAGAGCCGTGGTTTTTCCGTACCCGGCAACGCTAGGGCGTGGAGCGGGGCAGGCGATTGCCAGTTCTGCCGCCCGGACGTACGTTTGGGGCAGGATCTGCCAAGGATCCGTCGGAAAGCGGCAGGGACCGTGCCGGAAACCTACCGGAACCACCGCAGACCACGCGCAGACCCTCCGCAGCCCCCGAGAACCCCCCAAATCCCCGAAGCCCTGCCGAGGAGCCACGATGGACGCGGTCGATCTCCAGATCATCCGGGAACTCCAGGCCGACGGCCGGCTCTCCAACCAGGACCTCGCCGACCGGGTCCGCCTCTCCCCCTCCCCGTGCCTGCGCCGGGTGCGCCGCCTGGAGGAGGCGGGCCTGATCCGCGGCTACACGGCCGTGGTCGACCAGGTCTCCTTCGGACTGCCGATCACCGTCTTCGTCCGCATCCGCCTGGAACGGCACACGGCGGACGCAGTCCGTACGTTCGAGGAGCACGTCTCGGTCATCGAGCACATCCAGGACTGCTACCTGATGGCCGGGAGCAGCGACTACCTGCTGCGCGTGGTGATCGAGGACCTGGAGGCGTACGAGTCCCTGGTGCGGCACCGGATCCACGCCATCCCCGGCATCGCCTCGATCGAGTCGAGCTTCGCGTACGGCAGCGTCAAGCGGTCCCTCACCTACCCCAAGCCCGCCCCGGGCCCGGCCGCCGCCCGGCCGCGCTGACGCCGCGTTTCAGGACCGGGCCGCCGGGCAGACGCGGCGTGTGATCTTCCAAATGTCGACTGCCCGGCGAGGAGGAGGCGGGGCATGAAGGAGCGAACCTCGTCCCCGGCCTCGGTCGGGAGGCCCCTGCCGCGTGACCACACCCAGGCGATCCTGGAGATCACCAAGCATGTGGCCGCCCTGCTGAAGGGCACCGGGAAGCCGTTCGCGCTGGCCGGCAGCGTCGCCGCCTTCGCGCACGGCGTCCCCGCGAACTTCCAGCACGACACCGACTTCTGCCTGCGCCGCGACGACGCCGACGCCGCGGTCGAGGCCCTGGAGTCCGGCGGCATCGAGATGCGCCGGGCGGCCGAGGACTGGCTGCTGAAGGGCCGGGCCGGCGGCGAGGAGATCGACCTGATCTTCGAGCTCGCGCGGCGGCCGGTGAGCACCGAGCTGCTGGAGCGGGCCGAGGTGCGCTCGGTGGACTCGGTGTGGATGCCGGTCCTGTCCCCCACCGACCTGATGGACAGCCGGCTCGCCGCGCTGACCGAGCACTACTGCGACTTCGGCGACCTGCTCCCGATGGCGCGCACCCTGCGCGAGCGCATCGACTGGCCGCTGCTCGACCGGGCGCACCGGGACTCGCCGCTCGCCGACGCCTTCCTCTACCTGCTGGAACGCCTGGACGTCATCGGACCGAGGAGCGCGACGACATGAACGGGTTCGACCGGGCGGGCCTCCTCGGGTACCGCATGGAGCACCTGCGGGAGCGGCTGGCCCACGAGGAGATCGCCGAACTCGGCGTGCGCGTCGAGCAGCACGGCGGCGGGGTGCTGCTGTCGGGCGTCGTGACGACGGAGGCGTGCCGGGAAGCCGTGCTCGGCCTCGCGGCGGAGGAGCTGGCCGGCCTGCCGTGGCGGCACGACCTGCGCACCGCCCGCGCCGACGGGCCCGCGCACCGGCCCGAGGAGCTGACGTGATCCGGGTGGCGGCGGTCGGCGACATCCACCTCGCGCCGGGGGCCGAGGGGCTGCTCCGGCCCGCCTTCGAGAGCCTGGGCACGCAGGCCGACGTACTGCTGCTGGCCGGTGACCTGACCCGGCACGGCACGGAGGAGGAGGCCCGGGTGGTGGCGGGCGAGGTCGCCGGGCTGCCGGTCCCGGTGGTCGCCGTGCTGGGCAACCACGACTACGAGAGCGACGCCCAGGACGCGGTGTCCCGGGTGCTGACGGAGGCGGGCGTACGCGTGCTGGAGGGCGACTGGGTACGCCTGGACGCCGACGGCACGACGGTCGGCATCGCCGGCACCAAGGGCTTCGGCGGCGGCTTCGCGGGCCGCTGCGCCAGCGACTTCGGGGAACCCGAGATGAAGTCCTTCATCCGGTACAGCCGGGACTGCGCCCGGTCCCTGCACCGCTCGCTGCGCGAACTGGACGAGGAGGGCTGCGGCGTACGGATCGCCCTGACCCACTACGCGCCGGTGCCGGACACACTGGCCGGCGAGCCCCCGGAGATCTTCCCGTTCCTCGGCAGCTACCTGCTCGCGGAGGCCATGGACGAGGCGGGCGCGGACCTCGCGGTCCACGGCCACGCCCACCTGGGCACCGAGCACGGGATGACGGAGGGCGGGGTGCGGGTGCGCAACGTGGCGATGCCGGTGATCGGCGGCGCCTTCGCGGTCTACCACCTGCACACACGCTGACCGGAACCGGGAACGGCGGCCGCGCGCCCCGGCCCGAGGCGGGCTCCCCCACCAGATCCGGGAACAGCAGCCGGCAGCGCACGAACGGGGACCCGCGCGCCTCACGGGCACGCGGGTCCCCGGCCCCCTGTCGGATGGATCAGTGGCCGGCCTTCCGGATCCGCTCCATGGCCTCCGCGGCCGACTCGTGCGTCTTGCGGGGCGTCTCCTGGGCCTTGCCGGCCACCTTCTCGGAGGCACCCTCCGCCTGCATCTTCTTGTCGTCCATGACGTTGCCGGCGGATTCCTTCAGCTGTCCCTTGGCCTGCTTGGCCTTCGCCTTCGCCTTGCCCATGGCCGCTCCTTCCGGTGCGGGTGTACCGTCCCCGCGCGCCTGCCCCGCGCGGGCCCCGGTATTCCTGCGCCGCTCAGACGGCGCCGCTCAGCCGGCGCCGCGCAGGTGGCGCCAGACGGCCTTGGCGGCGTTGTGGCCGGACATGCCGTGGACGCCGGGGCCCGGTGGGGTGGCGGAGGAGCAGAGGAAGACGGCCGGGTGCGGGGTGGCGTAGGGGCGGAGGGAGAGCTTCGGGCGGAGCAGGAGCTGGAGGCCCGAGGCGGCGCCGCAGGCGATGTCGCCGCCCACGTAGTTGGGGTTGCGGGCGGCCAGGACGGCCGGGCCGGCGGTGGCGCGGGCCAGCACGAGGTCGCGGAAGCCGGGCGCGAAGCGTTCGAGCTGCTTCTCGACGGCGTCGGTGAGGTCGCCGTCCCAGCCGTGCGGGACGTGCCCGTACGCCCAGAAGACGTGCTTGCCCTCCGGCGCCCTGGAGGGGTCGACCAGGCTGGGCTGGGCGGTGATCAGGAAGGGGGTGGCGGGCGCGGTGCCGGCGGTGGCCTGGCGCAGGGCCGTGGCGATCTCCCCGCTGGTCGGGCCGATCTGTACGGTGCCGGCGCGGCGCGGCGGCTCGGCGGTCCAGGGCACCGGACCGTCCAGCGCGTAGTCGATCTTGAACGCGGCGGCGCCGTAGCGGTAGTGCTCGTACACCCGCCCCAGTCGCGCGATCCGGGCCAGCGCCGTCGGCGACGTGTCGAAGACGTACGCGCGGGCCGGCGGCAGGTCGTCGAGGCGCTTGACGTCGTACCCGGTGTGGACGACCCCGCCCAGGTCCTTCAGGTAGGCGGTCAGCGCGTCCGGGATCGCCTGGGAGCCGCCGCGCGGCATCGGCCAGCCGCGCTCGTGCGCGGCCAGCGCGAAGACCAGGCCGACGGCGGAGGTGGCCAACCCGCCGAGCGGCGCGATGACATGGGCGACCAGACCCGCGATCAGCGCCCGCGCCCGCTCGTCCCGGAACCGCCGCAGCAGCCAGGTCGACGGCGGCAGGCCCTGCGCTCCGAAGCGCCCCAGCAGCAGCGGGTCGCGCGGCAGTGCCGTCGAGGGCAGCGACATGAAGTCCCGTACCAGCGTGTCCCAGTGGCCCAGGAACGGGGTGACCAGCCGCCGGTACGCCCCGGCGTCCCGCGGGCCGAGGGAGGCCGCGGTCTCGGCGACCGAGCGGGCCAGCACGGCCGCGGTGCCGTCGTCGAAGGGGTGCGCCATGGGCAGCTCGGGGTGCAGCCACTCCAGCCCGTACCGCTCCAGCGGCATCGTCCCGAACACCGGCGAACCGATGCCCAGGGGATGGACCGCGGAGCACGGGTCGTGGCGGAAGCCGGGCAGGGTGAGCTCCTCGGTGCGGGCCCCGCCGCCCACGGTCGTCCCGGCCTCGAACACGGCCACGGAGAAGCCCCGCCTGGCCAGTTCGACGGCGGCCGTCAGCCCGTTGGGCCCCGCTCCCACGACCACTGCATCGAGAATCGACGGCACCTCGGACTCCTCACGTCACGCGGCAGTGCCTTCCAGGATATTCCGGCGCACCAGGGCGCCCGGCGTCACTCCCCGCCGCGCAGCAGGTCGCGGATGCGGACCGCGGTGGCCTCGTCACGGGCGACGGCGAACGGCAGCTCGTTGTCCCGGTCCACCCGGAAGGGCTCACCACCGACGGTGTACTGCGCCCCGCCGGCCTCCCCGACCAGCAGCAGCCCGGCCGCGTGGTCCCACGCCGAGGGCCACGTGAAGGCGAGCGCGTCCACCTCCCCGCGGGCGACCCGCAGGTACTCCAGCCCCGCCGAACCGCACGGCCGGGGGCTCACCCCCTCGACGTCCAGCCGCCCCAGCACGGCCTTGGTCTCGGCATTGGTGTAGTCGGGATGCGCGGTGGCCACCCGCAAGGACGCCCCGGGCTCCGGCGAACCACACCGCAGCCGCTCGCCGTTGAGGAAAGCCCCCTCGCCCCGGACGGCCGTCGCGAGCTGCCCCAGCTCCGGCGCGTACGTCCAGGACGCGAGGATCTCCCCGTGCCGGGCCAGGGCGACGAGGGTGCAGAAGTGGGGGTCGCCGTGCACGAACTGGCGCGTCCCGTCGACCGGATCGACGATCCACACCGGTGCGTCGCCGCGCAGCGCCGCGTAGACGCCCGGATCCAGGTGCACGGCCTCCTCCCCCACCACGACCGAACCGGGGAGCAGCTTGGTCAGCGATGCGGTCAGGTGCTCCTCGGCCAGCCGGTCGGCGACGGTGACGAGGTCGTGGGGACCGGTCTTGGACTCCACCTCGTGGTCGGCGAGCTGCCGGAACCGCGGGGTGATCTCGGCCGCGGCGGCCTCACGCACCGCGTCCTCGACGGCGTCCAGGCCGTGGGTCAGGAAGTCTTCGATCATGCCCCCAGCAAAGCACGACCCACCGACATTCCCCACCACGGCGCATGGACGCCCGGTGAAGACCCGCCGCTCCGGAGCCCGCGGCGGCCGTCCTCGCGGTCCTACCCCTCGGCTCGTCGCCGCATGAGCAGGACGTACAGCAGCAGCGACGCCGCCAGGCCCACCGCCCAGCCGTAGTCCGCGAGCGGTTTGAGGAACGGGATCAGTCCCTGCTCGGGGAAGGGGCCCTTGCCCGGGGCGGAGTGGGAGCCGCCCACGGCGAGCACGCCGCCGAGGGCGAAGGCGGCCAGCGCCGCCGGGTTCCAGCCGCCCCGGTACCAGTAGCGGCCGTCGCGGCGGTACAGCTCGGCGAGCTCCAGCCGGGTGCGGCGCACCAGCCAGTAGTCGGCGATCAGGATGCCGGCGACGGTGCCCAGCAGGCCGCCCACCAGGCCGAGCCACGTGAAGATGTACAGCTCGGGGGTGGAGGTCAGCTTCCACGGCATGCACAGCACGCCGACCACCCCGGTGATCAGCGCCCCGCGGCGGAAGTCGATGTGCCGCGGGGCCAGGTTGGCCAGGTCGTAGGCGGGCGAGACGACGTTGGCCGCGATGTTCACCGAGATCGTCGCGACCAGCACGGTGACCAGCGCGAACAGCAGCCCGAAGACGCTGTCCGCCTTGGCGGCCAGCTGGACGGGGTCCCACACCGGCGCCCCGTACACGGCCTGCGAGCCGGAGGTGACCAGCACCGACAGCAGCGCGAAGAGCGTCATCGTCGTCGGCAGGCCGAGGCTCTGGCCGTAGACCTGCGCCCGCTGCCCGGCGCCGAAGCGGGTGAAGTCGGGGATGTTGAGGGAGAGGGTGGCCCAGAAGGCGATCATGCCCATCAGGGCGGGGAAGAAGACCTGCCAGAAGTCGGCGCCCCAGCCGAGCCGCGAGGGCTGGTCGAGCAGCGGTCCGAGGCCGCCCGCCTTGGCGGCGATCCAGCCCAGCAGCACCAGCGCGCCGACGATGACGAAGGGCGCTGCCCAGTTCTCGAAGCGCCGCAGGGTCTCCATGCCCCGGTGGATGATGGCGAGTTCCAGGGCCCAGAACAGCAGGAAGCAGACCCAGAGCGCCCAGGGCTGGCCGGCGATGTGCCTGCCGCCGGTCCAGCCGCCGAAGAGGGTGCCGAGCAGCACGAAGATGCCGGAGCCGCCGATCCAGGTCTGGATGCCGAACCAGGCGCAGGCCACCCCGGCCCGGATCAGCGCCGGGAGGTTGGCGCCGCGCAGTCCGAAGGACGCGCGGGCCAGGACGGGGAAGGGGATGCCGTACTTGGGTCCGGCGTGGCCGGTGAGCAGCATCGGGACCAGGACGATGAGGTTGGCGGCGGCGATGGTGAGCACCGCCTGCCGCCAGTCCATGCCGAGCGCGATGAGGCCCGAGGCGAGCATCCAGGAGGGGATGTTGTGGGCCATGCCGACCCAGAGGGCGGCGAAGTTGTACGTGGTCCAGCGGCGTCGGGCCACCGGCACCGGCAGCAGGTCGGCGTTGACGAACCGGCCGTCGGAGGGGGTTTCGCCGGGGCCGAGTTCGACCCGGTCCCCGCCTCCGTCGGGTATCCGGTCACGCAGGGGGCCGCTCCCCCCGGGTCTGTTGCCCTCGGCACTGGCTCCGTTCATGGCGACACCTGGCCCTTCGCTCGGATGACACGTCAGGAATTGACCGCCGGGATGACCTGCTGCCCGTAGGCGTCGATCGTGGCCTCCCGCGCGTCGTGCATGTCGTACACCGCGAACTGGTGGACCCCCAGGTCCTTCAGGTGGCGGAGCTTATCGATGTGGGCCTCGGCGGGGCCCAGGAGGCAGAAGCGGTCGACGATCTCGTCCGGCACGAAGTCCGTCGAGGGGTTCCCGGCGCGGCCGTGGTGGCTGTAGTCGTAGCCCTGCCGGGCCCTGATGTACTCGGTCAGCGCCTCGGGGACCAGGCCGGAGTGCTCGCCGTAGCGGGCGACGAGGTCGGCGACGTGGTTGCCGACCATGCCGCCGAACCAGCGGCACTGGTCGCGGGCGTGGGCGAGGGCTTCGGGGGAGCCGTCGGCCGTGACGTACGCGGGGGCGGCGACGCAGATGGAGACGGAGTCGGGGTCGCGGCCGGCCTTGGCGGCGGCCTCCTTGACGGCGTGCACCATCCATTCCGTCAGGAACGGGTCGGCGAGCTGGAGGATGAACCCGTCGGCCTTCTCCCCGGCGAGGGCGAGCGCCTTGGGCCCGTACGCGGCCATCCACACCGGCAGCCGGCCGTCCTTGATCCAGGGGATGCGGACCGGGTTGCCGTCCACGAGCGCCTCGCGGCCCTCGGCCAGGTCGCGGATGACGTCGATGGCCTCGCCGAGGCGGGCCAGGGTGTTGGGCCGGCGGCCGGCCACGCGCATGGCGGAGTCGCCGCGGCCGATGCCGCAGACGGTGCGGTTGCCGTACATGTCGTTGAGGGTGGCGAAGGTGGAGGCGGTGACCTCCCAGGTCCTGGTGCCCGGGTTGGTCACCATGGGCCCGACGTGCATCTTCCGGGTGTTGGCGAGGATCTGGCTGTAGATGACGAACGGTTCCTGCCACAGGACGGCCGAGTCGAAGGTCCAGCCGTAGCGGAAGCCGTGGCGCTCGGCGCGCTTCATGAGGCTGACCACCTGGGAGGCGGGCGGGTCGGTCTGCAGGACGAGCCCGAAGTCCATGCGTTGCTCCTTGCGGGGGCGGGGCGTGCGGGCGCCGGGGCGGTGCGGGCCCCGGGCGCCCTCAGAGGTACTGGCAGGTGGAGCGGGGGATGAAGGCGCCGTGGCCGGCCCGGCCGGTGAACTCCCGCCGGTCGATGACCGTTTCGCCGCGGGAGAGGACGGTCTCGACGCGTCCGGTGATCCGCTTGCCCTCGTACGCCGAGTAGTCCACGTTCATGTGGTGCGTCTCGGCGGAGATGACCTGCTCGGCGTGCGGATCGTAGAGGACGACGTCGGCGTCGGAGCCGGGCGCGAGGGTGCCCTTCTTCGGGTAGAGGCCGAACATCCGGGCCGGGGTCGCGCAGGCGATCTCGATCCAGCGGCGGCGGCTGATGTGCCCGTCGACGACGGCCTGGTGGAGGAGGTCCATCCGGTTCTCGACGCCGGGCAGGCCGTTGGGGATCTTCGAGAAGTCCCCGCGGCCCAGGTCCTTCTGGCCGGTGAAGCAGAAGGGGCAGTGGTCGGTGGAGACGACCTGGAGGTCGTTGGTCCGCAGGCCGCGCCAGAGGGCGGCCTGGTGCTCGCGGGGGCGCAGGGGGGTGGAGCAGACGTACTTGGCGCCCTCGAAGCCGGGCTCCGCGAGGTTGTCGGTGGAGAGGAAGAGGTACTGGGGGCAGGTCTCGCCGAAGACCGGCAGTCCCTTGTCGCGGGCGGCGGCGAGCTCCGCGACCGCTTCCTCCGCCGAGACGTGGACGACGTACAGCGGTGCTCCGGCGACGCGGGCGAGCTGGATGGCGCGGTGGGTGGCCTCCGCCTCCAGGAGGGCCTTGCGGACCTCTCCGTGGTAGCGGGGGTCGGTCTCGCCGCGGGCGAGGGCCTGTTCGACGAGGACGTCGATGGCGATGCCGTTCTCCGCGTGCATCATGATCAGTCCGCCGTTGGCGGACGAGCGCTGCATGGCGCGCAGGATCTTGCCGTCGTCGCTGTAGAAGACGCCGGGATAGGCCATGAAGAGCTTGAAGGAGGTGATGCCCTCCTCGACGAGGAGGTCCATCTCCTTCAGGGTGCCTTCGTTCACGTCCGAGAGGATCATGTGGAAGGCGTAGTCGACGGCGCAGTTGCCGTCGGCCTTGGCGTACCAGGTGTCGAGGCCCTCGCGGAGGGAGTGGCCGACGCTCTGGACGGCGAAGTCCACGATGGTGGTGGTGCCGCCCCAGGCCGCGGCGCGGGTGCCGGTCTCGAAGGTGTCGGAGGCGAAGGTGCCGCCGAAGGGCAGCTCCATGTGGGTGTGGCAGTCGACGCCGCCGGGGATGACGTACTTCCCGGTGGCGTCGATCGTACGGTCGGCGGTCCAGCTCTCGGCGGCCGCCGAGCCGTGGGCGGCCAGGGCGGCGATGCGGCCGTCCTCGATCAGGACGTCCGCGTGGACCTCGTCCGCGGCGGTGACGACCAGTCCGCCGCGGATCAGGGTGCGGGAACTCATCGGGGTCTCCTCCCCCAGCTGAAGGGTGCGCGGGGCCCGGTGCCGTAGCGGCCCGGGGCCCGGTGCCGGACCGGCGCGGGGCCCGCCGCTACAGGGTGCGCAGGGCCCGTTCGAGGATCTCGGCGCCTTCCTCGGCCTCGCCGACGGTGAGGCTGAGCGGCGGCGCGATGCGGATCACGCTGGTGTTGTGTCCGCCGCCCTTGCCGAGGAGGAGTCCTTCGGCGCGGGCGGCCTCCAGGACGGCGGCCGCTGCCTCGGGCCAGGCCTGGTCGGTGCCGGGGCGGGTGAGTTCGATGCCGGCCATGAGCCCGCGGCCGCGGACCTCGCGGACGGCGGGGATGCCGGCGCCGATGGCGCGCAGGCGTTCCAGCAGCAGGCCGCCGACGCGGCGGGCGTTGCCCTGGAGGTCGTGCTCCAGCAGGTAGCCCAGGTTGGCGAGGCCGGCGGCCATGGTGACCGGGGAACCGCCGAAGGTGGAGATGGAGTTGGCGTCGAGGCAGTTCATGACCTCGGCGCGGGCCACCACGCCGCCGATGGACATGCCGTTGCCGATGCCCTTGGCGAAGGTGAGGATGTCCGGCGGGCCGTTCTGCGCGTGGGCCTGCCAGCCCCAGAAGTGGTCGCCGGTACGGCCCCAGCCGGTCTGCACCTCGTCGCTGATCCAGAGGATGCCGTGGCGGTCGAGCACGCGGCGGAAGGCGGCGTACAGGCCGTCGGGCGGTGAGGTGAACCCGCCGACGCCCTGGATGGGTTCGGCGATCAGGGCGGCGACCGAGCCGCGGGCCTGGCCGAGGATGTCTTCCAGGTCGGCGAGCGCGGCCTCGGTGAAGGCCTGGTCGCCGAGTTCGGCGAAGGGGCCCCGGCCGCGGACGGCTCCGTGCACGTACAGGGTCTGCAGCGGGGAGAGGCTGGTGGGGGACCAGCCGCGGTTGCCGGTGACCGAGACGGTGGAGAAGGACCGGCCGTGGTAGCTGTTGCGCATCGCCAGGATCTGGTTGGAGCGGCGGTACGTGGTCGCGAGCAGCAGGGCGGTGTCGTTGGCCTCGGTGCCGGAGGTGGTGAAGAAGACCCGGGCGTCGGGGATGCCGGAGAGGGCGGCGATCCGTTCGGCCAGCTCCACCATGGGGCGGTTGAGGTAGAGGGTGGAGGAGTGGATGATCCGCCCGGCCTGGTCGGCGACGGCCTTGGTGACCTCGGGGAGGGCGTGGGCGGTCATGGTGGTGAGGATGCCGCCGAAGAAGTCGAGGTAGCGGTTGCCCTCGGCGTCCCAGACGTGCCGGCCCTCGCCGTGGGTGAGTTCGAGGGGGCGGTCGTAGTAGAGGGTGAGCCAGTCGGGCATGACGGTCCGGTGGCGCTGGTGCAGGCTGAGGGGGGAGATCACGGCTGTACCAGTCCTCCGTAGGCGTCGGGGCGCCGGTCGCGGTAGAAGGCCCACTGGGTGCGGACCTCGTCGATGACGTCGAAGTCGAGGTCGCGGACGAGGAGTTCCTCCTCCTTGTCGCCCGCCGTGTCGCCGACGAACTTGCCGCGGGGGTCCACGAAGTAGCTGGTGCCGTAGAAGTCGTTGTCGCCGTACTCCTCCTGGCCGACGCGGTTGATGGCGGCGACGAAGTACTCGTTGGCGACGGCGGCGGCGGGCTGTTCCAGCTGCCAGAGGTGGGCGGAGAGGCCGCGGTGGGTGGCGGAGGGGTTGTACACGAGCTGGGCGCCGGCGAGGCCGAGCTGGCGCCAGCCTTCGGGGAAGTGGCGGTCGTAGCAGATGTAGACGCCGACCTTGCCCACGGCGGTGTCGAAGACGGGCCAGCCGAGGTTGCCGGGGCGGAAGTAGTACTTCTCCCAGAAGCCCTTGACCTGGGGGATGTGGTGTTTGCGGTACTTGCCGAGGTAGCTGCCGTCGGCGTCGATCACGGCGGCGGTGTTGTAGTAGAAGCCCTGGCTCTCGATCTCGAAGACCGGTACGACGATCACCATGCCGGTCTCTCCGGCGAGCGCCTGCATCCGCCGGACGGTGGGGCCGTCCGGGACGGGCTCGGCCCAGCGGTAGTGCTCCGGCTCCTGGACCTGGCAGAAGTACGGGGCGTTGAACACCTCCTGGAACCCGATGATCTTCGCACCCTGCGCGGCTGCGGCGCGGGCGTGCTCCTCGTGTTTGGCGATCATGGATTCGGTGTCGCCGGTCCAGGTGGCCTGGACGAGTGCGGCGCGGACGACGTGAGCCATGAGCTGCTCCTTCGACAGGACGTCAGAGAGCCTCTACGCACGTAGACGGAATGCGTAGGTACGTGACCGTAAGCCCCGTCACACTCCGGGGCAAGACCATCTCCGTCAACCGGCAGAGTCGATCATGTTTCGCATTTCGCCGATCGCTTTCGAGCGCCGGACGAACAAGGCCGGGCGGGGGCGGCGCGGGGGCGCGGCACCGGGACGGGGGCGGTCAGCGGAGGGGGACGCCGGCCACGCGGAGGGCGTGGAGCAGGTCGCGGTGGCGGCTGTCGGAGACGGCCCGGGCCGCCGCCAGCAGCCGGGGCGCCAGGCGGGGCGGGTCGGTACGGGCCAGCCGGGCGGACTCCTCCGGGGCCCGGACCCGTACGAACGCCCCGAGCAGCGCGCCGGCCTCCTGCTCCCGGCCGTCGGAGGCCAGCGCCAGCGCCGCGTCGGCGATCTCGGCGGCCGGCCGGGAGACGCCCTGCCGCAGCAGCTGGACGCAGTCGGCTGCCCGGCCGGCTGCGCTCAGCGCGGCGGCGGCCGCGGCGAGCCGGGCCGGCGGCAGGGAGGCCGCCTCCCACAGCAGGGTGGCCCAGTCCGCGGCGAGCCCGGCGCGCTCCAGTTCCCCGGCGAGGGCGGGCAGCCGGTCCGGGGGCCAGCCCGCGGCCTCGCAGAGCAGCGCGTGCGCCTCGCCCGAGCGGCCCTGGGTACGCAGGCCGATCAGTTCCCCGACCAGCTCCGCCACGGCCTGCCGGGCGGGTACGGCGACGGCTCGGCCCGCCTCCGTGTCCGAGCCGTCCGGTGCCGGGAGCGGTTCGGGCGCCGGCTCCTCGGGAGCGCCGCCGAAGCGGGCGCCGCGCGGGGCCGGCACCGCGGCCAGGCCGGCCGGGAAGGGGGTGGGTGCCGGCCCGGCGTCCGCGTCCTCGGGGGCCCCGGCGAACCTGGCCCCGCGCTGCCGCGGCACCTTTCCGCCGGGTGTCCCGGCCGGCCGCCCGGACCGGAACCACCGGCCGAAGGCGGGACCGGCGGCCTCGGGCCGCTGTTCGGCGGGGTCACGGGGCTCCGGGTCCGGCGCGGCCGGGCCGCCGGTGCGGGCCGGGTCGCCCGACGGGCGCGCGGGTGTCCCGGCCGGGCGGGCGGGGTGGGGGTGCCGGGCCGGGGCGGCGTCCGGGGCCGACGGGCCGGCCGTGCGCGGTACCGCGGCCAGGCGGGTGGCGAAGTCCGTGCAGCGGGAGGCCGCGCGGGAGTGGTCGTCACGGGTCCAGGAGAGTTCGCGGGTCAGGCGCTCCGCCTCGGCCGGGGCCGGCGCCGCGCGCAGGCGGTCGGTGAGCGCGCCCAGCGCCGCCTCGGCCGCGGCGCGCTGTGCCTCCGCGTCCGCCAGCTGGTCGCGCAACTCCCCCGCGCCGCCCGGCCGCCGGTCGTACACGGCCACCGCGGCACTCCGCAGCCGGGCCGCCTCCGCCGTCCAGGCGCGGGCGAACTCCTCGCCCTGCACGGCCGCGAGATCGGCCAGCAGGGAGGCGAGCACGTCCCACGGCGGGACGGCCGCGCCGTCCAGACAGGCCCGCACCCCTTCGGGATCCCGCCGCAGGAACTCCGCGTACCACCCCGTTCCCGGATCGAGGAGGGCAACCAACTCGCGTATCAGGTCAGCGAGTTGACGTACAGCACCGATTCCGACCCTGTCCATGGCCCGCATTGCATCGCACCAGTGTTACGGGCGCGCTACGGGAGTCTCAAAGCTTGACGGCTTTCCCGCGGCCACCATCCGGGCACCGCGCGCCCCGCGCCCCCTGCGCCCGCCCCGCGCCACCCGCGCGCCGTCCCCGCGCCGTCCCCGCGCCGTCCCCCTCCGCCGCCCCTACGCCGGCCCGTGCCGCTCCGCGTGCGTGAGGGTCTCCCAGGCCACGAACAGCTCGTCCGTGCCCGCCGGCCGGGCGCGGTCCACCAGCCGCCGCGTGTACGGCAGCCGGGCTCCCGAGCGGCCCTCGTAGTGCGCCAGGGCCACCTCCAGGTCGGGCCCCATCGAGCGCTCGACCCGGCCTCCGCACAGCCAGGCCGGGGGCTTGTCGCCGAGCTGGTAGCGGGAGTGGAACTCCAGGGCGGCCTTGAGCCGTTCGGCCTCCTCGCCGTACAGGTCGACGCCCTGGTGCCAGGCGGTCTCGGCGATGTGCGCGGTGGCGGCCAGCGAGTACCCGACGTGCTTGAGGTTGCGGCAGGTCTCCTGGCCGAGCCCGTCCACGTACGTGCCCTGCCCGAACCAGTACGCCCTGACCTTCGCCCCCGTGTCCAGCGCGGTCCGGGCCGGGACCCGGGGCCGCTCCCCGTCGGACCTGAGGTAGAAGTACGCCGGCACGCGCGCCCGGAAGCGGTCCAGCGACTCCCCGAAGACCGTCTGGTCCTCCAGGAACACGGCGATCGCGATGGACGCGTCGGTCATCGCCAGCTCCCAGTTGCCGTTGAAGCCCGGCACCTGGTCGCGGACGGTCGTCAGGTACGCCTTGCGCAGCATCCACTTGAAGCGCTGCACCCGGGGGCCGGGCCAGCCCGGGTACCCCGCGTGCACGATGTCGGCGGCACGGGCCCAGGTGGAGCCGGCCCAGGCCGCCTGGAGGCCAGCGTTGTCGTCGGTGTGCCGCTTCATCACGGCCGACCAGGCGTCCATGATCTCGGCGGACTTCCGTGCGTACACGGCTTTGCCGGTGACGCCCCAGAGGAGGGCGTGCGTGTACGCGGCGATCGCGTCCTGCCGCTCCGCGACGCAGGCCGGGGGGCCGCCGTCGAAGGGGCACGCGACGGTCTCGGCGGGGTGCGGCACGTAGTCCAGGGAGGCGTACGGGCTCTTCAGCACCGCCTCGTACGCCGAGTTCCAGGGCTCCTCGCCCTGGGCGACCATGGCCTTGGCCCGGTCGAGCTGCGTGCGGCTGACGACCACCCCCGGATGGTGGAAGACCACGGCGGTGGGGGCGTCCGCGGCACGGTCCTCGGGGGCCGCGCAGGCGGCGAGCAGCAGGCCGGTCGCGAGCAGGCCGCCGAGCAGGCCGAGGCCCAGGGCCTGCCGTCCGGACCGGGCCGGGGCCGCGGGCGCCGGCGCCCGCCGTGTGGGTGCGTTCTGTGCAGACACGCTTTCACGGTTGCCCGGCGCCCGGCGTGCCGCACCGCTGGTTGCGCCGAACGGCCGCCGATCCCGCCCCCGCCCCCCTCACGGCGGGGGGCGGAAGCGGGACCTGGCGGGAGCGGGCCCCGGCGGGAGCGGGACCGGGAGGCCGGGCTCCCGCTACGGCGTGCCGGAGGGCCGTACGACCATGGCCGAGCCGCCGCCCCGCCGGGTGGTCTCGGCGGCGGCGAGCCAGCGGCCGTCGGGCAGCCGCTGCACACCGGTCGCCGCGCCGATCTCCGGGTTCTGCCGGAAGCCGTGGCCCAGCGCCTGGAGCTCGGCCCGCAGCGGGCTGTTCCACAGGCCGGGCTCCAGCTCGGTCGTGGTCTGGTTGCGCTGGCTGGCGCGCGGCGCCGCGATGGCGTCGACCAGCGGCAGGCCCCGGTCGAGGTGGCCGAGGAGGGTCTGGAGCACGGTGGTGATGATGGTGGCGCCACCCGGCGACCCGACGGCGAGCACCGGCCGGCCGTCGTCCAGCACGATGGTCGGGGACATGGACGAGCGCGGGCGCTTGCCCGGTCCGGGCAGGTTGGGGTCGGGCACGGACGGGCTGGCCGGCGCGAAGGAGAAGTCGGTCAGCTCGTTGTTGAGCAGGAAGCCGCGGCCCGGGACGGTGATGGCGCTGCCGCCGGTGGACTCGATGGTGAGGGTGTAGGAGACGACGTTGCCCCAGCGGTCGGCGACCGTCAGGTGCGTGGTGTTCTCGCCCTCGTAGGTGGTGGGCGCGGCCTGTCCCGAGGTGCCGCAGTCGGCGGGGTCCTCGGGGTCCCCGGGGGCGAGCGGGCTGGTGAGCACCGCGTCGTCCTCGATCAGGCAGCCCCGGGAGTCGGCGAACCGCTGGGAGAGCAGCCCGCGGGTGGGCACGTCCTCGAAGGCGGGGTCGCCGACCCAGCGGCCCCGGTCGGCGAAGGAGATCCGGGAGGCCTCGATGAAGCGGTGCAGGTACTGCGCCTCGCTCAGCTCGCCCACGTCGGAGCGCTCCAGGATGTTCAGCGCCTCGCCGACGGTGGTGCCGCCGGAGGAGGAGGGCGCCATGCTGTAGACGTCCAGGCCCCGGTAGCCGACCCGGGTGGGGGTCTGCGCCTTGGTGCGGTACGCGCGGAGGTCCCCGGCGGTCATGTCGCCGGCCCGGACCTTGCGGGTGGCGGCGGGGTCGACGGGGGGCCTGCGCACGGCCTCGACGATGTCGTCGGCGATCGGGCCGCGGTAGAGGGCGCCGGTGCCCTTGCGGGCGAGTTCGGCGTACGTGTCGGCGAGGTCGGGGTTCTTGAAGACGGTGCCGACCACGGGTGAGTCGCCGCCGGGCAGGAAGAGTTCGGCGGTGGCCGGGAAGTCCTTGAAACGGGCCTTGTTGGCCTCGGTCTGGGCGCGGAAGGTGGCGTCCACGGTGAAGCCGTCGCGGGCGAGCTTCTCGGCGGGGGCGAGGAGCCGGCCGAGGGAGCGGGTGCCCCAGTTGTCGAGGGCGGCCTTCCAGGTGGCGGGGGTGCCCGGGACGCCCACGCCGAGGCCGCTGGTCTGGCCCTCGGCGAACGGGATGGGGGTGCCGTTCTCCTGGAAGAGGTGCTCGTCCGCGGTCTGCGGGGCGGTCTCCCGGCCGTCGATGGTGTGCACCCTGCGGTGTCTGGCGTCGTAGTAGACGAAGTACCCGCCGCCGCCGATGCCGGCGGAGTAGGGCTCGGTGACGCCGAGGGCGGCCGCGGTGGCGACGGCGGCGTCGACGGCGTTGCCGCCGGACCTGAGCACGGCGATGCCGGCCGCGGAGGCGTCGGCGTCCACGCTGGCGACGGCGCCGCCGTACCCGGCGGCCACCGGTACCTTCTCCGGGGTGCCGGCGGCGGCCCGTACCGGGGTGGCGTCCGCGGAGCGGGCCGCGGTGCCGGCGGCGGCCCCGCCTCCCGGTGCGCGGTCGGGGCCCGCCGTGCCGGCCGCGACGACCGGGGCCGCGGCGGCCGCTCCGGTCAGGGCGGTGGCCAGGGCGAGCAGGGCTAACGTCCGTGCGGCGGACCGGGGCATCCGTACCTCCACTCAACGGGGTTTGGCGCAGCGTAACTTCACGATGTCCATCGCGTCAGGACAGCAACCCGCCAGGGTCGGGCCGGGTCGTCAGGCAATACCATCCCGCGCATGAACGATGACGTGCGCAACATCGTGCTCGGCGTGGCGGCGACCGCGCTGAGCGGTGGTCTCGGCTGGTTCGGGCGTACCTACCTGTGGCGGCGCAGGCTCCGCCGGAAGCAGGCCTTCTTCGGGCTGCCCACGGGGGCCGACTGCCTGTTCGTGGTCAACCGGCAGATGGGCGGTACCGACAGTTCGGTGCACCGGCACGACGCGTTCGCGCTGCTGGAGATATCGGCCCTGATCAAGGACTGCGGGGCGACGGTGCAGATCGTCACCCACGACGGTGCCCGGCAGGGCTTCGGCGAGCGCACCGAGTTCTGCGTGGGCGGGCCGGTGTCCAACGCCCGGACCACCGCGCACCTGGCGTCCATGCTGCCGGGGGTGGAGGTCGACCAGTCCACGGAGGAGGGCCCGGACCGGGGTGCGATCCGGGTCGGGGGCGAGACGTACCGGTGGGAGAAGAACACGTCGGAGTACGTGCTGCTCGCGCGGCTGACGACACCCGGGGGCATCCGTCCGGTGTTCCTGATCAGCGGTCAGACGGCGGTGAGCAACCAGGCGGCGGCCCGCTACCTGGCCCGGCACCACGAGGCGCTGGCCCGCAGGCACGGCAACCGCCCGTTCTGCCTGGTGCTGAAGGTGGTGAACTCCGCCGCGTACGGCCCGGACGTGACGGAGCTGGTCGCGGACGTCACGCAGGCGGCCCGGACACCCGCAGCGGCAGTCGCGTGATCCCGTTGATGAAGTTGGAGACCAGGCGGCGGGGCGGGCCGGTGAGTTCGGGCGCCGGCATGGCGGCGGCCCACTCCTCGTAGAGGACGCGCAGCTGGAGCCGGGCGAAGTGGGCGCCGAGGCAGACGTGCGGCCCGTCGCCGAAGGAGACGTGGGGGTTGGGCCGGCGGCCCAGGTCGAGCCGGTGGGGTGCGGTGAAGACCCGCTCGTCGTGGTTGGCGGAGGCGTGGAAGACCACCACCTTCTGGCCGGCCCGGATGGGGGTGCCGGCGAGTTCGGTGTCGGTGGCGGCGGTGCGGCGGAAGCTGAGCACCGGCGGGTGGGCGCGCAGCAGTTCGTCCACGGCGGTGGCCGGGTCGGCCGCGCCGGAGCGCAGCCGCTCGTACTCGGCGGGGTGGCCGGCGAGGGCGAGCAGTCCGCCGGGGGCGGCGCTGCGCACGGTGTCGTTGCCCGCGACGGTCAGCAGGAAGAAGAACATCTCCAGCTCGGGCCCGTCGAGGCCGGCCTCGGCGAGGGCGGTCATCAGGTCGTCGCCGGGGTGCTTTCGCTTGTGCGCGGCGAGCTCGCGGGCGTAGCCGAACATCTCGGCTAGGAGGGCGGGCGAGCGCGGGTTCAGGGGCTTGCCGTCGGGGCCGAGGCATGGGGCGGGGGCCTCGTCGGGGTCCTGGTAGCCGATGACGCGTACGGTCCACTCCAGCAGCAGGCCCCGGTCCGCGGCGGGTACGCCCATCAGGTCGGCCAGGTTGAGCAGGGCGTACTCGTCGGTGACGGTGCGGACCACGTCGGCGGTGCCGTCCTCGGCGTCCTCCTTGGCCCGGCGCAGCAGGCCGGCGGCGCGGGCGCGGACCCGGCCGGCGAAGGCGTCGACCCGGGCGGGGGTGAAGGCGCGGGAGACGACGCGGCGGAGCGTGCCGTGCCGGGGAGGGTCCTGGTTGAGCATGGTGCGGCGGATGAAGGGCAGGTCGGCCGGGTCGGGGTCGCGGATCTGGGTGGCGCCGAGGTACGAGGAGTAGGTGCGGGCGTCCTTGAGCACGCGGACCACGTCGGCGTGCCGGGTGACCGCCCAGAAGCCGGGCCCGGCGGGCCAGCCGAGGACCTCGGGCTCGGGCTGCCAGGCGACCGGGTGGTGGTCGCGGAGGGTCCGGTAGGCCGCGTGGGGCGGTCCGGCGGCGTAGACGCGCGGGTCGAACACGTCGGGCAGGTCGGCAGGGCCGGGCTGGTCCACGCGGGCTCCGTTCACGAGGCGGCTGGTGACCACCGTGGCCGGAGCGGGGGCCGGGGGCAAGGGTGCGGGGCGGGCCCGCCGTCCGGTCCCCCGGTCAGTACGAGGAGCGCCGTACCCGGCAGGTTTCCGCCTCCAGCGTGCCGTCGGTGCCGGTCAGGGTGACGGTGGCCTCGCGGCCCTGGGCCAGGTCCGTGGCGAGGGTGCACACCAGCTGCTGGCGGGCGGCCGCCGACAGCGGCCGGACCGGGATCCCGAGCGTCAGGCGGATGGCGGTGGACTCCGGCTCGCTCTCGCTGCCGGCCGCGCCGGCCCCGGTGCCGTCCTGGTCGATCCGCAGGCCCTCCAGGCGTTTGACGACCGGCAGCCCGGTGGTGAGGCCGGCCCCCTTCTCGCCGTCGGTGGGCCCGGCCATCAGCAGCCTGACCAGCGGGTCGGGCCCCAGCTTGTACTCCGCCGTGCCGGTCTCCATCCCGAACGGGTTGGAGCGGATGACCGGCGTCAGCTCCCCGTGCGGTCCGAGCAGGTACAGCAGGGGCCAGGTGCCGCGGGCGTCCGCGACGCCGATGCCGGCCGGGGCACCGGCCTCGATCACGTCCGTGCCCTGGATGCCGCAGCCCGCGGCCAGTACGGCGCAGGCCCCGGCGGCCAGCACGGCCCGGAGCCGCCGGACCGTCGGGAGCCGTCCGGCCCCGGGCCGTCCCGTGCGGGTCCTCGGTGTCCGGCGTTCCCTCACGCGCCCGCCTCCAGCGGCATCTCCACGGTGAACACGGCGCCGCCGGAGAGGGCGTTGGCCACCCGGACCGTCCCGCCGTGCAGCCGTACGTTCTCCATCGTGATGGCCAGTCCCAGACCGCTGCCCGCGGACCGGGTACGGGCCGAGTCGGCCTTGTAGAAGCGGTCGAAGATGTGCGGCAGCACCTCGGGGGCGATGCCGGGACCGCTGTCGGCGACCTCGGTGACCAGCCACATGCCGTCCTCGCGGGCCTCGGGGTACGCGCGGATGCGGACCGGTGCCCCGCCGTGCCGCAGGGCGTTGCCCACCAGGTTGGCGAGGACCACGTCGAAGCGGCGCGGGTCGAGCCGGGCCCGTACGCCGGGCGCCAGCTCGGTGTAGACCTGGGCGGGGTCGGTCCAGTGGCGGCGCCGGAGCGTGGCGTCGATGGCCTCGGCCACGTCGACGGTGTCGGGGTTGAGCTCGGCGGCGCGGGCGTCGAAGCGGGAGATCTCCATCAGGTCCTCGACGAGCACGGCCAGCTTGCCCGTCTCGGTGCTGACCAGGCGGACCGCGGCGGCGGTGTCGGGGTCGAGCTGTTCGGCGTCCTCGTCGAGCACCTCGGTGACGGCGAGCATGCCGGCCAGCGGGGTCCGCAGTTCGTGGGAGACGTCGGCGGCGAACCGGCGGGCCCGGGCCTCGGCCCGCTGGAGCTCCTCCACGGAGCGTTCGAGCTCCACGGCGGTCTCGTTGAAGGTGTGCGCGAGGTCGGCGAGTTCGTCGCTGCCCCTGACCTCGATGCGGGTGTCGAGCTTGCCGCGGCCCAGGTGGCGGGCCGCCTGGCGCAGGTCGCGGACCGGGCGCAGCACGCCGCGGGCGGCGAGCAGGGCCGGTACGAGCGCGATGGCGAGGGCGGGTACGGCGCCGTCGCGGGCGGCGCCGACCATCGCGGCGACCGTGCTCTCCTCGACGGAGAGCGGCATGGTGGCGTAGAAGACGAGGCCGCTGTCCTGCTGGACGCCGCTGTGGCCGAAGACGGCGGGCATGGCGACGGCCAGCATGGGGTGGCCGTCCTGGACGACCCGCTGGAAGGCGCCGTGCGGATGGGCCCTGACCTGGTCGCGGAGGGTGTCGGTGACGACCGTGGAGGTCTGTCCGTCGCCGTTGGAGGAGACGGTGAGGTCGCCGTACTCGGCGAAGACGGTCCAGGGGTGGGGCTTGCCCTTGCGGGCGATCTCCTGGACGACCGACTGGAGCGCGGGGAGCCTCGGCGGCAGCGTGGTGGTGAGGGCCTCCACCTGGTCGCGCAGGGTGGCGACGGCGGTGTCCTGGGTCTGCTTGAGCACGGCCGTGCGCGCCTGCCGGTAGGTGAGTGCGGCGGTGGTGCCGGCGCTGATCGCGGCCACCAGCAGGAACGCGGCGATGAGGCGGGTGCGCAGGCCCAGTCTGCCGGTCAGTCTCCTCACAGGGGGCCGAACCGGTATCCGAAGCCGCGCACGGTCTGTATGTAGCGGGGGCTGCCGGACTCGTCCTCGATCTTGTTGCGGAGGCGGCGTACGCAGGCGTCGACCAGCCGGGCGTCGGCGTGGTAGCTGTGCTCCCAGACGTACTCCAGGAGCTGCTGGCGGCTGAAGACCTGCTCGGGCGAGGCGGACAGGTGGAGCAGCAGCTTCAGTTCGCTGGGGGCGAGCGGGAGGCGTTCGCCGTTCTTGGCGACGGTCAGGCCGGCCCGGTCGATGGCCAGCTCGCCGTGGAAGTCGGTCTCGACGCGGGCGGCGGGGTCGTTGAGGCGGCGCAGCACGGCGCGGATGCGGGCCTCGATGACCTCGGTCCTGGCGGGCTTGACGATGTAGTCGTCCGCGCCGGCCTCCAGTCCGATGACGACGTCGAAGTCGTCGCCGCGGGCGGTGAGCATGATGATCGGCAGCTGGCTGGTCTCGCGGATCCGGCGGCAGACCTGGACCCCGTTCATGCCGGGCAGCATCAGGTCGAGGAGCACGAGGTCGGGGCGGAACTCGCCGAGGGCGGCGAGGCCGCCCTCGCCGGTCTCGGCGGCCCGGACCTCGTGGCCGCGGCGGCGCAGTCCGAGGCCGACCCCTTCCCGTACGGACGGGTCGTCCTCGATCAGCAGTACGCGTGGCATGGCGTCAGTATCCCAAGAGGTCGGGTGGCGGACGTCCGCCTATCGGCGGAGGCGCCCGCGGGCGGAGTCGAGCAGGTCGGTGATGGCGGTCACGCCCAGGGGGCGGGCGACCACGACGAGGGCGGCGCAGAAGGCGAGGGTTCCCGCGGCGAGGGCCGCGATGTCACCGAACCGGTCGGCGCCGCGGGCGGCCCAGGTGCCGGCGGCGGCGAGCACGCAGGCGGCGGTCAAACGCAGGTGTACGGCGAGGGTGGGCGACCGGAGCAGGCCGCGCCCGCCGAGCCGGCGGGAGAGCGTGTACGCGGTGACCGCGAAGCCGGCGAAGAGCGCGACGGAGTACGCCGCGGCCATGCCGGTGACGGCCCAGCGGGGCGGCAGCAGCAGGTAGGCGGCGGCGGACAGGCCGGCGTTCCCGGCGGCGATGACGAGGTTGAGGAAGAAGGGGGTGCGGGTGTCGGAGAGGGCGTAGAAGCCGCGGGAGAGCACGTACTGGCCGGAGAAGGCGATCAGGCCGGGCGCGAAGGCGGTCATGATGCCCGCCATCACGGCGATGTCGTCGGGTCCGGTGCGGCCGTACCCGAAGACGCTGCCCATGATCCACGGCGCGAGGGAGCCGAGCAGGAAGGCCGCGGGGACGATCACGGCCGCGCTGGAGCGCAGCGCGTACCCGACGTCGCGGCGGACGGCGGCGAGGTCGCCGTCGGCGGCGGCGGAGCTCATCCGCGGCATCAGGGCGGTGACCAGGGAGACGGTGACGATGCCCTGGGGGACCATCCAGATCAGGTAGGCGTTGCTGTACGCGGTGTAGCCCGCGCCGCCCGCGACGCCCTCGGCGACGGCGCGTACCCCGGTGGTGGTGGAGAGGCGGGTGACCACCCAGTAGGCGAGCTGGTTGGTGAGGACGAGGAGCACCAGCCAGCCGGCGTTGCGCAGGGGGCGGGCCAGCCCGCTGCCGCGCCAGTCGAACCGGGGGCGGAAGCGGAAGCCGGAGCGGCGCAGGGAGGGCAGCAGGGCGAGGGCCTGGACGACGATGCCGGCGGTGGTGCCCCAGCCCAGCAGGCGCAGCTCGGCGGCGGACAGGCCGGCGTCGGCGTCGTGGGCGACCGTGAGGTACAGCCCGAAGACGGCGATCACGACGATGTTGTTGAGGACCGGGGTCCACATCATGGCGCCGAACCGGCCGCGGGCGTTGAGCACCTGCCCGAGGAGGGTGAAGAGGCCGTAGAAGAGGATCTGCGGCAGGCAGTAGCGGGCGAGGGCGACGGTGAGGTCGGCCTGGGCGCCGGAGTAGTCGGCGTACGCCGCCACGAGCGCGGGCGCCGCGAGCACGGCGCCGGCGGTGAGGACGAGCAGTGCGGCGGTGCAGGCCGTCAGCAGCCGGTCGGTGTAGGCGGTCCCGCCGTCCTCGTGCTCCTTGGCGGCCCGGACCAGTTCCGGGACGAACACCGCGTTGAGGGCGCCGCCGATGAGGAGAATGTAGAGGATGTTGGGGACCGTGTTGGCCACCGCGTAGCCGTCGCCGAGCAGGCCGGTGCCGAGGGCGGCGACGACGACCGCGGAGCGGACGAAGCCCGTGGCGCGGGACACGACGGAGCCCGCGGCCATGAGCGCGCCGCTGCGCAGCACCGAGCCCTTGCGGGGTGCGGCGTGGGCGGGACCTCCCGGTCTGGTGACGGTGGCGCTCACCGGCGGGCCAGGTACGCCTGGAAGGCGCGGTACAGCGCGTGGTTGGCGGCTCCGGCCACGGGGATCTCCCACTCTCCGAGGGTTTCGACGACCTGCCCGCCGGTGCCGAGCTTCCAGCGCAGCAGCCCGTGGGAACGGTCTTCGGGGTCGAGGGTGGAGGGTACCCCGCGCATGTCGTATTCGTCCGCTCCGAGGGCATGTGCGTCGCACATCATGCGCCACTGCAGGGCGTTGCTGGGCCGTACCTCGCGCCGGTGGTCGGCGGAGGCGCCGGTCTGGTACCAGACCCGGCCGCCGGCCACGATCATGGTGTGGGCGGCGAGCACCTCGCCCTGGTGGACGGCGAGGTAGAGGCGCATGCGGCCGGATTCCTCGGCGTTCAGGACCTCGTACTGGCGCTGGTAGTAGGCGAGGGAGCGGCCGAGGCGGAAGCCGTCGCGGCGTTCGGTGATCTCCAGCAGCCGGTAGAACTCGGGCAGGTCGCCGGCGGTGCCGGTGACGGTCTGGACGCCCGCCTTGCCGGCCTTGCGGACGTTGCGGCGCCATTCCTGGTTGAGCCCGGACCACAGGTCGTCGAGGGAGCGGCCCTTGAGGGGGACGCGGAAGACGTGGCGGGGCTGGGCGTCGCCGTCGCTCTCGCCGCCGCAGCGCTGCCAGCCGCGGGAGCGGAGCCGGTCGGCGAGGGCGGCTCCGAGGGGGTCGACCTCGGTGGCGAGCACGTCGGATATCCGGCGGCCGGGTCCGGTGGCGGCTTTGAGCGTGGCGGCGTCCCAGCGGCGGTAGACCGGGGAAGGGCCCATGCGGACGGCGAACGCGCCCTGCCGGCGCAGGTGGCGCATCAGGGGGTCGAGCCAGCGGTCGATCGCGGGGTCGGACCAGTCGGCCACCGGCCCTTCCGGGAGGTAGGCGAAGTATTTGCGGGTGCCGGGGAATTGGCGATAGAGAACGAGAGCCGCGCCCACGATCTCGCCCGAGGGCAAGTGCCATCCGACCTTTTCCGAGCGCCACTGGTCCTTGACGTCCGCCCATGACGGGTACTGGAGGAAACTCGCGTCGCGGCGGGTGGCGAGGAACCACTGGTACTCGTCCGCGGTGAGGGTCCGGATCCGGAGCTCCCCGTTCTGCTGCCGCGGGTCGTCCGTGGTGACGAGCAGAGCGCACACGGCGGATTCCTTCCTCTGTGCCATCGGTGAACACTCAGGACTCTCACAGGAGTCCGTGACCGGACCGCGCGGCGAATGTGACCGGACGATGACCGTTCTGCTGCGGTCGACGTCACAACCGAAAGACCGATTTTTTCGGCGGAATCGGCAACCTAAAGTGCCTGGAGTCCGCTCTTCGTTTGCGGACATACACACCTGGGAGGGGTTTCCACCTTGAGCCGCACACGCCGTACCGCATCCCTGACGCGCCGCCACGTCCCGTTCGCGCGCGGCCGCCGGGCCGCGATCGCGGGGACCGCCGTCCTCGCCGCCGCGCTGACCGCCTGTTCGGGCGGCGCGGACGCCGGCGGCTCGGGCAAGGCCGCGATGAAGGACAAGGCCCCGATGGCCATCACGGTCAACCTGACCGGGGACAAGGCCAAGGCGGGCGAGCCGGTCACCGTGAAGGTGGCGGAGGGCCGGCTGACCTCCGTGAAGGTGACCGACGCCAAGGGCGGGGAGCTGACGGGGCAGATAGCCGCGGACGGCCGGAGCTGGACCTCGCAGCGGAACGCGTCGCCGGGCACCTCGTACAAGGTCGAGGCGAAGAACGACTCGAACGGCACGGCGGGCGCGCAGTTCACCACCGCGGCCGCGGACAAGGTCAACAAGATCACCATCTCGCCCCAGAAGGGCGGCACGTACGGGATCGCGCAGCCGATCTCGCTGGTCTTCGACAACCCGGTGAAGAACAAGGCCGAGGTGGAGAAGCAGCTGAAGGTCACCACCTCGAACAGCACCGAGGGGTCCTGGGGCTGGATGAAGGACTACTCGGGGCAGGACCGGGTGGACTGGCGGCCCAAGGAGTACTGGAAGCCGGGCACCGAGGTGAAGCTCCAGATGAACCTGAACGGCGTGGACTCCGGCCAGGGCGGCGGGTACTTCGTCCGCGACTACAACACGCACTTCTCGATCGGCAAGGACCAGCGGATCAAGGTGTCCCTGGACGACCACCGGCTGACGATGACCCGCGACGGCAGCGAGATCAAGCAGATCCCGATCTCGGCCGGCACCCCGGGCGGCAAGAAGGCCTCCTGGGAGGGCAAGCTGGTCGTGATGGCGAAGGAGGGCACCATCCGGATGGACTCCCAGACGGTGGGCCTGGGCGACGCGTACGACAAGATGGTCGACTACTCGATGCGGCTGACCTGGTCGGGCATGTACGCGCACGCCGCGCCCTGGAACTCCGCCAACTTCGGCCGCGCCAACACCAGCTCGGGCTGCGTGGGCATGAGCAACGCCAACGCCGCCGACTTCTACGCGGCCGTGCAGCCCGGCGACCCGTTCGAGGTGGTGGGCAGCGGTTCCAAGGGCAAGCCGGAGATCGGCAACGGGTACGGCGAGTGGAACGAGTCCTGGGCCGAGTGGACCGCCCGGAGCGCCCTGCACGGCTCCTGACGCCACCGACCTGCGTCTTCAGCCCCACGGGCGCGCAGCTGACCTTCTCCTCAGCCGGGGCCGATCCCTCGTACGTCTCGGTCCCGGTGCGCGAGCAGTGATCGCGGCTGGCGCCGGTGCGGCGAGGCCGTCTGCCCATCTCCTCCTGACCTGTGGCGCATCAGGGCCCAGCGCAAACTATCCAGCCCGGCACGGGACTTCGACTCAGACACGCATAAAGGAGACATTGCCCCTGCGGGGGTGCCTCGGGTCAGCCCTCGGAGGCCTCCGCGTACGCCTGGGACAGCTCGGGGGACCCCGTCATGGCCCAGGCGATCCCCGACTCGACCACGTTCAGCTCGCGCCCCGAGGCCAGCCGGATCACCGGCTGACCGCTGGGCCAGATGCGCCAGCCCGCACCCGGCACGGTACGGATGATCACCGTGCCGAGGTAGAGCCCCGCGTCGTTGCCGAGCCAGGGCGCCGCCTCCGGGTCCCGGCGCCAGCGGGGCAGCAGCTGGTCCAGCGCTTCCAGGGAGGCAGGGGTCTCGTCCAGTTCGAGGCCCGCGGAGGCCGCCTGCGCGCGCAGCAGTTCACACTCCGAGAGCAGCTCGACCACCCCCTCCGGGTCGTCCGCGAGGGCGGTCGCCAGGCCCGAACCCTGTCCGGTTTCGTGTCGCTTTCGCCAGTTGTCCAGGAAGGGGATGTTCATACCACCCAGCGTCGCACCCGTGTCCGCCCTTGGGCCATAGGCGCGCCTGAGCCGCCGCACCCGCTAGACGTCGAGGTCGACCACCACCGGAGCGTGGTCGGACGCGCCCTTGCCCTTGCGCTCCTCGCGGTCCACGTACGCGTCCTTGACGGCCCCGGCGAAGGCCGCGTTGCCGTACACCAGGTCGATGCGCATGCCGCGGTTCTTGGGGAACGCCAGCTGGCGGTAGTCCCAGTAGGTGTACGGGCGGTCGTACTTGAGCGGGCGCGGCACGACGTCCGAGAGGCCGGCGGCACGCAGTGCCTCCAGCGCGGCGCGCTCCGGCGGGGTGACGTGGGTGAGGCCGACGAAGGCCGCCGGGTCGAACACGTCCTCGTCGGTCGGCGCGACGTTGAAGTCGCCCATCACCGCGAACGGCCGCTCCCCCGCCGCGTCTTGGCCCACGGCCTTGGTCAGCGCGCGGAACCAGTCGAGCTTGTAGCCGTAGTGGTCGTGCTCGGGCTCCCGGCCGTTGGGCACGTACACCGACCAGACGCGGACCCCGCCGCAGGTGGCGGAGATGGCGCGGGGCTCCTGGACGCCCTCGTAGTCGGGGCCGTCGGCCAGCCCGGCCACCACGTCCTCCATGCCGACCTTCGAGAGCAGGGCCACGCCGTTCCACCGGCCGGTGGCGTTCACCGCGGAGTCGTACCCCAGTTCCCGCAGCTCGGCGTGCGGGAACTGGTCGGCGGAGCACTTGGTCTCCTGGATGCAGAGCACGTCGGTGCCGCTGCTCTCCAGCCAGGCCAGCAGCCGGGGCAGCCGAGCGGTGATCGAGTTCACGTTCCAGGTGGCGATGCGCATGTACCCCAACCTACCGCCCGGCTCGGACAGTCACCTTCCGGCGCGGTCCGGTCACGGCCCGCGCGGGCCGGTCACAGCTCGGTGGTGCCGCCCGGGCCGAGCCGTGTGTGGTCCGCGCCGCCGAGGGCGCCGATCTGGCCGTCGTAGATCGGGCGGGCGAGGTCCGCGAGGTAGGCGTCGTGGATGTCGATGGCCCGGCGCGGCTTCACCTCCCGCACGTAGTCGATCACTTCGGCGATCTTGTTCCAGGGGGCGTGGACGGGGAGCATCAGCGTGTCGACGGGCCGGTCCGGCACGGTGAGGGCGTCACCGGGGTGGAAGAGCGAGCCGTCCACCAGGAAGCCGACGTTCGTGATCCGCGGGATGTCCGGGTGGATCACGGCGTGCAGCTCGCCGTGGACCTGTACGTCGAACCCGGCGGCGGTGAAGGCGTCGCCGTGCCCGACCGTGTGCACCCGGCCCGGGTAGGCGGGCGACAGCCGCTCGGCGACGGACCGCAGGGTCCAGATCTCCGCCTCCGGGTTCGCCTCCAGGGCGGCCCGCAGCCGGCCCTCCTCGAAGTGGTCCGGGTGCTCGTGCGTGACCAGCAGGGCGTCGGCGCCCAGGCCCGCGTCGGGCTCGCTGAAGGCGCCCGGGTCGATGACGAGCGTCCGCCCGTCCTTCTCCACCGTGACGCAGGAGTGCCGCAGTTTGGTGAGCTTCATGGGGACATCTTGGCCCGGGTCAGGGCGTCGCGGTGGAGACCACGTACACCCGGGCCGAGTTCGGGTCGGTGAAGTCGACCGTGATGTCCTGGGTGGGGCGCGGGTCGGGCTGCTCGTGGGTGGTGCCCTGCCAGGTGCGGTCCGCGGGGAACTTCCAGCCGGCCACCGTGGCGTCCTTGCCGCCGACGGTCACGCCGGGCTTCAGGGCGGCGCGGCTGGTGCCGGTCTCCGCCAGGAAGGTGTCCAGGTCGGCGTGGGTGACGGTGAAGGCGACGTACAGGCGGCTGGTGCGCCAGTTGTTCGTCTCGTAGAAGCGGACGCTCCACGCCCGGTCCGGCACCGGCACCTCGTAGATGCTGCGCTGCACGCGGGACGGCCAGCCGGCCCTGACCTGGGTCGCGGCGGCCTTGGCGGCCTTGTCGCGGCCGCTGCTGCGGCTCTGCTCGGCGGAGATCGCCAGGTAGCCGGCCGGGACGCCGATGAGCAGCACGATGATGATCGCGGTCAGCCAGCGGCGCCTGATCACGTGGCGGCGGTCCTCGACGGGCTTGGCGGCGCTCTCGGGGGCCGGGGCCTGGCGGGGCAGGGTGGGCGTCACTGCTGGTCCTCGGGGGTCTTGCCGGTGGGGCGGGTGCCGAACGCACCGCCGGGGCTGAAGAGGCGGCCGGTCTGCGCGTAGCGCTCGTACCGCTCGACGCGGCGGCGGTTGGCCCGGCGGAACCGGCGGGCCACCAGCCGGGCCAGGTCGGCGGCGCCGACCATGCCGGCCTCGGGTCCCAGCTGGGCCTTGGCGATCCGGGCCTCGGGCCGGTAGCCGCGGCCGGTCAGGTGGCGCCGGAACGCGTCCCGGGCCGGGCCGATGAGCAGGTCGTCGGCCGCGCTGACGCCGCCGCCGATGACGAAGCAGGAGGGGTCGAGGGCGGCGGCGAGGTTGGCGATGCCGACGCCGAGCCACTGGCCGATGTCCTGGAGCAGCTCGACGCACATGGCGTCGCCCTCGCGGGCCAGCTCGGTGATGAGCGGCCCGGTGATCTCCGGGACGTTGCCCTGGACGCGGTCGATGATGTTGTACGCGACCGGGGAGTCGGCGGCCGCCAGCTCGCGGGCCTCGCGGACCAGGGCGTTGCCGGAGCTGTACTGCTCCCAGCAGCCGCGGTTGCCGCAGGGGCACCGGTGGCCGCCGGGCACGACCTGCATGTGGCCGAACTCGCCCGCGACGCCGAACTTGCCCCGCTTGACCTGGCCGTCCTCCAGGATGGCGCCGCCGATGCCGGTGCCCAGGGTGATCATCACCAGGTGGTCCTCGCCCCGGCCGGCGCCGAACCGCCACTCGGCCCAGGCCGCCGTGTTGGCGTCGTTGTCGACCATGACGGGTACGGCCAGCCGGGACTGGAGGGCGTCGCGCAGCGGCTCGTCGCGCCAGGCCAGGTGGGGGGCGAACAGGACGCGGGAGCGGTTGGCGTCGACCCAGCCGGCCGCGCCGATGCCGACGGCGTGCACGTCGTGCCGGTCGGAGAGGTCCAGGACCAGCTCGACGATGGTGTCCTCGACGACCTTGGGGCTCTTGGACTTGTCGGGGGTCTCGGTGCGCAGCTTCTCCAGGATCACGCCGTCGGCGTCGACGACCCCGGCCATGACCTTGGTGCCGCCGATGTCGATGCCGACCGTGGGGACGCGCGGGGCGGTCAGGTGGGACCTGCGCTCCCGGGACCCGACGGTCCGCAGGACGGTGCCCCGCGCCGCGCCGCGGTGGGCGAGCGTGAAGTCCCGGTACGTGCTCATCGCGTGCTGGTGTCCCTCAGTGGTCGGGGGTGGCGGGTGTGGTGGCGGTGTCCTCGGGGGGCTGCCGTGCCCCGTGGGGCGCCGGTCCCCTGTCTGCCGATTCTGCCACCCGCTCCAGTTCGTGGCTCAGTTCCTCGAGCTCCGATCCGCCCGCCATCTGGCGGGTCAGCTCGTCCAGGGTGATGGAGTCGCGGGTGTGGCTGCCGGCCATGGTGCCGCGTTTCAGCAGCACGAAGCGGTCCCCGACGAGGTGGGCGTGGTGCGGGTTGTGGGTGATGAGGACCACGCCGAGACCCGCGTCACGGGCGGCGGCGACGTACTTCAGCACGACCCCGGACTGCTTGACGCCGAGGGCCGCCGTGGGCTCGTCCAGGACCAGCACCTTCGCCCCGAAGTGGACCGCGCGGGCGATGGCCACGCACTGCCGCTCGCCGCCCGAGAGGGTGCCGATGGGCTGGTCGACGTCACGCAGGTCGATGCCCATGCGCAGCAGCTCGGACCGGGTGGTCTCCCGCATCAGGGCGGTGTCGAGGCGGCGGAAGGGGCCCCGGCCCTTCGTGGGCTCGGATCCGAGGAAGAAGTTGCGCCATACGGGCATGAGGGGGACCACGGCCAGGTCCTGGTAGACGGTGGCGATGCCCCGGTCGAGCGCGGCGCGGGGGTTGGCCAGGCGGGTCTCCTCGCCCTCGATCCTGAAGGAGCCGGCGTCGTGCTGGTGCAGACCCGCGATGATCTTGATGAGGGTGGACTTGCCGGCCCCGTTGTCGCCGAGCACACAGGTGATCTCGCCCGCCGAGACCTCCAGGGAGACGTCGTCGAGGGCGCGGATGTTGCCGTAGTGCTTGCCGACCCGGTCCAGTTCGATGAGCGCGGTCACTTGCTCGCCTCCGCCCGCGTGCGCACCCAGGCGTTGAGCAGGGTGGCGAGGAGCAGCATGGCACCCAGGAAGAACTTGAACCAGTCGGGGTTCCACTGGGCGTACACGATGCCGTTGCTGGTCATGCCGAAGATGAAGGCTCCCACGGCGGAGCCGATGGCCGAGCCGTAGCCGCCGGTCATCAGGCAGCCGCCGATCACGGCCGCGATGATGTAGAGGAACTCGTTGCCGACCCCCTCGCCCGACTGGACGACGTCGAACGAGAAGAGGATGTGCTGGCCGGAGATCCAGGCGCAGAGCGCGACGCCCATGTAGAGGCCGATCCGGGTCTTGACCACGGGGACGCCCACGGCGCGGGCGGCCGGCGCGCCGCCGCCCACCGCGAAGATCCAGTTCCCGGCCCTGGTGCGCAGCAGGATCCAGGTGGCGAGGGCCACCAGGCCCAGCCACCACAGGATGGTGATCTTGAGGGTGACGCCGCCCACGTCCCACTGGGAGGCGAAGACGGCGCGGGCGGAGGGGAAGCCCTCCATGTCGGCGATGGACTTCGTGGAGACGGCACCGCTGATCAGCTTGGTGAAGCCGAGGTTCAGACCGGTCAGCATCAGGAAGGTGCCGAGGGTGATGATGAAGCTCGGCAGTCCGGTGCGGGTCAGCATGAACCCGTTGAAGAAGCCGATGGCCAGGGTGACCAGCAGCGAGACCCCGACGCCCACCCAGACGTTCGCGGTCATCTGGTAGCTGAACATCGAGGACACCAGCGCCGCGGTGGTGACCATCACGCCGGCCGAGAGGTCGAACTCGCCGCCGATCATCAGCAGCGCCACCGGCACGGCCATGATCCCGATCGTGGAGGCCGAGTACAGGATCGTGCTCAGGCTGCTGGCCTGCAGGAAGGTGTCCGCGGCGAAGGAGAAGAAGACGAAGACCGCGGCGGCGCCGACCACCGCGCCCAGCTCGGGCCGGGTGAGGAGCCTGCGTACGAGGGAGACGTGCGCCAGGCGCTCGTCCGCGGCGGCACTGCTCATCGGGTGCCCCGCTGGATGTACTCGGTGAGCTTCGCGGCGTCGGTGGCGTCCACGATCTGCGGGCCGGTCAGCACCGGCCGGCCGCCGCCGAGCACGTCCGCGTTGTAGCGGTAGAGCCAGAGCAGGTCCACGGCCTCGTACCCCTGGAGGTACGGCTGCTGGTCGACGGCGAAGCCGAGGCTGCCGTCCTTGAGGCCGGCCGCGACCTGCGGGTTCAGGTCGAAGGTGTCGACCTCCGCCTTGCTGCCGGCCGCCTGCCGCGCCTTGACCGCGGTGGCCGCGAAGGGCGCGCCGAGGGTGACGACGGCGTCGACGGACGGGTCGGCCTGGAGCTTGGCCTGGACCGCCGCCTGGACGGAGGGCATGTTGGTGCCCTCGACGTACAGGTTCTCCAGGGTGCCGCCGAAGGTCTTCTCGGCCCCGGCGCAGCGCTGCTCGTGGCCGACGTTGCCCTGTTCGTGCAGCACGCAGACGGCCTTCTTGCGGCCCCGCTTCGTCAGCTCGGTGCCCACGGCCTCGCCGGCGATGGTCTCGTCCTGGCCGATGTGGGTGAGGGCGCCGTACTCCTGGGACTGGGCGGAGCCCGAGTTCACCGTGATCACGGGGATGCCGGCCCGGACCGCCTTGCCGACGACGTCCTTGAGGGCCTCGGGCTTGGCCAGGGAGACGATCAGGCCGTCGACCTTCTGGTCGATCGCGTTCTGGACGAACTGGGCCTGCTGCTGCGCCTGGTCGTCGTGGGAGTAGACGAAGTTGATGTTGTCCTTGGCGGCCGCCTCCTTGGCGCCCTTCTGCACGATGTCCCAGAAGGTGTCGCCGTCCCCCGCGTGCGTGACCATCGCGAAGGTCCAGCGCGGGGTGGACACGGCCGGCCGCCCGGCCGCAGCCGCCTTACGGGCCTCCTCGGCGCGCTTCCCGCCCGTACTGCTGCACCCCGCGAGGGAGGCCCCCAGCACCGTCGCGAGCAGCACGCCCGCGATCCGCGCCCCTGTACCGATCCTGGCCACGTCGCCGCGCCCTTCCCTTCCCTGGTTCCTGGTGTTCCGCCGCGCCGTGGGTACGGCGCGGCGCCTTCCCGTACACCGCTGCAATCCGGTCAAACCGGTGCCAGCCGCCCAAGTATCCGCCACCGGGTGGCCCGCGGCCGTCATCGGGTCGGGGCGGGGCGAAGGGCGCGGTGGGAACGGACGAGACATTGACAGGCGGACCGGCCGGGGCCACGTTGAATCCATGCGTATCGGGCTGATCGGAACCGGCCGGATCGGTACCTTCCACGCGGCGGCGCTCAGCAGGCACCCCCAGGCGGGGTCGCTGCTGCTGGCCGACGCCGAACCGGCGCGGGCCGCGGCCCTCGCCGACCGGCTGGGCGCCACCGCCGCGCCCACCGTGGACGCCGTGTTCACCTGGGGCGTGGACGCCGTGGTGATCGCCTGCTCCACCGCCGCGCACGCCGGGCTGATCGTGCGGGCCACCCGGGCCGGGCTGCCGGTGTTCTGCGAGAAGCCGGTGGCGGCCGACCTGGCCGGGACGCTGGAGGCGCTGTACGAGGTGTCGGCCGCGGGCGGGGTGCTCCAGCTGGGCTTCATGCGGCGCTTCGACGCGGGCTACCGGACCGCCCGGGAGCTGGTGCGCTCCGGGGCGCTGGGCCGGCTGCACACCGTGCGGACGATGACCGCGGACCCCGCTCCCCCGCCGCCCGGGTACCTGCCGACCTCCGGAGGTCTGTACCGCGACTGCCTGGTGCACGACTTCGACATGGTGCGCTGGGTGACCGGGCGGGAGGTCGTCGAGGTGTACGCGACCGGTTCGGACGCCGGGCCGCCGGCCTTCCGGGAGGCGGGCGACGTCGACACGGCGGCGGCCCTGCTCACGCTCGACGACGGGACGCTGGTGACCGCCACGGGCACCCGCTGCAACGGCGCCGGGTACGACGTCCGGATGGAGCTGGCCGGCGAGCTGGACCAGGTGTCGGCCGGGCTGGACGACCGGACGCCGATCGCCTCGACGGAGCCGCTGGGCCCTCCGCCGGCGCGCAAGCCCTGGACCGGCTTCCTGGAGCGGTTCGCGCCGGCGTACGAGGCGGAGCTGGACGCGTTCGTCCGGCTGGTGCGCGGCGAGGGGCCGAACCACTGCCCGGGCGGCGAGGGGCTGGCGGCGCTGCGGATCGCGGAGGCCTGTGAGCTGTCGCGGCGCGAGCGGCGGCCGGTGGCGCTGCCGGAGATCGCCTCGGTGCGTCCGTCGGCCGCTGCCTGAGGCGGGCGCCGGCGGGCCTTCGGGGGCCGGCGGGCCTTCGGCGGACGGTGTGCCGGTGCGGGTGGGCTCGCTCGTGGGGGCGGGCGGGCCTTCGGGGGCTGCCGTGGGGGGCACGGGCGGGGCTACCAGGTCACCGGGAGCCGCTTCACGCCCCGGATCAGGGTGCCGGGGATCCACTCGGGCGGGCCCGCGTCGGGGTCCGCGGCCAGGTCCGGGAAGCGCGCCAGCAGGGCCCCGACCGCGATGCGGCCCTCCATGCGGGCCAGCGGGGCGCCGATGCAGAAGTGGATGCCGTGCCCGAAGGCCAGGTGCCCCTGCGGGGCGCGGCGGATGTCGAAGGTGTCGGGCGCGGCGAAGCGGGCCGGGTCCCGGTCGGCGGCGGCCAGCGAGATCATCACGGGCTGCCCGGCGGGGATCACGGTGCCGCCGATCTCCACGTCCTCGCGGGCGAAGCGGAAGGTGGCCGATTCGACCGGTCCGTCGTAGCGGAGCATCTCCTCCACGGCGCCGTCCAGCAGGCCCGGGTCGGCACGGAGCGCCGCGAGCTGGCCGGGGTGGGCGAGGAGGGCCCGTACCCCGTTGGCAATCAGGTTGACGGTGGTCTCGTGGCCGGCGACCAGCAGCAGGAAGGCCATGCCGACCAGCTCGTCCGGGGTGAGCCGGTCGCCGTCCTCGTCCTGGGTCCTGATCAGGGCGCTGAGCAGGTCCTCGCCGGGGGCCCGGCGCTTGTCGGCGATCAGCTCGGCGAGGTAGCCGTCCATGGCGGTGAGGGCCTGGGCCTCGGACTCGGCCCCGGTGGGGGCCACCACCTCGTTGGACCAGGCCCGGAAGCTCGCGCGGTCCAGGTCGGGGACGCCCAGCAGCTCGCAGATGACGGTCATGGGCAGCGGGAACGCGAGGGCCCCGACGAGGTCGGCCCGGCGGGCCCCGTCCGCCGCCATGGCGTCCAGCAGCCCCTCGGTGATCTCGTGCACCCGCGGGCGCAGGGCCGCGACGCGGCGGGCGGTGAACTCGCGGGCCACCAGCCCGCGCAGGCGGGTGTGGCGGGGCGGGTCGGACTCCAGCATGTTGGAGTTGACGCTCGCGGCCTCGGTGCGGTCGAACAGTCCGGAGACCTGCCAGTTCTTCGACAGGGCGGGGTGGGCGAGGGCCTGCCGGGCCTCCTGGTGGCCGACGACCAGCCAGACGCTCTCGGTCCCCGCGTCCCGGATGCGGTGGACGGGGCCGGACGCGCGGAGCTTCGCGTAGTAGGGGTACGGGTTCGCGTTGAAGTCCTCGGCGTACGAGCTGATGTCCATGACCGGCATGCGCGCCCTCCCCTGCCTCCGTTTGCGTCAGGGTACGGCCCGGCCGCGCGGGCGGGGTCGGGATCCGGACACGCGTTCAGTGCCCCGGAGCGCTGGCGGCGCGGCGGCCCCAGGTGGTGCCGGCGAGCACCAGGACGGCGCCCAGCAGGCCCCGGGCGCCGAGGTGTTCCCCGCCGACGAGGATGCCGGCGAGGGCGGCCCACAGGGGTTCGGTGCCGAGCAGCAGGCTCACGCGGGAGGGCGAGGTGCGGCGTACGGCCCACATCTGCACGAAGAACGCGAAGAGGGTGCAGAGGAGGGCGAGGAACAGCAGTCCGGCCCACTCCCGGGCGCCGAAGGCCGCGGCGGCGCTCCAGGGCGAGGCGCCGGAGCCGGGCAGGGCGGCCAGCAGGACGAACAGGGCGAGGGCACCGCCGAACTGCGCGGCCGTCAGGGGCAGCGCGTCGGCACCGCGGACGGCGGCCATCCGGGCCATCAGCAGCACGTGCACGGTACGGGCGCACGCCGCCAGCAGGACGAGCAGGTCGCCGGTGGAGGGGGCGGTGAAGCCGCTGCCCTGGGTGAGCAGCACGACCCCGGCGAGGGAGAGGGCGGCGGCCGCGAGGAACCCGCCGGAGGGGCGGGTCCGGGTCAGGGCCGCCTCGGCGAGGGGCGTGAGGACCATGGTGAGGCTGATGATCAGGCCGGCGTTGGTGGCGCTGGTGTGGACGACGCCGTAGGTCTCCAGCAGGAGGATGACGCCGAGGACCAGTCCGAGCAGCCCCGCGCCCCGCCACTGCGCGGCACTCAGTGCCCGCAGCCCGCGCCATCCGGCGACGGCGAGCACGGGAAGGGCGACGGCGAACCGGAGGATGAGCACGGCGGTCACCGTGGCGGGGGTGGAGATGCCCTTGGCGGCGAGGTAGCTGCCGCCCCAGACGACGGCGGCCAGCAGGACGGGCAGGTCGGTCAGCCAGGCACGGCGGGGCGCGAGGCGGGGGGCGGCGAGGGCGGGAGCGGTCGTCACGGGCCGGGTCTCCAGGGGTGTCGCTGCGCTGCGGGATGCGGGGGCGCACGGACGGGTGGAGACGACGGCGGCTCACACGGAAACGTGATCACGCTATACGGGGGCGGGGCCCGGGGGCACCGGGATTTCCGCCCGGGCCGCCGGCCCCGCCCGGGGGTCGGAGGCCGGGCCGAGCGCCCCTGCTCCCCGCGGCCGTCGGCCGGGCCCGGCTTCCTGGGCGAGGAGGTGGGGCCCGTGCCGCTCCGGGGCCGCCCACGACCGGCCCCGCGCCGCGGCGCGGGGAGACCGCACGGGCGAACCGCCGCGCCCCCGGCCGACTCCGCGGCTCCGTACGCGAGGTCGGATTCCTGCCAGCGGTCGCGCGGCGCCGACGATTTCATTGAACGCGCAACCAGTTGTCGGCACGGAGCCGGCGAACGGAAGGAGCGCGGTGATGGGTGAGGACGCGATGGGAGCGGCGGAGGCGGTGCGCCCCGGGGACACCCCGCGGGCCGGGGGCCGTGGAGGTGGGGCGCTCCGGGGGAAGGTGGCGCTGGTGACCGGGGGAAGCCGGGGGCTGGGGGCGGCGGCCGTCCTGCGGCTGGCGGCCGAGGGTGCGGACGTGGCCTTCACCTACGTGCACGACGAGGACGCCGCCCGCACGGTGCTGCGGAAGGTCCGGGCCACCGGGCGCCGGGGCCTCGCGATCCGCGCGGACGCCGCCGACCCGGCGGCCGTCGCCGGCGCGGTGGACCGGGCGGCCGGAACGCTGGGACGCCTCGACGTGCTGGTCAACAACGCCGGTATCGGGGTGCTCGGCCCACTGGAGGACCTCGGGCTCGCCGACGTGGACCGGGTGCTCGCGGTCAACGTGCGGGGCGCCTTCCTCGCGGCGCAGGCCGCCGCCGCGCACCTGGGCCCGGGCGGCCGGGTGATCAACATCGGCAGCTGCATCACCCAGCGGGTGCCCGGCCCCGGCGGCACGCTGTACGCGATGAGCAAGGCGGCGCTGACCGGGCTGACCAAGGCCCTCGCCCGGGAGATGGGCGAGCGGGGCGTCACCGCCAACGTGGTCCACCCGGGTCCGGTCGACACCGACATGAACCCGGCCGCCGGCCCGTACGCCGCGGGTCAGGCGGCGATGACCGCGCTCGGCCGGTTCGGCGCGCCGGACGAGGTGGCGGCCGTGGTCGCCTTCCTGGCCGGCGACGGGGCCGCGTACGTCACGGGCGCGGAGTTCGCGGTGGACGGCGGCCACGCGGCCTGACCGTACGGGCCGCCTCACACCGCCCGTACGCTGCCCACCCGGCTCTCCCCCGGGTGCGCCAAGGGGCGCACCGGTGCTGTCGTGCCGGTGCGCCCCGAGGGCTGTCCCTGGGCCGTGGCCGGATGTCGGTCCGGTCACGCCCCGGGTCACGGGCGGGTGTCGCTCCGCCCGGGTCTCATGTGCCGCGGTGTCAGCCGCCCAGCTCCTGGTGGCGGGCCGTCAGGGCGGCCGTGCCGGCCTCCGTCAGCGAGCCGTACAGGCGCAGGCGGGAGAAGCCGCCGTCCGGGAAGATGTCGATCCGGACGTGGGTGCCGACCGCCGGGGTGTCCAGCACGAAGCGGTGGTTGGTGTCGGGCTGCAGGCGGGTGCGCGGGAGGAACTCCTGCCACTCGCCCTCCTCGCCGGTCTTGACGGACAGCGAGGCCCAGCCGGCCGAGTTGCCCTTGAGGTAGGCGGTGTCGATCTCGATCGCGCGGATCTCGGACTCGGCGACGAGCTGGTAGCGGATCCAGTCGTTGCCGTTGTCGCGGCGGCGGGCGGTCTCCCAGCCGTCGTCCATCTTGCGGGAGCGGCCCGGGTTGATGGTGTTGGTCGGCGGCGAGTAGAAGCGGTTGGAGGCGTCCTGTACGGAGCCGCCGTTCTCCAGCGCGACCACGTCGAAGGAGCCCAGGGTGGCGAGCCACTTCGGGTCCGGGAGGACCTCGCCGTGCACGCGCAGGCGGGCGATGCCGCCGTCGGGGTGCTGGTTGACGCGCAGGTGGGTGAAGCGCTGCTCGAGGGTCACCTCGAAGCCGTTGGCCGCGTGGCCGCCGACGGGGGTGCGCGGGACGAGGGTCGTCCACTTCACGTCGTCGCCGAGGAGCTCCTCGGGGGTGGGCGCGAGGGCGCCCTCCCAGTTGGTGCCCTCGATGGACACGGCCTGCGGCATGTTGCCGCGGAAGTGGGCGGTGTCGACCACGATGCCGCGGATCACGCCGGGGGCGCCCAGGCGCACGAGGGCCCAGTCGTGGTCCTCGGGGGTGGGCCAGGGCTGGGTGGCGGAGACGCCGCGGCGGCGGCGGGTCTCCCAGCCGTCCATGACCTTGCCCTTGTGGCCGAAGTCCTCGGGGTCGAAGTGGGCGGCCTCGGAGATCAGGAGGTTCTCGCGCTGGGCGAAGAACTCGTCGTTGGCGGCGATGACACCGGCGCCGAGCTCGCGGGCGGCGAGGTTCGCGTACTGGGTGAACGGGAACTCGGCCGTGCGGTAGTCGGCGTACGGGTCGCCGCCCCCGTACGGGTTCGCGTTACCGGTGAAAGAAGGGATCGCCACTGTCAGTTCTGCCTTTCGAGGAGGAGGCCGGTGGGCTCGGTCGGGGTGCCGTGGGCGGCGATCCGGACCCCGCGCAGCCAGGTGGACTTCACGACGCCGTGCAGGGTCTTGCCCGCGTACGCCGTGACCTGGTTGCGGTGGTGCAGCTCGCCCGGGTCCACGGTGAAGGTCTCTTCGGGGGCCAGCACGGCGAAGTCGGCGTCGCGGCCGGCCTCGATGCCGCCCTTCTGGGTGAGGCCCGCGAGGCGGGCGGGGGCCTCGGACATCCAGCGGACGACGTCCTCCAGGCTGCGGCCGCGCTTGCGCGCCTCGGTCCAGATGGCGGGCAGGCCCAGCTGGAGGGAGGAGATGCCGCCCCAGGCGGTGGAGAAGTCGTCCGTCTTCAGGTCCGCGGTGGACGGCGAGTGGTCGGAGACGATGCAGTCGATCGTGCCGTCGGCCAGCGCGTCCCACAGGAGGTCCTGGTTGGAGGCCTCGCGGATGGGCGGGCAGCACTTGAACTCGCTGGCGCCGTCCGGCACTTCCTCGGCCGTGAGGGTGAGGTAGTGCGGGCAGGACTCGACGGTGATCCGTACGCCCTCGGCCTTGGCGGCGGCGATCAGCGGCAGCGCGTCGCTGGAGGAGAGGTGCAGCACGTGGACGCGGGCGCCGAGGCGCTTGGCCTGGGCGATCAGGTTGCCGATCGCGGTGTTCTCGGCGTCGCGCGGCCGGGAGGCGAGGAAGTCGGTGTACTTGGGGCCCGGCACGACGGGCGCGGCGTCCAGGTGGTGCGGGTCCTCGGCGTGGACGATCATCAGGCCGCCGAAGCCGGTGATCTCCGCGAGGGAGGCGGCCAGCTGGTCCTGGTCCAGGTGCGGGAACTCGTCGACGCCGGAGGGCGACAGGAAGCACTTGAAGCCGAAGACGCCGGCATCGTGCAGCGGGGCGAGGTCCTTGACGTTGTCCGGCAGGGCGCCGCCCCAGAAGCCGACGTCCACGTGGGCCTTCTCGCGGGCCACGTCCTGCTTGACGCGCAGGTGGTCCACGGTGGTGGTGGGCGGCAGGGAGTTGAGGGGCATGTCGAGGATCGTGGTGATGCCGCCGGCCGCGGCGGCGCGGGTGGCGGTCCAGAAGCCTTCCCACTCGGTGCGGCCCGGGTCGTTCACGTGGACGTGGGTGTCGACCAGGCCGGGGAGCAGCACGTCGTCCCCGAAGTCCTCCAGGCGGGCGCCCTCGGGCACCTCGGCCTCGTACGGCAGCACGGCGGCGATCTTCCCGGCGGCGACCGCGACCGAAGCGGCGCGGGTCCCCTCGGGGGTGATGACCCGAGTCGAGCGCAGTACCAGTTCCACGTCAGCCGACACCCGGAACCTCCCCATCTACTTCCACAGAGCGAAATTCAACGTTCTGTTGACGGAGTCTTCACGCCGATCCTGGACCCGTCAAGAGCGCCCGGAGGGACGCCCGATCCACGCGAGCCGCAATTGGATGTTTCCACAGAATGGAATTAAGATTTCACTCTACAGAACGTAGCTACCGCCACGGTGAGCGGGAAGGCCAACTCCCCGAGGGCGTGAGCCACCCGGACAAACCCCCTCTGACCGGCGGGTACGGCCGTGACCCTGGCACTAGGGCGCCGGGCGGCCGCCGGGTAGGCTGCTTCCTTGCCTGCCAGCACCGAAAGGACCGCGCCGTGCCGACGTCCAGCGCCAGCACCACCGACGCTTCCGCCAAATCCCCCGCCGCCAGCGGTGGCGTCCAGTCCCTCGAGCGCGCCTTCGACCTCCTCGAGCGGATGGCCGACGCCGGGGGCGAAGTCGGCCTGAGCGAGCTCTCCGCCGCGAGCGGACTGCCCCTGCCCACCATCCACCGCCTCATGCGCACCCTGGTCGCCTGCGGGTACGTGCGGCAGCAGCCCAACCGACGGTACTCCCTCGGCCCCCGCCTGATCCGGCTCGGCGAGTCCGCGTCCCGCCTCCTCGGCACCTGGGCCCGGCCGTACCTGACCCGGCTCGTCGAGGAGACCGGCGAGACCGCGAACATGGCCCTGCTCGACGGGGACGAGATCGTCTACGTCGCCCAGGTGCCGTCCAAGCACTCCATGCGCATGTTCACCGAGGTGGGCCGCCGCGTGCTGCCGCACTCCACCGGCGTGGGCAAGGCCCTGCTCGCGTACACCCCGGCCGACGAGGTGCGCGCCCTGCTCGCCCGTACCGGCATGCCCGCCGCCACCGAGAAGACCATCACCACGCCCGAGGGCTTCCTGGAGGCGCTGGAGCAGGTCCGCAAGGTCGGCTACGCGGTCGACGACAACGAGCAGGAGATAGGAGTCCGCTGCCTCGCGGTCTCCGTCCCCGACTCCCCGACCGCCGCCGCGATCTCCATCTCGGGCCCGGCCGGCCGGGTCACCGAGGCCGTCACCGAGCGCTTCGTACCGATCCTCCAGGGCGTGGCGGCGGAGCTGTCGGTGGCGCTCGCCAACCAGAACCCCGCCTGACCCGCGCGGAACGCGCCAGGGCCCCCGCCTCCACGAGGAGGCCGGGGGCCCTGCGTTTTCCCGGACCGGGTATCCGGGTGCCCGGACCCCGCCGGGGCCGGGCCGGTACGCGCCGCCGCCGAGGCGCGTCCGTTCGGGGGGAGGGGGGAGGCCCCTCACGCGGCCCGGAGGCCCGCCTCCGTCAGCCGGCCGTCGGTCATCACCACGGTCCGGTCCATCCGGTCCAGATGGGTGCGGTCGTGCGTGACCAGCACCGTGGCCGTGCCGCGCTCCCGCGTGAGCGTGACCAGCAGGTCAAGGACCGCCGCGCCCCGCTCGTGGTCCAGGGCGCTGGTCGGCTCGTCCACCAGCAGCACGGCCGGGTCGTTCATCAGGGCCCGCGCGATGTTCACCCGCTGCCGCTGGCCGCCCGACAGCTGGTGCGGCCGGCGGCCCGCCTGGCCCGCCAGCCCCACCGCGTCCAGCAGTTCCAGCGCGCGGGCACGCACCTGCCGGTCCCCCCGGCCCGACAGGTGCGCCATCACCTGGAGCTGCTCGGCGCAGCTCAGGGATGCCAGGAGGTTCGGCTGCTGGAAGACGATGCCGATCCGCTCGCGGCGCAGGGCGGCCTTCTCCGCCGCGCTGAGCGCGCCGGTCTCGGTACCGTCGACGACCACCCGGCCGCCGTCCGGCGTGACCAGGGTGGCGGCGACCGCGAGGAGGCTGGACTTGCCCGACCCCGAAGGGCCGACCACGGCCGTCAGCGTGCCCGCGGGCACGGCCAGGTCCACGGCGTCGAGGGCGGTCAGCCGGCCGTCGCCGTCGGGGTAGGTGAGCGTGACGCTGTCGAGCTGGAGGGCGGCGGTGGAGGTCATCGGGCACTCCCGAGGGCGGTGAGCGGGTCGACGGCGGTGATGCGCCGGATGGACAGGGCGGCGCCGAGCACACCGAGGACGATCATCACGGCGGCCGGGACGAGCACGGTGGGCGCGTCGAGCACGAAGGGCACGTCCCCGCCGCCGATCAGCGCGCCCAGACCGGCCGCGAGCGCGGTGCCCAGGCCGGTGCCGGCGGCGAGCATCACCACGGCCTGGCCCAGGGCGTCCTTCAGCAGGTACGGGGTGGAGGCTCCCAGCGCCTTCAGCACCGCGACGTCCCCGCTGCGCTGGATGGTCCAGACGGTGAAGAACGCGCCGATGACCAGGGCGGAGATGGCGAACAGGAAGCCGCGCATCAGCTGGAGCGAGCCGTTCTCCGCGGAGTACGAGCCGATGGCGGTCAGCGCCCGGTCCTTCGCCTCGGTCTTCGTGCCGGCCGCCGCGTCGCCGGCCGCGACGTCCGCCGAGCCGGTGAGGTCCAGCGCGATCACGGTGGCCCGCCGGCCGTCCCCGGACGGGCCCCCGGCCAGCTGCTGCCAGTCGTCGAGGGTCACCCAGACGACGGGGGTGTGGCTGTAGGCGGCGTCACCGCGCACCGTGCCGACGGTGGCCTCCGCGGAACCGACGCGGATCCGGTCCCCGGCGCGTACCCCCAGCTCCTTCGCGGCCTTCTCGGACAGGACCGCGCGGCCCGGGCCCGGCGCGGCCGGGGCGAGCCCGCCGTCCGGCTCGACCCCGAAGACGGAGACGGCGGCGGTCAGCTCACCTGCGGCGGCGTTCAGGGTGCGGATGCCGACCGGCTGGGCGGAGGTGGTGCCGGGCCGGCCGGCCCAGCTCCGCCAGGCGCTCTCGGGCACCGAGGAATTGGTGAAGGACACCTGCCGGCCGCCCGCGGGGGCGGCGAACGCGAGGTGGGTGGCGGGCAGGCCCGTGACGGCCGAGGTGTTCTCCCGGGCCAGGCCCGAGGTCAGACCCGACAGCAGCCCCACGAGCAGGGTGATGAGCACGACGACGGCGCCCATGAGGGCGAACCGCCCCTTGGCGAACCTCAGATCTCTCCATGCGACGAACATGACCCCCACCCTCGTCCCGGCCCGGCCCCCGGGACATCGCGCCGTGGGAGCGATCCTCGTATCGAAGGTGGCACCCGGACATCGAACTTTCGGTTGACCGGGGGCCGCGCATGCCCGGCTTAGGCTGGTTCCACCATGGACTCCCGCCCCCTGACGCCCGTCGCACTCGTGCTCCGGTGCTGCCTGCACGCCCTGTTCGCCGGGCTGCTGGCGCTCGCCGTCGTACGGTCCTCCGGCGCGGGCGACGCGTCGGCCGCCGCCCTCGTGCTGGGCGCCGTCTACGCCGCGGGCGTGTTCACGCCGGCCGTGCACCGCTCACCGCGCGCCGGGGCCCTCTGGCTCTGCGCCCTGGGCGCGGCCTGGCTCGGGCTGCTGGCCGCGTCCCCCGAAGGGCTCTGGCTGGCGTTCCCCCTGTACTTCCTCGAACTGCACCTGCTGCCCGTCCGCTGGGCGCTGCCCGCGGTCGCGCTGACGGCCGGCGCGGCCATCGGGAGCTTCGTGTGGCACGGCGCGGCACTCAACCCGGGGGCCTTCATCGGACCGCTGCTGGGCGCGGCCGTGGCCGTGGCGACGGTCCTCGGCTACCAGGCCCTGTACCGGGAGAGCGAGCGCCGCCGGGAGCTGATCGAGGAGCTGATCACCACGCGGGCCGAGCTCGCCGCCGCCGAGCGGAGCGCGGGCATCATGGCCGAGCGCGAACGGCTGGCCCGGGAGATCCACGACACCCTCGCGCAGGGCCTGTCCTCGATCCAGCTGCTGCTGCGGGCCGCCGAGCGGTCCCTGCCCGAGGGCGCGCCGGCCGCGGAACACATCGCCCGGGCCCGCGAGGAGGCCCAGGCCAACCTCGCCGAGGCGCGCCGCTTCGTCCGGGCGCTCACCCCGCCCGACCTGGAGCACGGCTCGCTGGCCGGCGCCCTGGAGCGGCTGTCCGCCGCCTCCCCCGGACCCCGGGTGCGCTTCTCGCTCAGCGGCACGCCCGTCGCGCTGCCCACCCCGTACGAGGTGGCGCTGCTCCGCATCGCGCAGTCGGCGCTGGCCAACGTGGTCCGGCACGCGGACGCCGGGCGCGCGGAGATCACCCTGACCTTCATGGACGCCTCCGTGACCCTGGACGTGGTGGACGACGGCAAGGGCTTCAGCCCCGCGTCGGCGCCCTCCGGGGACGGCGGCTTCGGACTGCCCGCCATGCGCTCCCGCGCCGAGTCCCTGGGCGGCACCTTCACCGTGGAGTCCGCCCCAGGCCAGGGCACCGCCGTGGCCGTGACCCTGCCGCTGGAGGTGCGGTGACCATCAGACTGCTGCTGGCCGACGACCACCCCGTCGTACGGGCGGGCCTGCGGGCCGTGCTCGACACCGAACCGGACTTCACCGTGGTCGGGGAGGCCGCCACCGCGGAACGGGCGGTCGAACTGGCCGCCGGCCTCGACCCGGACGTGGTCCTGATGGACCTCCAGTTCGGTCCCGGCATGCACGGCTCGGAGGCCACCCGCGCGATCACCGGCCGGCCGGGGGCCCCGCGGGTCCTGGTGCTCACCACCTACGACACCGACGCCGACATCCTGGCCGCGGTGGAGGCGGGCGCCTCCGGCTACCTGCTCAAGGACGCGCCGCCGGAGGAACTCGCGGCGGCGGTCCGCACGGCCGCGGCGGGCCAGTCGGCCCTCGCGCCGGCCGTGGCGCACCGCCTGATGGACCGCATGCGCACCCCGGCCGAGTCCCTCACCAAGCGCGAGCTCGAGGTCCTCCAGCTCGTGGCGGACGGCCTGTCCAACCAGCAGATCAGCAAACAGCTCTTCCTCAGCCAGGCCACCGTCAAGTCCCACCTCGTGCACATCTACGCCAAGCTCGGCGTGGACTCGCGCACCGCCGCCGTGGCCCTGGCGGCCACCCGCAAACTGATCCGCACGCCGGGCACCCCCTGATCCGCTCAGGCCACCCAGTGCGGCCGGTCGACGCCCCGGGCGAGCGGCGCCCCACCGTGGAAGGCGTCCGCGAGCAGCCGCACACCCCGCTCCAGCTCCTCCTCCCCCAGCGTGTACGGGATCCTCAGCCGGTGCTCGAAGGTGCCCGGGTCGACCCCGAAGCGGGCGCCGCGCCCGATGTGCACCCCGGCCGCCTCGGCGCGCTCGGACAGCGCGGAGCTGACCGGCTCGCCCAGGTCCACCCACAGCGAGAGCCCACCGGGCGGCACCCGCCAGGACCACTCGGGCGCGTGCCGCTCCAGCGCCCCGACCAGCGCCGCCCGCCGCTCGCGCAGCCGGTCCAGCCGCTCCGGCAGGGCCTGGTCCAGGCCCCGGACCAGCGGCACGGCCATCAGCTGGTCCAGCACCGAACCGGTCATGTCGGAGGCGACCCGGGAGGCGGTCAGCTCGGTGACCAGATTGCCGGCCGCCCGCACCCACCCGACGCGCAGACCGCCCCAGTGGGTCTTGCTCAGCGAGCCGATGGTCAGCACGTGGTCGGCGCCGCCGCGCGGCGCCAGCGAGGCGAGCGGCGCGGGCGCGGGCACGTCCAGCGCGATGTCGGCGATGGTCTCGTCGACCACCAGCCAGGTCCCCGTCCGCCGGGTGGCCGCCAGCAGCCGCAGCCGGTCCTCCTCCGGCATCAACGCGCCGGTGGGATTGTGGAAGTCGGGGATGACGTACGCGATCCGGGGCACGGTCTGGCGCAGCGCCGACTCCGCGATCTCCATGTCCCACCCGTCGTCCGACACCGCCACGGAGGCCGTGCGCAGCCGCGCGTGACGCAGTGCGTCGAGCGCGTTGGCGTACGTCGGGTTCTCCGTCATCACCCGGTCGCCCGCCCCGCACAGCAGCTGGAGCACCAGCACCAGGGCCTGCTGCGCCCCCGCCGTGATCAGGATCTGCTCGGGCCGGGTGGGCAGCCCCCGCCGGGTGAACCGCGCGGCCACCTCCTCCCGCAGCTCCGGCAGCCCGTACGGGTGGTACCCGTGGTGCCGGGCCAGCCGCGCCATCCTGGGCGCGGCCCAGGCCAGCGCCGACTCCAGGGCCCCCTCCGGAGCCCCCATCGCGGCGATGGCCAGGTCGACGGCCCCGCCCGGTGCCTCGACTCCGGTGACACCGTGTACCCCGACCATGCCGTGGCCCGCCGGAAGTTCCGTCCACGTACCGGACCCGCGGCGCGACCGTACGTACCCGCTCTCGCGCAGCAGGTCGTACGCCGCGGTGACGGTGGCCCGGCTCGCCCCGACCGTCTCGGCGAGGTCGCGCTCGGCGGGCAACCGCACGTGCAGGGGGATCCGCCCGTCGAGGATCAGCTCGCGCACGGCCCCGGCCAGCGCCCGGTACCCGGGGCGCGCGGCGACGTCGGGAGGCAGCAGACCGGTCAGCTGCCGGCTCCCGATGAACCTGTCCGCCGTCTGGACCACTCGCCCACTTGCCATGCCAACCTCCCCTGATTGGCTCTGCCTGCCAGGCCAATCCGGGGTCCAGACTCCCGTTATTGGCCCGAGATTGGCAAGGAGACCACCATGCGTAAGGACTCGAACACGCCCAGCACCCCCCTCACGGACCGCACCGAGCGCGCCCTCCTCGCCTCCCACGAAGCCCGCATCTCGACTCCTCTCCGCATCCGCCTCCCCCGCGCCCTGCGCCTCCCCCGGCTGCACCTCTCGGTCCGGACCGGAGGCAGGACGGCCACGGGCTGACCCCGCCCCCCCGACTGCCCGCCGGAACTCCGCCCAACGGACCGGAGAGCCGGACATCGAGCCCCCCCGGCACCGGGGAAGGGCCCGAACCGGTACAAACCGGGAGCCGGCACGGACGGAACGGCGCCACACCCTCCCGCCCGGGGGCCTCCGGCACCAGATGGGCCCTGAGGTCCGCTGAGCGGAACTGTCGACCGGTCATCCGCGGGCCCAGACGCCGGGAGGGCTCGGACCGGCGGCCGCGGGAGTGCCGGCGGCACGGTTCGCCCCGGACGGCCCGGCGGCCGCCGAGACCGGAGAAGCGCGTAGCGATCGCGGGCGGCTTATGTCCGGCCACTACGGACCGTGGGTCGCGTGGCGGGGCCGGAGCGCGTAGCGATCTGTGGCGGCTTATGAAGGGGCACGGACGGCCCGGAGGCCGCTGAGCCGGGCGGTGGGCCTACGGACGGGGGTGCGCGCCCGCATGGGCGGGGCTGGGCGGCAGCGTTGGGGGCCGGAGGCGTGCTGGGGCGCTGGGGATGCCTCCCTCTTGGTGCTGGGTGATGGCTGTGGGGGTGGGTGGTGGCTTGTGTTGCTCCGGGGCGTTTTTCGGGGGTTGTCCGCCGAGGGGTTTTGCCTTCCGGACCGGGGTGGGCGGTCAAGGGTGACCCGAAGGGTCATCGCGGAGCGACGCGACGAAGGAGCGCCCTTGAGGGCCCGCCCCGGTCCGGAAACCCTCGGTCGGCGGACAACCCCACACCGGGCGGCATCTAGGTACGGGCCCGGGGTGGAGGGCAGCGTTGAAGGGGGTCCGGCGAAGCTCCGGCTCGGGTCTCGGAGCGGTACCCCCGTGTCCGGGGGCTTCGGGTGCCGGCCCGGTCTGTGGGCGTCCGCCGACCGAGGGTTTCCGGGCCGGGGCGCCCTGTCAAGGGCGCTCCTTCGTCGCGTCGCTGCGCGATGACCCTCCGGGTCACCCTTGACAGACCACCCCGGCCCGGAGGCAAAAGCCCTCGGCGGACACCCCCAGAAAAGACGCCCAGGGGGAAGCCATGCCCCTGTCGGTACCGGGTGCGATTCCCCGCACCCAGGTGCGGGCCCGCCCCACGGGGCGGACGCGACAGCGTCCGTAGGCCCACCAGACGGCACGGCGGCCTCCGGGCCAGCCGTGGCCGGACATAAGCCGCCACAGATCGCTACGCGCTTCGGCCGTCCCAGCGGCCGCCAGGCCGTCCGGGGCCGATCACCCCGCCAGCACGGCAAAGCCGCCGCTTCCGAGCCCTCCCGGCGTCGTGACCCGCGGATGACCTGCCCACAATTCCGCCCAGCGGACCTCACGGCCCGGCGGGTGCCGGAGGCCCCGGGCCGGGAGGCCGCGACGCTGTTCCCGCCATACCGGTGGGTGATTTATCCCGGTTCCGAGCCCTGCCGGCGTCTGCACCTCCAGATGACCTGCCCACAATTCCGCCCAGCGGACCTCACCGCCCACCAGGTGCCGGACGCCCCGGGCCGGGAGGGCGCGACACTGTTCCCGTCATGCTGGTGGGTGATTTGTGCTGGTTTCGAGCCCTGCTGGCGTCTGGGCCCGCGGATGACCCTTCGACAATTCCGCTCAGCGGACCTCAGGGCCCACCAGGTGCGGGATGACCCCGGCCGGGAGGGCGCGACGCTGTTCCCGTCATGCTGGTGGGTGATTTGTGACGGTTTCGAGCCCTGCTGGCGTCTGGGCCGGCAGATGACCGTTCGACAGTTCCGCTCAGCGGACCTCACCGCCCACCATGCGCCGGACGCCCCCGGCCGGGAGGGCGCGGCGCTGCCTCTGCCGGTCCGCCGCGAGGATTGCCGCGGGCCCCGCCCGGATTAGGGTGCCCCCATGGCGTTCACCTGGACTTCCGGTTCACCCGGCGTGCTCGCTCTGCCTTCCGGGCGGCTCGTGCGGGGGAGGGCGCTGCGGGGTGGGGTGCCCGACGGGCCTCCGCCTTCCTACGGGGTGTACCTGCTGGGCCGGCCGCCCGCCGCCGCGCCCTGGGAGTACCGGTGGCTGCGCTGGCCGGACTTCCGGTTGCCGCATGACAGGCGGGAGGCGCTGAGCGTGCTCACCCTGGCCTGGGAGCGGGCCGGCACCGAGCGGGTCGAGGTCGCCTGCGGCGGTGGGCGCGGGCGCACCGGGACGGCGTTGGCCTGTCTGGCCGTGCTGGACGGCGTACCCGCGGACGAGGCGGTCGCGTACGTCCGCGCCCGGTACCACCCGCGGGCGGTGGAGACCCCGTGGCAGAAGCGGTACGTGCGGGGCTTCGGGGCCTAGGACCGCGTCAGCCGAAGGCTTCCACTGCCCCCCTGACCTCGCCCAGCGCGCGGGACAGGGCGCTGACCGAGCCGAGGGCGCCCGCCACCACCAGGAGGGACCGGCGGAGGCGGCGGGCCTCGACCGCGCCGCCCAGGGCCATGGCGTGGAGGGCGGCGAGTTCGTCCTCCGCGATGTGCCGGTCGGCGAAGTCGCCGCGGTACGCGGCCAGTTCCCGGCGCAGCCGGCTCACCGCCCGCTGCAGGCCGGCCACCCGGGGGTCCTCGTCCTCGCCCGCGACATCAGCCACCGCGCCGCTCTCCACTCGCGCCTCGCGCAGCGCCTCCGCTGCGCGGGCCAGTCAACCGGTACGGGGCCGCGGACGCCACCACCCCGTGGTAAGCAACATGGCATGTCCCAGAACCCGGTTCCCCAGTCCACGCCCATCGCCGGTCTCCTGCTCGCCGCCGGTGGCGGGCGGCGGCTCGGCGGGCGGCCCAAGGCGCTGCTCCCCCACCACGGCCGCCCGCTCGTGGAGAACGCCGTGCGCGTGCTGCGCGAGGCGGGGTGCGCGCCGGTCCACGTGGTGCTGGGCGCGTCCGCGGCCGAGGTGCGTGAGCGCGCCGACCTGACGGGGTGTGTCGTGGTCGACAACCCGGACTGGGAGGAGGGGATGGGGTCCTCCCTGCGGCTCGGGCTCGCCTCGCTCGGCGGGGCGGACCCGGTGCCGCCGGCCGTCCTGGTCTCCCTGGTGGACCAGCCGGGCATCGGCCCGGAGGCCCTGAAGCGGGTCCTCGCGGCGTACCGCTCCCCGGCCACACTGGCCGCCGCGGCGTACGACGGGGAGCGCGGCCACCCCGTGCTGTTCGGGTCGGACCGCTGGGCGGACATCGCCGCGACCGCGACCGGGGACCGCGGTGCGCGTGTACACCTGACAAACCACGCGGCGGACCTCACTCTGGTCGAGTGCGCGGACATCGCCGAGCCCTACGACATCGACACCCCCTCCGACCTGCGACGCCTGGGCTGAGGGGTGAGCGCGGTCCGTGACCGGCGTGGCACTCAGAGCCAGAATCTGTCGACTCAGAGAATCTCGACATCAACAAACCATTGAACTTCCACCACGTGGAAATTACTATCCACTGGTCAGAAGCGCCCTGAACCCCCAGACGGCGCCCGCGACCGCATTAGGAACTCTCTCCGCCCGGCGGCACTCCGTGCCGCAGGCCGGCCTCACCCGGCACCGGCCGACCTGCCCAGCACGAGCAGATACGAGCAGTACGAGCGTCCTCGCGGCCGCCAGGCACCGCCGCTGAAGGAGTGACAGCTATGTCAGCACCAGCGCCGTCCCCGCTGGCCATCGTCGACGCCGAGCCCCTGCCACGGCAGGACGAGGTCCTCACAGAAGCGGCGCTGGCCTTCGTGGCCGAGCTGCACCGGCGGTTCACCCCCCGCCGCGACGAGCTCCTCGCCCGTCGCGCCGAGCGGCGAGCCGAGATCGCCCGCACCTCCCACCTCGACTTCCTCCCGGACACCGCACAGGTCCGCGAGGGCGACTGGAAGGTCGCGCCGGCGCCGGCCGCGCTCAACGACCGCCGCGTGGAGATCACCGGTCCGACCGACCGCAAGATGACCATCAACGCCCTGAACTCGGGCGCCAAGGTCTGGCTCGCCGACTTCGAGGACGCCTCGGCTCCCACCTGGGAGAACGTCGTCCTCGGCCAGCTCAACCTGATCGACGCCTACGAGCGCCGCATCGACTTCACCGACCCGCGGTCCGGCAAGTCGTACGCCCTGAAGCCCGCCGCCGAGCTCGCGACCGTCGTGATGCGGCCGCGCGGCTGGCACCTGGAGGAGCGTCACCTCCAGATCGACGGCCGCCCGGTGCCCGGCGCGCTCGTCGACTTCGGCCTGTACTTCTTCCACAACGCCCAGCGCCTGATCGACCTCGGCAAGGGCCCGTACTTCTACCTCCCGAAGACGGAGTCGCACCTGGAGGCGCGCCTCTGGAACGAGATCTTCGTCTTCGCCCAGGACTACGTCGGCATCCCGCAGGGCACCGTCCGCGCGACCGTCCTGATCGAGACCATCACGGCCGCGTACGAGATGGAGGAGATCCTCTACGAGCTGCGCGACCACGCCGCGGGCCTGAACGCCGGCCGCTGGGACTACCTCTTCTCCATCGTCAAGAACTTCCGTGACGGCGGCGAGAAGTTCGTCCTCCCGGACCGCAACGCGGTGACGATGACCGCCCCGTTCATGCGGGCGTACACCGAACTCCTGGTCCGCACCTGCCACAAGCGCGGCGCGCACGCCATCGGCGGCATGGCGGCCTTCATCCCGTCCCGCAAGGACGCGGAGGTCAACAAGGTCGCGTTCGAGAAGGTCAAGGCCGACAAGGACCGCGAGGCCGGCGACGGCTTCGACGGCTCGTGGGTCGCGCACCCGGACCTGGTCCCGATCGCGATGGCCTCCTTCGACGCGGTCCTCGGCGACAAGCCGAACCAGAAGGACCGGCTGCGCGAGGACGTCGCCGTCGCCCCCGGCGACCTGATCGCGATCGACTCGCTGGACGCGAAGCCCACGTACGAGGGGCTGCGGAACGCCGTCCAGGTCGGCATCCGCTACATCGAGGCCTGGCTGCGCGGCCTGGGCGCGGTCGCCATCTTCAACCTGATGGAGGACGCGGCCACCGCCGAGATCTCGCGTTCGCAGATCTGGCAGTGGATCAACGCCGGTGTGGTCTTCGAGAACGGCCTGCTCGCCACCGCCGACCTCGCCCGCCAGGTGGCGGCCGAGGAGCTCGCGGCGATCCGCGCCGAGGTCGGCGAGGAGGCCTTCGCGGCCGGCAAGTGGCAGCAGGCGCACGACCTGCTCCTCCAGGTCTCCCTGGACGCCGACTACGCGGACTTCCTGACCCTCCCCGCGTACGACCAGCTGGTCGGCTGACGTACGGGTCCGGGCGGTAACGCACAGCGACCGGACCCACCCGCCGCCCCCGGAGTCACCGACTCCGGGGGCGGCTTCGTTTTCGGCCCGGTTTCGTCCCGGCATCGGAGCGGTTTTTCCGCCCCCGGAAGCCCCGGGGTACCGGAATGCAACCGCGGGTAACCCTTCTCCCCACTGACCCCAGCCCGCTCTCCTGCATCGCCGCTGCTCAGCGGCCGCGCAGCTGAGCACCCCTCAGGAGGAGGGGATTCCGGCCAGTGGGGAAGTGACAGGAACTCAGCCGAACGATCGGTCGGGCGTTACCCAATCGAAATCTGCGGCTACCTAGCGGTAACAAAACGCGCCATGGCACCTTTCCGTTTGCCACCGGCCGGCGGTACCCCCACTTCCCCAGCCATGCGTCCGCGTTGATCCGTTCTGCGTGGGTGCGGCCGAACGCAGGAGTTCCGCAGTGACCGGATCCCGCACCGCAAGCACCTCCCCGTTCCCCCACCGGCGCCCCGGCGCCGCCCCCCGCCGGCGCCTCGCCGCCGCCGCTCTCGCGCTGCCCCTGCTGGCCGGCTCCGTGCTGGCCGCGGGCACGGGCAGCGCCGTGGCGAGCCCCGGCAGCGGGCCCACCGCGATCGTCTCCATGGGCGACAGCTACATCTCCGGCGAGGCCGGCCGCTGGAAGGGCAACAGCCTGACCAACACCGGCAGCCGGGACGGCACCGACCGCGCCTGGGTCAGCGGCAGCACGTACGACCCCAGCCGTGTATACGGAACGACGGCGGCCAACGGCTGCCACCGCTCCGATTCGGCCGAGGTGAAGAGCACCACCGGCACCGGGGCGCAGGCCCTGATCAACCTGGCCTGCTCCGGCGCGGTCACGGACAACGTCTTCCGCTCCTCGAACGGCGGCGTTTCCTACAAGGGCGAGGCCCCGCAGGCGGACCAGCTCGCCGCCGTGGCGGCCGCCAACGACGTCAAGGCCGTCACCCTCTCGATCGGCGGCAACGACCTCGGCTTCGCCGACATCATCACCAAGTGCGCCACGGACTACATCGTCTGGTACTCGTACTGCCACGACGACCAGCAGGGCGTGGTCGACTCCAGGATCGACGGCGTGATGACCAAGGTGGGCAAGGCGATCGACGAGATCCGCGCCGTGATGTCGGCGGCCGGCTACAGCTCCTCGTCGTACCGGCTGATCCTCCAGTCGTACCCCTCGCCGATCCCGCGGGCGGCGGAGAACCGCTACTCCGAGAGCGGCTGGAGCCGGGTGAACACCGGTGGCTGTCCCTTCTGGAACAAGGACTCCGACTGGGCGCGCGACTCCCTCGTCCCGCAGCTCGCGAACCGGCTGAAGGGCGTGGCCGCGGCGAAGGGCGCGCAGTTCCTGGACCTGCGCGACATGCTCCAGGGCCGTGAGGTCTGCTCGAAGTCCAGCAAGCTGGTGAGCCCGACGGTGCCCGCCTCGGGCGCCTCCAGCGAGTGGGCCCGCTGGATCGACAGCAGCGAGTCGCAGGGCAAGGTGCAGGAGTCCATGCACCCGAACCACTACGGGCAGCTCGCCCAGGGGCGTTGTCTGTCCCTGCTGTGGGCGCAGCCGTCCGGCAGCTTCTCCTGCCGGAACACGGCCGGCTCGGACGCGTCGGGGATGTACCTCAGCCCGGTCTCGTAGACGGCGGGCGGGCGCCGGCAGGTCCCGCGCCGACGACGCCGGCCCGGCTCCGCGAACCGCGGGGCCGGGCCGGCGTGCTGCGGGAGCGGCCGCCGTGCCGCCGCTCCCGTCGGATCACGGCGCGAGCCGGTAGGCGTTGCCGATCGTCTCCAGGACGGAGTTGCCGCTCTTGTCCTTCAGGTAGACGCGGAAGGAGACCGCCTTGGCCGAGGCCGGGTGCTTCACGCTGACCGAGCGCGCCCCGTCGGCGGTGGTGGTCACGGTGAGCGGCTTCCAGGTCGTGCCCCCATCGAAGGAGACCTTGACGGTCAGGACGGCGACCCGTCCGGTGCCCGCGGCCGCCCCGGCCACGTGCAGCGGCACCTTCAGGGTGCTGCCCGCCGGCGCCGTGCTGCCCAGGCTCAGTGCCGGGGAGAGCCGCACCGTCGAGAGCGGCAGCCGGGCGGTCTCCTCGCCGGCGGGGCGGGCCGAGGTGAACGTCCAGACGGCGGAGACCTTGGTGCTGGTGGAGGTGTCCGCGGCGGACCGGGTCGCCTCCTTGGTCAGGCGGTACTCGGCCTTCGCCGCCGGGACCTCGGTGCTCAGCCAGTCGTTGGCGGGGGCCTCGGCGATGACCTTGCCGCCGGACTCCAGGCGGCTGAAGCCGCCGGTGGTCACGGAGTTGCCGGAGTGTCCGGCGCCATCGTTGAAGAGCTGGAGGTAGGCGTTGACGAAGTTGCCGCTCCGCGACGCCTCCTGGTCCGTGCCGGCCGCCAGGTCGGGGCCGACCACGCCGGTGTTGAAGTTCAGCGTGTAGCGCTTGCCGGGCTGGTAGGCGGTCATGCCCTGGGTGAAGATGATGCGGCCTTCGTCCCGGGCGTTGCTCTGGGAGGCGATCCAGGACCAGCGCACGCCCTCGGTGCTCAGGTACTGCGTGGTGGCGGCCGGCAGGGTGGTGGTGGACTCCTGGATGCCGACGCTGTAGCCCGCCTCGTCGGCCGGGGACGCGTAGAGCACGCCCTTGGCGGTGGTGACGGAGGCGCCGAAGCCGAGCCGGACCTCGGCGACGTCGGCCTTGGTGACGGTGCGGGTCAGGCCGGTGAACCAGCTGCCGGTGCGGTTGAAGGCCAGGCGGTGGTCGACGTTCTTGCCGGCCGCGCCGGGCACCTTCCAGACGCCGTTGTACTGCGCGCGCAGGCTGGACAGGGACGGGCCGAGGGCGGCGGTGCGGAACTTCGTCGAGCCGGCGACGACCCAGCTGCCGCTCACCCCGGTGCCGGCCGCGTCGTACCCGACGTTGGCGGAGACCAGGCGCGCGGCCGGGTCGGCGGGGGTGATGGCGAAGGGCTTGGCCTTGCTGGCGTCCATGGTGACCGTGGCCTTGCCGGTGACCTTGAGGACCGGCTGGACGAAGACGGCCATCCGGTTGTCGTTGCCGGGGCTGATCACCAGGCTTTCCAGGTGGTAGGTGCCCTTGGCCAGGCGCTGGACGGCCGTGCCGTCCCGCTCGATCTCCGCCCAGACGGGCTCCCTGGGGCCGCCCGCGCCGGTCCGCGTCAGCGACGTGTAGTAGCTGGGCGGGTTCGCGCCGTTCTCGTCCTTGTGCCGCAGCGTGATGTCGTACGACTCGACCTCGCGGACGACCGCCAGGCCGGTGCGCACCGACTGGCCGTCACCGGCGGCCAGCACGCTGCCGCCGAACTGGCCGTCGGCCGTGCCCTTGCGGGTGTCGACGGTGACGGTGGTCTGCGCGGTGCCGCCGGCCGGGACGGTGAGCTGCGTGTTCCTGACGGTGAACATGCCGGCCGGGGCCGGACGGCCGGCGGAGTCGCTGCCGGCTGCGCTCAGCTTGAGGGTGACGGCCTTGGTGCCGTAGTTGCGGTAGGTGAGGGTCTTGGTGGCCGGCTTGTCGTCGCCGTGCGGCCAGAGCTTCGTGCCGAAGTCGAGCGAGCCGGGCGAGGAGACGACGACGGCCGTGCGGGCGCGTGCCAGGTCGATCCGGCCGGCGCCCTGCTGGAGGGCGTTGTTCTTCGGGTTGGGCTTGGCCGACGCGGTGAGCAGGGCCTTGATGCGGGCGCCGCTCCAGGTCGGGTGCTGCTGGAACAGCAGGGCGGCGGCGCCCGAGACGTGCGGGGTGGCCATGGAGGTGCCGCTCTTGGGCACGTAGGCGTTGCCGCCGGTGTCGGCGCCCTGGGTGCTGAGGGCCGCGGTGATGTCGACGCCGGGGGCCGTCACGTCCGGCTTGAGCACCCCGGCGGCCGTCGGTCCGCGGCTGGAGAACTCCGCGAGCCGGTCCTGCTTGTCGACCGCGCCGACGGTGAGGGCCGCGGGGGCGCTGCCGGGCGAGTTGACGGTGCCGTTCTTGTCGCCGTCGTTGCCGGCGGCGACCACGAACAGGGCCTTGGAGGAGAGCCGGGCGACGGCGTCCTCCTTCGGGTCGACGTCGGGGCCGTCCTGGCCGCCGATGCTCATGCTGACGACCTTCGCGCCCTGGTCGACGGCCCACTGCATGCCGCTGACGATGTCCGACTCGCTGCCGTAGCCGTCGTCGCCGAGCACCTTGCCGTCGAGGATCCGGACGCCGGGCGCCACGCCCTTGTAGAGGCCGCCGGAGCGGGCGCCCGAGCCGCCGATGGTGGAGGCGACGTGCGTGCCGTGGCCGTGGCGGTCCTTGCTGTCGGGCGAGTTGCTGAAGTTCTTCTCCGCCTTCTCGACGCCCTTGAGGTCCGGGTGGGTCTGGTCGACGCCGGTGTCCAGGACGGCGACCGTGACGCCCTTGCCGGTGTAGCCGGCCTGCCACATGGCGGGCGCGCCGATCTGCGGCACGCTCTTGTCGAGGGTGGCGCGGACCCGGCCGTCGAGCCAGAGGCGTTCGACGGGCGCCGTCGCGGCGGTGGCTCCCGCCGTGAGGGTGTCCGCGCCGCCGGTGACCCGGGACCAGAAGGCCTTGGCCTGTGCCTTCGGGGTGCTGAGCGCCTCGCCGCCGACGGCCGGCAGCGGGCGACGGTCGCGGGCCAGCCCGGAGAAGGTGTCCCGTACGGGGGCGCCCTGCCGGTAGCGGACGATCAGCGGCAGCGTGGCGCTGTGCGCGTCGCCGAAGCCGTCCCGTACCAGCTGGGCGACGTCGAACAGGCGCCGGTCGAGGACGCCGTCGGCCAGCAGGCGCAGGGCGTCCTGCGGGACGACGTACGTGTGGGCGCCCTCGCGCCGCACCGAGAAGACGATCCCCTCGCGGCCCTCGCCGCGGTCGATGCGGGCGACGCGGCCGTCGGCGCCGACGTGCACGCGGTCGCCGGTGACGAGCGTGACGGCCGCGGGTGCCTTCGCCCGTGCCGCGGCGCCGTCCCGGGCGGCCGGCCGGGCGGCCGGGTTCGCGGCCTGCGTCGCCGACAGGGCGCCGGCCGGGGCCGTCCCCGCGATCAGCGCCACGACCGCCGTGGCGGCGAGCGCCGTCCTTCTCACTGCTGTTCTGGGTTCCACTCCGACCCCCCGTCATGACGTGCCCGTTGCACGCGTCGAGCGGTATCACGCCTCGTCAGGGCGCCCGGTTCTGCGTCCCGCGACGAATTTGATGACCGTTTCATGACCAAAAGCGGAGGGCGGAACTCAGCCTTCCCGGGACTCCGGAAGCAGGGCCCGCAGCCCCGCCCGGGCCCCGGCCGCGTAGGCCCGGGCGAAGACGGGTTCGGTGAGGCGGGCCCGCAGCACCGCCTCTCCCGGGGCGCGTCCCCGGGCCCAGTACGCGGCCGCCCTGGGGTCCTTGAGGAACCCGGCCCGGATCCGGTCCACCGCGCCCAGCAGCCGCGCCGCGTCCCGGTGCCGCCCCAGGTCGGTCTCCAGCCCGGCCAGCAGCTCCCCCGCGGCGGCCTGGCCGAGTACGTCGCCCAGCGCCAGCTGCGCGCCGAGCGCCCGCAGCACCTCGGTCCGGGCGGCGGCCGGCCGCGCCTCCCGCCTGAGCACCTCGGCGTGCGCGTACCCGGACCACGACCGCGCCCACCGGTCCCCGGCGGGCGGGACCCCCGCGACCGGCACCGCCGGGGGTCCGGTGCGGGCCAGCGCCATCAGGTACGAGGCGGCCAGCGCGGCCCGTCCGGGCCCGAACTCCGTTTCCGCGGGCAGTAGTTCCAGGGCCTCGGCGAACTCGGTGACGGCGTCGGCGGGCCGCAGCTCCCACAGCGCCACGGTGCCCCGCACGTGCGCCAGGTAGGCGAGGCAGGTGTCCTCCCCCTCCTGCACGGCGGCGGTCCAGCCCTCGACCAGCAGCGGGTCGGCCCCGTCGCACTCGCCGAGGCAGCCCGCGATCCACGCGTTCAGCCACAGGGCCCGGGCCGGGCGGGGCGCCGGGTGCAGGGCGAGGGCGCGTTCGAGGTGGCGGCGCCCCTCGGTGAGCAGGCCGCAGGCCATCCAGAGGAACCACAGGGTGACCGCGATCTCCAGCGTGGCAGCCGGGCCCGGACCTGCCATCGGGTTCATCGCGGCCCGCAGGTCGGGCAGCTCCCGCAGGGCCAGTTCCCGGGCCTCCCGCTGGCTGCCGCCCCGCCACAGCTGGGCCGCGCGCTCGGCCACCGTCCGGTACCAGTCGTAGTGCCGCCGCACCGCCTCCGCGTTGTCCCCGCGCGCCAGCAGCAGCCGGGCGGCGTGCGCCCGTACGGACAGGGGCAGCCGCCAGCGGCCCGGCCCCGCGTCCAGCAGCAGGCCGGACGCCAGCCGGCCCAGGGCGGCGGCCGCGGCCTCGCGGCCCAGCCGGCCGAACCCGCAGACCGCCACGACGGCCGCCCGGTCGAAGGAGCCGGCGAACACGGAGAGCCGCTCCCACAGCAGCCGCTCGTCCCGGGAGAGCAGCCGGTGACTGCGCTCGGCGTCGGCCCGGGTGCCGCGGCCGGCGCCGCCCGCCAGGAAGCCGAGGGGATCGGACTCCAGGCGGCGCAGCGCCTGCTCCGGCGCGTACTGGTGCAGCTGCCCGGCCGCCAGCTCCAGGGCGCCCGGGATGCCGTCGAGCGCCCGGCACAGCCGCGCCACCGGTTCCGCGTTGCGCCCGGTGATCTCGAAGAACGGGTCGGCACCGCGGGCCCGTTCCACGAAGAGCCGTACGGCGGGGTAGTCGGCGGTCTCGGGCCGGCCCGCGCGCGCCGGCCCGGCCGAGGGGGTCCCCCGGTGGGGCGCGGTGCCGTGGGGCACGGGGTCGCGGGGCGCGGGGTCGCGGGGCGCGGGGTCGTGGGGCGCATGGTCATGGGGCGCGGGGTCGTGGGGCGCGTCGGGCGGCACGGCCAGGGGCGGTACGGCGAACCCCGTCTCGCCCGGGACGCCGAGCCGGCGCTGGGACGTGGCCAGCACCCGCAGCCCCGGAAGCCGCACCAGCAGCTGCGCCACCAGCCCGGCACACAGGTCGCCCAGCTGCTCGCAGCCGTCCAGCACCAGCAGCACGCGCCGCCCGGCCAGTTCGCGGAGCAGCCTGCCCTCCAGCGCGGCCCAGCGGTCTTCGGGCAGCCCGGCGAGGTCGGCCCACACCACGTCGTCACCGGCGGCGGGAGCCGCACGGCCGGCGGCCGGGACCGCGGAGCCGGCGGCCGGGACCGGACGGTCGCGCAGCACGCGGACCGCGCGGAGCGCGAGGCGCGTCTTGCCGATGCCGGCCGGGCCGGTCAGCGTCACCAGCCGTTCGGTGGTCAGCAGGGCCAGTGTGGTGGCCAGTTCTCGCTCCCGGCCGACGAAACTGGACAGCTCGGCCGGCACGGCGGCCCGCACTCCCGCGCCGGCCCCGTCCGCTCTTCCCGAGCCGGACCCGCCCACGCCGCCTCCCCCGATTTTCCAAAGATGCACGCAAGAGCCCCCGTGACTTGTTGAATGCACCAAAGGGAGATCATCGGCTGTGACACCGGACCTCCGGCCGGTGGCCGGGAGAACCGCCAGGGGAGGGTATGAACTCAGCCATTTCCGCCATGGACGACATGGACCGGGCGCTCGTCCACGCACTCCAGCTCGCGCCCCGGGCCAGCTGGGAGCGGCTGGCCCCGGTCCTCGGCGCCCGCCCGGACACGCTGGCCAGGCGCTGGGAGCGGCTGGCGGCGGCCGGGGACGCCTGGACCGCGGGGCTGGGCCTGCGCAGCGGTCTCGCCGTACCGTGCACGGCCTGGGTGGAGGTCACGTGCACGGCGGGCACGGCCCCGGCCGTGGGCCGGACGCTGACCAGCGACGCGCACGCGCTGCGGGTCGAGCACCTCACCGGGAGCCGGGACCTGCTGCTGTTCGTGGCCGTGCCCGACCTGACGGCGCTCTACCGCTACCTGTCGTTCCGGGTGCAGCGGATACCCGGCGTCGTCGCCACCCGGTCCTCGATGGTGACGACGGTGCACTACTCCCCCAACCGGTGGCGCCTGGACCAGCTGACCCCGGCCCAGACCGCGCAGCTCACGGACCAGGTGCAGCGGCCGCCGTCGACGGCCGCGCCGGTCACCGCGCCGCTGTCGGCGGAGGACCGGCCGCTGGTGCTGGCGCTCGCGGGGGACGCGCGGCGCAGCGTGGCCGCGCTGGCCCGCGGGTGCGGGATGAGCGAGTCGACCGTACGGCGGCGGCTGGCCCGGCTGGAGGCGGGCGGGGCACTGCGCTTCAGCTGCTCGCTGGCGTCCGTGCACACCGGCTGGCCGGTGTCGGCGACGCTGTGGGGCGAGGTAGCGGAGCACGAGGTGACGGACTGCGCGGCGGCGGTGTCGGGGCTGCGCGAGACCCGGGCCTGCATGTCGACGAGCGGGCCGTGGAACTTCCTGATCAGCGCACGGCTGCGGACGGTGGCGGAGCTGTCCCGGTACACGGCCGAACTGACCCGCAGGGTGCCCGCGTTGCGCATCGCCGACTCGGCGCTCGCGCTGTACGTGCGCAAGTCCGCGGCCCAGGAGCTGGACCCGGAGGGCCGCCGCGTCCGCACGGTCCCGGCGGACATCTGGTCGGACCCGGCGCCCGCCCAGGCCCCGGGCGGGCGGTCCGATGCGTCTGCCCCGCACGGCCGGGACGGGCGGTCCGGGGCGGCGTCCGGGCACGCACCGGACGCCTGGCCGGGCCCGGGGGCCGGGCGTGCCCCGGCCCCCGCGGGTGACCCCGCGCTGTTACGGGCCCTCGGCCGGGGCCTGGCTCCGGCCTGGCCCCGGCCGCGTACGGCCGGCTGACGCGTCCCGTGGCCCGGACGTCACCGGGCGCGTCCCGTGGCCCGGAGGTCACCGGGCGGGTCCCGTGGCCCAGGTCAGTGCACCGGTACGGGGTCCTGGGCCGCGGCGGCGGCCCGGTCACGGCGTGGACCCAGGTGGTTGAAAGCGAGGTTGAGCAGGATCGCCACCACGCAGCCGGTGCTGATGCCCGAGTCGAGGACGACCAGCAGGTCCTCGGGGAAGGCGTGGTAGAAGTCCGGCGCCGCGATCGGGATCAGGCCGATGCCGATGGAGGCGGCGACGATCAGGGCGTTCTCGCCCTTCTCCATGGCGGCGCCCGCGAGGGTCTGGATGCCGCTCGCCGCGACGGACCCGAAGAGGACGATGCCGGCGCCGCCGAGCACCGGCAGCGGGACGACGGCGATGACGGAGGCGGCCACCGGGCAGAGGCCGAGGGCGATGAGGATCAGTCCGCCGGCTGCGACGACGAAGCGGCTGCGCACCTTGGTCATGGCGACCAGGCCGATGTTCTGGGCGAAGGCGCTGCACATGAAGCCGTTGAAGACGGGGCTGAGGGCGCTGCCGAGGGCGTCGGCACGCAGGCCGCCCTCGATGGTGCGGGCGTCGGCCGGGCGGCCGACGATCCGGCCGAGGGCCAGGATGTCGGCGGTGGACTCGGTCATGCAGACCAGCATCACGATGCACATCGAGACGATCGCGGCGACGTGGAACTGCGGGGCGCCGAAGTGGAACGGCGTGGGGAAGCCCACGAGTCCGGCACGGCCGATGGCGGAGAAGTCGGTGATGCCGACGGGGATCGCGATCAGGGTGCCGGCGACGAGGCCGAGCAGGATGGCGATCTGGCGGAGGAAGCCGCGCAGGAACTTCCGCATCAGCAGCACGAGGGCGAGGGTCGCGGCGGCCATGCCGATGTTGGTGAGGGAGCCGTAGTCGGAGGCGGTGCGGTTGCCGCCCTGGGACCAGTTGAAGGCGACGGGCAGCAGCGAGACGCCGATCAGCGTGATGACCGTACCGGTCACGACCGGCGGGAAGAAGCGCACCAGGCGGCCGAAGTAGGGGGCGGCGAAGAAGCCGAGGGCGCCGGCGACGATGATCGCGCCGAAGATGACGGGGATGGCGTCGGCGCCCTGGTCCTTGCCGATGGCGACCATCGGGGTGACTCCGGCGAACGAGACGCCGTTCACGAAGGGGAGTTTGGCGCCCACCCGCCAGAAGCCGAGGGTCTGGAGGAGGGTGGCGAGGCCGGCGGTGAAGAGGGAGGCCCCCATCAGGAAGGCCGTCTCGGTGGCGGAGAGGCCGACGGCCGGTCCGACGATCATGGGCGGGGCGACGACCCCCGCGTACATGGCGGCCACGTGCTGGAGGCCGCTGGTGAACATCCGGAGCGGGGGCAGGGTCTCGTCGACCGGGTGCCTCTCCGCTGGGCTGGCGACTGCGTCTTTGCGAAACCTGGGCGTGACGGCCACGGGCTTCCTCCGGTCGGTTAACACGTCGGCAGGTGACGTGGGTGTCAGGGAGTGGATCAGTCCTGTGCGCTGTTCGGTTGGGTACGGATGCCCGATTTGTTCAGGGCATGCCAAAAAAGACGGGAGGGGGTGGCGTGTGTACGTACACGAGTCACCGCCCCGGGGGGTGCGGGCACTGACGTCCGCACCCCCCGGGAACGGCTGCCGCGGACCCCGCTCGGGTCCGCGGCCACCGGCCGGGGGCCGTCCCCCCCGGCCGGATTCCGTGGGGGATCAGGCCTGCGCGGCGATCCGCGCGAGGCGCTGGGCCTCTTCCCGCGTGGACACGGCGATGGCGTCCTCGTCAGCGGTCAGCAGGCGGCTGTTCTCGACGATCTGCCGGCCGTTGACGAACGAGGCCGTCACCGGGGCCGCCGCACCGAAGACCAGGGCGGTCACCGGGTCGGCGATCGAGGAGTGCAGGAAGGTGCTCAGGTTCCAGAGCACCAGGTCCGCGAGCTTGCCGACCTCCAGCGAACCGATGCTGTCGGCGCGGCCGAGCACCTGGGCGCCGCCGTAGGTGCCCAGGCGCAGCGACTGGCGGGCGTTGAGCGCGGCCTCGCGGTGCACCGGGTTCAGGCGGTTGATGAGGAGCGCGTTGCGCAGCTCGGTGTGCAGCTCGCCGGACTCGTTGGAGGCGGTGCCGTCGACGCCGAGGCCGACCGGGACGCCGGCGGCGAGCATGTCCGGGACGCGGGCGATGCCGGCGGCCAGACGGGCGTTGGAGGACGGGCAGTGCGCCACACCGGTCTTGGTCCGGGCGAAGGCGGCGATGTCGGAGTCGTTCATGTGGACGCTGTGCGCCATCCACACGTCCTCGCCGAGCCAGCCGGTCGACTCGAAGTAGTCGGTCGGGCCCATGCCGAAGAGCTCGTGGCAGAACTTCTCCTCCTCGACCGTCTCGCTGCCGTGCGTGTGCATGCGCACACCGAGGCGGCGGGCCAGTTCGGCGCCCTGCTTGAGCAGCTCGGTGGAGACCGAGAAGGGGGAGCACGGGGCGACGGCGACCTGGGTCATCGAGTCGAAGGACGCGTCGTGGAACTTCTTGACGGTCGCCTCGGTGTCGGCCAGGGCGCCCTCGAGGGTCTCGACGGCGTGGTCCGGCGGCAGGCCGCCGTCCTTCTCGCTGCGGTCCATGGAGCCGCGGGCGAGGGTGAAGCGGACGCCCATCTCGGACGCGGCGCGGATGATCGAGCCGGAGAGGTCGCCGGAGCCCTTGGGGAAGACGTAGTGGTGGTCCATGGCGGTGGTGACACCGCCCTTGGCCATCGCGGCGAGGGAGCCCTGCGCGGCCGAGTACGTCATCTGCTCGTCGATGCGCGCCCAGGTCGGGTACAGCGCCACGAGCCAGTTGAAGAGGTTGTGGTCGGTCGCCAGGCCACGCGTGATCCACTGGTAGAAGTGGTGGTGCGTGTTGACCAGGCCGGGCGTCACGAGGTGGCCCGTGCCGTCGATGCGGCGTACGACGTTCTCGAGGTTCTCGGGGGCCTTGCCCGCGCCGATGGCCTCGATCCGGTTGCCTGCGATGACGATGTGACCCGAGGCGTACTCGGTGTCGTTGGCGTCGACGGTCGCGATCGCACAGTTCTCGATGACGATGCGCTCGACCGCGCTGTCAGTGGCTGCCATGGGGCTTCCTCGTGCTTTCAGTGGCGGTGCGGGCACGGCAGGACCCAGGGGATTTGAGTGCCGAAACCGGGGGCCCTGGCAGCTGACAGTACTGCCGCCCCGTGTGATGCTCCGGGTGCCGAGTTCAGGAAGTTCTGGGGTGTTGCGGGGGCCGCGCCCCGGGGCCACTGCGGTACCCCGGGACGCGGATGACCAGGCCGCCGGCCGGACGGGCGGTGCCTACAGGTTGGTCAGGTCCACCGGGATGCGCGCGTCGGCGCCGTCGCGGAGGATGGTCGCCTCGATCAGACCGTACGGACGGTCCGCGGCGAAGTACACCTCGTTGTCGTTCTTGAGGCCGAAGGGCTCCAGGTCGACCAGGAAGTGGTGCTTGTTCGGGAGCGAGAAGCGGACCTCGTCGATCTCCGAACGGTGGTTGATGATCCGCGAACCCATCTGGTACAGGGTCTGCTGGAGCGACAGGGAGTAGGTCTCCGCGAAGGCCTCGAGCATGTGCTTCCGGGTGGCCTCGTAGGACTTCTCCCAGTTCGGCATGCGCTGCTCGTCGTCGGTCCAGTTGAACCGCCAGCGGCCCGACACCTGGGTGGCCAGGATGCGGTCGTACGCCTCCTGCAGGGTCGTGTACTTGTCCTTCACGTAGCCCCAGAACTCCGAGTTGGTGGAGTTCATGACGATCAGGTCCTTGAGGCCGGAGATGACCTCCCAGTTCCGGCCGTCGTACGTGATCTGGGTGACGCGGGTCTCCTGGCCCTTGCGGACGAAGGAGTGCTTCACCTCGTCGGCGCCGATGAACTTGGAGTTCGCGTCCGAGGTCTGGATCCGCTCCCAGGCGTACTCCTCGATGCGGATCCGGGCGCGGCCGATCGGCTCCTGGCTGTTGACGAACCAGCGGGCCAGGTGGATGCCGAACTGCTCGGCGGACTCGATGCCGTACTCCTTGGCGAACGCGTACACCGTGTTCTTGGTGGTGTCCGTCGGCAGGACGTTGGCGTTCGAGCCGGAGTAGTGGACGTCGTCCATGTCGCCGGAGAGGGCGACCGAGACGTTCAGGTCCTTGATGTGGTGGGTGTCGCCGTCCCGCGTGATCTTGACGACGCGGTTCTCTGCTTTGCCGTACTGGTTCTGGCCGAGAATCGTGGGCATGTCTGCTAGCTCCCTCGGTAAACGGAGTAGCCGAACGGGTTGAGCAGCAGCGGTACGTGGTAGTGCTCGCCCGGGTTGACCGCGAACGTGATGGTCACCTCGGGGAAGAACGCACCGCTGTCCCTTACGCGGGGGGCGTCCTGCTGCGCCTCGGCGGCTTGCTTCTTGGAAAAGTACGCCTCGGTCTCGAAGTCGAGGCGTACGTGGGTGGTGCCCTCCGGCAGCGCCGGCAGGTCCTTGCAACGCCCGTCGGCGTCGGTGGCCGAACCGCCGAGGGCCGCCCACTCGCCGTCGAAGCCGCTGCGGGCCGACAGGGAGATGGCGACGCCCTCCGCGGGGCGGCCGATGCTGGTGTCCAGGATGTGCGTGGACACCGACGCGGTGGTCTCGGTGCTCATGCTCACTCTCCTTCTGCGAGGCGGGTCAGACGGATCCGGTTGATCTTGACGAGTTCTCCGCGGGCGATCTCCCGCTCGACCTCGTCCGTGTTCTGGATCCGGACCTTGACCGCGTCCCGCATCTGCTCACCGGTCGCACCGGTGGCGCAGATCAGGAAGACGTGGCCGAACTTCTCCTGGTAGGCCAGGTTCAGTTCGAGCAGCTCGGCCTTCAGTTCCTCGGACGCCCCGGCCATGCCGCGCTGCTCGCGCGCCGAGGTCGGGTCACCCGGCTTCGGGCGGCCGATCGGCGGGTGGCCCGCCATCGCCTCTTCCAGGTCCGCGGTGGTGAGCTCCGCCATGGCGGCGTCGCTCGCGGCGAACAGGGCGTCGGCGCTGGTGAAGGGGCGCTGGGCGAGCAGCTTGCTCACCCAAGCCGAACTGGCGCACACCTCGTGGAGCTCGGCCTGGGCCGCTGCGTCCACCAAGGTGTTGAACCGGGCGAGGCCCGGTGTCGTACTCGAAGTCACGGGAAGCCTCCGTGGCCTGTGTGCTTGGCCTTGTGCTTTGACGGGCTTCGCATAGCTAACGCCCTGGACAACACCGCGTCAACACTTTGTTGAAACTTCCGGTACACAAAAGCCGCCGCCCGGCTCAATCGGGCGGCGGCTCGTGACAACGGGTGACTCCGACGTCACCCTTGGCTGTTCTTGTTGGGGTTTTCCCTGTTCAGGTAGTTGTAGACCGTGAAGCGGCTTACGCCCAGAGCGCCGGCGACCGTTTCGACGCCGTGCCGCACCGAGAAGGCGCCCCGCGCCTCCAGTATGCGCACGACGTCCTGCTTCGCCTTGCGGTCCAGCTCCGACAGGGGCATCCCGTGGCGGCGCTCCAGCGCCGCCAGGATGTGGTCCAGGGAGTCCGACAGCTGCGGCAGCCGTACGGCGAGCACGTCCTCGCCCTCCCAGGCCAGCACGACGTCGTCGGGCTGCGCCAGGGACGGGTCCATCAGCTCGCCGCCCATGGCGTCGACCAGCGGCTTGACCGCGGCAACGAAGGGGTGGTCGCGGGGCTCGGTCATCAGGTCTCCTCCCGGACCACGTTGACCTGCAGCGAGACGCGGGTGGCCCCGGCCTCCAGCGAGTCGCGCAGCAGCGCGGCCACCGCGGTCAGCACGGCATCCGCCCCACCCTCGGCCGTATTGCCGAAGGGGCCGACGTCCACCGCGTCCAGCTGCGCCTTCTGGATGACCTCCCGGGCCGCCACGGCGTGGGCCGGGGCTTCCTCGAGGTCGAAGGGCTCGGTCGTGAACTCCACTCTCAATCGCACGCGGCCAAGCTACCCCGAGGTACGGAAAATCCGGCAGGTCCCACTTGACATTCGCGCAGCAGCCCATGCAACCTTCCATCAAGCAGAAAACAACTTCCGCAATACGGAAGGAGCGCACACCCCTCATGGGATACACGGACCAGCGCTTCGATGTGAACCTCTCGATCCTCTTCACGGAACTCCCGCTCCTGGAGCGCCCCGCGGCCGCCGCCGCGGCGGGCTTCACGGCGGTCGAGCTGTGGTGGCCCTGGATCGAGACCCCCACCCCGGCTCAGGAGGAGCTCGACGCCCTCAAGAAGGCCCTTGAGGACGCCGGCACCCAGCTGGTGGGCCTGAACTTCTACGCCGGCCAGCTCCCCGGACCGGACCGCGGCGCGGTGTCCGTCCCGGGTGAGGAGTCGGACCGGTTCCGCGCGAACATCGACGTCGCCGCGGACTTCGCCGCCTCGGTCGGCTGCAAGGCGCTCAACGCGCTCTACGGCAACCGCGTCGAGGGCGTGGACCCCGCCGTCCAGGACGAACTCGCCCTGGAGAACCTGGTCGTCGCGGCCCGCGCCGCCGACCGCGTGGGTGCGATCCTCCTGATCGAGACCCTCAACAAGCCCGAGTCGCCGCTCTACCCGCTGGTGAGCGCGCCGTCCGCGATCGAGGTCGTGGACAAGGTGAACGAGGCGACGGGCCTGGGGAACGCCAAGTTCCTGCTCGACCTGTACCACCTGGCGATGAACGATGAGGACCTCTCCGAGGTCATCGAAAAGTACGCCGCCAAGACCGGGCACGTCCAGATCGCCGACAAGCCGGGCCGTGGTGCTCCGGGCACCGGCGACCTGCCCCTCGAGGAGCTCCTCGACCAGCTCAGGAAGGCCGGTTACGAGGGCTACGTCGGCCTGGAGTACAAGGCCGTCGACGCCGCCGCGTCCTTCGAGTGGCTGCCGGCCGAGGCCCGCGCGGCCCGGTAGGTCCGGACGAAGACCCGGACACCGCCCGAACTTTTCGTACGAAGCTTCAAGAGAAGGACCTCATCATGAGCAACCTCCCCAAGATCGCGTGGATCGGCCTCGGCATCATGGGCTCCCCCATGTCCGAGAACCTCCTGAAGGCCGGCTACTCGGTCACCGGCTTCACGCTGGAGCAGGACAAGCTGGACCGCCTCGCGGCGGCCGGCGGCACCGCGGCCGGCTCGATCGCCGAGGCCGTCAAGGACGCCGACGTCATCATCACGATGGTGCCCGCCTCCCCGCAGGTCGAGGCCATCTCCTACGGCCCCGAGGGCATCCTGGAGAACGCCAAGTCGGGCGCGCTGATCATCGACATGTCGTCGATCACCCCGCAGACCTCGGTCGACCTGGCCAAGAACGCCGCCGAGAAGGGCATCCGCGTCATCGACGCCCCGGTGTCCGGCGGCGAGGCCGGCGCCATCGAGGCCGTGCTCTCCATCATGGTCGGCGGCGAGCAGGCGGACTTCGACGCCGCCCTCCCGATCCTCGAGGCCCTCGGCAAGGTCATCGTCCTGTGCGGCCCGCACGGCTCCGGCCAGACGGTGAAGGCCGCCAACCAGCTCATCGTCGCGGTCAACATCCAGGCCTGCGCCGAGGCCGTCGTCTTCCTCGAGAAGTCCGGCGTGAACCTCCAGGCCGCCCTGGACGTCCTCAACGGCGGTCTGGCCGGCTCCACGGTCCTGACCCGCAAGAAGGACAACTTCCTGAACCGCGACTTCAAGCCCGGCTTCCGGATCGACCTGCACCACAAGGACATGGGCATCGTCACCGACGCCGCCCGCAACGTCGGTGCGGCCCTCCCGGTCGGCGCGGTCGTCGCCCAGCTGGTCGCCTCGCTGCGCGCCCAGGGTGACGGCGGCCTGGACCACTCGGCCCTGCTGCGCGCCGTCGAGCGCCTCTCCGGCGCCCAGGTCTGAGCCTGAGGCCGCCCCTCCGGGGGCGGCGCCTCCCCTCCGGGGGACCTGAGTTTCCGGACGGTGCCGGTGCTGACACCTGTCCTGTCGCGCCCAAGCGCCGGCACCGTCCGGATCACCTCTCCTCCATCTTTCTTCAACAAACTGTTGACGCTGCGTTCCGCCTGAATTTAGGCTCATCCGCATGGCGGAAGACGCTTTCCGTCAGCAGCTCCCGTACGGAAGGTCACCATGTCGAAGCGCGTGCTTACGACCGAGTCCGGCGCCCCGGTCGCCGACAACCAGAACTCCGCCACCGCCGGCGTCGGTGGCCCGCTCCTCATCCAGGACCAGCAGCTCCTCGAGAAGCTCGCCCGCTTCAACCGTGAGCGCATCCCGGAGCGCGTCGTGCACGCCCGTGGCTCGGCCGCGTACGGCTACTTCGAGGTGACCGACGACGTCACCGCCTACACCTCCGCGAAGTTCCTCAACGAGGTCGGCAAGAAGACCGAGACCTTCCTGCGCTTCTCCACCGTCGCCGACTCCCTCGGTGGTGCGGACGCCGTCCGCGACCCGCGCGGCTTCGCGCTGAAGTTCTACACCGAGGACGGCAACTACGACCTCGTCGGCAACAACACCCCGGTGTTCTTCATCAAGGACCCGATCAAGTTCCCCGACTTCATCCACTCCCAGAAGCGCGACCCGTTCACGGGCAAGCAGGAGCCGGACAACGTCTGGGACTTCTGGGCGCACGCCCCCGAGGCGACGCACCAGATCACCTGGCTGATGGGTGACCGCGGCATCCCGGCCTCGTACCGCCACATGAACGGCTACGGCTCCCACACCTACCAGTGGACCAACGCCCAGGGTGAGGCCTTCTTCGTCAAGTACCACTTCAAGACGAACCAGGGCATCCGCTGCCTGTCCTCCGAGCAGGCCGCCGAGGTCGTCGGCAGCGACGCGAACTCGCACCAGACCGACCTGCTCCAGGCCATCGAGCGCGGCGTGAACCCGAGCTGGACCCTGTACGTCCAGATCATGCCGGCCGCCGAGGCCGCGGACTACCGCTTCAACCCGTTCGACCTCACCAAGGTGTGGCCGCACGCGGACTACCCGCTGCAGCGCGTGGGCCGCCTGGTCCTCGACCGCAACCCGGAGAACGTCTTCGCCGAGGTCGAGCAGTCCGCCTTCTCCCCGAACAACTTCGTCCCGGGCATCACCGCCTCGCCGGACAAGATGCTCCAGGGCCGCCTGTTCGCCTACGCGGACGCCCAGCGCTACCGCCTCGGCGTGAACCACACCCTGCTGCCGGTGAACGCCCCCAAGGCCACCACCGCGCAGAACTACGGCCGCGACGGCGCCATGGCGCTGCGCAACGGCTCGCGCCACGACAAGAACTACGAGCCCAACTCGTACCAGGGTCCGGCCGAGACCGGCGACGCCCTCGGCGCCCCGCTGGCGGTGTCCGGCTACACCGGCACCCACGCGGCCCCGGCCCACACCAAGGACGACGACTTCTTCCAGGCCGGTGAGCTGTACCGCCTGATGTCCGAGGACGAGAAGCAGCGTCTGGTGGCGAACATCGCCGGCGGCCTGTCGCAGGTCTCCCGCGAGGACGTCATCGAGAAGAACCTGGCTCACTTCCACGCCGCCGACGCCGACTACGGCAAGCGCGTCGAGGAGGCCGTCCGCGCCCTGCGCGAGGACTGAGCCCACAAGGCCGCGCTCGGGACCTGACGGGAGGTCAGGACCTGGGCGCTGAGCCCGGCACCGCGGACCCGGATGAGGGGTGGTTCGTCGGTGAAGGGTTCAGGACGAGGACCGTGGCGGCGTGCGAGCCAGTGCGGTGGTAATGGGTGTTCGCAGGCCCGTCCCTTGACCTGAGGGGGACGGTGCCGGGACGCCCGTCGCCCGCCGCCACGGTCCCAGCCACTCCTCCACGTACAGGGGCCACGCACAGAGCCCCCTGTAGGTGAGGACCCGGACTCCCGCGAGGGATCCACCAAGACTCCGCCCGGCGGTGCGAACGTCCTGTCGCGCCAGCCTCGTTCCGTCGGGCGGTCACACCTCCCAGGCCAGAGCGCCGGGTTTGCGGACGGTCCCGCGAACCCGGCGCTTTGTCGTTCCCGGCCGGTACGTCCGCCCGGTACGGCGCCCCCGCCGCGGTCCTCAGTGCCGGCCCGCCCGGTACGGCGCTCCCGCCGCGGGCCTCAGTGCCGGGCGGCGATCTCCTCGGGCAGCCGGTACGAGGCCAGCAGGGCCACGACCAGCAGCCCCACGACCGCCAGCGCCGTACCGGCCAGCGCCCCGCCCGGGCCGTAGCCGTGGTCCCCGTACGCCGACCAGCAGGTGACCAGCAGCGCGACGCCGAAGGCGTTGGCCAGCTGCTGCGCCGCGTTGAGGACGCCCGCCGCCGAGCCGGTCTCGGGCCCGGTGACCCCGCCCAGGACCACGTCGAACAGCGGCGGCACGACCAGCCCCATGCCCAGCCCCGTCAGCAGGGTGGCCGGGCCCAGCCGCCAGCCGCTGGTCGCCCACCCGGCCGGCCCGGCCAGGACCGCCAGCAGCACCAGCCCCAGCAGGCTCACCACGATGCCCGCCTGGATGACCAGCCGCCCCTTGCGCCGGGCCAGCGCGGAGGCGGGACCCGCCGTCAGCGCCATGCCGAGCGCCAGCGGGGCCACGGAGTACCCGGCACCCTGCGGGGACATCCCCAGCGGGCCCTGGAGGAAGAGCGAGAGCACCAGCGTCACCCCGCTGAAGGCGGCGAAGAACGCGGTGACCACCAGGAGGCCGCCCGTGTAGGCGGTGTTCCGCAGCAGGCTGGGCAGCACCAGCGGGCTGGGCCGGCGCGGCTGGAGCCTGGCGAAGAGCCAGAAGCCCAGCGGACCGGCCGCCAGGAGCACCAGCGACCACCAGGGCCAGCCCAGGCCGGGGCCCTGCACCAGCGGGTACACCAGGGCCGCCGAGGCCGCCCCGGTCAGCAGCATGCCGGGCAGGTCCAGCCGCAGCGCGGGGTCCGCCTCGCCGCGCGGCATCCAGCGCAGCGCGCCGAGCACCGTGAGCAGGCCCAGCGGCAGGTTCACCAGGAAGACGGACCGCCAGCCGGTGCCGAACAGGTCCGCCCCGACGAGTACGCCGCCCAGCACCGGTCCGCCCACCGCGGCCACGCCGAGCACCGGGCCGAAGAACCCGAACGCCCGGCCCAGTTCGGGGCCGTGGAAGACCTCCTTCAGCAGGCCGAAGCCCTGGGGCAGCAGCAGCGCCCCGAGCGCGCCCTGGAGCGCCCGCCCGGTGATGAGCCAGCCCGGCTCGGTGGCCAGCGAGCACAGCGCGGAGGCGAGGGTGAAGCCGGCGCTGCCGATCAGGAAGAGCCGGCGGCGCCCGTACCGGTCCCCGAGCCGGCCCGCGGTGATCAGCAGCACCGCGAAGGGCAGGGTGTAGGCGGCCTGGAGCCACTGGCCGAGCTCGCGCCCGCCCCCGAGGTCCGCGGCCACCTCGGGGGCGGCGATACCGGTGATGGTGGCGTCGAGCAGGTCCATCACGTCGGCGGTGAGCACCAGGGCGAGGACGGCCCAGCGGTACGGGTACGGGGCTGCGGTCGGGGGCGTCTTCCCGGCGGTGTCCAGGGCGGTTTCCATGGCCGGAAGCTCCCAGGAGCCGGGCGAGCCGCGGTCGAGCCGCACCGGACCTGCCGGAAGGGGGTCCGGGGGGAACCGGAACCGCCGGGTGGGGTTCCGGAACGCGGAGCGGCCCCCGTCCCTCCCGGAGGAGGTGCGGGGGCCGCTTCGTGCGGGGCGGGCAGTTCGTGCTGCCCGCCCCGCGGTCCTGGGGCCTGAAGGGCCTGGATCAGACCTGCAGGGCCTTGATGGCGGTGGGCGCGTGGCCGGGCTCCGTGGCGAGCTCCTCGAACTCGGTCACGTCGCTCATGTCGACCGTCTTGCTCATCGCGATGTTGGTGACGCGCTCCAGGATGGCCTCGACGACGACCGGGACCTGGTGCTCGGCGGCCAGCTTCTTGGCCTGCTCGAAGGCCTCGCCCAGCTTCTCCGGGTCGGTGACGCGGATGGCCTTGACGCCCAGGCCCTCGGCGACCTTGACGTGGTCGACGCCGTAGACGCCGATCTCCGGGGTGTTGATGTTCTCGAACTCGAGGTTGACCTCGAAGTTGATGCCGAGGCCGCCCTGCGCCTGACGGATCAGGCCCAGGTAGGCGTTGTTCACGAGGACGTGGACATAGGGGACCTTGTGCTGGGCGGCGACCGCCAGCTCCTCGATCATGAACTGGAAGTCGTAGTCGCCGGACAGGGCGACGACCGGGACGTCCGGCTGCGCGGTGGCGGCACCGATGGCGGCCGGGATGGTCCAGCCGAGCGGGCCGGCCTGGCCGCAGTTGACCCAGTGGCGCGGCTTGTAGACGTGCAGGAACTGCGCGGCGGCGATCTGCGAGAGGCCGATGGTGGTGACGTAGCGCGTCTCCGGGCCGAAGGCCTTGTTCATCTCCTCGTACACGCGCTGCGGCTTCATCGGGATGTTCTCGAAGTGCGTGCGGCGCTGCAGGGTGGCCTTGCGCTCCTGCGCCGAGGCGGCCCAGGCGGTGAAGTCGGGGAGCTTGCCCGCGGCCTTCCACTCCTTGGCGATCTCGATGAAGAGCTCCAGGGCGACCTTGGCGTCGGAGGCGATGCCGTAGTCCGGGGCGAAGATCTTCCCGAGCTGGGTGGGCTCGATGTCGACGTGGACGAACTTGCGGCCCTTGGTGTACGCGTCCAGGTTGTAGCCCGTGTGGCGGTTGGCCCAGCGGTTGCCGATGCCGATGACGGTGTCGGACTCCAGGAAGGTCGCGTTGCCGTAGCGGTGCGCGGTCTGGACGCCGACCATGCCGGCGGCCAGCTCGTGGTCGTCCGGGATGGTGCCCCAGCCCATCAGGGTGGAGATGACCGGGATGTTCGTCAGCTCGGCGAACTCGACCAGCAGGTCGGAGGCGTCGGCGTTGATGATGCCGCCGCCGGCGACGATCAGCGGGCGCTCGGCCTCCAGGAGGAAGCCGAGGGCCTTCTCGGCCTGGGCGCGGGTCGCGGACGGCTTGTAGACCGGCAGCGGCTCGTAGGTCTCGGGGTCGAACTCGATCTCGGTCAGCTGGACGTCGATCGGCAGGTCGATGAGGACCGGGCCGGGACGGCCGGAGCGCATCAGGTGGAAGGCCTGCTGGAAGACGCCGGGGACCTGCGCGGCCTCCAGGACGGTCGTCGCGGCCTTGGTGACCGGCTTGGCGATCGTCGCGATGTCGACGGCCTGGAAGTCCTCCTTGTGGAGCTTCGAGACCGGGGCCTGGCCGGTGATGCACAGGATCGGGATCGAGTCCGCGATGGCGGAGTACAGGCCGGTGATCATGTCGGTGCCGGCGGGGCCGGACGTACCGATGCAGACACCGATGTTGCCCGCCTGGGCACGGGTGTAGCCCTCGGCCATGTGCGAGGCGCCCTCGACGTGGCGGGCGAGCGTGTGGTTGACGCCGCCGACGTTCTTGAGCTCGCGGTAGAAGGGGTTGATCGCAGCGCCGGGCACGCCGAAGGCCTGCGTGACTCCTTCGCGCTTGAGGATCTCCACTGCCGCGGCGGCGGCTGTCATACGAGGCATCGGTACTCCTGCGATCAGGCTGTTTCCGTCATCCGGAAAATCTGTTCTGCTATGCGAAACAATCTAGGAGGCGTCTTCCGGCGCGTCAAGGCGGTGGGGCACCCCCGAAACCACCAAATGGCGCGTAACCGCCCCGTGAGTCGCACAAATCCGGGGGACCCTCGCGCGCGCCGTCGCTTGTGGTGGACGATGGACCACGCAGAGCGACGGCGGTGGGGACGGCGGAGGGATGTCGATGGCCGAGACGTTTGCGGTGCGTTGCCCGGCGTGCGGGCGGGAGAACGCGTACGCCCCGCCGGTCTTCCCCTGCGCCTGTGGTTCCCCCGTGACCCCGCCCCTGGACCGGGTGGCCTCCCCGGTGCCGCTGACCCACCGGAACTGGTCGGAGACCTGGGTCGCGGTGCGCTGTACGGCGTGCGGGCGGCGGGACGAGTGGCCGCAGCCCGAGGTGGGCTGCTCCTGCGGGACGGTCGTACGGCTGCCCGTGACGCCGCCGGAGGAGATGGACACCCCGGTCGCCCCGCCGGCCGCCCGCCCGGTACGGGAGGACCCGGCGACCCCGCCGGCGCCGCCGGTGCCGCCCGACCGCGCGCCGGACGCGGCCCCGCCGCGCGGGGAGGGCGGGCGGGACTCCGTACCCGCTCCCGGAGGGCACGGTCCCGCGCACATTCCACTGCCGGTGACCGGGCCGGTGCCGCGCCCGGCGTTCCGGCCGGTGACCATCCGTACCGCGCGGGACGCGGTGGCGACCGCCGCGCTGTACCTCCGCTGGCTCGGCTTCCAGGACGTACGGCAGCCCGACGCGCGCCCCGTGCCGTCCGCCGCGGTGGACCTGCGGGCGCCGGGACTGGTGGCGCAGGTGGACCCGACGACCGCGCCGGCCGGCCTGCGGGCGGTCGAGTGCGTCTGGCTGAACGGTCTGACCGCCTCCGCGACCAGCGTGTACTTCTCCCTGGCGGGCTACACCGAGGACGCCCGGGCGCGCGCCGACGACCTGGGCATACCGCTGTTCGTCATGGACCTCACGGGCATGCCCCAGCCGGTGAACGACCCGGCGGACGAGCTGGTGGGCACGGGCGCCTGATCACCTGTTCGACGGGATCGGGCATCATCGGATGCGGCGCACACCATCCCGTCGAGGAGACCCGTCTTGAGCCTGTACGACATCCCCCTGACCACCCTGTCCGACGAGCCCACCAGCCTCGCGCCGTTCAAGGGCAAGGCCATCCTGGTGGTGAACACGGCCTCGCAGTGCGGCCTGACCCCGCAGTACTCCGGACTGGCGCGCCTGCAGTTCAAGTACGAGGAGAAGGGCTTCACCGTCATCGGCGTGCCGTGCAACCAGTTCGGCGGCCAGGAGCCCGGCACCGCCGAGGACATCCAGACCTTCTGCGCGGCCGGCTTCGGCGTCACCTTCCCGATGCTGGAGAAATCGGACGTGAACGGCGCGGACCGGCACCCGCTCTTCGCCGAGCTGGTGAAGACGCCGGACGCCGAGGGCGAGGCGGGCGACGTCCAGTGGAACTTCGAGAAGTTCCTGATCTCGCCGCAGGGCGAGGTCGTGGGCCGCTTCCGCCCGCGCACCGACCCGGAGTCGCCCGAGGTGCTGGCGGCCATCGAGGCGGTCCTGCCGGCGTAGCCGCCGCGCGGTACGTACCGGGGGGCCGCCCGCGCGGGCTGCGGGCGGCCCCTCCGCGTACGGCACGGTCGGCACCCGGGAGGCCCCCGGCCTCCTCGGCGCCCGCGACGTCCTCGGCACCCTCGGCACCCTCGGCACTCCCCTGAGCGCCCGCGACGTTCTCGGCGTCAGTTCACCTGCCGGTCGCGCCCCTCCCAGTACGGTTCGCGCAGCTTGAACTTCTGGATCTTGCCGGTCGCGGTGCGCGGGATGGCCTCGCGGAACTCGACGCTCGTCGGTGCCTTGTACCCGGCCATCCGCTGCTTGCAGTGGGCGATGATCTCGGCCTCGTCCGCGGTCGCCCCCTCCGCGAGGACCACCAGCGCCTTGATCGTCTCGCCCCACTTCTCGTGCGGGACGCCGATCACGGCCACTTCGGCGACCGACGGGTGGCTGAAGATCGTGTCCTCGACCTCGATGGACGAGACGTTCTCGCCCCCGGTGATGATCACGTCCTTCTTGCGGTCGGAGATCGTGAGGTGGCCGTCCTGGCCGTCGAGCGTGCCGCCGTCACCGGTGTGGAACCAGCCGTCCGCCAGCGCCTCCCGGGTCTCCTCCGGCTTGTCCCAGTAGCCGTCGAGGACGACGTTCGAGCGGGCCAGCACCTCCCCGGAGTCCGACACCCGGAGCCTGACCCCGAGGGCGGGCAGTCCGGCGCGGGACAGCTTGTGGGCCCGCTCCTCCGGCGGCAGCCCCTCGTCGGCCGGCCGGGACCGGTTGAAGGTGAGCAGCGGGGAGGTCTCCGTCAGGCCGTAGATCTGGGTGAACTCCCACCCCAGCTCCTCCCCCACCCGCTGGATCGTCCGGCTCGGCGGCGGGGCGCCGGCGCAGACGATCCGCACCCGGTCGCGGCCGGGGATCTCGCCCTCCCACGAGGCCGCCGCGTCGAGCACCGCGTTCCAGACGGCGGGCGCTCCGCACATGAGGGTGACCCCGTGCTCGTCGACGCGGCGCAGGATCTCCGTGCCGTCGACCTTGCGCAGCACCACCTGCTTCACGCCGAGGCCGGCCATCACGTACGGCATGCCCCAGCCGTTGCAGTGGAACATCGGCAGCGTGTGGAGGTAGACGTCGCGCTCCCAGACGCGGGTGTGCAGGCCGAAGGTCACGCCGTTGACCCAGATGTTGCGGTGGGTGAGCTGGACGCCCTTGGGGCGGGCGGTGGTGCCGGAGGTGTAGTTGATGGTGGCGGTGGCGTCCTCGTCGGGACGGGACCAGGGCCGCGGCTCGACGCCGAACCGCATCAGCCCGGTCTCCGTCTCCGCACCGAGCACGAAGCGGTGGCGGGCCTTGACGCCGGCCAGCGCGGCGTCGAGCTCCGGGTCGACGAGCAGGACGGACGCGCCGCTCTGCCGGACGACGTACTCGACCTCCTCGGGCTTGAGGCGGAAGTTCACCGGTACGCAGATCCGGCCGCTCATCGGCACCGCGAACAGCAGCTCCAGCAGCCGCGCCGAGTTGTGGCTGACCACGGCCACCCGCTCGCCCTCGCCCACGCCGAGGGCGTCGAACCCGGCCTGCCAGGCCCGGACCCGCTCGCCGAGGCGGCCGTACGTCGAATCCGGTACCGGCGGGCCGGGCTGGTCGGGCTCGTCGATCACACCGGGGCCGGCGGCGAACCCCAGCTCTGCCCGGTCGAGGAAGTCGGACACGGTCATGGGAACCCGCACTGCTCACTCCTGGCATCTCGTCTGCACGTCGGCACGTCGCGTCGCGCGATGGACTGCGGTCGGTGTGGATGTGGATCACTGCGCAGGGGCATCGTGCCGGGCGGGACGGCGCAGCACCAGTGGGCGTCAGCCGCGGTTGACCGAGGAGCGGCCCACTGGGCCGGGTGGTTCCCGTCCGTCCGCGGGTCCTCAGCCGTCCACCGCCCCGAACCGGACGTCCCCCTCCCCCGCCTCCGTCATGGCGGCGAGCAGGGCCTGTCCCTCGGCGGTGAGCTCGGCCCGCTGCTGCCGGGTGAGCCGGCCGAAGGGCTCGACGGTGAGCACCGCGGCCGCGCCGCCCTTCGGCTGCTCCAGCCGCCAGGTGCCGGCGAGGAACCCGTCGACGAGGAACGTGCACCGCGCCTGGTTCCCCTGCCAGGTACGGCCCCGGTACTCCTCCGGGACGAGGCGGGTGCGGTCGGCGTGGGAGAGGAGCAGGTTGTCGAACTCGGGCAGGAAACGGGCGGGCGCCGGGGTGTCCTCGTCGGGGCGGGGCGCCTCGGGGAGATCGAAGAGCTCGGTGCCGGAGTCGCTCCGGAAGGTGAGGAGCCGGGGCCGGAGGCGTTCGAAGGCGTCGCGGAGCCGGGTCAGCCCGGCCCAGGTCTGCATGTCCTGGACGGAGGCGGGCCCGAAGGCGGCGAGGTAGCGCAGTACGGTCGCATCGAGGACGGCGTCGGCACCGGCGCCGGCGCCGGCAGCGGCGTCCCGGCCGTCATCCGGGGTGTCCCCGGACTCCGTACGTCCGAGCCAGCTGTCCAGCGTGGTGAGCCGGACCTGCCCCGACCGCCCCCAGACCCCGCGCGGGGTGACCTGGACCAGCGGCAGCAGGCAGCGCGCGGCCACCGAGAGCGCGGGCGGGTCGGCGTGCGGCCACTCCTTGAGCAGCTCCTCGCGGATCTCCGCCATGGTGCGGGGCTCGGCCTCCACGAAGCGGCGGCTCAGTGCGGCGAGCCGCGGCAGGTCGACGTCCACGAGGCCCTTCCGGAAGTTGTTGATCTCCCGGTCGCGGGCGGGCTGGACGAGCGGGCGCAGCACGAGTGCGTCCTCGGCCGTGTGGGTGTGGATGGTGGAGCGCATGGTGACCATGCGGAGCACCTCGCGGGACTCCATGAGCGCGGCCAGCGCCACCGGCTCGAAGCCCTCCAGGCGGGACCACAGCTGGAAGTAGGGCGGCTTCACGTTCTGTGCCTGCAGCCCCAGCAGGTGCGCCACGGCGTCCGCCGCGCCCTTCTCGGAGCGGCGGAGCAGCAGCTGGCGGGCGAGGGTGGCGCGGTTGAGGGCGCGGGTGCCGAGCACGGGCTTCTTCGTGGCGTCCATGGGGACCACGCTAACGAGCATTGCGGACGATTTCGGTCCGCAATGGTGATCCGGCCTCCCCGCCCGCGGCCCGATTCATCCGTATATCCTGCTCGGTGTTCGCAAAAGGACCCCCTGGCAGGAACCCGACCGGGAGCTGACCCGACATGGCCGAGCGCCGCGACCGCCGCCCCTCCTCTCCGCAGAAGAGGACCTCCTGGCTGCGCCCCGCCGCTCCCTCCCCCGCACCGGCCTCTCCCCCCACCCCCTCCTCACCCTCTGCCCCCTCCCCCCCCTCGTCCGACTCGCCGGACGCCCCCGGGAACCACCGCAGCGTGGTCGAGGCCGCCCTCTACCGCGACGGGCGCCGGGTCGCGTCCCCGGCCACCCTCGCAGAGACGTTCCGGCAGCTCCGCGAGCAGTGCGACGGCATGGCCTGGATCGGCCTGCACCGCCCCACGGAAGCCGAACTCCACTCCCTGGCCGCCGAGTTCGACCTCCACCCACTGGCGGTGGAGGACGCCCTGGAGGCCCACCAGCGCCCCAAGCTCGAACGCTACGGCGACACCCTCTTCGTCGTACTCCGCGCGGCCCGCTACCTGGACGCCCCGGAGGAGGTCGACTTCGGCGAGCTGCACGTCTTCGTGGGCCCGGACTTCCTGATCACGGTCCGCCACGCGGCCGCCCCGGACCTCTCGGCGGTCCGCCGCCGCATGGAGGAGACCCCGGACCTCCTCAAGCTCGGCCCCGAGGCGGTCCTGTACGCGATCCTCGACGCGGTGGTCGACGGCTACGCGCCGGTGGTGGACGGCGTCCAGACCGACATCGACGAAATCGAGACGGAGGTGTTCCGCGGCGACCCGGAGGTCTCCCGCCGCATCTACGAACTCTCCCGCGAAATGGTCGAGTTCCAGCGCGCCACCCGCCCCCTGGTCGGCATGCTGCACGGCCTGATGGCGGGCTTCGCGAAGTACGGCACGGACGAGGAACTCCAGCGCTACCTCCGCGACGTGGCCGACCACGTCACGCACACCAGCGAACGCGTGGACGGCTTCCGCCAGGCCCTCACCGAAATCCTCACGGTCAACGCCACCCTGGTCACCCAGCAGCAGAACGCCGAAATGCGCGCCCTGGCCGAAGCCGGCTTCGAACAGAACGAGGAGATCAAGAAGATCTCCTCGTGGGCGGCCATCCTCTTCGCCCCCACCCTGGTCGGCACGATCTACGGCATGAACTTCGAAACCATGCCGGAACTCCACTGGGCCGGCGGCTACCCCTTCGCCATCCTCCTCATGGCCGTCGTCTGCACCAGCCTCTACGTCATCTTCAAGAAGCGCGACTGGCTCTAGCGGGCGGTGCGGGTGCGGACTGGGGGGTGGGGCGGAGGGAGGGGGCGGTCAGGGTTGCGGTGAGGGTGACGGCTGTGGTGAACCAGTAGGCCGTGGCGTAGGGGTGGGCGTCGGGGGTGGGGGATGCCGCGAGGATGGCGGCCGTGGCGGCGATGCCGAGGCCGCCGCCGAGTTGGCGGGCCGCCATGACCGTGCCGGTTGCCGCGGCGAAGTGTTCGGGGGCGGTCGAGAGGGCGGCGGCGCTGGAGATGCCGACGGTGGCCGTGCCGATGCCGGCGCCCATCACGGTTCCGGCCGGGAGCCAGAGCGTCCAGAAGTGCGGTTCGGTGTCGATCAGGAGGGCCAGGACCGCCGTCGAGGTGGTGATGAGGGCCGAGCCGGCCGTCACCAGGGTGCGGGGGGTGGGGGTGAAGGGGAGCCGGCCGATGCCGATGCCGGCCGCGGCGGCCACCAGTGCCGCCGGGCTCATCGCGAGACCGGCCTCCAGCGGTGAGTAGCCCCAGGCGTCGGTGAGGAAGAGGACGCCGAGCAGCATCGTGGCGAAGAGGGCCGTGCCGTAGGCGAAGGAGACGCCGCTCGCGACGGCGAACGTGCGGTTGCGGAAGAGGTCGAGCTGCAGCGCCGGCCGCTGGTGGCGGCGCGACCGCTGTACGGCCGCCGCGCCGGTGAGCACCGTGACGCCGGCGGCGGACAGCACGTACGCGGAGGACCAGCCGTGGTCCGGCACCTGGGTGAGGCCGTGGACCGCGGAGCCGATGGAGAGGGCGAGGAGCAGGCCGCCGGCCAGGTCGGGTACGCCGCCGGTGCGGGCTTCGCCGGGGAGGAGTTTCCTGCCGGCGACCAGGACCCAGAGGCCCACCGGCAGGTTGAGGCAGAACAGCGCGCGCCAGTCGAGCGCCTCGACCACGAGGCCGCCGAGTGCGGGTCCCGCCGCGGCGGCCAGGGCGCCCGCCGCGCTCCAGACGCCGATCGCGGCGCGCCTGCGTCCGGCGGGGACTTCGGCGAGGACGAGTCCCAGCGAGGCGGGTACGAGCAGGGCCGCCGCCACGCCCTGGACGGCTCGGGCGGCGAGCAGTACGGGCAGGGTCGGGGCGGCGGCGATCAGCAGCGAGGACGCCGTGAAGAGGGCGACGCCGATCAGGAACAGGCGGGCGCGGCCGACCGCGTCGGCCAGCGGTCCGGCCGGGGCGAGCAGGGCGGCGAACGGGATCACGTAGGCCGTGGCCACCCACGAGACGGTGGTCAGCGAGACGTCGAAGCCGGCGGCGATCGGCGGGACCGCCAGGTTGGTCACGGTGGCGTCGAGGAAGCTGAGGAAGGCGCCCGCGCAGGCGAGTTGGAGGGCCACGGAAGCCCGGCGGGCGGTGGCGTCGGATGTCATGCCGGGGATTTAAGTGCACGATCGTTCGTACGTCAATGAGGTTATGGGCGCGCGCGGCTCCGGCCCCGGCCGGGACACCGGGCTGCGGCGGCCGGGCCCGCGGAGGCTCGCCGCGACAGGCTCCGTTGCGGCGGCTGCGGCCGGTTCCGGATGGCCGCGACCCGCCGACCGGGACCTGTCGGCGGGTCGAGCGGTCAGGTCCGGCGGGTGCGGAGGTTCACCGTCGCCGACCTGAGGACGGCCGCCGGGCTGAGGAAGCCGAGGGGGGTGATCAGGCGGGAGCCGAAGAGGTGCATGTGGCGGGCCAGGGAGGGGTCGCGGGTGGCCGCCGAGAACATCAGGCGTTCCATCGGGTTGAAGGGGCGGGAACGGGCGAAGTCGGCGGCCAGGGACTGGTGGCCGCGCAGCCGCCGGCGGTGGGTACGGGCGTACGCCGCGAGGGAGCGGTCCAGGTCGCCGCGGCCGATCGCGGCCGGGGCGACGGCCTCCGCCAGCCACTGGGCGGACTGGAGGGCCCAGCCGCAGCCGACTCCCCACAGGGGGTCGCCGGTCAGGGCGGCGTCGCCGATCAGCGCCAGGCCCGACGCCGTCGGCCGGCGGGTGTGCAGCGGGTGGTCGACGGTGCCGATGAACTTCGAGACACGCCGGGCGGAGTCGACCGGCGGCGCCTCCGGCAGGGAGCGGATGAAGGAGTTGAAGCTGCCCTCGAGGTCGTTCCGGAAGGCCGGCAGCCGCTTCTTGTCCGCGACCACGGCGAGGACCGTCACGCCGTCGTCGTTCGGAAAGGCGTACGCCATGTCGGGTTCGAGGAACCACGTCTGGCCGATCCCGCCGGGCAGCGGGAGGTCGCGGTAGTGCGCGAGGTATCCGAACCGCGCGTTCTCGTGCTGCCGGGTGGGCACCCCCGCGAGCTTCGCCACGGCGGAGTCCTTGCCGTCGGCGCCGACCACCAGGCGGGCCCGGACCTCCCGCTCGCCCTGCCGGGTCGAGGCGCGTACGCCGACGCTGCGGCCGGCCTCCCGGACCACTCCGGTCACCCGGTGGCCGAGGAGGAGGTCGACGCCGGGGGTTTCGGCGGCCCGGGACCTGATGAGCGGGTCGAGGATGCTGCGCCGGACGTTGTACCCGTACGGCAGCTCGGGGCCGCCCGGCGCCGCCTTCGGCTCGATCCAGCCCCAACGGGTGTGCCAGCGGGCCTCGTTGCGCACGGCTCCCGCCTTCTCGAGGTCGGGTACCAGGCCGAGCTCGTCCAGCACCGGATGGGCGTTGGCCGTGAGGGAGTGGGTGCAGAGCACCTTGTACGCGTCCGGGTCCGGGTCCGACCGGCGTTCCAGCAGCGCGACGCGGACCCCCCGCCTGGCGAGCAGGATCGCCGCGGCGCTGCCGGCGAGGCTGGCCCCGCTGATCACGACGTCGTACTCGTACACCGCGCTCTCGGGCATGGTCATGCGCCGGTCGTTCCCTTCGTCATGGGATACCGCTCGATGGGGTGGGCAGGCGTGGGGCAGTGCATGACTCTACGGAATGGTGCCCAATTCCGGTGCGGTGAGTGTGAGTTGACAATCAGTCATCTCACGGCGGAGGGATGGCCGGCGAGGGAGGCCAGCCGGGCGAGGGACGTGCGGCGCTGGAGGAGGGCGAGGCCGGTGACCGCGGCGCCGAGGGCGAGCCAGCCGACCGGCCCCGCGGGCGTGACGGCCGCGGTGAGGAGGAGCGGGCCGGCGGCCTTCTGGGTGGCCGAGGAGATGCCCGCCACGCCGAGGTACGAGGCCTTCCCCTCGGTCGGGGCGAGGGACACGGCCAGCTCCCAGGACGACACCGACCGCACCAGTTCGGCCGCGGTGACCAGGACCGCGGCGGCCAGCAGGGTCGCGGAGGCCGTCCAGGGGCCGCGGGCCGGGGTGACGGCGACGAGGGCGCAGGCGCCGAGCAGGAACAGCCCGTACCAGGCCACGGACCGGGCCGCCTGGCGCGGCCGCTCGACCTTCGCGGACACGGGGAGCTGGAGGACGACGACCAGCACGGTGTTGAGGAAGAGGAAGGCCGGCACCAGGGCGTGGGGGGCGTCCGTGTGGTGGACGAGCCACAGCGGGAGCCCGACGGACAGGATCGCGTCGTCCAGGCAGAGCGGGATGTCCAGGAGGACGAAGCGGAGGTAGCCCCGGTCCCGCCAGGGGTTCGCGGCCACGGCCGCCGAAGGTGCGGGGCCGACCACGGCCGCCGGAGGGGCGGGGGCCGCGGGGGCCGTCGGTGGTTCCGCCGCGCCCGCGGCTGGTGGTTCCGCCGCGCGCACGGGCCGCGGTTCCGAAATGCGTACGGCCGGCGGTTCCGCCGTGCGCCAGGTCAGGGCGGCCGCCAGCAGGTAGGAGAGGGCGTTGGCCAGGATGAGGAGTTCGTACGCGCCCCGGGTTCCCACGGCGAGTCCCGCGGCGGCGATGCCCGCGCCGACGGCGTAGCCCGCGTTGGCCGCGCTGCGCGACAGCGCCTGGTAGGTGGCGCGCCGTTCGCCCGCCACCCGGGTGGCGAAGAGCATCTCCAGGGTCTTCGCCGCGCGGTCGCCGAGGAACGTGAGGGCGACGATCAGCAGCAGCGCCTCGAAGCGGGTGACGACCAGCAGCGCGAGGAGCGCCACCAGCCGAATCAGGTGACAGGCGATCAGGAGGGGCCGTACGGCGAAGCGTTCGGCCAGGTGGCCGGCGATGGGCGAGCCCACGATGCCGGCCACCGCGCCGGCGCCGAGCATCAGGCCGAGCCGGCCGGCGTCGAGGCCGATGACGAACGTGAAGAACAGGACCATGGAGGCGGCCCAGACGCCGGTTCCGGTGCGGTCGAGGAGCTGGGCGAACAGCATGATGCGGGCGTCGCGACCGCCGGGCGGACGACGGAGCTGCGCGAACAGGCCGCCGCCGGGGGCTCCTCCGGGTACGGGCCCCTCGCGGCCCGTCGCAGAGCCGGTCGCCGCCCCGGCGTCCGGCGCGCCGGCGTCCGACACCCCGGCGTCCGGCGCGCCGCCCGGTTGCCGCCCCGCCGCGCCCCCCGCGCCCCCCGCGTACCCCTCCGGGGCCGTCCCCCGCGTGCCGTTCCGTCCCATGTCGGGCTTCCTCCGTGTCCCCGTAGAGGTATCTCGATGTCGAGATACCTGCGCCAGGGTGCCCGCCCATGAATCTCGACGTCAAGATATTTCTGTCGGGCGCCTCCCCAACGGCCCCTCCGGGACCAGGCATAATGCGGCACTGATCCACGCACAGGGGGACGGACCATGAAGCTTGCCGAAGCACTGGCGCTGCGGGCCGACGCGGCGCGCCGGGTGGAGCAGCTGCGCTCCCGCGTGGTCGGCAACGCGCGCTACCAGGAGGGCGAGACGCCCGTCGAGGACGCCGCGGCCCTGCTCGCCGAGGCCGGGGAGACGCTCGACGGGCTGGAGTCCCTGATCCGTCGCATCAACCGGACCAACTCCCAGGCCGTCATCGACGGCGGCGGCACCCTCACCGACGCGCTCGCGCGCCGCGACGTCCTGCGGCTGCGGCACTCCGTGCTCACCTCGGCCGCGGACGCGGCCGCCGGGCCCGCCGCCGGCCGCCAGATGCGCTCCGAGCTGCGGATGTTCGCGGCACTCCCGGTCGGGGAACTGCGGGCGCAGGCCGATCTGGTGGCCAAGGAGATCCGTGAGATCGACGTACTGATCCAGCGCTCCAACTGGGAGGTCGACCTGCTGGACTGACCTTCACCGGGTGTGGAGCAGGTAGTCGTCACGGAGGCGTGCACAAGCCGAGGACCGGCGGTCAATCCGGTCCTGCGGTGCGCGGAGAGCAGCGCGGGGGTTCGAGTCCCCGGGTCACGGTGCAGCTCAGCACGGCGCACAGGTAACGGCGCACGGCGCACGGTTCACCACCATGTGCAGATCCGCGACGGCGAGGGCGGGTTCGGGGAACCTCCACACCCCGGTACGGGTGAACGTCGCGCGCCGGGCCGCGTGCCGGGGTGCCCCCGTCGCGGGTGCCGACCAACGTAGGGGTCTCCGGGTACTCGACGAAAGGCGGCCGGCATGGGCGACGATCTGGGCAGTCTGCTGGGCGGCCTGCTCGGCGGTGGTTCCGACAGGGGCGGCGACCTGCTGGGCGCCCTGCTGACCTCGCTGGGCGGGGCCGGTACGCACGGGGCGGGCAGCAATCCGCTCGGCGCGCTCATCGACACGCTGAAGGAGGGCGGTCTGGGCGCGAAGGCCGACTCCTGGGTGGGCACGGGCGGCAACCAGGAGGTGAGCGGGCCCGAGGTCGCGCAGGCCCTGCCGTACCAGGCCCTGGACCACGTGGCCGGGCAGGCGGGCGTCACCCCCGAGGAGGCGGCGGACCGGCTGGCCGAGGTGCTGCCCACGGCGGTGGACCGGCTGACCCCCGACGGCACGGTGCCGGAGGGCTCGCTGGAGGACCTGATCAGGCAGCGGATGTGAGCGGGGGCGGGCTCCGCGTCGGCGCCGGAGCCCGCCCCCTGGTTCAGTCCGCGGGGACTACCACATCACGGGCAGGCGCTCCGGGAGGCGCTTCATGAAGCCGGTGCGCCAGACGAGCTGCTCGACCGGCACGGCCAGGCGGATCCGCGGCATGGCCTCCAGCAGGGCGGTCAGCGCGATCTCCGCGTGCTTCTTGCCGAGGGCGGTGGCCGGGCAGTAGTGCGAGCCGCCGCCGAAGGAGAAGTGGGCGGAGGAGTTCTCGCGGTGGAAGTCGAGCTTGTGCGGCTGCGGGAAGACCTTCGGGTCGAAGTTCGCTCCCTCGGGCAGGACGAGGATCAGCTCGCCCTTGCGCACTTCCTGGCCGCCGAGGACGGCGTCCTCCATGACCAGGCGGGGCAGGCCGTCGCCGATGGACAGGTTGATCCGCAGGAGTTCGTCCACCGCCTTCGGCATGATCTCCGGGTGGGCGGCGAGCTGGTCGAGCTCCTCGGGGTGGGTGAGGAGGGTGACCAGCGCCATCGCGAGGAACCCGGCGGTGGAGATGACACCGGCGCCGAACAGCGTGACGCCGACGGTCGCGAACATCTCGTCCGAGACGTGGGCGTACTCCTCGGTGCCGCGCAGCTTGGCGAGGTCGCCGATGAGGCCGCCCTCGGTGTCGTTCAGCCGCTCCTTCATGTACGCGATGTCCCGGTCCCAGTTGAGCCGGGCGGCCGGGATCTCGGTGGCGGAGTTCATGAACGCGATCGGCAGCGACTCGGCCAGGAGCGGGGTGTCCTCCAGCGGGATGCCCAGCAGGTAGCTGTGCATGGCCTCGCTGAAGGGGTCGGCGAACATCGAGCGGACGTCCACCGGGGCGCCGTGCTTGAGCATCCGCTCGACCAGCTCGGCGGCGTGGTCGCGCATCCACTCCTGCAGGCCGGGGGACTTGGGGTTGATGGCCTTCATCACGGCCTTGCGGAGCCCGGCTCCGGTGATGTTGCCCATGTTGTTGACCACCTCCGGCGGGATGGTCAGCGCGTACTGGCGCGGCACACCCGGGTCGGAGGTGTTCTTGAGGCTGAAGTTGTCGTCCTCCAGCACCTGCTTGACCAGTTCGTACGAGGAGACCAGCCAGGCCTCGGCCCCGGCGATGGTACGCACCTTCGTGATCGGCGCGAGCTCGGCGACCTCCGTCGGGAGCTGGGTCCCGTCCCAGGTGAACGGGAAGTCCAGGATCGTCTCGGCGGCGGACATCAGTGGTCTCCTTCAGCGGGGGTGACGATGGCGTGGCCCTGGTTGCGGGAGGCCCGCACACCGGCGCCGCGCGCGTAGAGCAGGTCCGCCATGGGCAGCGCGGCGTGGTAGCAGTTCAGGGAGGACTGCACGCCGAGGATGGCGGGGGTGTCGAGGAAGAGCGGGGCCTCGGCGCACACGTAGTCGATGCAGACCTGGCGCTGCCGTGCGGTCGGGGCCCTGCCGTCGAGGACCTTCGAGGACAGGAAGATGTCGACCAGGGCGTTGCAGGTCTCGCGGAACGCCGGGTCGCTGTCGAGGCGGCCGATCAGCTCCGCGTGCATCCGCCGGTACTCGGGGATGTCGCGCAGCGCCGACATGGGCCGGCCGCGGAGGCGTTCACCGCTCGGGTCGTTGTCGGCGACGGCGGCGGTGACCTTGGCGCGAACGCCGCGGAGGTTCTTGACGGCCTTGCGGCGCGCTTCGTCCTCCGGGTAGCCGAGCGCCTCGTACATCTCGGCCACGTGCAAGTCGGTATATATCAGGTCGACTTGTGCGAAGTTGTCGAGTCCCCAGCGGGCGAGATCCTGAACCCGCTGGTGGGAGAAGTAGGAGTTTCCGGGGCTGATGCCGATCACCGCGTGTTCGCCTTCATCGGCGATGACCTGGCAGTGCGGGGTGTAGGGCTGAACCTGGAACGCAACTGTCGTTGTCGTCATGGATGTTGCCGCATCCTTGACGCCGCGATTCCCCGTGCGGGCTCCTTGCCCAGGGTGCGGCGACGTCCGCACAGAACCTACTGACGATCTTCGCCACGACAACACAAGTAACTGAATGTACACCTGATGTTCACTTTGCGTGGCTGAAACTGGCCCCTCGTGGACCGGAGTTCCGGTCGGCCGACCGGGACCGCCCGGGCGATGCGGCGCCCGGGTCGACCGAGGGGCCGCGGGGTCACGCCGCGCGATCGGCCGTGGCCGAAAGTGATTGGACCATCCCATGGCACCCACGCGCCCGCTGGACCCCGCGCACCCCCGGCGACCCGGAGGTCACTACCCGGGGAGGCGGGGCGAGGCCGCCGCCGGATCAGGCCGGCCGCAGTCCGCGGAGGGCGGTTTCGACCACCCGGTCGGCATACTCGGCGGTGAGCGGACCGCCGCGCTGGAGCCAGCGGTTGGTGAGCGGGCCCCAGATCAGGTCGACGGCGACGTCGAGGTCGACGTCGGCGGCGAGCTGACCGGCCGCGCGGGCGGCCAGCAGGCGGCCGCGCTTCATCGCGTGCAGCGGCGCCTGCAGCCGCTCGGCGTACGCGTCCGCCAGTGCGGGGTCGTTGATGACCTCGGTGGTGAGCGCGCGCAGTACGCCGTCGAAGGCCGGGTCGGCGAGCTCGGCGGCGGTGGCGCGCAGCACCGTCTTCAGGTCGGCCTCCAGGTCCCCGGTGTCGGGCAGGCCGGGCGCGGCCTCCGCCGCGGCCCCCCTGTCCCGCGCCACCCCGCCGGGCACTCCCCCGTCGGCCTCGCCGCCGCCGGCGCCGCCCTCGCCCTCGGCGCCGCTCAGCATCAGCACCGCGTCGAGCAGCACGGCGCCCTTCGAGGGCCACCAGCGGTAGATGGTCTGCTTGCCGACGCCGGCCCGGGCGGCGATGGCCTCGATGCCGAGCTTCGCGTAGCCGACCTCGCCGGCGAGTTCGACGGCCGCGGTGAGGATGGCGCGCCGGGAGGCCTCACTGCGGCGCGCGGCGCTGGGGGTGCCCTTCGCGCCGCCCGGGGGGTTCTTCGCTGGAGTCATGGCCGCACCCTAACAAAGAGACGAGACGGTCCGTCTTGACAGCCCGGCGAAGGTGGCCCATAGTCATCCCATCAAGGCGAGACGGACCGTCTCGTCTCATTGAAACGAGGAGACCGCATGACCCGCGCCACCGCCCCCGCCACCACCCCCGCCGCCTCCGCCACCCCCCGCGTCTGGCTCGTCACCGGCGCCAGCCGCGGCCTGGGCCGGGCCTTCGCCGAGGCCGCCCTCGCCGCGGGCGACTCCGTCGCCGCGCTCGCCCGCACCACCACCGCCCTGGACGAGCTCGCCGCCGCCCACCCGGGCCGGGTGCACGTCCTCACCGCGGACGTCACCGACCGCGCGGCGGTGTTCGCCGCGGTCGCCGACGCCGTCGGCCACTTCGGGCACCTCGACGTGGTCGTCAACAACGCCGGCACCCTGTCGATGGGCATGACCGAGGAGTTCACCGAGGCCGAGGCCCGCGCCCAGATGGAGGTGAACTTCTTCGGCGCGCTGTGGGTCTGCCAGGCCGTCATGCCGCACCTGCGGGAGCGCAAGGCCGGCCACATCGTCCAGATCTCCAGCATCGGCGGCATCGCCGCCTTCCCCGCCACCGGGCTCTACAGCGCGAGCAAGTTCGCCCTGGAGGGCATGAGCGAGGCCCTGGCCATGGAGGCGGCCGCCTTCGGCGTCAAGGTGAGCATCGTCCAGCCGGGCGGCTACTGGACCGACCTCTACACCTCGATGCACGCGGCCGCGCCCCTCGACGCGTACGCCCCGCTGCGCGCCGAACTGGAGGCCCAGTGGGCCGAGGGGTCCGTCGACAGCGAGCCGCGCCTCGCCGCGGACGCCGTGCTCGCGCTCGTCGGCGCCGAGGAACCGCCGCTGCGGCTGCTGCTCGGCTCCATGGTGTACGACCTGGCCTTCGACGTGGCCCGGCGGCGCATGGACACCTGGGCCGCCTGGGAGCGGACCAGCCGCGCCGCGGAGCGGGCCGTGCCCATGCCCGTACCGGCCGAGGCGGGCCACGTACCCGCGGAGGCCGGCCCCGTCCAGGCGGCCGGCGGGCCCGCCGGTGACCCCGCCTGACCCGCGCGAGATGCGGGGGGCGCCGGAACGGGAGCATGCTGTCTGTGTGAACGGACGGGCTCCGGACGGACTGGCCCTGGTGCTCGCCCATGCCGTCGTGGGCGCCATCGAGTCCGTGGGCGGGTACGCCGGCGGCGTGTACCTGCGGTCGGGGACGGCAGAGCTGCTCAGACTGGCAGTGCTCGCCGGCCTGCCCGGACCCCTCTTCCGGCCCTGGTGGCGGATGCACATGAACCGCCCGTTCCCCGTCGCGGAGGCCCACCGCTCCGGCATGCCGGTCCACCTCGCCGACCCCGACGAGGCCATGCGCCGCTTCCCGCAACTGATGGCGGGCCTGCCGTACCCCTTCGGCTCGCTGTTCGAGCCGGTCGCCGCCCGCGGCGAGAAGTACGGCGTCCTGATGGTGCTCCGCCCCGCCACCCCCGGCACCCCCGTCAGCCATGCCCACCGGCGCCGCCTGCACCGGGCCGCCGACCGGCTCGGCGCGGCCCTCGCGGCCCTCACCGACGAGGGCGCGAGCGTGGAGTGGGAGGCCGAGCCGGTCACCGTCCAGCCCCCCGGCAGCCCCGCCCCGCCCGCCCGCGTCGGCCGCTTCGCCTGGGACCCGGCCACCGGTGAGGTCACCCCCGACCCGGACCTCCGCGCCGACCTGGCCCGCGGCGCCGGCCGGGGCCGCCGCGACCGCCCCGCCCCCGGCCGCTTCCCCGGCACCGTCGACGCGCTCACCGAGGGCTGGGCACCCGAGGACGCGTACGGTCTCCGGGTGGCCGCCCGCCGGCTGGCCGAGTCACCGGGCGAGGGCTCCCGCCGCATCCGGCTCCGCGGCCCCCGGGGCGGCATGCGGCTGCTGGAACTCTCCGCGCCCGAGGCCCCCGGCGCCCCCCTGACCGGCGTGCTCCTCGACCTGCACGGCGGCCCCGTCGCCGGCGAGGCCACCGACCGCCTGCCGCAGGCGCTGCTCTGCCTGGACCGGCTCGGCCGGGTCGGCTACGTCAACGACAGCGCCGAGGCCCTGCTCGGCCGCGCCCGCGAGGAACTGACCGGCGAGGTGCTGTGGGAGGCGCTGCCCTGGTTCGCCAACCCCGCGTACGAGGACTTCTTCCGCGCCGTCTTCCTCTCGCACGACCCGGTGAACTTCCTGGCCCGCCGCGGCACCGCGGAGTGGGTCTCCGTCTCGCTGCACCCCTCCCCCGGCGGGGTGACCGTCCTGCTGTCCGCCGCCGAGCACCCGGCGTACGCGCCCGGCTCCGTGGTCAGCCCCGGCACGGGTCTCGGCTCCCCCGCCGACCGGGCCGCGGCGCTGTACCGGCCGGTGGCCCTGGCCATCGCCCTCACCGAGGCCATCACCGCCCGCCAGGTCTCGGCCGTGGTCACCGAGGAGCTGCTGCCCGCCTTCGGCGGCCGCCAGCTGGCGATCTACCTCCTCAACGAACGGCACCTGTACCTCGCCTGGGAGACCGGCTTCCCGCAGGGCTTCCTCGACCGCTTCGACGGGGTCGCGCTCGACACCCGCCTGCCGGGCGTGGAGACGCTCACCACCGGCCGCCCGCTGTTCTTCGAGTCCATGGAGCACCTCGCCGCCGCCTACCCTGGCATCCCGCTGGACTCGCACGTCGGCGCCCGCGCCTTCCTGCCGCTGATCGCCTCCGGCCGACCGGTCGGCTCCTGCATCCTCGGCTTCGACAAGCCGCGCGGCTTCAGCCCGGAGGAGCGGACCGTGCTCACCGCCCTCGCCGGACTGATCGCCCAGGCCCTCCAGCGCGCCCAGCGGTACGACACCGAATCCGCGGTCGCCCGCGGCCTCCAGGACGCGCTGCTGCCGCACCGGCTGCCCGTACGGCCCAACGTGGACACCGTGGGCCGCTACCTGCCCGGCACCCAGGGCATGGACGTCGGCGGCGACTGGTACGACGTCATCGAGACCGACGGCGGGCTGCTGGCCCTGGTCATCGGCGACGTCCAGGGACACGGTGTGAACGCGGCCGCGACCATGGGCCAGCTGCGCAGCGCCGTACGCGCCTTCTCCCTCAGCGGGCACGACCCGCGCGAGGTGATGACCGGCACCAACCGGCTGCTGATCGACCTCGACCCGGGCCAGTTCGCCAGCTGCCTGTACGTGGTACTCGACCCCTCCGACGGGCGCGCCCGGGCGGTCCGGGCCGGCCACCCCCAGCCGCTGGTCCGCCACCCGGACGGCATCACCGAGGAACTCGACCTGCCGGGCGGCGTGGTGCTCGGCATCGACGGGGCGGCCGAGTACCCGATGACCGAGCTGCGCCTCGAACCCGGCGCCGTCCTGGCCCTGTTCACCGACGGCCTGGTCGAACAGCCCGGCGCCGACATCGACCTCGGCATCGAACGCCTGCGCCGCGCCCTCGCCGAGGCCGGCCAGGACTCCCTCGCCGCCACCGCGGACCGGCTCATCGGCGAGGCCGGCCAGGTCGACGACCGGCCCGACGACATCGCCCTGCTGCTCGCCTCCCGCCGGGTGGACGCCGGGACCGCGGGAGGTGACCGCAGTGGACGCTCCTGACCGCGACCCGGCCCGGTACGGGCGGGACGAGGACCCGCGCGGCCCGCTGGACGTCTCCCGCGCCGCCACCGCCGTGATCGACGCCGGTGGCACCGTGCTGGGCTGGAGCACGGCGGCCGAGGACCTGCTCGGCTACTCCCCCGCCGAGGTGCTGGGCCACCCCGTGGCCCGGTACGTCGCCCAGGAGGCCGGCGCGCCCGTGCCCCTGGACGCCCTCCCCGGCCCCGGCCGGCGGACCGCCGTACTGCGGCACCGGGACGGCCACACCGTCCGGGTCAGCCTGGCCGTGCTGCCGCTGCACACCGAGGACGCTTCCCCCGCCCGGCTGTTGGCGATGGCCGACGCCGACGAGAGCGAGCAGTGGGAGGCCCTCCAGTCGATGCTGCGCGGGCTGGTCACCCAGTCCCCCGTCGGCCTCGCCATCTACGACACCGCCCTGAAGGTGGTCTGGACGAACCAGGCGCTCTGCGAGGAGATGGGCAACTCCCAGTACGTCGGCCGGGGCCCGGACGAAATGGTCGGCGACGGCCACGTGCTCACCCCGGACAGCCCGCCCACCCTCACCGAGACGCTGCGCAGGGTGCTGGAGAACGGGCAGCCCGTGATCGACCTGCACTACCGCGGCCGGGCGCCCGTCGACCCGGACCGCGAACGCGTCTGGTCCTGTTCGTACTACCGCCTCCAGGACGCCGCCGGCACCCCCCTCGGCGTCTGCGAGGAGTCGGTGGACATCACCGAGCGGTACCTCGCCCAGCAGCGGCTCGACCTGCTGGTCCGGGCCGGCGGCAGTGTCGGGGTCAGCCTCGACATGGCGCGCACCGCACGGGAGCTCGCCGCGGTGGCCGTGCCGAGCTTCGCGGACGACCTGGTGGTGGACCTGCTGGCCGAGGTGCTGGAGGGCGACCGGCCCACGCCCGGCGCCACGCCCCACGGTCCGCTGGTCCGGGTGGGCGCGGGCGAGGAGCCGCAGCGGATCGCCCTGCTCCCGGACGGCCCGCAGGCCCGGGCGCTGACCACCGGCCTGCCGGTGCGCGAGGACGGCTCGGCGGGCGCCGCCGCGGGCGGGCGGGCGCGGCTGGCGGTGCCGCTGCGCGCCGAGGCGAGCGTGCTCGGGGTGGTCACCTTCACCTGGGAGCACCGGACGAACGCCTTCGACCCGGGGGAACTGGCCGTCGCCGAGGAGCTGGTGGCGCGGGTCGCGGTGTGCGTCGACAACGCCCGCCGCTACACCCGTGAGCACACCGCCGCCCTGATGCTCCAGCGCAGCCTGCTGCCGCGGATCCTGCCCCGGCTGACGGCGGTGGAGCTGGCCTACCGCTACCTGCCGGCGGACAGCAAGGCGGGGGTGGGCGGCGACTGGTTCGACGTGATCGCCCTGTCCGGCACCCGGGTCGGGCTGGTGGTCGGCGACGTGGTCGGGCACGGGCTGCGGGCCGCCGCGACCATGGGCCGGCTGCGGACGAGCGTACGGGCGCTGGCGCGGCTGGACCTGGCCCCGGACGAACTGCTCTCCCGGCTGGACGACCTGGTGGCGCAGGCCGCCAACGAGCGGGCCGCGGTGCTGATCGACGGGGAGTCCGTGCCGGACGACGAGGCCCTGGGCGTCACCTGCCTGTACGCGGTGTACGACCCGGTGGCCGGGACCTGCTCGATGGCCCGGGCCGGGCACCCGCTGCCGGCGGTGGTGGACCCGGCGACGGGTACCGTCAGGTTCCCCGACCTGCCGGCCGGGCCGCCGCTCGGCCTGGGCGGTCTGCCGTTCGAGTCGGCCGAACTGCAGCTGCCGCGCGGCTCGTTGCTGGCGCTGTTCACCGACGGCCTGGTGCGGGGGCGGGACCGGGACGTGGACGTGCAGCTCGACGCGCTGCGCCGGGTGCTGGCCGACCACCGCCGGCCGCTGGACGAGCTGTGCGACGAGACGGTCGCCACGCTGCTGCCCCGCTCCGTGGACGACGACGCGGCGCTGCTCCTGGTCCGTACGCACACCCTCGGCTCGCACCAGGTGGCCGTGTGGGAGCTGGAGTCCGATCCGCGCTCGGTGGGCCGGGCCCGCGCGCTGGCGGTCCGGCAGGTCTCCGAATGGGGCCTGGACGAGCTCGCGTTCACCACCGAGCTGGTGGTGAGCGAGCTCGTCACGAACGCCGTGCGGTACGCCGCGTCGGGCCCGGTGCAGCTGCGGCTGATCCGGGACCAGACGTTGATCTGCGAGGTGTCCGACACCGGCCACACCTCGCCGCACCTGCGGCGGGCGTCGGGCGACGACGAGGGCGGCCGGGGCCTGTTCCTGATCGCCCAGATGACCCAGCAGTGGGGCACCCGGTACACCTCCTCGGGCAAGACCATCTGGGCGGAACAGGCGCTGCCGTTCGTGAAGACGCCCTCGGCGCGGAGGGTCCGGCCGCGGTGAGCGGGGCCGGTCAGCGGCGGACGGCGTCCAGCACGGTGCCGAGGTCCACGAACTTGAACCCGGTGGCCTCGCGGCCGGCCGGGGCCGGGGTGGCCCGGCCGTCCTGGACGACGAGGAGTCCGCGCGGGTAGCGGCGGCCGAGCGGGCCGGTGAACGCGGCGGCGCCGTCGCAGACCTCGGAACCGTCGAGCACCGTGTCGCGGGCGCCGATGCGGAAGCCGCCGCGGTACGCGTTGCGGTCGGCGACGTCCCGGTCGTACAGGGCGAAGGTGTCGTCGCCCTGGCTGGAGGCCAGCAGGTAGCCGTGGCCGCCGCGGCGGACCAGGGTCAGGCCCTCGACGTCGGCGGTGAGGTGCTTGCCGCCGTAGCCGGGGTCGGCGCCGGGCGTGCACTCCTCGGTGTCCGCGTCGTACGTGGCCGGCACGCCGTACTCGCGGACCTTGTCGATCAGCTTCGGGGTGCCCTTGAGGTCGGCGCTGACGCGCCAGATGCCCACGTCCTCCTGGCCCGCGTAGAGCACGCCGTTCAGCGGGTCCACCACCATGCCCTCGATCTGGGGCAGTTCACCGGGCTCGCCGCAGGGGCGCCAGGTCCGGCCGTCGGGGAGCCGGAAGGAGGAGGGCAGGTCCAGGGTGCGGACGGTGCGGTAGGTGACGGTGCCGGTGGCGGTGGGGCGCAGCTCCAGCAGGGCGACCCGGGTCCGCTCGCGGCGGCTGACCAGGGCGTACGAGCGTCCGGTGCGCGCGTCGGTCCAGGTGGCCAGGCCGTAGGCGGTGCGCTGGTCGTTGATCTGGTCCTGGTCGCGGTTGAAGACCGGCGGGACGGACGGGTCGGTGACGTCGACGAGCGGGCCGCCGCGGTGGCCGGGGGCGATGCGGTGGAAGCGGAGGCGGTCGTTGCCGCGGTCGGTGGTGACGGCCAGGTCGGCGCGTCCGGTGGGCAGGCGCAGGCCGTGCACCAGGTCGACGTTGTTGAAGCGGCCGGGGGCGTCGTCGGGCCGGCCGGTGGAGGGCGGGGTGATCTTCTGGACGGTGCGGGCGTCGAGGTCGTAGACGCGCAGGCCGCCCTCCTTGGCGGTGGCGATGACCAGGCTGCGGTCGGGGTCGGCCGGGTTGCGCCAGATCGCGGGGTCGTCGGCGTTGGCGTTGCCGCCGGCCTCGTCGTCGTACAGCGTCGCGGTCTCGGCGCGGGGGGTCACGACGGGCAGCGCCCGCGCGGCGCCGGCCGGGCCGGGCTGGGCCTGGGCGGGTACGACGGCGGCGAGCACGGCCAGGGCCGAGGTGAGGACGAGGGCCGCCGTGCGGACGGGACGGGGCTTGGGCATGAGGGGGTCTCCCGACGGTCGGTAACACGCGGATCGGGCGAGAGAATCGAACGCGGAGGCGGCGGGCGGGCCGACGCGGTCCGGCCGGGGACCGTCCGCAGGGTGAACACCCGGGGCGGTGCGCCCGTGCCGCGCGGTACGCGACGCGGGCCCTCGTATGTCCCCGCGGTCTCCGGGAGTTCCCCGATCGGCAACAGCGCGATCGCGGATCCGTGACGAACGGGCGGACGGCGTTACCCTGCGGGTTCCGGCCACGCTACCTTCCTCCCCGAGGTTCAACGGCTGCCGGTCGGCGGCACCTGGCGCAGGGGGAGAGGCGACATGAAGCGGAGCGGTCGGAGAGCGGGGTTCGCGACGGCGGCACTGTGCGGTGCGCTGGTGCTGACCGGATGCAAGGGCGACGGGGACGCCGCCGGGGCACCGAAGGCCCCCGCGCCCGCGAAGCCCGCCGCCTCCGCGCCCTCGGCGCCCGCGGGGACGGCGAGCGCCACCCCCGTCGCGGAGCCGACCGCCGACGGCAAGCCGGCCGCGACGACCGCGCCGCCGAAGGCCCCGGCCGGGAAGCCGAAGGCGCCCGCCACGGCCAAGCCGGGGGCGGCCCCGTCCTGCGACCACAAGATGCCGATCTCCCCCGACGAGGTCGCGGTGTACCGGTACACGCCCGAGGGCGGGTTCCTGAGCCTGATCGTGCGGCACGGCAACTGGGGCTGCGGGACGCCGGACTCGGACGGGGCTCCGTTCGAGACGGTGGGGGTCGAGACCTTCATCCCGCTCGACCAGGCCGCTTCCATCACGGTGGTCACGCCGATCGTGGAGTCCACCGAGAACCAGAAGATCGGCGTGCAGGAATTCCTCGACTGGCTGGAGGCGCACCCGAACTCGGGCCTGGTCTTCAGGTACGGCCTGGGCAAGGACGGGGCGATCCACCAGCTGGACCAGGTCTTCACGCCCTGACCGGGGGACCTCCGAAAAGCACCGTGGCGGGACCTGCCCACCGGGTTCCGCCACGGGTGATCGATACTGGGCGCCGTGACGGGGACGGTGCTCGCGGGTTTTCTGCCGATCTGGTCCATCACCGCCGTGGGGTGGGCGGCCGGGCGCTTCGACGTCCTGGGGCCGCACGCGCAGGGGGTGCTGGGCCGGTTCGCGTTCACCTTCGCCATGCCGGCCCTGCTGTTCCTGACGATGTCCAGGTCCCGGGTCGGCGACCTGTTCCAGCCCGGGGTGCTCGTCTTCGCGCTCAGCCTGCTGGCCGTGTTCGCGGTGGGACTGGTGCTCGGGCACTGGGTGTTCCGGCGCGGGCCCGGCGAGCGGGCGATCGGGGCGATGGCCGCCGCGTACGTGAACTCGGCGAACCTGGGCATCCCGGTGGCCGTGCACGTACTGGAGGACACCTCGTTCCTGGTGGCGGCGGCGCTCTTCCAGACCCTGCTGATCACTCCGCTGATCCTCACGCTGATCGACCTCGGGACCCGGCGCGGGACGCGGGAGCGCTGGCTGGCGCTGCTGAAACTGCCGTTCCGGAACCCGATCGTGGCGGCCTCGGGGGGCGGGCTGGCGGTGGCGGCGCTGGGCCGTCCGCTGCCGCCCGAGGTGACCGAGCCGCTGCAGCTGCTGGGCGGGGCGGCGGTGCCGGCGGCGCTGTTCGCCCTCGGGATGTCCCTGCACGCCCGGGTGCGGCCGGACACCGGGGGCCGGGCCGAGCGGGGGGTGCTGGTCACGCTGAAGGTGGTGGGGCAGCCGCTCCTCGCGTACGCGCTGGGGCGCTGGGCGTTCGGGCTCGGCGGGCACGCGCTGCTGTCGGTGGTGCTGGTGGCCGGGCTGCCGACCGCCCAGAACGCCTTCCTCTTCGCCTCCGAGTACCGGCTGGACACCGATCTGGCCAGGGACACCGTCCTGCTGTCCACGCTCTGCTCGATGGTGTCCCTGTCGGCCATCGCCTGGCTGCTGGCCTGAAACGGCCTGGCTGCCGGGCCGCGTCCGTTCGGCCGTACGGGTGAGTCGCGGGGGCGCGGGAACGGTGCCATCCTGGGCACACGCCGGCAGCGGGCGGGCCCGGTGCGGCGCGTCCGAGGGGTGACCTGCCATGTCCGGAACCCGCCGGCGGGGGCGTGGGGGCCTGCTGCTGGCCTGCGTGTCGTCGGTGGCCCTGACGCTGGCGGTGCCGGCCCCGGCGGGGGCGTACACGCTGGGCAACCACGCGGAGATCACCCGGGCCGCGCTGCCGTGGCAGCCGCTCACCGAGGACCAGATGGCGAGCCCGGTGCGGGGCGCGGTGGTCGCGAGCGACGTCGACCCGGCGTACCGGCACCAGGGGCCGATGCACTGCGACAACGCCGACTGGTTCCCCGACGGGTCGTACCCGCGCACGATCGAGGACCGCAACACCGAGCTGACGGCCTGTGCCACCGGGGCGCTGGCGCAGTTCGAGGCGGCGGTGGCGGCGGCGGACGGGCTGGTCGACGAGCGCGGCCGGGTGTCCGAGGGCCAGACCGGGCTGCGTGCCGGCTGCGTCTGGAACGGGCCGGAGCGGCGGGCCAAGTGCGAGGTGATCCGGCACCTCGGGCTGGCCTGGCACGCCGTGGAGGACTTCTACGCGCACAGCAACTGGGCGGACGTGGCCGGGTCCGGGTCCCTGGGCCTGGCGAACCCGGCGGGGCTGGCGCGGCCCGAGGTCGCGCCGTTCTTCGCGTTCGCGCGCTACCGGCACATGAGCGACGCCGCCGTCCGCCGGGACATCGTGGAGAGGGCGCCGGACGAGCTGACCACCGGCTGCTACGAGGACCTGGACTCGGCCGGTGTGCAACAGGACTGCACGGACCGGGTCGGCCACGCCGATCTGGCGAAGGACTTCCGCGGCATGCCGCGGACCCGGACCGAGCACAACTTCGACCGGGCCGCGGTGCTGGCCCAGGAGGCGGTCGAGCGCCAGTGGGCGGACTTCCGGGAGGCGCTGCGGACCACCTACCCGGGCGGGCGGGGGGAGCTGATGGTCTGCGCCCTGGTCCACGACACGCCGTGGGAGAGCTGCCGCTGACGCCGGTCAGCCGCGGGGGACGACCGTGGACAGGACCCGGGGCAGCGGGTACCAGTCGGCGGAGACGATGCTGGCGTGGCCGCGGGCCAGGAGGTTCACCCGGTCCAGGGCCTGGGCCTCGGTGGGGCGGGTGCCGTCGATGGCGGGGGCCACGCCCGCCGCGTCGGTCATCACCAGGAGGTAGTGCCGCTGGTCGTACCAGGCGGCGTCGGCCGTGCCGGTGACATAGGCGTTGGCGTCGCCGTCGAAGACCACGAACCAGGGGCGGATCGAGGCGTCGGCGTAGCGGGTGCGCGGGTCGCCGGCGGCGGCGCGGAGGACCGCGGGGAAGACGCCGGCCTGGCCGAGGCGGCCCGCGGTGGCGAGGTCGCGCAGGTACTGGGCGTACTCGCGGTCGGTCCAGAGGGTGTCGTTGGGGTTGTCCTGCTCGACGGTGCCGGGGATCAGCTCGATGACGAACTTCCCGGCCAGGGCGGAGCGGGCGGGCCAGCCGCGCGCCTGCACGGCCGCGTCGAGGGTCGGGTACCCGGCGGCGAGCTCGGCGGGCCGGTAGAGCGCGTCGCCCAGCTTGGCCGTGAGCAGCGCGTCGAGCTGGGCGGGGCCCCGGCTCAGGTTGGACGCGAAGCCGTCCTTCAGCTCCATCTTGATGAGCACGGGCCGGTGGCCGGGGTGCCCGTCGTGCCAGGCGCGCAGGTCGGAGAGGCAGCCGGCCAGGTTCTGGTTGCGGGACTTGGTGCGCAGCTGGCCGGGGCTGGTGGCGTTCTCGCAGTTGTTGTCGTTGCCGAAGGGGTTGCTGTGCGAGACCCGCCAGGAGCTGCCGAAGAAGTTGGTCCACACGTCGAGTTCGAGCATGGCCGCGCCGGAGTCGAGGGCGTCGGCGAGGTACGGGAACTTCGACTTCTCGTAGGCGTTGTGGACGCCGACCCCGGTGGAGGCCGAGTAGGCCTGGTCCGCGGCGGCCTGCGGGGCCGCCGTCCGGTCCGCGGCGCCGGCCGGTGCCGCGGTCAGCGCGCCCACGGCCAGGGCCAGTCCCGCCAGTGCCGCTCCCGCGCGTACCAGTCTCCGCATGCCAGCGCTCCCCTCGCTCGTCGGTCAACGAGGGGGGAGCGTAGGGGAGTTGGGTGGCCGGGGGGAAGACGTCGGGTTACCGATCAGTACGGCGGGTTCCCGCCGCGCCCGAGGGGCTTGCGTCAGTGGCCGTTTACTGCCAACTCCTGCTGTGCGGGCTGGTGTTGGGCGACGACGCGGCTCCTGCTGCGGGTGTCCCGCCGCTCCAGGGCGCCGGACAGCAGGGCGAGGGCCAGGGCGGCCGCGGCGAGGGCCGCGCCCACCCAGTCGGGGGCCGTGTACCCGTACCCGGCGGAGATGACCAGGCCGCCGAGCCAGGCGGCCAGGGCGTTGCCGAGGTTGAAGGCGCCGATGTTGACGGCGGAGGCGAGGGTCGGGGCGCCGGCGGCCTGGTCGAGGACCCGCTTCTGGAGGGGCGGTACGGTCGCGAAGCCGAGGGCGCCGACGAGGGTGAGGGTGACGGCGGCGGCCGCCTTGTGGTGGGCGGTGACGGTGAACAGGGCCAGCGTCACGGCCAGGGCGCCGAGGCTCACGTACAGCATCGGCATCAGGGCGCGGTCGGCGAACCGGCCGCCGACGAGGTTGCCGCCGACCATGCCGAGGCCGAAGAGCACCAGGAGCCAGGTGACGGAAGAGCCGGCGAAGCCGGTGACGCCGGTCAGCATGGGGGCGATGTAGGTGACGGCCGCGAAGACGCCGCCGAAGCCGAGCACGGTCATCGCCATGGCGAGCAGCACCTGGACGTTGCGGAAGGCCGCCAGCTCGTGGCGGAGCCGTACGCCCTCGGGGCGGGGCAGCTGGGGGACCAGCCGGGCGATGCCGAGCAGGCCGACCACGCCGAGGGCCGCGACGACGAGGAAGGTGACGCGCCAGCCCGCGCGCTGGCCGAGGAAGGTGCCGAGGGGTACGCCGACGACGTTGGCGACGGTCAGGCCGGTGAACATCAGGGCGATGGCGCCGGCCCGCCTGGCGGGGGCGACGAGGCCGGCCGCGACGACGGAGCCGATGCCGAAGAAGGCACCGTGGGCGAGCGAGGCGACGATGCGGCCCGCGAGCATGACGCCGAAGGCGGGCGCGAGGGCGGAGAGCAGGTTGCCGGCGACGAACAGCCCCATCAGCAGCATGAGCATCCGCTTGCGCGGGACCTTGGTGCCGAGGGCGGTCATCAGCGGGGCCCCGGCGACGACGCCGAGGGCGTAGCCGGTCACGAGCAGTCCCGCGGCGGGGATGGTGACGCCGAAGTCGGCGGCGACCTCGGGGAGCAACCCCATGATCACGAACTCGGTGGTGCCGATGCCGAAGGCACCGATCGCGAGGGCGAGGAGGGCGAGGGGCATGGGAGGAGGGGCCTTCCCGGGAGTGCGGTGCGGGTCATTCATTGCATGAGCCTTTAACGAGCGTCCACAATAGTTGCAGACGCGGGTTATTTGCAAGCGCGGTACATTGGGGGTGACGGTGACGTCGTACGGAAGAGGAGAGGAGCGCCCGATGACCGCCACGGACGCCTCGCTGACCGGCCTGGCCCAGGGCTGGTGCGCGCTGTCGCTGCTGCACGGCCGGATCGAGGCTCACCTGGAGCGGGCCCTGCAGGCCGGCCACGGGCTCAGCGTGCGCGAGTTCTCCCTGCTCGACGTCCTCAGCCGGCAGCACGACGGGCCCGGCGGGCACCTCCAGATGAAGCAGGTCGCCGACGCCGTCGTCCTCAGCCAGAGCGCGACGACCCGGCTGGTCACACGACTGGAAGAGCGCGGACTGCTCTCCCGCTACCTCTGCCCCACCGACCGGCGCGGGATCTACACCGAGGTGAGCGAGGCGGGCGCGGCCCTGCTGGCCGAGGCCCGGCCCACGAACGGCGCCGCGCTGCACGAAGCCCTGACGGAGGCCGCCACCCGGCCCGAGCTGGCACCGCTGGTCGAGGCGCTGGGCGCGGTGGGGGCGGCGCGCGGCTGAGGCCGGGCGGAGGGCGGCGCGCGGCTGAGGCCGGGCGGGGGGCGGCGCGCGGGTCCCGCGTGCACGGTGTGCGAGGCTGCGGCCATGACTGTCGAACCCAGTGAATTCGTCAAGCGGTTGCCCCTCGGGGAGCGCATCCCGATGCCCGAGGGCGGCATACCGTTCTGGGAGGTGTTCCCCTACGAGGGGGACCTCCGGATCAAGGTACTGGACGAGCCCGTGCTGCCCGAGCCCCCGCGGGAGGGCGAGGAGGACCGGCCCTGCAAGGTGTGCCCGTCCGCGGACGGCGCGTACGACGGCATCCTGTGGAGCGACGAGCACTGGTGGGTCCGCGGGTTCGCCGATCCGGAGGGGCTCCCCGCGATGGTGATGCTGCTGCCCCGCGCGCACTTCGACCTGAGCGACATGCCGCCCGAGCGGGCCGCCGAGCTGGGCCCCCTGCTCCAGCGGGTGGAGGGGGCGGTGCTGGCGGCGGACGGCGTCGCGCGGGTCCACGTCAACCGGTACGGCGACGGGGCCGAGCACCTGCACTGGTGGTTCTTCGCCCGCCCGGCCGGGATGCTGCAGCTGCGCGGGACCTGCCTGCCGCTGTGGGGCGACGTGCTGCCCAAGGTGCCCCTGGAGGAGTGGCGGGAGACGCACCGGCGGATCGCGCGGGCACTGGCGGCCGGGGGCGGCGCGGCACACGTGTAGGCGGGGCGGGCCCCGTACGCCGCCTCGCAGGCCGCCTCGCGCGCCGCGCCGTGCGCCGCGCCGTGCGCCGGGTCCGGGAGGCCCCCGCCCCGCCGGAACGTGCCGTCAGGCGTCCAGGGACGCGTACCGGACTCCGGTGAGGTCCTCGGACGCGGCCCAGAGGCGTTCGCCCGAGGCGTCGTCCAGCGTCCATCCGGCCCGCCAGGACCGGGTGGGCGCCCCGCGCCAGCCCAGCCTCGGACCGATGAAGGCGTCGGGGGCCACCCCGGCCGCGGTGGCGGCGTACAGGGTGGGCAGGGCTCCGCCGGCGGCGGGCTGGGCGACGACCCGGTTGGCCAGCTCCATCATCCGCTCCGCGACCCTGCGGCCCTCCTGCCGGGCGGCCGCCGTCTGGAGGTTGGTGGCCGCGTAGCCGGGGTGGGCGGCGGCCGCGACCACGCCGGAACCGGCCGCCGCCAGCCGCCGGGCCAGCTCGTGGACGAAGAGCAGGTTGGCGGTCTTGGAGCGGCCGTACGCGATCCAACGGCGGTAGCGCCGCTCGGCGTTGAGGTCACCGTGGTCCAGGTCGGACAGGGCGTGGAAGCCGCTGGAGAGGGTGACCACCCGCGCCCCGCGGGTGCGCAGCAGGGCGGGCATCAGCAGTCCGGTGAGCGCGAAGTGGCCGAGGTGGTTGACCCCGAACTGCGTCTCGAAGCCGTCCGCGGTACGGCCGTACGGCAGGGCCATCACGCCCGCGTTGTTGACGAGCAGGTCGAGTCCGTCGTGCCGGTCGGCGTGGCCGGCGGCGAACTTCCGTACGGAGGACAGGTCCGCCAGGTCGAGCTCCGCGAACTCGGCATCGGCCCCGGGGACTTCGGCACCCAGCCGGGCGAGGGCCGCCTCTCCCCTGCTCCGGCTGCGGCAGGCGAGGACGACGTGCGCCCCGGCCCGGGCCAGCTCGCGGGCGGTGACGTAGCCGATGCCGCTGTTGGCCCCGGTGACCACGGCCGTACGCCCCCGCTGGGAGGGGATGTCCTGCGCGCTCCACCCCGTCATTCGCCCGCACTCTCCTTCCGGCCGCGGCGACGGACCGGGCACCGCTCCCCGGCCGGCCGCCGGACCACCCGACTCTCCACGCCCGATTCCCGACACCCGCATCATGCCGCTACCGCCGGTAAGGGCGCCATGGGGTCCGGGCGGCGAGGCCGCGGACCGGAGCCCGCCCCCGGTCCGCCTGCCCGGGCGCGCCCCGGCGGGAGCCGGGTGGGCCCCGGCGGGAGCCGGGTGGGCCCCGGCGGGAGCCGGGTGGGCCCCGGCGGGAGCCGGGTGGGCCCCGGCGGGAGCCTGGCGGGAGCCCGGCGGCGTGAGGACGGCCACAGGGGCCGGGGCCCCCGTGCAGGTCAGGGGCCAGTAGAGTCGGGTCCCGCTCCCCTCCAGCTGACCCCGAGGACCCGGCCCGTGAGTTCCCCAGTGCCCCCGTCACCGTCACCCGTGACCGTCGTCGGGATCGGCGCGGACGGCTGGGCGGGGCTCTCCGCCACGGCCCGCGCGCACCTCGGCGCCGCCGAGGTGCTCATCGGCGGCGGCCGGCAGCTCGACCTGCTGCCCGCGGCGGACTGCCCGGGCGAGCGGGTGGCCTGGCCCTCGCCGCTCCGGCCCGCCGTCCCGCGGCTGCTCGCCGCGCACGCCGGGCGCCGGATCGCCGTACTGGCCAGCGGGGATCCGATGTTCTACGGGATCGGCCGGGCCCTCACCGAGGAGCTGGGCGCCGGCCGGCTCCGGGTGCTGCCGCACCCGTCCTCCGTCTCCTACGCCTGTGCCCGGCTGGGCTGGCCGGTCGAGGAGACCGAGGTCGTCACGCTGGTGGGGCGGCCCGCCGCGGGCCTGGTCGCCGCCCTGCACGACGGCCGCCGGCTGCTGGTGCTGAGCGCCGGTGCCGGCACCCCCGCCGAAGTGGCCGCACTGCTGCGGGAGCGCGGCTTCGGGCCGAGCCGGATGACCGTACTGGAGCAGCTCGGCTCCGAGCGCGAGGACTCCTTCACCGGCCGGGCCGAGGACTGGTCGCGCGCTCCGGGCGATCCGCTCAACGTCATCGCACTGGAGTGCCGGCGGGCCGAGGGCGCGCTGCGGCTGGCCGTCACGCCGGGCCTGCCGGACGCCGCGTACGAGCACGACGGACAGCTGACCAAGCGTCACGTACGGGCCGTCACCCTGGGCGCGCTGGCTCCCGCCCCCGGCGAGCTGCTGTGGGACATCGGCGGGGGCTCCGGGTCCATCGCCATCGAGTGGATGCGCGCGCACCGGTCCTGCCGGGCCGTGACCGTCGAGCGGGACGCCGTACGAGCCGAGCGCATCGTGCGCAACGCGCTCGCGCTCGGGGTGCCGGGGCTGCGCGTCGTCCGCGGCGCCGCGCCGGACGCACTGTCCGAACTGCCCGTGCCGGACGCGGTGTTCATCGGCGGCGGCCTGACCGCGCCCGGGCTGCTGGAGGCCTGCTGGGCCGCACTGCGGCCGGGTGGCCGGCTGGTCGCCAACACCGTCACGCTGGAGTCCGAGGCGCTGCTCGCCCGGTGGCACCGGGAGCTGGGAGGTGAGCTGGTGAAGCTCGCGGTCTCCCACGCGGTGCCGGTGGGCGGGTTCACGGGCTGGCGGCAGGCGATGCCGATCACGCAGTGGTCCGTGAGCAAGCCGGGCGGCGCGGCGGAGGCCGCGGGTCCTAAGGCGGGGACCACGGCCGCGGCCGGCACCGCCACGACACCACACGTCACATCGGGAGATCACATATGACCGTGTACTTCATCGGCGCCGGCCCCGGCGCCGCGGACCTGATCACGGTGCGCGGTGCCCGGACGCTGGCCTCCTGCCAGGTCTGCCTGTACGCGGGCAGCCTGGTCCCCCGCGAGCTGCTGGCCGAGTGCCCGCCCGGCGCCCGGCTGGTCGACACCGCGCAGCTGAACCTCGACGAGATCGTCGCGGAGCTGGTGCGGGCCCACGAGGCGGGCCAGGACGTCGCGCGGCTGCACTCGGGCGACCCGTCCGTGTTCAGCGCGGTGGCCGAGCAGATGCGGCGCCTGGACCAGGCCGGCGTGCCGTACGAGGTCGTGCCGGGCGTACCGGCCTTCGCCGCGGCGGCGGCCGCGCTGAAGCGGGAGCTGACCGTGCCCACGGTGGGCCAGACGGTGATCCTGACCCGCATCGCGCAGCAGGCCACCCCGATGCCGCCGGGCGAGGACCTGGCGACGCTGGGCCGCAGCGGGGCGCTGCTGGTGCTGCACCTGGCCACCCGGTACGTGGACCGGGTGGTGGAGGAGTTGCTGCCGCACTACGGCGCCGACTGCCCGGCCGCGGTGGTGGCGATGGCCAGCCGCCCGGACGAACTGGTGCTGCGCGGCACGCTCGACGACATCGCCGGGCAGGTGAAGGCGGCCGGCCTGGTGCGCACGGCGGTCATCATCGTGGGCCGGACGCTGGGCGCGGAGCAGTTCCGCGACAGCCACCTGTACTCCGCCGAGCGCGACCGGCATGTCTGCTAGGACGCCCGCGGCGGCGCACGTCCTGGTACTGGGCGGCACCACCGAGGGGCGCCGTCTGGCCGAGGCGCTGGCCGGCGAGCCCGGCCTGCGCGTCACCAGCTCGCTCGCGGGGCGCGTGAACCGGCCCGTGCTGCCGCCGGGCGAGACCCGGATCGGCGGCTTCGGCGGCCCCGAGGGCCTGGCCGACTGGCTCCGGGAGCACGCCGTGGACGCGGTGGTGGACGCCACGCACCCCTTCGCGGAGCGGATGAGCTTCCACGCGGCCGCGGCCGCCGCCGCGGCCGGCGTGCCGCTGCTGGCGCTGCGCCGGCCCTCGTGGGCGCCGGTGCCGGGCGACGACTGGCACGAGGTGTCCTCGCTGGAGGAGGCGGCCGCCGTGCTGCCGGGGCTGGGCGAGCGGGTCTTCCTCACCACCGGCCGGATGGGCCTGGCGGCCTTCGCCGGCCTGGACGACCTCTGGTTCCTGGTCCGCTCGGTGGACGCACCGGAGGGCCCCCGGCCGGCCCGCACCGAAGTCCTGCTGGACCGCGGCCCGTTCACCCTGGACGGCGAACGCGCCCTGCTGCGCGCCCACGCCGTCGACGTCCTGGTCACCAAGGACAGCGGCGGCGCCGCCACCTCCCCGAAGCTGACGGCCGCCCGCGAGGCGAACGTCCCGGTCGTCATCGTCCGCCGCCCACCGGTCCCCCCGGGCATCGCGGTCGCGGCCGACGTACCCGAAGCGCTCGTCTGGCTGCACCGCACGGTCCGTCCGCTCCCGGAGCCCGGCACCACCGGACGCTGACCCCGCCCGGCGCCCCAGCCTCCCGGCCACCTCTCCGACGCCCGCCCGCACGCACTCGCCCCCGCCCCCGCCGCCACCGCCACCGCCACGGCCACCGCCACCGCGCACACGCTCCTCCGCGTCACCGCTCGTGACGTCCCCGACGCCCCCGGTATGACCTCCGAGGTAATCGACCGGGGCGTGGGGCCGCGGCGATGGTGGTCCCACGCAAGCGGCAACAGGGAGAGGTGCGGGGGATGTTCGCGGGTCGGCGTGGTGTGGTCGTGGGTGTGGCGGCGGTGCTGGCGGTGGGGGCCGGGGGTGGGGGGACGGCTGCCGTCGCGGGTGCCGCCGCCGGGGCGCCGTCCTTCGGGGACTGCCCCGCGGTGCGGGAGCGGGTGGACCGGCTGGAGGGCCGGATCACGCCCAATGCCTGCGCCTTCATACGGCGGCAGCTCGCCTTCGGGGAGATGCCGACCGGCACTCCCCCGGCCCCCGGGGACCTGGCCCACCCGCGGGTCAGGGCGTACCTGGACGTCTTCGATGCGGACGCCTCCCTCTGGGAGGCCGGCGGCACGGTGCAGCGGGGCCACACCACGATCGGCACCTCCATCGCCGGCTCGCTGCGGCTCGCGCCGGACCTGCGCTACCGGGGCACGGACGTGGTCGCGGACGGCGCCGTGATGATGTTCGGCCAGTGGAACGAGGTCACCCTCAAGGGCCGCACGGTGGCCTACCCGCAGATCGCCCGCAACGTGCTCGGCGACGACGGCAAGACCCTCCAGGCGCGCCGCTACTACGACCGGGCCGCGCTGTTCCGCGACACCCTTCCCGGCGCGGTGCCGGACCTGTTCGGGAACGTCGCCGACCAGGCGGACGGCGCGCCGGGGACGGACCGGCGGGCGCCGGAGCGGTTCCGGGCCGACGAGATCGCCGACCGGCTGGCCGCGTGGAACGCCGGGGACGCCGGGGCGCTGGTCCGGCGGATGGCCGGGGCACGGCTGACCGGCCCGGGGGTGGGGCGGCCGCTGGCGGCTCCGGAGGCGAAGACGGCGTACCTGGAGCGGCTCTTCGAGACCGCGGGCCTGCGGTTCCAGGCCGGCCAGGCTGCCTTCGAGCGGACCACGGCGTACGTGGAGTGGCACGGCACCGCCCGCATCCCCCTCGCCCAGGACGACCCGGCGGCGGAACCCCGCTTCCGCGAGGTGTCCTTCGGCATCGTGGAGCGCTTCGGGCCGGGCGGCGCCTGGGAGCTGTACTTCGACACGCTCCCGCTCGTCGCCGACCAGTCCCGGATCGGCACCCTCTTCCAGCAGCTCGCCCAGCCGTAGCCCCAGCGGGCGGCGGGCACGGATCGACTTCCTTTCGTGTTCCATGCCCCCAAGCTCCCAGCCCGCCGGGGTGCGTGCCTCCCCCCGCACGGGGGATCCCCCTCCCCCGCACGGGGGAGGGGGAGGGCCGTCCGCGTCGGGCGGCGGGCGTCAGGGCGCCGCGGCTCGCGCGGCCGCCGCCGCGGCCCGTCCGCCGCCCCGTCCGGGCGTCACGCCTCCGGGTAGCGGCGCGGGGTCCAGGTGACCTGCTCGCCGTCCCCGCGGCGGGCCACCTGGGTCTGCGACGAGCCGACCAGCAGGATCGTCCGCATGTCGACCTCGGCCGGGTCGAGGTCGGCCAGCCTCACGATGCGGACCGACTGCTCCGGTCCGCCCACGTCGCGGGCCAGCACGACCGGCGTGTCCGGGGACCGGTGCTCCAGCAGCAGCTCCCGGGCCTTGCCGACCTGCCAGGTGCGGCTGCGGGAACCGGGGTTGTACAGGGCCAGCACCAGGTCGGCCCGGGCCGCCGCGGCCAGCCGCTCCGCGATGACCTCCCACGGCTTGAGCCGGTCCGAGAGGGAGATGGTCGCGTAGTCGTGGCCCAGCGGCGCGCCGGCGGCCGCCGCCGCGGCGTTGGCGGCCGTCACACCCGGCAGCACGCGCACCGGCACGTCCCGGTACCCGTCCTGCGCCGCGACCTCCAGGACGGCGGTGGCCATGGCGAAGACACCCGGGTCGCCGCCGGAGACCACCGCGACCCGCTTGCCGCGCCGCGCCAGGTCCAGGGCGAACTCGGCGCGCTCCGACTCCACCTTGTTGTCCGAGCCGTGCCGCACCTGGCCCGCCCTGCGGGGCACCCGGTCGAGGTACGTGGTGTACCCGACCAGCACCTCGGCGTCGGCCAGCGCCCGGCGGGTCTCCGGGGTCAGCCACAGCGGGCCGGCCGGCCCGGTGCCCACGACCACGACCTCGCCGGTCTCCGCCGCCGGCCGGCTGCCGGGGTTGCCGACCCGGCTCGGCACCACGGCCACCGCGAAGTACGGGACCGACTCCGGATCCGTGTCGGCGAGTTCACCGGTCCGCTCGCCCGCCATGGTGGCGCGCTCGACGTACTTGGCCTCGGCGAGCCGCCCGGACGTCTCCATGGCCCGGCGGACGGCCGGGAAGGTGCGGCCGAGCTTCATCACCACGGCGGAGTCGGTGGCGGCCAGACGGGCCGTCAGCTCCTCCTCGGGGAGCGTGCCGGGCAGGATCGTGAGCACCTCCTCGCCCTCGACCAGCGGCGTCTGGAGCCGTGCGGCGGCGGCGCTCACCGAGGTCACACCGGGAATCACCTCGGTCGGGTAGCGGTCGGCCAGCCGCTTGTGCATGTGCATGTACGAGCCGTAGAAGAGCGGGTCGCCCTCCGCGAGCACCGCGACCGTCCGGCCGGCGTCCAGGTGCGCGGCCAGCCGGGCCGCGGCGGAGGCGTAGAACTCCTCCATCGCACCCTGGTAGCCGCCCGGGTGGTCCGTGGTCTCGGTCGTGACCGGGTAGACCAGGGGTTCCTCGATGTGGTCCGCGCGCAGGTGCTCCGCGGCGATCGAGCGCGCTATCGAGCGGCCGTGGCGGGCGCTGTGGTACGCCACCACGTCCGCCTCGGCGATCACCTGGACGGCGCGCAGCGTCATCAGCGAGGGGTCGCCGGGGCCGAGCCCGACACCGTAGAGGCGCCCGGCGGCGGGCCGGGTGGTCTGCTCGGCGGTCTGCTGGCTCATTCTTCCTCGCTCGCGATCGCGTTGATGGCGGCGGCCGCGATCGCGCTGCCGCCACGCCTGCCCCGCACGATCAGGTGGTCGAGCCCGGAGTGGTGCGCGGCCAGCGCGTCCTTGGACTCGGCGGCCCCGATGAAGCCGACCGGCACGCCGATGACCGCGGCCGGGCGCGGCGCGCCCTCCTCGATCATCTCCAGCAGCCGGAAGAGCGCGGTCGGCGCGTTGCCGACGGCGATCACGGAGCCCTCCAGCAGGCCCCGGTCGCGCCACAGCTCAAGGGCGGCCGCACTGCGCGTCGTACCCATCTTGCGGGCCAGCTCCGGCACTTCGGGGTCGGAGAGGGTGCACACGACCCGGTTGTCGGCGGGCAGCCGCCTGCGGGTCACGCCGCTGGCGACCATCTGTACGTCGCAGAGGATCGGCGCGCCGGCGTGCAGGGCGGCCCGGCCGCGCACCACGACGTCGTCGGTGTAGCCGAGGTCCCGGGTGAGGTCGGTCATGCCGCAGGCGTGGATCATGCGCACCGCCACCTGGGCGACCGAGGCGGGCAGCCCGGCGAGATCCGCCTCGGCGCGGATCGTGGCAAAGGACTGGCGATAGATCGACGCGCCGTCCTTCTCGTACTCGAACACGGTGTACTCGCTCATTTCTTCACTGCGGTCTGCGACGACGGGTGAGGGGTGGTACGCGCCTCCGCCAGGGCGGCGGCGAGGTCGGAGGGGGCCAGGCCGGTACGGGCCGGCCGACCGGGGGCGGTGAGCCGGTAGCCGTCGGGCGCGGCGACGAGGTCGGCCCAGGCGGTGCCGCGCGGGTGTCCGCACCGCCGCTCGCACCCGGAGAAGTGGACGGGCATCGCGCCCGGTGCGGCCGGCCGGTCCGCCCGTACGGCGAGCTGCGCGTCGGCCCGCACGTCGGCCAGGGACTTGGCACAACCGGGGCGCCCGGTGCAGGCCGTGACGGACTCCCAGACGCTGTCGGCCGCGACGACGAGCCCGGCAGCCTCCAGCAGCCCGGCACCGTCGACCGGCACGTCCGCGAGGACGACGCCGCGCCAGGGGGTGATGCGCAGGGGGCCGCGGGACTGCCCGGCGACGCGGACCAGCTCCCGCCACTGACCGGCGGTGAACCGTCCGAGGGGCGGCAGCACGCACAGGTGCGACCGGGGACCGGGACCCACCCCGCGGGGCCGCACCGGCTCCGCGCAGGGCCACTTGACGTCACCCCGGTACCGGGCGCCGATCCCGGCCCGGCTCAGCCGGCCGGCGAACTCCCCCGCGGACAAGGCGTGTCCGGCGGGCAGCTCGGCCACCCGCCAGGCCCTGGTCCCGGCCACGTCCACGGCGTCGAGGAAGGCATGAGCAGCGAGCAGCGCGGCCCGCGGCGCGTCACCGGCATCCACCTCAACGGCATCCGCGCCACCCCCGAGCCGCACCAGGGCCCGCCCCGACCCGAGAAGCCCACCCCCTGGGGCGGATCCACCGAGCGCCAGCACGGTGACGTCGGGATCGAGCGCGGCGACATCGCCGCGGCCATCATCAAAAGCAAACAGGAAACGCCCGGACAAAGCGGTCACCCGCGCATCCGCACACAGCATGCGGTCGAACTCCCGCACCCAGGGCAGCACATCACGCTCCGGCGGCCCGTCCAGCCCGGACATGGGGGTGGCCACGATGTTCCGCACCCGCTCGTGACCGGGCGCGGGCAGCAGCCCGGCCCCGTCCAGCAGCGCGGCCAGCTCCGCCCCGCAGGCATCCGCGAGACCGCGCAACTGCACGTTGCCGCGCGACGTGACGTCCAGGTTTCCGTCCCCGAACCGCCCGGCGGCCTGCCCCAGCAGGTCGGCCTGACGAGCGGTGAGGAGACCGCCGGGCAGGCGTACGCGCGCCAGGTACCCGTCGTCCGCCGCGTGCAGACGCAGCGCACCCGGGCAGGCGTCTCCGCCGTCCCGTATGACTGGTTCGTCCCGGGACGCGGGGGAAGGGGCTGGGGGCATGGCGGCGAGCATACCCACGATTCTCGGGCCCCGGTCTGTGGCCGTCACCACCCCCTCCCGTCACGGTCCTCGCAGGCCGGCACCCCCACCCGGTCCCCGCCGACCCGCCCGACCCCGCCAGGGCGAAGCCCGTCCGCCTCCCGCCACGGCGATACCAGCGCCGGGTACCGGCATGCCCCGCACACCACGACGGGCCCCACCCCCCTTGGCCGCCCCGGCCGGTCGTGTGGTGTGTGGGGAAGGTGCTTGAGGCGTCGTGGCAGGCTGGACCGGAGGCAGGCCCGGGCCTGGGGTGGCCGAAGGCCAGGGCGAAGCCCCAAAGCCCCAGGGGTGGG